>JBGQHO010000016.1:0-60053 GCA_041497955.1 Terriglobia bacterium | reverse complement strand
TGGAAGCAAGCCTGCGCGAAGCTCGGCACCACTCCGATCACCGCGACCGGGCAGACCAGCCGCGATCTGATTTCGAGCGGCGTCGGCGGCGCGCAGATGGCCGAAGTGACCGTGGATACGGAGACGGGCATCGTGCGCATGGAAAAGCTCGTCGCCGTGCAGGACTGCGGCCTGGTGATTGACCTGAAGACGGCCGAAAGCCAGGTCTTCGGCGCGTGCATCATGGGCGTGACGTACGCGCTCTACGAAGAAAAAATCATGGACGAGCAGACCGGCCGCCCGCTGAACCCCGACATGGAGTTCTACAAGCTGGCCGGCATCGGCGACATCGGCGAAATCGTCGTGCACATGATGACGGGCCCCGGCTACGACGAGCGCGGCGTGATCGGCCTGGGCGAGCCGCCCACCATCTCGCCCGGCGCGGCGATTTCAAACGCCGTGGCCAACGCCATCGGCGTGCGCGTGCCCACGCTGCCGCTCACGCCCGATAAGGTGCTCGCGGCACTCGAGAAGAAGGGAGGCGCAGCCTGAAATGAACGCCTTCGAATACGCGCGTCCCGCAACCCTGAAAGAAGCCTTCGGCCTGCTCGGCTCGCGTTGGGGCGAGACGGAAATCCTCGCGGGCGGCACCGACCTGCTCAGCCTGATGAAGAACTATGTTGCGACGCCGAAGCGCGTCGTCAGCCTGAAGAGCCTTAAGGAGCTGCACGGCGTCCGCTCGACGGCGCAGGGCGTTACGATCGGCGCGCTGACCACGGTCGAACAGCTACTCCACGACAAAGCCATCGGCGAAGCGTTTCCCGCGCTCACGCAGGCGGCCGCCGGAATCACCAGCCCGCAGATGCGCAACATGGGCACCGTCGGCGGCGACCTCTGCCAGCGGCCGCGTTGCTGGTATTTCCGCAACGGCTTCGGCCTGCTGGCGCGCGATGAGGGCGGCCGCTCGCTCGTGCCGGGCGGCGAAAATCGCTACCACGCCATCCTCGGCAACGAAGGGCCCGCGTATTTTGTCAGCGCGTCGAGCCTGGCGCCCGCGCTCATCGCGCTTGGCGCAAAGGTGAAACTCGCGAGCGCCAAGGGCGCGCGCGAAGTCCTCGTGGCCGAATTCTTCCGCGTTCCAAAGAACGACAGCGAGCGCGAAAACGTTCTCCAGCCCAATGAAGTCCTGACGGAAATCGTGATTCCCGCGGCGTCGCGCGGGCTGCACAGCGCGACGTACGAAGTGCGGCAGAAAGAGGCCCTCGACTGGCCGCTGGCCACAGCGTCGGTGGCTTTGAGGGTGCAAGGCGGCAAGGTGGTGAGCGCCAGGGTTGTGCTCGGCCACGTCGCGCCGATTCCGTGGCGCGCGGTGGACGCCGAGAAGGCGCTGGCCGGTCAGGCGATCAGCGAAGCAAACGCGGCCCGCGCCGGGGAAGCAGCGGTGACCGGCGCGCGTCCGCTCAGCCAGAACAAGTACAAGGTGCAACTCGCGCGCGTGGCCGTAAAGCGCGCGCTCGTGGCCGCGGCGAAAGCCTAGCCCGCCGCAGGGGAAGGAGGGAGTTGCCATGCCGAGCCTTAACGTGCTGATCCAGACGGGCGCGGTTTGCCAGTGCCTGCGCGAGAAAAAAATGTTCTACGACTCGCTGGAGGATGCTGCGGCCAGTACGTCCGAAGGCCCCTACTGGTGTGCGCAGACGCAGTCGGTGCTCGGCCCCGACGGCCAGATCGTCACGTCCGAAAGCTGCCGGCCGGGCCGGGCCTGCTGCGAAACGGCGTAGCGGCGCGGAATTGATTGTTGTCTCGCGCGGTGGGACAATAGGGGTTCAGCGCTCAGGAGGTATGCAAATGAAGTCCAAGGCGATTTTGCTGACCGTGCTCCTGGTGTGCGCAGCGGCGGCTGCGCTCGGAGCCGATAAGCCGCAAATCTCCGGCCAATATCTCGAGGCGCGCACCGCGGACGTGTACACCGGGCCGTGCTTCGCCAATTCGGAAGTGAACCTCGCCGGCCAGGAAGCTGTCCTGGCCTGGCGCATTGAACGCGGAAGCTGGCAGGGCACGGCGCTCGATGGGTTGGCGGTGGTCGCCGTTGTGCGCGCCAGCAGCACGCTGGGCGATGTCTATTCGAACCCGCTGCCGGCGAAGGCGGTCGTGATTGTGGACGAGCGCGCCACCGAAGCGCAGCGCGCGGCGCTCCAGAACTTCGCGCACGCGCAGGCCGGCGCGCTGCTCGATAACGTGCTGGCCGTCGAGGTGGCGCCGATCCGGTTCACGATGGACGAAAGCCGCCACGGCTACGCCACCGTCGAGGCCGGCAACCTGGCGCGGATTTCCACGCGCGCCATCGGCAGCCTGGATTCCATCTGCCACAATGAAGAGGTGTACTACCCGCCGCTGGCCGCGAACCTGAACCATGCGATGCCCGCGGTCACCACTCGGAGCAACTACCGGGGCAATCACCTCGGCGTGAACTGGGACGAAGCAAATCGCCGCAGCGCGTTTCTGGGTTCTTTCGCTTTCTGACGCTTTCTGAGTTCCACTGCGCCCTTAGAACGGCACGAAGGCCCGCCCTCCGGCGGGCTTTCTTGTTTTGGGACGCGCGAGCCAGTGGCCGCGGCAACGTGTCGCGCTTGTTCGGAATCATTTAGAATGTGGGTGCAGATAAGTTGCAATTTTCGAGGACCGGTCCGATCAAACTTCTTCCCAAAGCGATTCTTCATAGCGGTTTGCTTCTGCTCGCCTGCGCCGGCGCGAGCGCGCAGGCGCAGGAGTACAAGGCACAAACCGCGGCCACACCGCCGCCGCAGGAATTATCCGCCGCCGTGCGCGATACGCTCGCTCCCGGAGCCATTCAAGTGACCGGACCGCAGGGGCCACTGTGCGAGATCTGGCTGCGGAAAGTCGTGCCTGTGAAGGCTGCGCCCTCGCAGGAGCTGAGCGTCGCGTTCGGACAAATCGCCGAAGGAACACTGATCGGGGCCGTGCGGTTTCCCGGTGAAGTGAAGGATTACCGCCGTCAGAAGATCGGTCCGGGCGTGTATACGCTGCGCTACGCGCTGACTCCCGTGGATGGCAACCACTACGTCGCGCCGAACCGCGATTTCCTGCTGCTTTCGCCCGTGGCGGACGACGCCGACCCTGCGACGCTCACCCGCGACGCTTTACTGGCTCTCAGCCGCAAGTCCACGGTGACGAAACATCCTTCGGTGTGGAGCTTGCAGCCGCCGGAAAACGTGGCTTCGCTACCCGCGATGCTGCACGTGGACGATGGCGACCTGTGGCTCGTCGCGTTCCGCGTGCAAACGCAGGCGGGCTCGGCGGCGCCCGCTCCGCTCGTGCTCGCGCTCGTCGTCGTCGGGCACGCGCCCGAAGCGTAGCCCCTCTCGCTTGCGCGCTAGGCTTGTCGGCGCGCGAAACCCTGCCGTACACTGGCGTGGCCGTGTACACCTGCCGCGAGTGCGAAAACGTGATCAACCAGGGCAGCGAGATCTGCCCGTACTGCGGCGCGGACCTCACGCTGCCCGCCGGCGGCGAGCTTGCGGCGAAGAAACCCAGCCTGCGCGCGGCCATCGTGCGCTGGAGCGCGCTCCTGCTGGTGCTGATTGGCGCGATCTGGAGTTTTCTGTGGTTTGTGATGCCCGAGCCGGGCCGCGACCGCGTCGCGCGCGCAGAGGCTGGAGCCGCGGACGCGCTGCGCGAAATCCGCGCGGCGCTGGCGGATTATGCAGGCGCACAGGGCGGCGCGTACCCGGCTTCGCTCGAAGTGCTGGGCGACCGCGCCCGCTTGCCCGCGCAAGTCGCGCAGCGCGAAGGCTACCAGATGCAGTACACGCCCGGGCCCGCGGGACCCGACGGCCGCGTCTACAATTTCGTTTTACTGGCGCGGCCGGGGAATTACGGCTACCGCAATTTTTATTTGGACGAAACCAGCGTGCTCCGCGCCACGCAGGAGAACCGCCCCGCCACGGCTCAGGATCCGCCGCTCAGCGGCCGCTAGCGGACTTGCACCCACACCGTTGCGGTTTTTGTGTGTCCCGCGGCGTCTTCGATAGTCAGCGTGTAGGTGGTGTCGGTCTGCGGAGTGACGTACACGCAGCGGCCGTACGAGGGCCACACGGCGCTCGTTTGCGGCTCGAGGCGCACCGTCTTGGCGTTGGCCACTCCATAGCACAACTGCACTTCCTCGCCGCGCCGGACGACGCCGGGCGTGGCATAGAAGCTCAGGATCTCCAGGCGGTTCCCGCCGAGCAACTCGACGGCGCGCTGGTCTTCGGCGCGCTTGCGTTCCTCCGCCTGCCGCTCGAGCTGACGAGTCTCGTCCCAGCGCCAGAGGAATACCCAGCCCACGTAGAGCAGGACCGCGGCGAAGGCGAGCACCGAGTAAAACCAGCGCTTGCGGAGGAGTTTTCTCAGCCCGGAGGACCAGTGCGCGTGCTCCTGATTTGATTCAGCGGCCATGCGTGTTTCGCTCCGCGCGGCGACAGCCCGCGCGCTCAATGCTATACTGGCTGGAGCGCCCGCTCAAACTCGGCCTTTTTCTGCGGAGAGGTGCTGGAGTGGCCGAACAGGGCTGCCTGCTAAGCAGTTACACCCCAAAAGGGTGTCGGGGGTTCGAATCCCCCCCTCTCCGCCATTTCAAGTTTGCCTCTTGTTCTCGGACACGTGTGTGCATTGCCGCGCGCGGCGGCAATCTTCTATAATCCTCTTGGAGTTCCCTCGCGAGAGACGTTCGGGCGGAATCATGACGGACCCGCTGGCAAAAACCAAGCAGAAGCTGCAAGAGGAAATCGCCACGCTTGAGCACGAGCTGAACATCGAGCTCCCCAAGGAGCTCATGAAGGCGCGCGCGCACGGCGACCTCTCCGAGAACGCGGAGTTCAAATTCGCCAAAGAGCGCCAGGGTTATCTCTCCGCGCGGGTCGGGCAATTGAAGCAGCGCCTGGCCGGCATCGGCATGCTGAACCTGAGCAACATCCCCAAAGACTGCGCCGGCTACGGCTCGCGCGTCTGGCTGCTCGACCTGAGCAAGTCGGCCGAGGTCGAGTACAAGTTGGTAACCACGGAAGAGGCCGACGCGTCCAACGGAATGATCTCCACGACGTCGCCCATCGGCAAGGCGCTGCTCGGCCGGCGCGTGGGCGACGAAATCAAGGTGCAGACGCCGGCGGGCATGAAAGAATTCGAGCTGGTGCGGTTGAAGACGATTCACGAAGAAGCCTGAGCGGGTGGGAGTGTTCGCGTGGGTGTCGTCGGTCTGATCGGAATCTTCGTTTCGTTTGCGGGCTTGCACGTCCTCTGGCAGGGGCGCCGCGAAGCCGCGTACTGGGCCGAAGAATTCCTGTGGACCCTGAAGCGCGAATTCAACCGCCGCGAGCAGCCCGTGGCGACTTCCGCGCTGCCAGTCGGCCTCGATCCTGCGCAGCGGCATCGCGGCGGCACGCTGCGCCTGGTCAGCGGCCTCGCTCTGCTGATGCTGGGCCCGGTGCTGTTTCTACTCGATCTCGCCTTCTAGCGTCCCCTTGGCCAACGCGAAAAAAACTTCGCCTCCCTCGCTGATCGTTCACGGCGGCGCGTGGAGCATTCCCGACGAAGCCGTGGAAGATTGCCGCACGGGTTGCCGGCGTGCGCTCGAAGCCGGCTGGGCCATCCTCGCGCGCGGCGGCGCCTCGCTCGACGCCGTGGAAGCTGCGATCGTCATCCTCGAAGAAGATCCCACCTTTGACGCCGGCATCGGCTCGCACCTGAACCGCGAAGGGCGCATCGAGCTGGACGCGATCGTCATGGACGGCGCAACGCTCAAGGCCGGCGCCGTCGCGGCCGTCGAGCGCATTCGCAATCCGATTCGCCTGGCGCGCAAGGTACTCGAATCGTGCGAGCACATGATGCTCGTGGGCGCGGGCGCCGAGCAGTTTGGCGTCGAGCAGGGGCTCGTGCTGTGCGACCCGCAGGAACTCGTGACCGAGCGCGAACGCTCCGCCTGGCGCCGCTGCCGCGAGAACAGCCACGCCGCGGAGCACCATCTCGCGCACCGCCACGGCACCGTCGGCGCAGTCGCGCTGGACGCGCGGGGCCATTTGGTCGCGGGCACTTCCACCGGCGGCACCTGCTGCAAACTGCCGGGCCGCGTGGGCGATTCGCCGCTTATCGGCTGCGGCTGCTACGCAGATGTCGAAGCAGGCGGCGTTTCTTCCACCGGCTACGGCGAAGCCATCATGAAGATCGTCATGGCCAAGACCGCCGTGGAGATGCTTCGCGCCGGCCAGCCCGCGCAGGCCGCCGCCGAAGCCTGCGTACAACTGCTTGCCACGCGCGGCCAGGGCACCGGCGGGCTGATCCTGCTCGACCGCGCAGGCCGCCCCGGCTTCGCCTTTAACACTCCGCGCATGGCCTCCGGTCATGTAGCCGCAGATAATTCCTTCGCAACTTCCGTCTGAGGCTCGCTTCATTCCCCAAGCCGATTGCCGGGGCGCGCAGCAACGTGCTAGCATCCGGGTTTTCGCGGGCGGCGGCTCCGCCGTCTGTGGACGCAGGGAGATGTAGCGGCGGGTTCATCCCGCGCCACGCAGCGCGCCGGAAAATGGCGCCCTGAAGGCGCCGCTACGTTCAAGAAACCCGGCCTGGGAGACGCACATGAAAGCCTACGGCACGCCATTCATCCGCAACGTCGGCATTGTAGGTCACGGCGACACCGGGAAAACGCAACTGGTGTCGTCGTTGCTTTTCGTCTCCGGCATGACCAACCGCCTGGGGAAGGTTGGGGAAGGCAATACGACCACCGACTGGGACGAAGAAGAAATCGCGCGCAAGATCACCATTCAGACCGGCGTCGCGTATGCGGAGTGGGCGCCGGCCGGCCAGAGCGAAAAGACGAAGATCAATTTCATCGACCTGCCCGGCTACAGCACGTTCGTCAACGAAACAAAGGCCTCGCTCATCGCCGCTGATTCCGCACTGATTCTGGTGGACGCGCACACGGGCGTGCAGGTGGTGACGGAAAAAGTCTGGGACTACTGCACCGAATACGACATTCCGCGCGCGTTCGTCGTCAACTGGATGGACCGCGAGCTTGCCAGCTTCGAGCGCACGCTCGGTTCCATCCAGCAGGTCTTTGGCCGCGGCGTGGTGGCCGTGCATCTGCCCATCGGCGAAGAGAAAGATTTCCGCGGCATCGTGGACCTGATCTCGATGAAGGCGCACGTCTATCAACCGGATGGCGACGGGAAAGCCAAAATCGAGGAAATTCCCGCGGACATGGCCGACGCCGCGAAGGAAGCGCACGAGAAGCTGGTGGAGATGGTCGCCGAAGGCGACGACGCGCTGATGGAGGAGTTTTTTGAGAAGGGCACGCTGCCCGTGGAAGACCTGATGAAGGGCCTCCGCGGGGCGATTCTGGCGAAGCGCATCTACCCGGTGCTGGCGAGCTCCGCGCTGAAGAATATCGGCAGCGAGACGCTTTTGAATTTCCTCGTGCAGATTTTCCCGGACCCGGCCGGCCGCGGCGCCGTGACCGGCTACAAGGAGCCCGAGCGCAAGGGCTACCCGGTGGAACGCAAGGTGAGCGACACGGAGCCGCTGGCCATCTTTGTTTTCAAGACGCTCTCCGATCCCTTCGCCGGGCGCATCAGCTACTTCAAGGTGATTTCCGGCGTGCTGAAGAACGACGCCACGCTCACGAATTTCAACCGCTCCGGCGCCGAACGCTTCCAGCACCTGCAGGTGATGCAGGGCAAGACGGCCACGGCCGTGGCCGAGCTGCACGCCGGCGACCTCGGCGCCATTGCCAAGCTGAAGGAGACGTTCACCGGCGACACGCTGGGCGACAAAGCTGTGCCGATCTTTTTTGCGCCCGCGCGCATCCCCGAGCCTTCGATTACCTTCGCTGTCGAGCCCAAGACGCGCGCCGATGAGGACCGCATCGGCACGGGCATCCACAAGATCCTCGAAGAGGATTTAGCGCTGCGCTTTTCGCGCGACCCGCAGACGAAAGAATTCCTGCTCGCGGGCTCCGGCCAGCAGCACATCGAAGTGGTGGTCGCCAAACTGCGCAAGCGCTTCAACGTCGAGCTGACGCTGAAGCCGCCGAAGGTGCCCTACCGCGAAACGATCCGCGGCAGAGCCGATGCCGAGGGCAAGCACAAGAAACAGACCGGCGGCCACGGGCAGTTCGGCGTCTGCCGCATCAAGATGGAGCCGCTGCCGCACGGCGGAGGGTTCGAGTTCGTGGACGATGTGTTTGGCGGCGCCATCCCCCGGAACTTTATTCTCTCGGTGGAGAAAGGGATCCGGAGTGCGGCCGCGCGCGGGCACCTCGCTGGCTTCCCGGTGGTGGACTTCCGCGCGATCCTCTACGACGGCAAGTACCACGACGTGGACTCGTCCGACATGGCCTTTCAGATTGCCGGGCGGCTGGCGTTCCGCGAAGGCATGAAGCAGGCGCGGCCGGCGCTGCTCGAGCCCATCATGAACGTGGAGGTCTATGCGCCTGACCAGTATTCGGGCGACATCATGGGCGACCTCAGCTCGCGCCGCGGGCGCATCAGCGGCAGCGAATCGCGCGGCTCGAGCGTGGCGGTGAAGGCGCAGGTGCCGCTGGCCGAGATGCTCAGCTACGCCACCGACCTGACTTCGATGACGCAGGGGCGCGCGAGCTACTCGATGGAGTTTGCGCACTACGACTACGTGCCCGGCGAGCTCGCGGAGAAAATCATCGCGCAGGCCAAAGCCGGGCGCGAAGGCGAGCCCGTCGAGGAAGAAGCCTGAGAAAGCTGCGCGTCCTTCGGCTTTGCTCAGGATGAACTCCGGCGAGCCCGTCGAGGAAGAAGCCTAGAAGCGGCGGTTTCGCTCCGCCAATTTGGCTGTTGCGCTCGCGCGCGTTCTGCCGAGAATCGTTCTCCTATGAACAAATCGCGCACTTCCCACTGGGGCGACGCCACGCGCGCCATCCACGCCGGCGAAGACAGGCACGGCCTGGACGCGCCCGTCACCACGCCCATCACCCGCAGCTCGACCTTCACGTTTTCCGGCACGGCGGAAATGAAGCGCTGGGCCGAGGGCAAGAGCAAGGCCTACATCTACACGCGCTACGGAAACCCCACGCTCACGGTTGCGGAGACGAAGCTCGCTGAGCTGGAAGGCGGCGAAGCCGCCGTAGTGGCTGCCTCGGGCATGGCGGCGATTTCGAGCGCGCTGCTGGCCGTTTTGCAGGCGGGCGACGAACTGATCGCCACGCGCCAGCTCTACGGCGGCTCCTACCGGCTGCTGCGCGACGTTTTCCCGCGGCTCGGCATCGGCGTGCGCCACGTGGAGAGCGATCTGGCGGGCGTCGAGCGGCTGGTCACGCGGCGCACCCGCGCGCTCTACATCGAAACGCCGACGAATCCCACGCTGCGCCTGGTGGATTTGCGCAAAGCGGTGGCGCTGGCGCGGCGCTACAAGCTCGTCTCGCTGATTGACAACACCTTCGCCTCGCCGGTGCTCCAGAAGCCGCTGAGGATGGGCTTCGACATCGTTGTGCATAGCGCGACGAAATATCTGTCGGGACACTCCGACCTGATTGCCGGCGCGGCCATCGGCAGCCGTAAGTGGATGGACCGCGTGCGCCAAATGATCATTTATCTCGGCGGCTCGATGGATCCGGACGCCGGGTACCTCCTGATCCGCGGCTTAAAGACGCTCGAGGTTCGTGTGCGCCGGCAGTGCGAAACCGCCATGAAGGTGGCTAAGTTCCTGGCGCGGCACCCCAAGGTCGCGCGCGTGCATTACCCGGGTCTGCCCTCCCACCCCGACCACAAGCTCGCCAAGAGCCAGATGCGCGGCTTCGGCGGCATGCTGGCGTTTGACCTGAAGGGCGGCCTGCCTGCCGCGCGGCGGTTCTGCGACCGTGCGCGGGTGTTCCTGCTAGCCGCAAGCCTGGGCGGCACCGAGTCGCTGATCGTGCTGCCGATCTTCACCTCGCATTACCGCATGAGCCGCCAGGAATTGGCTGCCGCGGGCGTCGAGCCGGGCACGGTGCGCGTCTCGATTGGCCTGGAAGATTCCGCGGATTTGATCGCCGATTTGAAGCAGGCGCTTGCCTAGTACCCCGTGTGGTCATAGCGTCAACCGCTTTTCTTTCATTTGATTGACGCCGCCGCCCCGCACCCGTACCATTTCCACAAGGAACTAACCGAATCACCCAGCCCCACGTCCATTTCTGGAGACTGGGCTCGGCGTATCCTCGGTCAAGATGGCCGTGCTTCGAGAGCGAACCAGCCGCGGATTGAGCCGCTCAACGGGGGCGCTGATTGCCCTCGCGCTGGCCGTGTGTTTGGCCGGCTGCGAGGAATCGGCCAAGCGTTTCGTCCAGGTGCGCCCGCCGGCGGAGATTCCTCCGCTCCAGCTGCAAGGCTTCCCCGACCTGCCCTGGCCCATCCATGCTGCGAACGCCACGCCGCTCATTTCTCTGCCGCCGCGCGGCGTCGAGCTGCTGCTCGCCAGAGTCGAGGCTGCCTTCCAGGCCGGCGAGGAGGAGTACAAGGCCGGCCACATCAGCCAAGCCCGAAGCGATTTTGACAATGCCGTGGACCTGCTGCTCAAGAGCGGGTTTGAGCTTCAAAGCGATCCGCGACTCAGCGCGCTTTTCGACCGCGTGGTGGAGACGATCCACCGCTACGAGCTGGCCGCCGCAAGCGAAGGCGACGACGCTGGCGAGCCCAAGGGCGAGCCCGCGCCCATTGACGAAATTGCCGGAATGACGTTTCCCGCGCCGGGGAGTGTCGATCCGAACCTGACGGCGCGCGCCGAGCGCGAGCTCCGGGCCATTTCGCACGACCTGCCGCTCACGGTGAACGAGTACGTCCTCACCTACCTGAACTTTTTCCAGACGCCGCGCGGCCGCGCCATCGTCGAAACGGGGCTGCGCCGCGCGGGCCGCTACCGCCCGATGATTTCCCGCGTCCTGCGCGAGGAGGGCCTGCCGCAGGACTTGATCTATCTGGCGCAGGCCGAGAGCGCCTTCCAGCCGGTGGCGGTTTCCAAGGCGGGCGCGCGGGGCATGTGGCAGTTCATGGCTTACCGCGCGCGCGAGTACGGTTTGCACAAGAGCTGGTGGGTGGACGAGCGGCAGGACCCGGAAAAAGCCACGCGGGCGGCGGCGCGGCATCTGCGCGATCTCTACAAGCAATTCGGCGATTGGTACCTGGTGCTCGCGGCCTACAACTCCGGGCCAGGCAACGTGTCGAAGGCCATCGATCACACCGGCTACGCGGACTTCTGGGAACTCTACAAGCGGAACGTCTTGCCGCGCGAGACGAAGAACTACGTGCCCATCATCGTCGCGCTCACCCTGACGGCCAAAGACTCTGGGCGCTACGGCCTCCATGTGGACCCCGACCCGCCGTTGCGTGCCGACGTCGTGAAGCCGGGCCACCCGATTGATTTGCGCCTGGTGGCGGAAACGATGGATGTGGACGTGGAGACCCTGCGAGAGCTGAACCCTGCACTGCTGCGCATGGCAACGCCTGCCGATCCGGAATTCGAGTTGCGCCTGCCCGCGGGTTCGGCCGAGCGGTTCTCTGCCGAAATCGCGGACATCCCGCCCGATAAATGGCTGAGCTGGCGGCGCCACCGCGTCGAGGAGAGCGATACGCTGCTGGGCATCGCGCGGAGGTACCGCGTCACGCCACAGGCCGTCGCCGACATCAATGGCCTCGAGCCGCGCGCGGCGCTCGAGCCCGGAAGCAAACTGATTATCCCGTCCGCAGCGCGCCCGCAGACGGCTACCGGCAAGCTGGTCCGCTATCGGGTCCGGCGCGGCGATACGCTCGCATCCATCGCCGACGAATTCGACGTCACGGTGGCGGAGCTGAAGCGTTGGAACGGTGTGCGCGGCAACCAGGTGGCGCGCGGCGTCCGGCTGAAGATTTACCCCGGTGGGCGCATGCCGCCACCGAAGACGCCTGCAAAAGAGCCCGCTGCCGCCTCGGCTCGGGCGGGCGGCAGGGCCCCGAAACCCGGTTCGCAGGGCCTTGTCTACCAGGTCAAGCCGGGTGAGACGCTGTGGTCCATCGCCCGCGCCTTTGAAACCTCGGTGGACGCCATCCGCACCGCGAACCGCTTTCTCTCCAGCCGGCAGCTTCAGACCGGCGACCAACTCCGGATTCCCGCCCGCCAGTAGAGCCGGGACCTCCTATAAGTATCGCTATATCAATCTGTTATGTAATATTCGGTTCCTTCGGGGACTCTTTGACCCGCTGACCAGATGGAAAACTCGCCTCGCGACCGGTACCCGTTGCGCCTTGACAAAGTTCGGAAATTACGGCTATATCCCGCGTGGGCTCCGAAATTCGTCAGGACCAGCTTCGTAGGGTCCGACGGAGGTTCCAGATGCCTTATGGCAAGGATGACTACGGCGAGGATTCGGAATTCTCCCGCTTCGAGGACGAGCAGGAAGAAGAACCCGTCGTAAACCGGGACGAGACCCTCGACGAAGAGGAATCCGAAGAGGAATTGGAAGTCCCGGAGCGTTCGGGCTACGGGGCTCCGGTCCCGCCTCCCCCCGGTGGCGCGCGGCCGAAGCCGAAGCACAAGAAAGCGAAGCGGGCGAAGAAAGCGAGGAAGGCGAGGAAAGCAAAGCGGGCGAAGAAAACCAAGAAAGCCAAGAAAGCAAAGCGAGCAAGAAAAGCTCGCAGGGCCAAACCAAGAAAGAAGGCCCGCGCGCGCAGGAAGAAGGCAAAGCGGGGACGCAAGCGCCGCAGATAGCTGCTCGCGCAACGAGTTCAAAGGGCCCGGCACAGTCCGGGCCCTTTTCCTTTTCAGCGGGGTTGGGCTGGGCTATTGCAAAGATTATGGAGCGCTCAGAGCTCGGACGAAATGTACGCGATGCGCCCGATGATCAGCGAGGAAGCGCTCTGGCCTTCGCTGAGCGTGACAATTTCGACGGGAGACTCCGGGTTGTGCGGCCGGAGGATGACCAAGTTTCCGGCCGTTTCGACGTAGCGCAGCGTGCAGCCGTCGTCCTTCCGCGCCGCGTAGAGGTTCGGCTCGTTCTTGCGGTAGGGGTGCAGGCTGGTGTAGTGGCGGTCCGCCAGCACCAGCGCGCCGGGGCTCAAGCGCGGCCGCATGCTCTGCGCTTCCTCCGGGCTGACGCGCAGGAGCACGAACCGCGTCCAGGATTTTCGTGGGGGAGATGCCAGATCCACGCGAACGCGGCCCAGCAGGCTCCGCGGCAGCTTGACGAGCTCCTTCACCTCTTCGTTGACGATCACCTCGCTGCGCGCGGCGCTGGCCGCTTCCACCACGGGCACGTCGGCATAGGCCTCGTCGGCGCCCGCGGGCGCTGCCGCAAAGCGCACCAGCTCGTGCGGGTTCAGCAGGTCGTAGAGCGTGAGCCCGACGGCCTTCAGCATGCGGTCCAGCGCGCTGAGCTTCAGCCCGCGCTTGTGGTTCAGGAAGTTGGAGATGTGCGCCTGCGTGAACCCGGTGCGGCGCGCCAGCTCCATGCCCGTCAGTTCGTCGGCGTCAATCCGTTTGCGGAGCTCACGGCGCAAATTTTCCTGCAGGGAGACAAAGCTCATCATTAAACAGCATATAACGTGAAGTTAAGAAAGCAACCGGGGCCGTACGGAAAAGTAATATAAAAGGAACCCCCTGCCGCTTCCTCTGGCCGGACGGCCGGGGCCAGGATGGGCCTGGCCGTTCCCGGTTTGATTACTCCTCGCTTGCCGCCGGGCTCACCAATGGCTAGCATACGCGCCAATGCCGCGAGCGCTCGAACACATCCGGAGAATGCGCGGGGGCGCGCAAGCCCATCTGATGCGGTGCGATGACGGCTTCTACTACATCGTCAAGTTCCAGAACAATCCGCAACACCTGCGCATTCTGGTCAATGAACTGCTGGGAACCAGGCTGGCGGCCCGGCTCGGCCTGCCCACTCCGCCGGTGGCCGTCGTCGAAGTCGGCCGAGAGCTGATCGAATACACCAACGACCTGGTGATCCAGCTTGGGTCAGGCCGCATCGCGTGCCAGGCGGGGTGGCAATTCGGCTCGCGCTTTCCGGGCGACCCGACCGGGATGGCGGTGCACGACTTTCTGCCCGACGAGCAGTTGCGCGAGGTGGAAAACCTGCCCGACTTTGCGGGGATGCTGGTCTTCGACAAATGGACGTGCAACACGAACGGCCGGCAGGCGATTTTCCTGCTCGAAGCGGGCAAGTCGCGGTACCAGGCGATGATGATTGACCAGGGCTTCTGCTTCAACGCCGGCGAATGGAATTTCCCGGACGCGCCGCTGCGCGGGCTGTACGCGCGGCACCGCGTGTACGAATCGGTCCGCGGAATGGAGTCGTTCGAGCCCTGGCTCGAGCGCATCGAGAAGCGCGTCAACGCGGCTCTCTTTGACGAGCTGACCAAGGACATTCCGCCCGAGTGGTACACTTGGGACCACGACGCCCTGTTCCGCCTCCTCGAACAGCTCGACCGGCGCCGCAAGCGCGTGCCCGAGTGGATCCTCGAAGCGAAGAAATCGTACCGGCAACCTTTTGCGAACTGGCGGTGAGCCATGCCTGAACAAGCTTTGCATCCTTGCGCGTACCGCATCCTGCGCTACACGCCGAACCTGGTCCGCGATGAATGGGTGAACGTCGGCGTGCTGATTTACGACCCGGCGGGGCAGCGCGCCCGCGCGCGCCTGATCGAAGACGCGGGCGAATTCGCGCGCGTGCGCCGGTTGCATCCCGGCGCCGACGAGCGCGTCTTGCGCGCGCTGCAGACGGATTTCGAGACGCAGTTGGGCGAGCACAGGGACGATCTGGCCGCGTTTCTGGCCAAAATGGACGAGACGCTCTCGAATGTGCTCCAGCTTGCGCCGCAGAAGGGCGTGCTGACGGAGGATCTGGACGCGGAGCTAGAGCGCTTGTACCGCGACCACGTCGCCCCACCCGCGTATCGCGCCGCCGGGCCCGCGAATGCCCGCGCGCGGCTCCGCACGCAATTGAGCGAAGTGTTTCGCCGCGCAGGGATCTGGGAGCCGCTCGCCAAGCGCGTTCCCGTCGCGGAGTTCACCTACCCGGGCGATCCGTTCAAGCTCGACTACGCCTACCGGTCAAACGGCACGCGTGGCTTCGTGCACACGCTCGCGCTTTCTGGCGACCCGGCGCCGCAGGCCAAGGTGCTGGCGTTCACCGCGGACGCGATCCGCGCGCGCGTAGCGAAAATGGAGTTTGCCGCCGTGACGGAGATCGAGCCGCGGCGCGACGACCCGCGGCATCAGTTTGTCGCGCGGCTGCTCGAAGCGCAGGGGATTGGCGTGGTGCCGCTGGCGGGTCTGGAAGGATTTGCGAACCGCTTGCGGTCCACGCTTCAATAACGCGTCCTGGCTCGGGAGAGCCGTAAAGGTTTCTGAAGGCCGCCGGCGTATAGGCGTGTGGCGGATTTTCTTTTCGCGCATTCCAAACGAGAGACGAATCCTTGTCTCAGCTATTGAGCGCCGCACGTCGACCACCTATTGATTTGTGCGGGAAGTCATTGGGGATTTGGGTGAGGTGATTGAGTGTGCCAAGCCGTGCCGAAACTGCTCGCTGGGTGCTCGGCACCGTGCCCGGGATCTGGCCCGCTGCAAGGTTTCGGTCTTGCGCTCCGGTTTAAGGAGCTTTAAAAGTTGCTAGCTGCGCCGCCCAGTCACCGCCAGTACTGGTAAAGGTCGCAGCATAGGAGTCCACAGAGGAAACGATTTTGAATTCTGTAGCCTCAAGGCCGGGGCTTTCCAACTGCGTGAAACCCGCGCCAGTGTCCGCTTGCGTGCCGAGATTAGACAGCGACCAACCAAATAGAAGCTCATTGGCAAAGTTTGTTGTGGCAAGGCCGCTAGTGGGCGGCCCGCTGATGCCAGTGCTGAACGCTGTAACGTCCAGCGGGTCTTTGTTCACATTGCCCAACTCATGGATGGCGACCCGGGAATCGCCCGTGGAAGCAGAGTACGTGACGGTGACCGTTATGTTGCCGCCTGTCACATCCGCAGCATAGAATACTTGCTGCGCGAAGCCGCTGGTCGGCATGCTTGTCGGGCCCACTGCGCTGGAATAAGTGTTGCCAGCGCTGTCCGTCACGCTGGCAGTGATAGAAGGATTGCCCCATCCAACGGCCACGACAATGGTGTTGTGGTCCGCGACCGAAGATGGAAAAGCTACAGCATGCGAGGTTACGCCGTTTGTGTTTCTATTGCTAAAATGCTGGACAACTGCGATGGGGGGCGGGATAGGTTGCGTTTCCTTGAGCTTAAACACTAGGTTGCAACCGACGAACCGCAGAAGCGCAACAACAGCCAAAAGAAGGACCGGCGCCAGAAGCACAAATGGATCAATCATCGCACGCTACTCCTCCGGAGTCTGGCCTGTTCCCTCTGGCCGCTCCGATTCGCTCGTTACGGTCTTCCTCGACAGCCCCTCAGCCATGTTCCTCGATCACTTTGCGGCGGCGGCTTTTTCCGCGGAGGGATTCTCGACATTCTCCCCGGCAAAGCGACCGTAGCGGATCTTCCTGACCAAACCGAACGCGTCAATGAAGACGATCGTGGGCCAGATGCTCACACCGTAGGCGACCGAGATCTCACGCTGCGGGTCGGGCACCACGATGGCCGACAGCTCATTCTCGGCGGCGACCTTCTGGACCAGTTCGGAGGCTTCTCCATCGTTGATGGCCAGCACGACCGGCCCCTGCCCTCCGGCCCTGCCGGTTGGTTTCTGCAAGTCGCGCGCTGCCTGGAGGCTTGGCTTCGATGAGCTTTTCCAAAAAACAAGCACGACCGGACGCCCCTCAAGTTTGCGCAGCGTCAAGCCCCGGCCGGGTGCGAGCTCGAAGAGAAAGTTGGGCGCCGGCCGGCCGATCCTAAGGCTCAACCCCAGCATGCGCAGCCTGGCGGAGCCGCCCGGGGCCAGGTTTTTTCGGAGGGCGGCGGCGAGCGTTTCGCTGTCGAGCTCCCCTTCGTGCTGCCACGCGATGCTTCCCTTGGGCCCGACGATGAGGGTCAGCGGCCGCCGCGTCGTTTTCACTCCGAACGCGCGGGCCCAGGCGCCACCCTGTTCCTCCGCATAGATGACCCCTTCCGTGTAGCGGGCTTTCGCCAGTTGGTCCGGAGTCAGCACGGCAACGACGGCAGTCGCCGCATCCCGGCGTCCGCTTTCGCGCAGAGCTTGCAGCAGGAACTCCAGATGACCGCCCGTCTTCTCATCGGCAAAATGAACGATCCGGTTGGGAGCGCCCCCGCCTGCACCATCCGGTCGCGCCGCTGCGTGGCCTGCTACCTCGACCAGCCCGCCCGGGCCGGGCTGAGTCAACGCCACCATCGGAAGTGCTCCGGCGAGCGAGGGTTCAAGGCCCTCAAGGATCGAGACCCTGGTGTATCCGCAGTGGGTGGCGCTGACCGGCTGCGCAACGGCCGGCCCGGAAGATGCGATTCGCGTGCCCCTGACCGTCAGGCAGATGGGTATGAATCCGGACACCGCTCCGGTAGTAGCCACGCCGCTGGAAACTGCGGTCGGTATGGATCCGGACACCGCAGTCGTGGAAGGCGTGCCGTCGGAAATTTGGGGTGGGGGGTGTATCAACACGAACTTGTTGACATCGGTGTGAAACGGCGGGGCTTGCCCCTGCATGCTCCATTCGTACGACTGAATCGTACCCCCGGGAATCCAACTCCTCAGCGCGGAATAGTCCGGCCCTGAGGGTACATGGCCACCCGTCCCCACCACCCCTATGCCGCCACCACCGGTCGAGGAGATCTGCTGAAACTCGACGCGCGCGAGAGGCCAGTCCTGCACTGCCAACGAGCCGTGCAGGACGATTCCCGAGGACCGGATCTCGACGGAGGTGTACGCCAGTACGGTCTTGACTTCTTGCGGAGGGGGAACTCCCGGGTCTTGACGCGGAGGTTTCAGCAACGATTGGAGGAACGTTCCCAGTTTGTCGTCAATGTTCAACATGGCCATTACGTTCGGTTGCGCAGCATTGATGGCAGCGTCTCGCTGCGTCCTGATGGAATCTCGCGCCGATCCCGTGAAATGATTCGCTACCCAACCAAACGGCCACGGGATGCTGGTGATCTCGAAGGAAACATCCCCCAGCGCGGCAAGCTGAGCCGTGTTGAGCGGGCCTCCAGCGGTGGTGGCGACCAGGTGCAACGTAAGCGCCTGTTTGACGATGAAATCGAAGCCAACGTGGGGCCACCTGGTCCGATGCACGTGCCCTGTCATCGTGAACAGGAGTTGTCCTTCCTGTAGATCCAGCGTTTGGACGGTGTTGGAAATGTCATACGGCGCCGATGGCAAGTGTTGGACGCGGTGGTCGCGGACTACGGGAAATGCCGCCAGAATGAAATCCCTGCCCGCAGCAAAGGCAAAATCGTCGCCAGGGCGGAGAAAGACGTTGTTCATGCTGGCGGGATTCCCACGGGCACCAGCCATGTTCAGCAGCACGCCAATCGCGCTCTGTGCTCCGAGCAGCGTCTTGAACTGCATGTGGTTGATGTTGTCCGGTAGTTTCGCGCTGGAGGGCAGGAAGCTCGTCTTCAGCGCGTTGCGGATCAACAGGTTGATGCCCGCCAGATCCTCGGCGCTCAGAGGAGGCTGAACCGGCCACGCGGGGATCAAGCTGATGTTTACCTGGGGCCCTTTAATGTCGATATCCACCATTCTCACATTTTTAGGGTCCGGCGAGGCGACCTGATTCACCGGCGCAGTGATCCGAACCTCTCCGCGGACAAATTCGGACAGGGGACTGGTGTGCGGATCCGGGAAGTACCGCGCCATCACCTGCAGCCGCACCGTGATGTTCGATCCGGAGGTATCGGTGACCTCGATCGTGGGGGGGAACAACTGCAGTTGAGCTCGCCCCTGGAGACGGCTGGGAACAACGGGCCCTACGGTGGCGCCCGCCACATCGGTGTTCACAACGGGGTCCAGCGTCAAGGAGAGCGGGTCCGCGGCGGAGAACTGTCCCAACAATTGCGCGGCTGTTCCGATCTGGTGGTGGTTGACGGTCGCATCTCCAAATGTGTCCACGCTCCCCACGATCGAGGGCCGAACAACCTGCGAGCCGGGAGGAGGATTGTCGTCCACGCGGATGGCACACGAGTGAGGAAATCTCTCGCTTCGATGCATCGCGGCGAGCACCCTGTTTGCCGCAGGGACCGAAAACTCGGCTACAACATCAAAATCGCCGATCAGATTGTTAGCCATCGAACCCCCTCCTCAAGTCAACCTGAGCCTTACCTCGTCCAATATGCCGTTAGCGTTGCGAGCGACGCCATGATCATGACCACCGAGATGGCGTGGCTTACGTTGAATCTGTTTGCTCCGGGCTCCAGCTCGCGCGCCGATTCCAGCAGAAGCCGTCCGCAGCCGTAGCCGGCCGCGACAAGCAAGAACAATGCACCGGGAAAAGGCAGCCACCGCCAGACGGTCATTGCGGAAACCAACAGGACCGCAGCCCACCCAGCCTCCAGGCACTGAGTCGGGATGCGCCTGTCCCATACGCCCATTTGATTGGGCAGGTACACGCTGCCCCATGCTCTTGACGGGCGACCCGCGCAACAACCGTTCAGCAAGCAGCCGATCCGCGTGAGGATCATTCCCACCAGGATCGTGAACATGGCCACGTCCCAGAAGGCGCCGAAGGGTAGCTGGAGCGCGGCCAGCAGGGGCACCGAGATCACGAGCGCGACGGGGAGCCCTCCGTACATATCCCAACCTCCCTCATTGCGATTCCAGATTCTGCGGAGGCTTTGTCGATAGAGCTGCCAATGGGAGACCACATAGAGGAGCCTGGCGCCGATAAGCGCGGGTGCGATCAACAAGAGCGTCGCGACATAGGCGCGGAAAGCATCAATGCCAGCCGCATGTGCCGCAACATTGCCGGCCACAACTCCGGCCACCAGCCCGACGTAGAGCATGGCGGGGTAGCTCCAGACCGTGAGGCCCCGCCATTGAAACAGCACGCGTCGCATAAAGTGCTCAGTGTTAGTGCCAGAGGGCCGCCACTAATCCTCCGACGATGGCCACATCGGCTAAGTTGAAAACAGGCCACCACCGCAGGTCGATGAAATCGACGATGCAGCGGCGCCGCAGTATGTCCAACAGGTTCCCCGCCGCGCCGCCAAACGCCAACCCAAGACCGAACAGGGCGACGTGACCCTGGAACCAAGCCCCGGAGCGGCGCAAGAGGATCGCGGAGACGAGCGCCGTAAACCAGACCAGCACCAGCACCGCTCGGGCGCCGTCGCGTCTGTAGATACCCTTCAGGTTCGTTACACACCGGATTCGCAGGATCGGCCCCCACGAGATACAACGATCCGGTACGTGGCGCAGGACCATCCTCTTGCTCCACTGGTCAAGGAACAAGAGCACGACGCCTGAAGCAAGTAAGTCGATCACACGCACTCCTGCTGCACGTTATTCCGCGGTAAACGACGGACTTTGTTCGGTTCCCTTATATCACCTGGAAATTCAAGTCAAGGGAATTCAAGAAGCCTCAGCCGAAATCAATGTTGTGCAACAGAACCGGCGGGATGAAATTTGCGGAAAGGTCTCCAACACCTTTTCAGCAAGCTTGCTTGGACACTGCGTTACGCCGCTATAGGATGCTTTCGTTCCACCCCTCGAGGGTGTGCTTCACCGTGCCCATGAACTGGTGCGCCACGGCGCCGTCCACCACGCGGTGGTCGTAGCTCAGCGTCAGATAGACCATCGAGCGGATAGCGATCGCGTCGTTGATCACCACGGGGCGCTTCTGGATCGCGCCGATGCCCAGGATGGCCACGTTCGGCTGGCTGATCACGGGCAGGCCCATCAAGCCGCCGAAGACGCCGGGGTTCGTAATCGAGAACGTGCCCTCCTGCACTTCTTCCGGCTTCAGCTTCTTCGTGCGGGCGCGCTCGGCCAGGTCGTTGATGGCGCGTTGCACGCCGAGGAAGTTTTTCTCGTCGGCGCCCTTGATCACGGGCACGATCAGGCCCCAATCGAGCGCCACGGCGATGCCGATATTGATTTCGCTGTGCAGGACCACGTTCGTGCCGTCCACCGAAGCGTTGACGGTGGGGAAGGCGCGCAGCCCTTCGACGCACGCGCGCACGAAGAACGGCATAAAGGTCAGCTTCGTCTCCGTGTGCTTCTCGAACTCGGCCTTGGTTTGCGCGCGCAGCTCGGCGACGCGCGTCATATCGGCTTCGTCGATGGAATAGACGTGCGGCGAGACGCGCTTCGAGAGCACCATGTGCTCGGCGATGCGCTGGCGCATCACGCTCATCGGCTGCACTTCGTAGCGGCCGAAGTAGATGCGCTCGCGCGCCACCGCGCTTTCGAGCGCCGCATGGGCCACTGCGCCGGCAGCACCGGGCGCTGCCGCAGGCGCTGGAGCACCCGTGCGTGCCGCAGGACGCGCGCCGCCGGTGCCGACCGCGGCGAGGATGTCTTTCTTGCTGATGCGGCCGCCGGCGCCGGTGCCGCTGAGGGTGGAAAGGTCAACGTTGTTCTCGCGCGCCAGCCGCCGCACGAGCGGCGAGCTGTGCACGCGGCGCCCATCGCCGCGCGGTGCAGGCGCCGCGGCGGGAGCAGGCGCGGCTGCGGGCGGTGGCGGCGCGACGGCCGCTGCTGCCGGCTTTGCTGCGGACTTCGCCGCAGGCTTCTCTGCCGCAGGTGCTGCTGCCTTGGGCGCTGCAGCAGCGGGCACGGGAGCAGCAGCGGACGCGGCAGCGCCGGCCGCCTCAATCACGGCCACGACGGTTTGGATGGGCACGGTCTGCCCTTCGGCGACTTTGATCTCTTTCAGCACACCGGCAGCGGGCGCAGGGATTTCGGCGTCCACTTTATCGGTCGAAATCTCGAAGAGCGGCTCATCGCGCTCGATCTTGTCGCCCGGCTTCTTCAGCCATTTGGTGATGGTGCCCTCGAAAATGCTCTCGCCCATCTGCGGCATGATGACGTCAACGGCCATGGTCGTCTCCTCGTTCTCTTCAGTATCGCGCTAAATCGCGTGCGGCGCGAGCCACGCTCTGCACGTTGGGCAAGAACCGCTCCTCGAGCGGGGGCGAAAAGGGCACCGGCGTATCGAGCGACGCCACGCGCATTACGGGGCCGTCCAGATCCTCGAACGCGCCTTCGCAGACCGTGGCCGCAATTTCGCCGGCGAGGCCGCCGGTGCGCGTGTCCTCGTGGACGACGAGCAGCTTGTTCGTCTTCTTCACCGACGCGAGGACGGTTTCGCGGTCGAGCGGCAGCAGCGTGCGCAGGTCAACCACCTCGGCCTCGATGCCTTCCTTGGCCAGAAGCTCCGCGGCTTCGAGCGATGTGTGCATCATCGCGGCGTAGGTGACGATAGTGAGGTCGCGCCCTTCGCGGCGCACGATGGCTTTGCCCAGCGGCACCGTGTACTCCTCGTCCGGTAATTCTTCCTTGATGCGCCGGTAGAGAAACTTGTGCTCGAAGAAGAGCACCGGGTTATTGTCGCGGATGGCGGACTTCAGCAGGCCCTTGGCGTCGTACGCCGTCGCCGGATAGACGACTTTCAGCCCCGGCGTGTGCACGAAATACATCTCCGGGTTCTGCGAATGGAACGGCCCGCCGTGCACGCCGCCGCCCGAGGGTCCGCGCAGCACCATCGGCACCGGCGCGCCCCAGCGGTAGTGCGACTTGGCGACGAAGTTCGTGAGCTGGTTGAAGCAGCAGGCGATGAAATCAATGAACTGCATTTCCGCCACGGGCCGCAGGCCCATGTAGCTCATGCCCACGGCGGCGCCGACGATGGCGGTTTCGCTGATCGGCGTGTCAATCACGCGCTCCCAGCCGAAGCGCTCGAGCAGCCCCGCGGTCACCTTGAACGCGCCGCCGTAGACGCCGATGTCTTCGCCGATCAGCAGGACGGCGGGATCGCGCTCCATCTCTTCGAAGAGCGCCTGGCGGATGGCTTCGAGGAATGTGACCTTGGCCACGGCTACCTCCGCACCTTGCTGCGCGCGGCCGCCTTCGCGGGCTTCGCCTTGCGCGGCTTCTGGCCGTCGGACGAGGCGCGCGCGCCATCGCCGGAAACGCTCGCCGCGTGCGGAGCAGACGGCTTCGCGGCGTCCTCCGCGCCGAAGTCTTCAACCACCCAGTTGGGCTGCACGCTCGATTTCGGCGGCATCAGCTCGGACTTGTCGCGCTGCCATTGAGCTTCGATTGTGTGGCAGCCCTCGCAATAGACACCCTGCTCGGCCAATTCGGGCGGCGGGAAGGGCGCATTCTCCGCGACCTCGAGCTCTTCCTTCAGCTCGCGCTCGATGCGCGCCTCAATCTGGGATTTGGCTTTCGCGTCCCAGAGCTTGTTCTCGCTCAGATAGCGCTCGTAGCGCGCCAGCGGGTCGCGCGCCTTCCAGTACTCGAACATTTCCTTCGGCACGTACTCGGCTGGGTCGTGCTGCGCGTGGCCGCGCATGCGCATTGTCTTCGCTTCGATCAGGATGGGCCCTTCGCCGGCGCGGCAGCGGTCGACAGCCTCTTTCGCCGCGCCGTAGACGGCCACCACGTCGTTGCCGTCCACGATAGAGCTTCCAATGCCGTAGGCGCGCGCGCGGTCGGCGAGGTCGCGGATGGGCACCTGCTTTTTCACGGGCGTCGAGTACGCCCACTGGTTGTTCTCGACGACGAGCACGAACGGCGCTTTCTGCACCGCGGCGAGGTTCATGCCTTCGTGGAACGCGCCGGTGGACGTGCCGCCGTCGCCGATCCACGTCATGGCCACGATGTTCTGCCCCAGGTAGCGGCCGGCCATGGCCACGCCCGTCATGACCGGAATCAGGTCACCGAGCATGGAGATGGGCGAGACGACGTGAAGAACCTTTAAGTCGCCGAAGTGGCTGGTGCCGTCTTTGCCCATCGTGGGTGACGTGTAGCGCGCCATGTATTGCGTCAGGATGTCGCGCGGCTTGAAGCCCTTTACCAGGAGCGCGCCGACATTGCGGATCATCGGCGCCATCCAATCGCGCGGCTCGAGTGCGTAGGCCGTGCCCACCGAGACGGCTTCCTGACCGAGGCTCCCGTAGAGCCCGCCCACGACTTTGTTCTGGCGGAACAGCCGCCCGAGCTGCTCCTCGAGCGCGCGGTTGAGCTTCATGTAGTAGTAGAGCTCGAGGTGCTGCTCGCGCGTGAGCGAGACGTTCATTCGCGATTCCTTTGTCGACGAGCGTTCATGACGCGATCACCGTAGCGACGGGTTCCTCATGCGCGCGCAGCAGCGCTTCGAGCTCCGTGCGCGTCGCCGGCTGCATGGCCAGGCCAAAGACTTCACCAAACGCTTCGGCGATGCGCGGCGCCGCTTCGGCCACGCTCACCCGGCGCCCGAGCAGCTTTTCGAGCGACGTCGGGCGCTTGTCCGGGATGCCGCAGGGCACGATCAAGTCGAAATAGCGCAGGTCCGTGGCCACGTTATACGCGAAGCCGTGCGAAGTCACCCAGCGGCTGATGTGCACGCCGATGGCGGCGAGCTTTTCTTCCGCGCCGCTTCCCGCGACCCACACGCCCGTCTTGCCCGCCACGCGCGCCGAAGCCACGCCGAATCCGGCGGTCGCGCGGATCATGGCTTCTTCGAGCTGGCGCACGTACCAGACGACGTCGCGGCGAATCTCCGCCAGGTTCAGGATCGGGTAGCCCACCAGTTGCCCCGGGCCGTGATAGGTGATGTCGCCGCCGCGGTCGGTCGGGCAAAACTCGACGTTCATCTGGCGCAGCAGGTGGTCCGACGCCAGCAGGTGTTCGCGCTTGCCGTTGCGGCCCAGCGTGATCACGTGCGGGTGTTCGCAGAGCAGCAGCACGTCGGAAATCGCGCTGGTCTTGCGCGCGGCCACCAGCCGCCGCTGCAAATCCCATGTGGCGCCGTAGGGCGCCAGGCCGAGATCGACGATCAGACAATTGCGCATCTATGCGTTGATGGACCAGCCGCGCACGGACGCAAACGCATCGCCCATGGCTTCCCAGACGGTCGGGTGCGCGTGCACGGTAAACAGCATGTCGTCAATCGTGGCCTCGAGCTGCAACGCGGTAACCGCTTCGGCCAGGATTTCCGTCGCCAGCGGTCCGATGATGTGCACGCCGAGAATCTCCCCGTATGGCTCGTCGGCCACGACCTTGATGAAGCCGCCATGCTGGCCGAGGATCGAAGCCTTGCTGTTGCCCGCGAACGGGAACTTGCCGGTCTTCACTTTCAAGCCGGCGTCGCGCGCCTGTTTTTCGGTCAGGCCGACCGATCCGATCTGCGGCTCGCAATACGTCGCGTTCGGGATCCGCGTGCGCTCGAGCGCGGGCACGTCGCGTCCGGCCATTTTGCCGACGGCGGTGATGCCTTCCATCGAAGCCGCGTGGGCAAGCTGCGGCATGCCGGCGACGATATCGCCGATGGCGTACAAGCCCGGCTCGGAGGTTTCCATGTAAGGCCCCACGTGGACGAAGCCGCGCTCGACTTTGGCGCGGCTCTTCTCGAGGCCGACGTTTTCGGTCTTTGGCGCGCGGCCCACAGCCATCAGGATCTTTTCCGCCGTGAGCGTCTGCGTCTTCCCGGTCTTGTCCTTGAACGTGACGGTGGCGCCCTTCGCGTCCTTCTTCACGGATTCGACCTTCGCCTCCGTGTTGATTTGGATGCCTCTCTTGCGGAAGGCCTTGTCCAGCTCGGCGGAGATTTCTTCATCTTCGAGCGGCACAACGCGCGGCAGCATTTCGAGGAGGGTGACCTCGGTGCCGAAGGAATTGTAGATGGAAGCGAATTCGACGCCGACCGCGCCCGCGCCCACGACGACCAGCGATTTCGGGACCGCCGGCAGCGAGAGGATTTCTTTGTTGCTCAGGATCGTCTTGCCGTCGATTTCGACGCCGGGCAGACTGCGCGCCTCGGAGCCGGTGGCCAGAATGATGTACTTGGCCTCAATCTCGGTGGTTTTTCCACCGTTTTCCACCGCGACTTTGCCGGGCCCGGCCCAGCGGCCCCAACCCTGCACGGATTCGACTTTGCTCTTGCGGAAGAGAAATTCGATGCCTTTGGCGTGCTTCTTGACGATCTTGTCTTTGCGCTCGAGGACGCGCGCCCAGTTCAGCTTGAAATCTTTCAGCTCGATGCCGAATTCGGCCGCGTTCTTGAAGTGGTCGTAGATCTCGGCGTGGTACAGCAGGATTTTCGTGGGGATGCATCCGATGTGCAGGCAGGTGCCCCCGAGGAAGCCATCTTTTTCAATGACAACGGTTTTCAGGCCCCACTGCGAAGCGCGGATAGCGGTCACATAGCCGCCGGGCCCGCTGCCGATGATGGCCAGATCGTACTTGGACAAGCTTCCCCCTCCCCGCCGGGCAGTTTAGCGCTCGATTGGGTGCGTGCTGGGAGAGCGAAAGGGCAGGCGCTTGCCCGCCGTGGCGGGCTTGCCCATCCGCGCCGCCTCTGCCCACTAGACGGAACGATGATTCTATCAGCCGCTCCGGGGCGCCGCAACCCTGCACGGCCTGGGCTTTCTTGACACGTCGAAGGCGCATCTCTACAATTGTTCGTTTGTGGCTCTGCCGAAATAGCCGACGTGGAGCCCGGGACCATGGACAAGAAGCGACTTGAGTACTACCGAAAGAAGCTGCTGGCCAAGCGCGACGAGCTGCTGAGGAATATCGCGCGCACCGAAGAGGAAGGCCGCGCCGCCGACGACGATCCCACCGTGGATCTTGCGGACAAGGCCGCCAACTCTTATACCAAGGAATTTCTTTTCGGCCAGACCAACCACGACCGGGCCACGCTGCAACTGATCGAAGAGGCCCTGAAGCGCATCCGGGAAAGCACGTTCGGCCTGTGCGCGAACTGCCAGGAAGAAGTGCAGCTGAAGCGCTTGGAGGCCGTGCCGTGGGCCCGCCACTGCATTGACTGCCAGGAAAAGCAGGAGCAGGGCCGGCTGTAGTCCCGAACCCCGACCCTCTGTGGTAGTTATCCTAAAATATCTATCCCTTTTCATTACTGGTGCGCCGGTGTAGCCTGCGGCCTGCGTGGGACTCTCTCGCTTTGCTTCCGGGCCGCGCTCCGTGCTTCGAGAGGTGGGCGACGCGCTTGCCTCGCTCATCTTTCCGGCGCCGTGCCGCGTCTGCGAGGCGACGCTCGACACCGTGAGCCGCATCCCGGTCTGCCGCGCCTGCCTCGATTCCATCCGCCCGATTGAGCCGCCGCTCTGCGAGCTTTGCGGCCGGCCGTTTATTTCCGTCGTGGCTGCGACGGCGCAACGCCCGCTTTGCCGGCTGTGCCGCGCCGGCGCATATGCCTTTCAGTGCGCGCGGAGCTACGCGGTCTACACGGATGTGATGGTGCGGGCTCTCGTGCTGCTGAAGTACGAGGCCGTGGCGCCGTTGGGCGGCTGGCTGGCCGCGCGGCTGGCGGAGGTGGCGGCGCGCGAGGCGAAATTGCTGGCGGCGGACGTGGTTGTGCCCGTGCCGCTCCACCCCACGCGGCTGCGCGAGCGCGGCTACAACCAGGCCGAGCTGCTGGCGCGTCCGCTGGCCCGGCGGCTGGGGCTGCCGCTGCGGTCGTACCTGCTGGTGCGCACCCGGCCGCGGCCCAACAAGCTGAAATTGACACGCCGCGAGCGCTGGGAGACGGTGCGTGGCGCATACGCGATGCGCGAGGGAACGCGGGTTGACAACCTGGCCGTATTGCTGGTAGATGATGTTTTTACCACTGGCGCGACTTTGGATGCCTGTGCCCGCGCCCTTCGGCGGGCAGGTGCTGGGCGTGTCGTGGGACTCACGGCGGCCCGAGTTGCATCTAATTGGGTAGCCGGGAGCCCGGCAGACGAGGCAGGACGGAAACCAACAGGATGAGCGCAAACGGTCAGGACGGCCCCAGACCCCGGCCAGCGGTGCTGCCAGTGCATTCGTCTGCCCAGAGGCCCTTCCTCAACAGGATTCCTTCCCCCTCCGGCCGCCCCGGCATCATGCAGGAGCCGGTGCTGGTGCTGAACGCCACGTTCGAGCCCATCAACGTGACCGCGGTGCGGCGCGCCATGGTGCTGATGCTGAAGGGCGTCGCCCAGGCCGAAGAGCTCAACCACGCGGACGTGCACACGCCGTCGCGGGCCCTGAGAGTCCCCTCGGTGATCCGCCTGCTGGCGTACCGCCACATCCCGCAGCAGAGCCGCGCGCTTTCGCGGAAGAACATCCTCCTGCGCGACCGCAACACCTGCCAGTTCTGCGGGCGGATCTTCTCGGCATCGGAGTTGACGCTCGATCACGTCGTGCCGCGTTCGCGCGGCGGGCGCTCGTCGTGGGAAAACCTGGTGGCCTGCTGCTACCAGTGCAACAACCACAAGGGCGACCGCACGCCCGAAGAGGCCGGCCTGCAACTCGTCCGGCGGCCGCGGCCGTTTACGCTGCACACGTCGCGCCAGCTGATGCGCCTGCTCGGCAATAAAGACGAGAAGTGGCGCAAATACCTCTTTTACTAGGGGTTAGCAGCCGGTTTCCTCTCGGGGATTACCTCGTGACACGATATAAAAGAATTTTTGTTTCCCCGGCAACCTTTTCGTGCTATAGACATCCAATAGTACAACACCACTTCTAGGACACACCCCGGGAAGCAGCGTTGGCTCTGCCAAGGCTGCTTCTCTTTTTTTAGGCACGCTTTTTCCTCGATTGGTCTGCCGCGGGGGCTTTCTATTGCCGGAAGACTACGCGCAGCCCGCGGCGCCAGTCCTCGTTCAGCCCGACGCACGCGACCTCGATTTCGTTGGAGAGACAGCGCACCAGCGTGCCGGTGGTGGGATGGAAGCGCAAGCTGGGCGCCACGAGATAAAGCAGGGGCGGCTTGGGCTGCAACTCGATTCCCGCGAAATACCCGTGGCGGCGAAAATCGTCCTGCCGTTGGTGCCAGCGCACGCGGAGCCAGTAGTCCACGGCCTGGAGCGGCAGATGGATGTTTTCGTCGGCCTTTAGTTCGATGACGGCCAGCCGGCCGTCGCGCGTCACGCCCAGTAGGTCAATCACGCCGCGGTCACCCGCTGCGAACGCAGGCACCTGTGCGTAAAGCTGCGCCGGATCGAGCCGCGCATCAATTCGCGCCGGGTCGCCTTGTACGTTGGCTTCGAGCCACCGCTCCGCCTGCATGCGATACAACGCATGGTTGGTGTCCTGCGCCACCGGGCTGCGGTAGATTTCGAGCTCCCTCACCAGCGCTTCCAGCGCGCCCCACTTCCGCTCCGTAAGCTCCTCCCGGTCGTCGCCCAGGCCAAAGAAGATTCTTCCGTTCTGCCAGCGGGCAAATTCGGCGCCGCGGAAGCGCAGCGTCACTTCGCGCGTGCCCGGCACCACGCCGAGGCGAATCGCATCCGGGGCCAGGCTGCGGATTTTCTCGGTGGCCTCGCGGGCCTGGTTCAGGATGAGCTCCACCTCGCGGCGCGGAGTGAGCCGCGTGGAAAGGTTCCCGATGTCGCGCGGGTCCACGCGCCGTGCCCGGCCCAAGCTCTCTTCGATTTCGTAGAGCTCGATCTGCACTGCGGGGTCGAGCGCGCTCAGCCGGTGCGTGGTGATGCGCACCTTGCCCTCAGGCAGGAAGAGCCGCAGGCCGGCGACGCTGCGCTCGCGGGCGCGCTGGCGCGCAGCGTCGAGCCAGATCAGCGCGTAGGTCAGGACGGAGTCCGCCGTCGCGGCGTCCTCTGCGGGCGAAACGCCCACCACGGCCCAGGCGCGAGAGCCCCGGTGCATCAGCCCGCGCGTGTAACAGCCGGAAAGGGAGTGCTCGAGATCGGCCGCCGTCGTGAGCGCGTCCACCGGCTCGTCGGGGAATTGTTCGGCGAGCAACTGGCGCAGGCGGCCGCGGAATTCTTCGCGCGAGCGGCGCGCTGCAGGGCGCTCGCGGTCCGCGAGCAGAAGCTCGAGCCGGTCCGGCTTGCTGCGGCCGAAGCGCAGCACCTCAAGCAGCAGCCTTTCGTCAGACTGCTCGGCAATGCGTACCACCCGGCGCACGAGGTTTTGCTCCTCCGACCACAGGTGCACGAGCGTGTGGCTGCCCTGGCGGCGCACCTCAAACTGGGCGCCGGCCAGCGCCGCCAGCCACGCGCCGTTTTCGCGCACCTCCACGCGCCCGGAAGCGGCCAGCCGCTCCAGCGCCTGCGCGAGCTCGTCCGCCTGATCCACGGCCGCCCATTATAGTTTGGTTATCGCCGGGGCCGTACCGATTCGGAGGCGGGGAGAGACCGCCGAGGCTATTCGAGTAGCAGGCCGGTGACGCGCAGGGAAGGGTAGCTCCGGTTCCAGAAATCGGGGACGTGCTCGAACGAAAGCTGGAATTCGCGCTTTTGGACGCCGGTAAGCGGTGGGTCGTGCGGCCCCAGCAGGCGGCGCTTCTCGAGCAGCACCACCTGGTTGAAGACGTCGCGGAACTCGATGGTCACCTCCATCTCCCGCAAGGTGCGCGCACCTTCGTTGGAGACGGTGCAGAACAGATAGGTGACCTCCTGGTTCAGGAAGTTTGCCGCCCGGCTCATCTGCAGGTCCTGGAATTGGATGTGCGCCGCGTAAGCCTGCTCGACGGCCGTCATCGGCAGCGGCTTCTCCACCGGGGCAGCCGTTTGCGGCTTGCGCGTCAGCAACACAAGGCCGGCGACCAGCACGGCGATGACGAGGATTCCCAGGAGAAAGGGAACAGGGACGCGGCTGGGCTCTTTTTCAGTCATCGAGTTCTCTCTGCGTTCCCTAACGGCCGAACGAGAGCCGAAGAATCAGCGACTCGGGCAGCCCCGCTTTTTCCATGCGCTGCTGCACCGCTTCCACGTCGTACGGCACGCGCCAGAATTCCACGACGCCGTGATCCAGGTCGGCGATGGCAAACGCGGCGCGCGGGTCGCCGTCGCGCGGCTGGCCGATTGAGCCGGGGTTCAGGAGATAGCGGATGGAGGGTTCCACGCGGAGCGCCGAGAAATTTGCGCCGGGCTCAGGCCGCAATTGGATCACTTCGAGCTTGGTGTCGCGATAGGAGAAGCCGCCCTGAAAGTGCGTGTGGCCGAAGAAGGTCACCGCCGAGGGCGATTCGATCAAGCCGTCGAGAGCCTGCGCGGGCGCAAAGACGTACTCGTCTTCGTCGTGATAGGCGCCGTGGACCATGGCGATCCCGTCGGCCACGAGCGGCCCTTGCGGAAGTTCCTGCAGGAATTTCAGGTTTTCGGAACGCAACTGCTGGCGCGTCCAGATCGCAGCAGCCCGCGCCACCGGGTTGAAATCCTCGGCGTCGCCGATCCCGCTCGCCGCCTTGTCGTGGTTGCCTCGGATCGTCAGCGCGCCCATCGTGCGCACGCGATCGATCACTTCGTTGGGGTCGGGGCCATACCCCACCACGTCGCCCAAGCAAACCACGCGTTCCCAGCGGCCCTCCACAACGGAAAGGGCCGCCTCAAAGGCCGTGAGATTCGCATGGATGTCGCTAAGAATCAGAAAGCGCATGTCCCCCCGCGAGCGGGCACCGATTATAGACGATGCCGCCGCATCTTGCACGGACGCTTGCAGAATCGCGTGGCCCAGATGGCTCCGCCGGGCTAACGAGCGGTCATTTAGGGGCGTCTAATGGAATGAGACGCGCATGTACAGTTTGTAAAAAATTGCAAAGGCACCTATGCAAAGGGAAACTTTCGCCGGGCCGGCATCGTCTATACAGGTGAGGCCGCAGTGAGCGCAGTTCCCAATCGGGAAAAGCAAAGCGGCCACTCTCATCAGTGATGTTCACCGGGGCGCAGAACCATTTGGCTCCGGCGTTGTTGCGAACGCAAAGAATCTCGTTGCACGTGGGATGAAACAGGAAATTCGGGGATAAAAAGAAGGGCCCCGCGGTGGCGGCCGCAGGGCCCGGACACGCAAGACTTCACCGGCTGTGCGCTCAGAGAGGTCTTTGTGTCAAGCGGAGCCTACCCAAGCCCTCCCGCTTCTGTCAATCCCCTCCCGCATGCGGCGAAACGATACGGTTGTCCTGAAAAGGAAAAGGAGACACACCACATGCGGAGCAAGTCGCTGGTTCGAATTCTCGCGCTGGTGGCGGTGGCCGCGCTAGCGGTTCCCGTCCTGGCTAAGCCCGTCAGCAAGAACATCAACCTCCTGCAGCCGGCCAAGGTCGGCAGTGCGCAGTTGACCGTGGGTGAATACCGCATCCTCGTCGATGGCTCCAAGGTCACCGTGCAGCAGGGCAAGAAAATCCTCGCCGAGGTGGAAGGCCGATGGGAGGAGCGTTCCCAGAAGCAAACGCGGAATTCCATCCAGGTCGGCCCCAATGGCGAAGTGCAGGAAATCCGCTTCGCGGGCGATTCACGCGTGCTCGTGCTGTCCACTCCGTAAGAGAAGAATTCCCACCATGGGCTGCAACCCGGGGAGGCCGAGCTTGGGCAGTAAGCGGCCTCCCCGAGTCTTTTTCACGCCGCGGTCGTCCCCGCACTCTGTCTCCGCTCCGGCCTAGCGGATCAACATGCAATCGCCGTAGCTGTAGAAGCGGTAGCGCGCGTCGACGGCGTGGCGGTACGCGGCCAGCACGCGCTCGCGCCCGGCAAACGCGCAGACCATCACCAGCAGGCTCGATTGCGGCAGATGGAAGTTCGTCAGAAGCTGGTCAACCACGCGGAATTCGTAGCCCGGATAGATGAAGAGGTCGGCCTCGGCGCGCCCCGGTGCAGGCAGAGTGCCGCCGCGAGCGGCACTCTTCCGCGCGGCATCTTCGAGCGCGCGCACGACTGTCGTGCCAATCCCCAGGATGGGCCGCCCTGCAGATTTGGCCGCTTCAATTCGCGCAGCCGTGGCTTCGGGGATCTCATAGGCTTCGCGGTGCATCTTGTGGTCTTCCACGTTCTCCCCGTGAATCGGCTGGAACGTTCCCAACCCCACCTCGAGCGTGATCTCGCAGATTTCGATAGCCCGCCCGCGCAGCCGGTCCAGCATCGCGGGTGTGAAATGCAGGCCCGCCGTGGGCGCCGCCACTGCCCCCGGCTTCCGGGCGAAAAGCGTTTGATAGCGCTCGCGGTCGGCGAGCTCGTCCGGCCGGTCAATGTAGGGCGGCAGCGGAACGTGGCCAACGCGCTCAATCGCGGCCATCAAGTCGCCGGGCGCCGATAGCCGAACCTCGCGCAGTCCGTAGTCGCCGCGGCCCACGACCTCTGCCTCGAGGTCGCCCTCCTCGCCGAAAACGATCCGCTCGCCCACGCGAATCTTGCGGCCCGGCCGGACCAGCGCCTCCCAGAGATCTCCTTCGAGTTGCCGCGTCAGGAGAACTTCAACGGGCGAACGCAAAAACTCCCGCCGCACGCGGCTGTGCTCGCCGGGAGCCTCGGCGCCGATTCCCAGCCGTCGCCCCAGAAGCCGCGCCGGCAGAACTCGCGCGTTGTTGACCACCAGCAGCTCGTCGCCGCGCAACAGATCCGCGAAGCTGCGAAATGCGCTGTCTTCCCACCCCCCAAGCCTGCGGTCGAGAAGGAGCATCCGGGAGCTATCGCGCTCGGGCAGGGGCCGCTGAGCAATCAGCTCCGCTGGCAAGCCGTATTGAAACTCCGTGAGCCTCATGGGCGCTGCCCATTCTATTGTCTGTGGAGGCAAGAGAGAATCGTCAACCTCTGAATTTGACGCGGGCGCGGCGGGAACTTACACTGGTATCGGATCGAGGTAGATCGAGGAAACCATGAATACGTTGAAGACCGGGCTGTTGCTGACCGCTCTGACGCTGGTTCTCGTGATTGCCGGACGGGCGATTGCTGGGCCGCAGGGCATGATCATTGGACTGGTCTTGGCCGTGGCGATGAACGGCTTCGCTTATTTCTTCTCCGACAAGATTGCGCTGGCGACGAGCGGCGCGCAGCCCGTCACGCGCGAGCAGGCGCCGCGGCTCTACGAAGTGCTCGAGCGGCTGTGCGGCAAGGCCGGCCTGCCCATGCCGAAGCTCTACGTGATCCCGCAGCCCGCGCCGAACGCGTTTGCCACAGGCCGCAATCCAAGCCACGCGTCGGTGGCCGTTACCGCAGGCTTGCTTGAGCTGATGGACGACGACGAACTCGAAGGCGTGATCGCGCACGAGCTTTCGCACGTGCGCAACTACGACATTCTCACGACCTCGATTGCCGCAACGCTCGCCGGCGCGATCACCGCGATTGCCCAGATGGGCCGCTTTGCGATGATCTTCGGCGGCTGGGGCGGCTCGCGCGACGATGACCGCGGTGGCGGCGGGCTGGCCGCCTTGCTGATGCTGATTGTGGCGCCGCTTGCGGCGCTGCTCATCCAGCTGGGCATCTCACGCCAGCGCGAATATGCTGCAGACGCTGCCGGCGCGCGCATGGTGGGCCATCCCTACGGCCTGATGAAGGCGCTCGAAAAGTTGGGCGCTTACAACAAGCGCATCCCCATGGACGTTTCGCCGGCCACGGCGTCGCTCTTCATCGTGGCGCCGCTGAGCGCGGGCGCAGTTTTCAGCGGCCTGTTCAGCACGCACCCGCCGCTCGCCGACCGCATCGCCGTGCTGCGCAACATGAACGTCACGCGGTAACCAGGTCGCCGATCAAATCCGCAGCCAGCAGAATTCGTGCGTGAGCGGCGTCTTGTTCATGATGGTGCCGCGGTCCTTGCCCACCAGCACGCAATTCGAGTGGTTATAGCCGTAGCCGCCGGCGAGGTTGTAGAGGCCGGGCTCGTTTGAGAACGTCATGTTCTCCACGAGCACCGTATCGTCGCCCAGCGAGAGATAGGGCGCCTGGTGGCCCTCCATGCCCTGACCGTGCGCCGGGCGGTGGTAGATGTAGCTGCCGAGGCCGGCGTTGCGAGGAATGGCGAGCACGGCTTCACAGACATTCTGGCAGCGCGCACCGGCCTTCGAGAGCTCAGCCTGCTTCAGAGTCATCTCCGTGTGCACGTCCCAAATCTTTTTCTGCAGGTCGTCCATGGGCGCAATGTGCAGGGCGCGGTAGCCTTCGCCGCCGTAGCCGCCGATGTGAATCATGGATGAGATCTGCACCGACTGTCCGCGGGCAATGTGCGTGAAGAAGAACTGGTTCGGGTGCGGATACGCCGTGGCGATTCCGGCGCGGCAGGAAAACTCCAGGCTGATGCCGACGCCGTGGTGCGCGCGGCCGTCAATTTCATTGCCCATCGCGGCCATCAGCGTGCGCGTGCCGAATTCTTCGACGGCCTGCCGCACGTCGAAATCAGTGATGCGCGAGCCGTTCGCCAGGATGAATTCGCGAGCGAAGGCCAGCATGGCATCGTGCAGATCAATGGCTTTCTGGGTGAGCTCCAGCTCCTCGCGCGTCTTCACTTCGCGCATGAAGTGCAGATCTTTCGAGATATCCACGAGGCTCGCGGCGGGCAGCGTGTCTTTGAACTTCTTCGCAAGCGAGGGTGCGGCCTCGCGGTCCAGGCCGAGTTTGCCGCTGCGGAAGCCGCGCTTCTTCAGGCCATTGAGCATCCAGACGAACAGGTCCTGCCGCGGGCCCGCCTTCCACACGACCTGGTTGTACGCGCCGGCGTGCGGGTAGTCGAAGTACCACTCGAATTCCTTGATCCACCACGAGGCCGCCATGTCGCGGTCCAGGCCGGGGATGAACGCAACCGGCTCGCCCTTGGCGGGCACGAAGAGGAAATTCGGCCGCTCGGTCTCGGTCAGAAAAATGCCGGTCAGATAGTTGCGGTTGAGCACGTCGGAGACGATGGCGCCCGCGAGTCCCTTTTCCTGGAGCATCTGCTGAAGGCGCTTCACGGTGCCGCGGTACCACTCCACGGGCAGACGGAACGGCGGCTTGAGCGATGGCACGTTGCCCGGCTTGGTGTCGGCGAGAACCTTCTCGGCACGGAGCAATCCGCTTGCTCCGGCGGCCACTCCGAGCGATTGAACGAATCGGCGACGCGAGATCATGGCGAGTCCTCCCCGTTTGGGTTCGTACGGCACGGCGTATTCTACTCGCCATTTTCGATTCTTTGCGAGTCGTCGCGCAGGCCCAAAATGGACGGGCTAGTACGTAAAGAATTCCCGATTTATCAGCCCTTCCCACCCGTAGGCAGAATGGGATAAAGCCGGCATCTCTTTGAGGCAGCGACCGTTTATCGCGGGGGAAATCGGGGCGCTGGTTTGGCGAATCAGATGCAGAGTAAGGAATGCTCAGCCAAAGGTTACGGCCATGGAACTGACCTGCAAGGTCACAATTCGAGTGATTTGCGAGTACCTGGACGGGCGACTCGCTCCCGGCGTGGCGCGCGAGGTTCGGCGGCATCTGGACCACTGTTCAGACTGCCGGATGATCCTCGACGCGGCCCGCTACACACTAGACAACGACTTTGGCGAAGATTCCCAGCCGGCTCCTTCCTCTTCCCGCAAAAGACACGTTGCCTGAGCGCGCTTGCACCTGCCAGTTGAAGCTCTCCGACCCGCCCCAGAGGTATGCCTAAGGCCCCTCCCAAGCCGTCTCAGCACCCACGCCAGAAAGACACGCGTAGAGTAAAGATTGCTGTGCCTAGTACAAGGCGGAGCCCCCAAGTCCAGCACGCAAGTCTCCTCAAGTATCAATCTATCAATAAGATACAGACAGCAGGCCCAAATGCCCGGTATGGTTGGGCGCGTGCACTTCCCCCTAGACGCAAGGGTTAGTTGGAAAAGGAGAAAGACATGACCGAGGAACGAGAATTTGTGGTGGCACAGGGAACGCCCCGCTGGATCGGTTTCGCGGTGGCGGTGCTGGCCGCCGTTTCACTTGTGGCTTTGGGGGTCGGGTGGAGCGCTTCGCAGCACGCCAAGAACGTGCAGCAGGATCTCGCCGCACAGGTCAAGACGCTCACGCAGAACGAAGACCTCACCGGCCGCCGCATAGCGCAGACCGAGGAAACCAACGCGCAGCTCCGAGGCGAGCTGAACGTGGTGACCGGCCGCCTGAAGCTGACGCAGGGTGAAATCACCCGCGCCCGCACGCAGGCCAAGCAGATCCGCGAAGAGTCCGCCAAGCAGCTCGCTGCGATGGAGAGTTCCGTGAAGTCGGAACTAGCCACGAAGGCGAGCAATGACGACGTAAAGGCGCTCTCGGGCGACGTGGACGCGACCAAGCAGAACCTCCAGATGGCGCGCGGGGAACTAGGCACGTTGATTGCCCGCAACCACGATGAGATCGATCAACTGCGCCGCATGGGCCAGCGCGACTATTATGAGTTCACTCTGAGCCGCAAGGGCGGCCGCCAGAAGGTCGGCAGCGTGGCCGCCGAGTTGCGCGGCACGAACCCCAAGAAGAACCAGTTCACCCTCGCGCTCTGGGCGGACGATTCACTGTTCGAGAAGAAGAATCGCTCGTCGAACGAGCCGATTTACTTCTACACGCGTGGCAGCCGTTCCGCGCTCGAACTCGTGGTCAACCAGGTGACCAAGGATAAGGTCACGGGCTACCTGAGCGTGCCGAAGGTGATCGCCGCCGCGTCCAGCAACTAGGTCTTGCGTTGGCGATCCGGGTGAGCCGCACCTGCCGAGGGCGCGCTTGCCCGTTGCCAGCCCAATCAGGCAGAGAGGGCTTCCGAAAGGAAGCCCTCTTTGTGTTTTCAGAGCTGAGCCCGCGAAAGATGCCCGCCTGGCTCGACAATTTCATCTGGACAGCGCGGGCTTCCGTATGCAAGAGTAGGGTCCTAATTAAGGCCAGGGACTCCGCCGATTCGTTCGGGAGGGGATAACCGATGAGCAAGCGTTTGTTGATCTGTGCTGTGGCCCTTCTTGTCGCTGCCGGGATGGCTTTGGCGGCGGGCAAGGAAGGTTCGTGGACCGGTTGGGTGTCGGACACACACTGTGGCGTGAAGGGAACCAGCGAAAAGCACGCCGCGTGCGCCAAGAAGTGCGTGGACGGGATGGGCGCGAAATACGCGCTCTATAACCCGACCGACAAGAAAGTCTATACGCTCGATCCGCAGGACCAGGCGGCCGCTCACGCGGGTCACCATGTGACCGTTGAGGGCACCGTCGATGGCGACACCATCAAAATCAAGTCGATCAAGATGGCTCCGGAAGAAGCGCCAAAAGAAACACCCAAGTACTAACCCAGCCATTCGTTCGATTCCACCTTTCAGCGGGCGGGACCCTGTATCCCGCCCGCTTTTGTTTTCTGCCGCCTTGTGCCTGCCCTCTGGCGCCCGCTTCGCGGGTTCGAGTAGGATGGTGCGCTCGCGATGCCCGCTCTCGTCATTTCGGCTGATCGCGCGCTGACGCCGCTCGAAGGAATCCTCGACGCCGCTGTAGTGGTGGAGGAGGGGAAAATCCTCGCTGCGGGGCGCCGCAGCGAGGTCTCATTGCCGCGGGGCGCGCGCGAACACGCGGCGCGCGGGATGACGATCGTTCCCGGCTTCGTGGACGTGCACATCCACGGCGCGGGCGGGCACGACGTCATGGAAGCTTCGCCCGAAGCGCTCGCCGGCGTTGCGGCCATGGTGGCGCGCCATGGCACAACGACGCTCGTGGCCACGACGGTGACCGCGAGCGACGACCACATCTGCCGAAGCGCCGAAGGCATCGCGCGCTACATCCGCTCGGCAGGCAATTCGCCGCAGGGCGAGCCGCGCGCCGAGGTCGCTGGAATTCATTTCGAGGGCCCCTTCATCAGCCGCGTGCGCCGCGGCGTGCATCCGCCGGACTGGATCGCCGCGCCGGCCGTGGCGTCTTTTGAACGCTATCTTCAGGCAGCTGCGGGAACCGGGAAGATCCTCACGCTCGCGCCGGAATTGCCGGGCGCGCTTGCGCTGGTGGACGCCGCCCGCCGCGCGGGTCTGGTGGTTGCCATGGGGCACACCGACGCGACTTACGCGGAAGCTTGCGCCGCCATCGAGCGCGGCGCATGCCACGCCGTGCACGTGTTCAACGCCATGCGGCCGTTTTCGCACCGTGAAACCGGCGTGCTCGGCGCCGTGCTGACGTCCGCCGGCGTTACGGCCGAGCTCATCGCCGACAACGTCCACGTGGACGCCCCGGCGATGAAGCTGCTGCTCAGAGCCAAGGGCGCTGAGCGTGTTTTGCTCGTGAGTGACGGCACTGCCGCGACGGGCATGCCCGACGGGAAGTATCCCCTTGGCACATTTGAGGTGATTGTTTCTGGGGGAGTCTGTCGCAACGCGGAAGGAAGGCTCGCGGGCAGCACACTAACTCTCGATCGCGCCATCGGGAATATCGTCGCGCTCGGCGTGCCGCTGGCCGACGCCGTGCGCATGGCCACGCTGAATCCCGCGCGCCTGCTGGGCCTGGAGGGCCGCAAGGGTGTTCTCGCTCCGGGCGCCGACGCGGATCTTGTCTTGCTGGATTCTGCGTTGAAAGTGGCCGGAGTAATGACCCGCGGCGTGGGACTCGCTTAGGGGTTTCTGCGGCAGCTGCCGGGCAGTTACGGGCTGGGGTGGCGGTCGAGTTGCGCGGCAACGACACCGCCCTTGGCGGCCACCTGGAGCCGGATCAGCGCGCGCTCGAGCGCAAACGCGGAGCGTTGCCAGTCCGTCTCCGGATCGGGCTTGGCCAGGCGCTTCTCGGCGCGCTCGAGTGCGGCGCGTGCGCGGTCGGCGTCAATCTCCTCGGCGCGCTCGGCCACTTCCGCGAGAACGATGACGCGGTCGGCGAGCACTTCGGCGAAGCCACGGATCACAATGGCGTAATGCGTCTCACCGGCAGTGCGACAGCTCAGCACGCCGATGCCGAGCTCGGTCAGCAGCGGCGCGTGGCCGGGCAGGATGCCCAGATAGCCGTCGCGCCCGGGCAATTGGACCTCGCCTACGGTCTCCGAAATCAGTTGCCGCTCGGGCGTCACGACTTCGAGCAGGATAGCGTCGGGCAGCATGCGTGAGTCCTTCGAACGGCTCCTTCCCTAAGCGACGGCGGCCATGCTCGCGGCCTTCTCGAGCGCCTCTTCGATCGTGCCCACCAACATGAACGCCTGCTCCGGCACCTCGTCGTGCTTGCCCTCGGCGATTTCCTTGAAGCCGCGCACGGTATCTTCGATCTTCACGTATTTGCCTTCGAGGCCCGTGAACTGGTGCGCCACGAAGAACGGCTGCGAGAGGAATCTCTCGATCTTGCGCGCGCGCGCCACCGTCAGCTTGTCTTCGTCGGAGAGCTCTTCGATGCCCAGGATGGCGATGATGTCCTGCAGGTCCTTGTAGCGCTGCAAAACGGACTTCACGGCGCGCGCCACCGTGTAGTGTTCGTGCCCGACGATGCGCGGGTCCAGGATGCGCGAATAGCTCGCCAGCGGGTCCACCGCCGGGTAGATGCCGCGCTCGACAATCTGCCGGCTCAGGTTCGTCGTGGCGTCCAGGTGCGTGAACGTCGCCGCCGGCGCGGGGTCGGTGTAATCGTCGGCGGGCACGAAAATCGCCTGCACGGACGTGATCGAACCGTGCTTGGTGGATGTGATGCGCTCCTGCAATTCGCCGATTTCGGTATTCAGGTTCGGCTGGTAACCCACCGCCGAAGGCATGCGGCCCAGCAGCGCCGACACTTCCGAGCCCGCCTGCACAAAGCGGAAGATATTGTCGATAAAGAGCAGCACGTCGAGATGTTCGACGTCGCGAAAATACTCGGCGACGGTCAGGCCCGTCAGGCCGACGCGCAAGCGCGCCCCGGGGGGCTCGGTCATCTGGCCGTAGATCAGGGCGGCTCGCGATTTCTCGGAATTGCCCGGCACGACCACGCCCGATTCCTGCATCTCGAGCCACAGGTCGTTGCCTTCGCGCGTGCGCTCGCCCACTCCGGAAAACACGGAGACGCCACCATGCTTCAAGGCGACGTTGTGGATCAACTCCTGGATGATGACCGTCTTCCCCACGCCGGCGCCGCCGAACAGGCCGATCTTGCCGCCCTTCAGGTAGGGCTCCATCAGGTCCACGACCTTGATGCCCGTTTCGAACATCTCGAGTTGCGTAGACTGGTCTTCAAGCGAGGGCGCCGGGCGGTGAATCGGGTAGAACTCGGTAGCCTTGATCGGGCCGAGGTTGTCCACCGGCTCGCCGAGCACGTTCATCACGCGGCCCAGCGCGCCGCGGCCCACCGGCACCGTGATCGGCTGGCCGGTGTCATAGGCCTTCATGCCGCGCACCACGCCTTCCGTCGGCTTCATGGCAACCGTGCGCACGCGGCTCTCGCCCAGGTGCTGCTGCACCTCGGCAATGATGTCAAGCGGTTCGGGCACGTTGAAACCTTCGCTGGTGATGCGCACGGCGTTGTAGATCTTCGGCAGGTTGGCGGCCTCGAATTGTAAGTCCAGCACCGGCCCGATCACCTGCACCACCTGCCCGACGTTGTTGCCCGACTTTGCTTTCTCCTGCGCCATTGCGTCTCCTATGCTGTGGAAGCTGCTCCGCTCACCACCTCGAGGATTTCCTTGGTGATGGCGGCCTGGCGAATCTTGTTCATGTACAGTGTGAGTTGGTCGATCAGCTCGATGGCGTTGTTCGTTGCCGAATCCATTGCGGTCATGCGCGCCGCGAGCTCGGCGGCCGAGGATTCGAGCATCGCGCGGAAGACCTGAGTCTCCACATACAACGGCAGCAGCCGCGCGAAGAGCTCCTCGGCTGGCTGTTCGTAGATGTAGTCCACCGGGTTGCCGGCCGGCGGCGCCTTCGGCGGTTCGAGGATGTCCGGTTCGAGCGGCAGCAGCTTTTCCACCGTCAGCTTCTGCGTGAGCACGCTCTTGAACTCGTTGTAGATCACGTAGACCGCGTCCACTTCGGCGTCGGCGTAGCGCCGGATCACCTGCCCGGCGATTTCCTTGGCTTTGGGGAATTCCACGCGCGTCATCAGGTTGAAGTATTCCGCCGCCAGCTTCCGGTTCTGCTTGCGGAGCGCGTCGCGGCCCTTCTTGCCGATGGGGATCAGCTCGAGCGAATTCGCGCGGTGCTCGCGGAAGAACTGCTGCGCGCGGCGCAGCACGTTGGTATTGAACGCGCCGCAAAGCCCGCGGTCGCCGCTCAGGACCAGCACGAGGAGTTTCTCTTCCGGACGGCGCGCCATCAGCGGGTGCGTCGGGTTCTCTACGCGCGCCATTGCCGAATGCAAGAGGCGCACGACCTCCCGCGCGTAGGGCCGCGCGGCCAGGGCCTTCTCCTGCGCCCGGCGCAGCCGCGCCGCCGCGACGAACTTCATCGCCCGGGTGATCTGTTGCGTGTTCTTCACCGAGCGGATGCGCCGCCGGAATTCAAGCAGTGTCGGCATGGATCAGGATTCGGCTCCCTTAGCTGGCCGCAGAGGCGCGCGCCGCGCTGGCCTGGAAGCGCTCTTTGAAGGTCTTCAGCGCGCTGGTAATCTCGGCTCGCAGCGCATCGTCCAGAGCTTTCTTCTCGGCCACTTTCTTCAGCAATCCGCCATAGTTCGTGTCCAGGAATTCGAGCAGTTCGCTTTCGAAGCGCCCGCAATCGGCCACTTCGACGTCGTCCAGGTAGCCGCCCGTGCCGGCGAAGATGATCACGACCTGTTTTTCCACGGGCAGCGGCACGAACTGGTCCTGTTTCAGAATTTCCGTCAGACGCTGGCCGCGCGCGAGCTGTGCCTGTGTGGCCTTATCGAGCTCGGAGCCGAACTGCGCGAACGCGGCGAGGTCGCGGTACTGCGCGAGGTCAAGCCGCAGCGAGCCAGCCACCTGGCGCATGGCCTTGACCTGCGCGTTGCCGCCCACGCGGCTCACCGAAAGGCCGACGTTGATGGCCGGGCGGATGCCGCCGTTGAATAGGTCGGCTTCGAGGTAGATCTGCCCGTCGGTGATGGAGATGACGTTGGTCGGAATGTACGCGGAGACGTCGCCGGCCTGCGTTTCGATCACCGGCAGCGCGGTGAGCGAGCCCGAGCCGTTGGCGTCGTTCAGCTTCGCGGCGCGCTCCAGCAGGCGCGAGTGCAGGTAGAAAACGTCGCCGGGGAACGCCTCGCGCCCCGGCGGTCGGCGCAGCAGCAGGGAAATCTCGCGGTAGGCCTGCGCGTGTTTCGAGAGGTCGTCGTAGAAGCACACGGCGTGGCGCTTCGAATCGCGGAAGTATTCGCCCATGGCGCACGCGGCGTAAGGCGCGATGTACTGCATGGTGGCGGGCTCGCTGGCCGACGCGGCCACGACGATCGTGTAGTCCATCGCGCCGGCGTCGGTCAGCACCTTCACCACCTGCGCGATCGTCGAGCGCTTCTGCCCGATCGCGCAGTAGATGCAAATCATGTCGCCGCCCTTCTGGTTCAGGATGGTGTCCAGGATGATGGCGGTCTTGCCGGTCTGGCGGTCGCCGATGATCAGCTCGCGCTGGCCGCGGCCGATGGGAATCATCGAGTCGATGGCCTTGATTCCGGTTTGGAGCGGCTCGCGCACCGGCTGTCGCGCCACCACGCCCGGCGCCAGGCGCTCGATCGGGCTGCGCTGTTTGCCGGTGATAGGCCCTTTGCCGTCGAGCGGCTGGCCCAGGGGGTCTACCACGCGGCCCACCAGAGCCTCGCCCACGGGCACGGACATGATCGTGTTCGTGCGCTTGACCATGTCTCCTTCCTTGATCTCGGTGTACTCGCCGAACAGCACGGCGCCCACCTGGTCTTCTTCGAGGTTCAGCGCGATGCCGAAGACGTTGTGCGGGAAGGAGAGCATTTCGCCGGCCATCACGCGCTCGAGGCCGTGGATGCGCGCGATGCCGTCGCCCACCGAGATCACCGAGCCGACTTCATCGACCGCGATGGTCTGCTCGAAGTTCTCGATCTGCTCCCGGATAATCTTTGTGATTTCGTCTGCCTTGATCGTGGCCATGCCTGGCTCCTATTCCGAAGCGAGTCGCGCGCGGAGGCGGTTCAGCTGCTCGCGCACGGAACCGTCGTAAATCGTCGAGCCGATGCGCACCACCGCGCCGCCGATCAGCGCCGGATCCACCGCGTAGCGCGCCTGCACGCGCTTGCCCGTCAGCCGCTCGAGCGTGCGGCTCATTTCGGCCTTCTGCTCCGCGCTCAATTCTTCGACGGAAGTGACGTCCGCTTCCGCGACGCCCAGCCGCGCGTTCAGCCGCTCTTCGAACGCCTGCCGGATCTGCGGCAGCAGCATCGCCCGCCGGTTCTCCGCCACGACGAAGAGGAAATTGCGCAGCGTCTGGCTGCCGCCCAGCCGCGCGATGAGCTTCCCGATGACGGCCTGCTTATCGGGGCGCGAAACCACGGGGTTCGCCAGAAAATTAGTCAGGTCGGCGGACTCGGCCAGCAGGCCCGTGAACGCGGCCAGTTCTTTCTTCACCTGCTCGGCGGTGCCGTGCTGGAGGACCACGTCCACGAGCGCTGAGGCGTAGCGCTGCGCCAGGGCTCTCAATTCGCTCTCCTCGCCAGGTCGCCCAGGAAACTCTGAAAGAGGCGCGACTGCGCGTCGCGGTTCAGGCGCTGCCGGATCAGCGCGTCGGCGCGCTCAACCGCCACCCGCGCGGCAATGGTCTTCAACTCCATGCGCGCGGCGCGCCCCGCCGCTTCGATTTCAGCCTCGGCGGCGCGGTCGATCTTCGCGGCTTCCTCGCGGGCGCGAGCGCGGATGCGCTCCGCCTCTGCAGCAGCTTCGCGCTGCGCTGCGGCGCGCAGCCCGGCGATTTCCTCGTTCAGGCGCGCCAGCCTCCCTTCCGTTTCGCGGAGCTGGCGCTCGGCTTCCGCTTTCGCTGCCGCGGCCTCCGTGATCGAAGCCGTCACTGCTTCGGCGCGTTTCCGGAAGACGGCGGGCGCCTTCTTCGCGATGAAATAGCCCGCGGCGCCGAACACCAGAGCGAAGTTCAGCCACTTGAAGACCTCACCGATAGGCTCTTCCGCGGGGTTCTTCTCGGCTTCCGCGCCGAAAGCGAGCGGCGCCGCGCAGGCCGCCAAAAGCATAAGGAAAAGAGCGGCAGGGAAGAGGCGCTTTAGAGGTTTCATCGGGCCTCACTCGCGGCGGGTCCGCGGGAAGGGCGAGGCTCGAGGATGGCCCGCGCAATCTCCCCCGCGAGCGACTGCGCATCGGCTTCGAGCGCGGTGCGCGCGGCGGCCAGGTCGGCGCCAAGCATTTCCTTGGCGGCGCGGATCGTTTCGCCCGAGCGCGTGCGGGTGGTGCGGATCAGGCCGGCGCGCTCATCGAGCACGGCGCGGCGCGCGGCTTCCTGTTCGGCGTAAACCTCTGAGCGGGCCTTCTGCAGGGCATCGTTGTACGCGCGCTGCTTCTCTTGCGCGGCGGCCTGCGCCGATTCGGCGGCACGGCGTGCGCCTTCGGTGCGCGCGCGGCGCTCGGTGAGCACACGGTCGAGCGGCTTGAAGAAGGTGACGCGCAGGACGAGGTAAAAAAGGAAAACAATAATAATCGTCGGGACAGATTGCAGGAACAACTCGCCGAGCTGGTGAAGTATTTCCATGACCCTCTATGTGAAGAACGCGGCTGCTTGCCCGCCTGGGCGGGCTTGCCCCAAGGCGTCTTGCGGTGAAACAGAACACGCCGGCTCGCAATCCGCTTCACCGGGCAAAAATTAGCGAAAAATTATCGCATCCGCGCCAGCTTCCGTCAACGACTCGCTGCCGATGCCATTGCTTACGTTGTGCAGGTCGGCCTGTCTTGAGCTCTGGAGAGCAGCAACTACGGTTTGATTTCGACGCGAGTGCCGACGGCAACAAGCGGCCAAATCTCCTCAATCTCAATGTTGGTGACGGCAATGCATCCATCTGTCCAGTCCATTTGCCGGTGCGCCGCGCCGATCCACGCATATCTGGCAGGGAGGCCGTGTATTTCTATCTCACCTCCGGGACTCACCCCTAGCTTGCGCGCCCTCTCCCGGTCCGCCGCGTTCGGATACGAGATATGCAGTGCCCTGTGGAACTGACTCTGCGACTTTCTTGCATCAACTATGTACTCTCCCTCGGGCGTCTTGTGATCCCCAACTCGTTCCTTGGCTCCAACCGGTTGTCCTCCCAAGGCTACCTTGTACGTTTTCAGCACTTTGTTGCCACTCATCAGCAGCATCGTGCGCTTGGACTTGAAAATCACGATGTGGTCCACCCTCTGGGGCGATGGGGCCTTGTCCTGGCCTTCTCCAACTGGGCAGGCTGATACGAGCAACGCCAAGGCAAGCAAGTGGAGGATGCTTCGCCGATCGCTCTTCATGACTCGGTTTGAGGGAACAGTGCCAGAGCCCACTCTCGGATAGTGCCCCTCCCCTCGATTCTAATCCACTCTCGTGTTTGGGCGGGAACGGCTGAGGGCCGGGCGGTGGCCCGCGAATGAGAGCCCTGTTACAATGAGCAACTCGGCGGCGGTCGCAATCCTCGCGCCAATGCCCGCCTCTCCAAGGAGCGTCTACATGCCCAGTTTCCCCGGAGTGGACTTCATCGAGTTTGACTCGCTGCTGAACGACGAGGAGCGCCTCGTCCGGCAGACGGCCCGGCAGTTCGTAGATGAGCAGGTGCTGCCCATCATCGAGAAACACAACCGCGAAGCGACGTTCCCGATGCACCTGCTGCCGCAGCTTAGCGAAATGGGCTTCTTTGGCGCGAACCTCACGGGCTACGGCTGCGCGGAAATGTCCAACGTGGCTTATGGCCTGGTGATGCAGGAGCTTGAGCGCGGCGACTCCGGCCTGCGCAGCTTTGTTTCCGTGCAGTCGGCGCTCGTGATGTACCCCATCCACGCCTATGGCAGCGACGCGCAAAGAGAAAAATGGCTGCCACGGCTGCAATCGGGCAAAGCCATCGGCTGCTTCGGGCTCACCGAGCCGCAATTCGGCTCCAACCCCGGCGGGATGCTGACGCGCGCGGTGCGCCGCGGCGACCGCTACGTCCTGAACGGCGAAAAAATGTGGATCACGAACGGCTCGCTTGCCGATGTCTCGGTGGTTTGGGCGAAAACAGAAGACGACGTGGTGCGCGGCTTCCTGGTGGAGAAGGGCACGAAAGGCTTCAAGGCGTGGGACGTGCACGGCAAATGGTCGCTGCGCGCTTCGGTCACGTCGGGCCTGGTCATGACCGACTGCGAGATTCCCGCGGAAAACCTACTGCCGAAGGTGGAGGGCCTGAAGGGCCCGCTGGGCTGTCTGACGCAGGCGCGCTACGGCATCGGCTGGGGCGCGATCGGCGCGGCGATGGCGTGTTACGACACCGCGCTGCAATACGCGAAAACGCGCAAGCAGTTTGCCAACAAGCCCATCGCGTCGCACCAGCTCGTGCAGGACAAACTCGTTTGGATGATCACCGAGATCACCAAGGCGCAGTTGCTGGCGCTGCACGTGGGCCGGCTGAAGGACCAGCGCCGCCACCACCACACGCACGTCTCCATGCTGAAAATGAACAACGTGTGGATGGCGCTCGAAACGGCGCGGAAGGCGCGCGACATCCTGGGCGCAAACGGCATCGTGGACGACTACTGCATCATGCGCCACATGAACAACCTCGAGTCCGTGTACACCTACGAGGGCACGCACGACATCCACAAGCTCGTCATCGGCGAGCGCATCACGGGAATTCCCGCGTACGTCTGAACGAATGTCCGGGTTCGCACTCTAAGTTCTGCGGAGGAACACCATGCGCCAATTGTGTCGCCGGGCCTGCCTCCTGTTTCTGACTGGCCTGTTGTTCTGCGGGGCGCCGGCTCAGGCGGCCGAGAAGCCGAAGGTGCGCGCGATCACGGCGTTCGTGCGCCTGGAGCCTGCGAATTACAAGGCGCAGATTGCTCAGACGCTCGTGGTGCTGCGCCGGGCGAAAGCCGCGTTCGAAAAGGCGGGCTACGAAGTGCAGACGCTGCGGATCACGCCGCAGCCGTTTTCGGTGATAGCCAAGGAGATGCCCCGCGAGCAGGTGCTGGCCTTCTACGCGGAGTATGAAGCGCTGGCCAAGAAGGAAGGATTCCTCTCGGCCATCGGCCCCGTTCTGTTCCGCGACGAAGATGATTCGCGCCTGACGGACCTTTATGCGGAAATCCTGGCCCAACATCCCGGCCTCGACGGCAGCATCATCGTCGCGGCTGAAGACGGCGTGCACTGGAGCGCGGTGCGTGCCGCCGCGCGCATCATGAAATACTTGGAGGAGCGCACGCCGCACAGCCAGGGCAATTTCGGATTTGCGGCGGCGGCGATGGTGGAGCCTTACACGCCGTTTTATCCCGCGTCGTACCACCTCGGCAGAGGCCAGCAATTCGCGGTCGCGGTCCAGGGCGCGAGCGTTGTGGATGAAGCTTTCCGTTCATCGCGAGGAGACTTCGACAAAGCGCGAAGGTCATTCGAAAAGGAGATGACCGTCCACGCCCTGGCGATCGCGGACGTCAGCAAGCGGATTGCCGAGGCCACCGGCTGGACGTTCATGGGCGTGGACTGTTCCACCGCGCCGCTCAAGGACGTCTCGATCGGTGCCGCGATCGAAAAGCTCACCGGCGCGCCCTTTGGCTCGTCGGGCACGCTTTCGGCCACGGCGCTGATCACCGGGGTCCTGCGCGAGCTGCACGTGGACCGCGTGGGCTACAACGGCGTGATGCTGCCCGTGCTCGAAGACGAGCGCCTGGCGCAGCGCTGGAGCGAGGGCCGGTTGACGCTCGACGCGCTGCTGGCGTATTCGGCGGTGTGCGGCACGGGGCTCGACACGGTGCCGCTGCCGGGCGATATCACCGAAGCGCAACTCGCGCGCATCATCGGCGACGTGGCCAGCCTCGCCCATAAGCTGCGCAAGCCGCTTACGGCGCGGCTGATGCCGGTGGCGGGCAAGAAGGCGGGAGACCGCACCGAGTTCTCCGACCCCTTCCTCACGAACGCGGTGATTCAGCCGCTGCCGCGCGATTGACGCGGCTTGGTGGCTCGCGGCGAATTGTTTATGATAGGGCGGCTTTCCGCCGAAGCAGGTGTCCGCAGCCGCACGAGACAGGAGCGAGCATGGAAGTCCAACTGAGCCTCGAATTTCTGCGCGTGGTGGAGCAGGCGGCCGTCGCCGCCGCCCGCACGATGGGTCTGGGCGACCGCCACAAGGCCGACGACGTTGCGGTCGAGGCTATGCGCCGCGTGATGGACAAAGTGCCGATGGACGGCACGATCGTGATCGGCGAGGGCGAGCGCGACGAGGCGCCGATGCTTTATATCGGCGAAAAGGTCGGCGCCGCGCAGCATGAGAAAAACGCGCACTATCCGGCCGTGGATATTGCCGTGGACCCGCTCGAGGGCACGAACCTCTGCGCCACGGGTTCGCCGAACGCCATCGCCGTGCTCGCCGCCAGCGAGAAGGGCGGCCTGCTCCATGCGCCCGACCTGTACATGGAAAAGATCGTCGTGGGGCCGAGCTGCAAAGGCGCGGTGGAATTGGACGCGCCGGTGATTGAAAACCTGCGCGCTATCGCCAAGCGCCTGGACCGCGACATCAAAGACCTCGTCGTGATCGTGCTCGACCGCCCGCGGCACGAAAAGCTGATCGAAGATATCCGCGCGGCGGGCGCGCGCATTCGCCTGATTGGCGATGGCGACCTCTCCGCGGGCATCTCGGCCGCGGTCGTCGGCGCGGGCGTCCACGCGGTGATGGGCACGGGCGGCGCGCCGGAGGGCGTGCTGACCGCGGCGGCGTTGCGCTGCCTGAACGGCCAGATCCTCGCGCGCCTCGTAGTCTCGAAGCCCGAGCACGAGGAACGCCTGGCCAAGATGGGCGTCAAGGACCCCAAGCGCATCTACGACACCGAAGACCTCGCGCCCGGCAAGAAAATCATCTTTGCGTGCACGGGCGTCACCGACGGCAACCTGCTGCGCGGCGTGCGCTTCTTTGGCGAAGGCATCCGCACGCACTCGCTGGTGATGACGCTCGACCAGCGGCAGGTGCGCTTCATTGACACCGTGCACCTCGACAAGCGCCCCGACGTCAAGGTGCGCTTCGCGTAGTCTGGTGGAAACCTGCCGGCCTTTCCCTGCGTATCTATAGGCAGACCCGTTTGCCTGGACGCCTTTGTCCCGGTGTCCGGCACGATTATCCCGCTCGGAGGCACAGCTCATGTCCACTGCTCCCACGCCGACGCCCCCGCCGCAGAAAAGCAACACGTTGCTCTGGGTTTTCGGGATCGCCGCCGTTGCACTGCTCGGCATGACCGCCGGCGGAATCTTCATTGCCAGCTACTTCGTCCGCGATGTCCGCGTGAGCGAGAAAGGCCAGGCGGTGGAGATCCAAACGCCGGCGGGTGCGCTCAAGGTAAACCGCGGCGCAGAAGAAACTGGCCTGCCCATTTATCCCGGAGCTACGCTGGCCGATTCCGGCGCGTCGGTGGAGCTGAGCACCGCAGAGAAGGAAGAGCAACGCTTCGGCGTGCACGCGGCCAAGTACGCAACGTCCGACTCCGTCGAGAAAGTGGACGCCTGGTATCGCCAGCGCCTGGGCAATGAATTTGAGCGCGAAGGCCCGGGCCCCAAGCGCGACCGGGGCCGCGTCCGGGCGTTCACGGTCGAGCGGGATGACATCGCCTACGTTTCCGACCAGGACGACAACGTGCGCGTGGTGGCGTTGAAAAAGAGGGGTTCAACCGTCGAGATCGCGCTCGTCCGCATCGGGAAGCGCGAAACGCAGTAATCCCGCAGGCTTTTTACTCCGGAATCCGCACACAGAAAAGGCGGCGCGACCTCCCGCGAGGGGAAGCCGGGCCGCCGTTTGAATCCCGCAACCTTCCTAGTGGCGACCCGCCAGGGCTACATGGCCCGGGCGTCGCACCGGCTGCGTCATCCGCGCCGGCTGCGAAATCGGCCGCAGGAGTACGCTGCTGTCGCCGACGTGGTCGCTGATCGCCTGCAGGCGCTTCAGGATGGACTGCCACTGTTCCCAGTCCAACTGCCGCAGGAAGGGCCGCAGTCCCTGGATGAACGGATCCTCGAGAAGGGCCTCGCCGTTCGATTCAGGCACGAAGAAGCGGTTCAGGCCGACGCCGAGCGCTTCGGAGATTTTTTCGAGTGTGCCGAGGCTGGGCGTCATCTGGCCGCTTTCGATGCGCGAGAGGTAGGAACGCGAGACGCGCGAGCGCGCCTGGAGCTGGCTCTGCGTCATGGCGCGGGATTCGCGCAATTGGCGAATCCGTTGGCCGATGTTCTCCACCGTTTCGCGGTTGGGCCACTTCTCAAACAACTGCCGGTCGTCGCCGGGGAGCTCCTGCGGCGCCGGAGGTGGAATGAGAAATTCCACCCGGGCCGGGAGCAGGCGCAGGCAGCGGCGGCAGGTGTCCGTGCGCGTGCGATACTGCACGAGTCCGCAAACCTTGCAGCGGATGACTTCGCGTTCCGATTCCATGTGGGCCTTGTGGGTCCCGTTGTTTTCCGACACCGGATCTCCTTCACACACAATTCCGGCATGCGGACGAGAGGAACTTCAAAAGGGGGAAGGCAGAAAGCTGGCGCGTGGGACATTCTGCGGATTCGCCAACCCCATGTCAAGCAATTTTTTTACTTTCGGCTAAGTCCGGCTGCCCGGAGACGGCGAATTGCTTATACTCGTTGGCTGGGCCGCGCGGCGCCGGCAATTTCCATGCTTTGCCGCGGCGGCCGAAGCATTCGATCCTCTCGAAGCCGAGGTCTGCGATGCCGACGCGCGAAGAAGCCTGGACTTTGCTTTGCGAATACACGCAATCGGAGAATCTGCGCAAGCACGCGCTGGCCGTCGAGGCCTGCGTGCGCGCGTACGCGCGAAAATCCGGCGCCGACGAAGAGCTCTGGGGCGTCACCGCGCTGCTGCACGACTTCGATTACGAGCGCTGGCCCAACGACGCGCATCATCCCACCGAGGAGCATCCCTACGAAGGCTCGAAGATTCTCCGCGAGCGCGGCTACCCGGAAGAGATGATCCGCGCGATCCTTTCGCACGCCGACTACAGCGGCGTGGCGCGGGAGTCGCCGCTCGAACACACGCTGTTCGCGTGCGACGAGCTGGCGGGCTTCCTTACGGCCTGCGCGCTGGTGCGGCCGAGCAAGAGCGTCCTGGACCTGGAAACCGCTTCGGTGAAGAAGCGGCTGAAGGACAAAGCCTTCGCGCGCGGCGTGAACCGCGAAGACGTCCGCAAAGGCGCCGAAGAGCTGGGCATCCCGCTCGAGGAGCACATCAGCTTCTGCATCGAAGCCATGCGCGGCGTCGCCGGCCAGCTCGGCCTGGGCCAGAAGTAGGACGCACAGGCCGGGGATTTCCCGGCGGCCTCAGGGACTAAAGTCACGCACCCCGCCTTACTCCAAAACGCAAAACGCGCTAAAATAGCGGTTCTGCACAATCCATAGGGAAACGGACCGATGCTCGTTCGCATGGCTGAACAAAACGCTGCCCGCGCCGCGCGGCACAAGACCCACAGCGTGAAGGTGGGCAAGGTGCAGGTGGGTGGCGGCGCGCCCATCGTCGTGCAGTCCATGACCAACACGGACACCGCCGACGTGGCGGCTACCGCGAAGCAATGCCTCGAACTTGCGCAGGCGGGCTCGGAGATGGTCCGCATCACGGTGAACGTGCCCGAAGCGGCCGCGGCCGTGGCGGAAATCAAGAAGCGCATGCTCGATGCCGGCTGCGATGCGCCGCTGATCGGCGACTTCCACTATAACGGCCACGTTCTGCTGACGAAGTATCCAGATTGCGCCCGCGCGCTCGATAAATACCGCATCAATCCCGGCAACGTCGGCGCGGGGCAGCGGCGCGACGAGCAGTTCGCCACCATCTGCAAGGTCGCGCGCGACAACGGCAGGCCCGTGCGCATCGGCGTCAACGGCGGCTCGCTGAACCAGGAGCTCGTCACGCGCAAGATGCAGGAAAACACCGACCGCGACCTGGGGCTCGCCTCCGAAGAGATCATCAACGAGTGCATGGTGATTTCAGCGGTCGAGTCCACGGAGCTCGCGCTGAAGTGCGGTCTGCGCAAAGACCAGATCATCATCTCCTGCAAAGTCTCGCGGCCGCTCAACCTCATTCAGGTGTACCGCAACCTGGCGCGGCAGACCGAGCAGCCGCTGCACCTCGGCCTGACCGAGGCGGGCATGGGCGTCAAAGGCTCGGTGTGGTCGGCGGCGGCGATGGGCATCCTGCTGCACGACGGAATTGGCGACACCATCCGCGTCTCGCTGACGCCGCGGCCCGGCGGCGACCGCCGCGAAGAAGTTCATGCCGCGTGCGAGCTGCTCCAGGCCCTCGGGCTGCGCTCGTTTGCGCCGAGCATTACCGCGTGCCCCGGCTGCGGGCGCACCACCAGCACGACGTTCCAGGAGTTGGCCGAGAGTATTCAGGGTTACGTGCGCGACAAAATGCCCGAGTGGAAGAGGGAGTACGAGGGCGTCGAGACGATGACCGTGGCCGTGATGGGCTGCATCGTCAACGGCCCCGGCGAATCGAAGGCCGCGAACATCGGCATCAGCCTGCCCGGCACCGGCGAAGCGCCGCGTTGCCCGGTGTATATTGACGGGCAGAAGTTCACCACGCTCGAAGGCACCTACGACGAACTCGCTGTCGCGTTCCAGGCGCTTGTGGACGACTACATCGCCACCAAATACCCCCCCAAGACCGCTGAAGTCCCTGGTACTTCTCGATAGGCTCATTAATGGGAGCCAGTTATGCTGAAAAGAATCTTCATTTACCTAGCGTCAGTTCTCCTAGTGGCGCTTCTTGTGATCGGGTATTCTTGGCTCGAGATGCGCAAAGAGAGAGCTAAGGCCCGCAAATCTGCCGAGGCGATGATCGCCGAACTAACTGCTCAGAAAGAGGCCATCGATTCCTTGGGCGATGTGGATCTCAATACGGCTGACCTGAACTTGGCCATCTTGGAAGAGAAGCTCCACCAGCCGGCACTCAGACAATCCGGAGCACATAGTACGACCATGCTGGGGTGGGCTTGTGCCGATACAAGCTGTGCAATTTCGGCTTCTTTCGGCACTCCGTTCGGCCAGGAAATTCCATCGACCGCAACTCCGGTTGCGCTCGCCGTGAGGAAGCCTTTTTCTTGGGTCACGCACTCTTTTGCAATTGATGGACTTCACGTTGGCAGCACGGTCGAGGAGATTGAGAAAACTTGCGAGAAGCGCGGTTATGGAATGTCACTTGGAATGAACCGAATTGCCTGCGATGAGGGCTGGAGCGTCGGGTGGGCCGAACTGAATGGAAGGGTGGATGTGCTGTTGTTCGCAAATGAAAAACTGCTCAGGGATATTAAGAGTCGAATCGTCTCTCCATCGCAGGGCAGCGTTCATCACAGGGATGCCAAGTGAAAATTTCGAGAGATGATGTGGTGCGGGTGGCCGAGCTGGCGCATCTCGAACTGTCGCCCGAAGAGACCGAGACCATCCGCGGGCAGCTCGACGAAATCCTCACCTACATCGAAAAGCTCAACGAGCTGGACACGGCGAACGTGGAGCCGATGGCCCAGGTGCTTTCGACGGAGGCTTCGGCGGGGAATCCCGCGCTGCGGGAAGACAAGGAAATCGCCTGCAACGTGGCGAAAGACGTCCTCGCAGGCGCACCGGACCCGAGCCCGCCCTACTTCCGCGTGCCCAAGGTGGTGGGCCGGTGAGCCCGAAGGCTGCTGGTAACCACTGGACGGCGGAGTCCATCCGCGCTGCGCTTGCGGCGAAGAAAGTCTCTGCCCGCGAGCTGACGGCCGAGTTCTACTCCCGCATTGAGAAGCAGAATCCTCATCTGAACGCGTTTCTGGCCCTTTCGCCTGAGCGCGCTTACGCTCAGGCCGACCGCGTGGACGCGCTGGTCGCGGGCGGCAAGCCGTTGCCGCCGCTGGCGGGCGTGCCCATGGCCATCAAGGACACGATCAGCACGCGCGGTGTGCGCAGCACCTGCGGCTCGCGCATCCTCGAGAACTATGTGCCGCCCTACGACGCCACGGCCGTCGAGCGGCTGGAGCGTGCGGGCGCCGTCCTTCTGGGCAAGACGAACTGCGACGAGTTCGCCATGGGCAGCTCGACCGAGAACTCGGCCTATGGCCCCGTGCGAAATCCCGTTGCGCCCGACCGCGTGCCGGGCGGCTCGAGCGGCGGCTCGGCGGCAGCCGTGGCGGCGGGTCTGGCTGTGGCGGCGCTCGGAACCGATACGGGCGGCTCGATCCGCCAGCCGGGCGCGCTTTGCGGCATCCCGGCGATGATGCCGACCTACGGGCGTGTTTCACGGTACGGGCTGATTGCGTTTGCGTCCTCGCTCGACCGCATTGGCCCTTTCGCCACGACCGTCCGCGACACAGCGGCGGTGATGGCCGTGATTGCCGGGCGCGATTCGAACGACTCGACCTCGGCGGCTATTCCGGTTGCGGACTATGCTGGCGGCCTGGACGCGCCGGTGAAGGGGCTTCGCATCGGCATCCCGCGAGAGTATTTCGGCGAGGGCATGGACCCGGCCGTGCGGCAGAAGGTGGAGGCAGGGATCAAGCTGCTCGAGAGCCTGGGCTGCCGGGCCACCGAGCTACGCATGCCGCACACCGACTACGCCATCGCCACCTACTACATCATCGCCACGGCCGAAGCCAGCTCCAACCTGGCGCGCTACGATGGCGTGCGCTACGGCCTGCGCGTGCCGGGCGAGACGCTGCTGGACATGTACCGCAAGACCCGCGGCCGCGGCTTCGGCGCCGAGGTGAAGCGCCGGATCATGCTGGGCACCTACGCGCTTTCGGCCGGCTACTACGAGGCGTACTACCTGAAGGGGCAGAAGGTACGCACGCTGATCGCCCGGGATTTCCAGCAGGCGTTCCAGCAGGTGGACGCCATTGTGACGCCCACTTCGCCGGTGCCGGCCTTCCGCCTGGGCGAGCGCACCGCCGACCCCCTGCAAATGTATTTGGCGGACATCTATACCGTCACCGGGTCGCTCGCGGGCGTGCCGGGCATCTCCGTGCCTTGCGGGAAGACGCCGCAGGGCCTGCCCGTGGGTTTGCAGATCTTCGGGCCGGCGTTTGGCGAAGCACGCGTCCTGCAACTTGCTCGCGCCTTCGAAAAGGCCGGCGGTTTTGCCATCTGAGGGCCGCTCCATGCCTGATATTGCGCCCATCCTTGCGCGGCTGAACCGGGCCCAGGCCGGTTTCGTGTCGGTTGTAAGCGCTCTCCCCGTCGAAGCCTGGCGCAAGCCGCCGCAGCCGGGCGCGTGGTCCGCGGCCGAGGTGGTCGCTCACCTCACCATGGTCGAGCAGACGATTATCGAGCGCGCCACGCAGCTCGTAGACAAGTCTCCGAAACTCGTTCCGCTCTGGAAGCGGTTTCACATCCCCGTGCGGTTGGCGGAGTGGCGCGTGGTCCGGAGGAAGACGCCCATCCCGCTCGACTCCACGCTGGTTGGAGAGCGGGACGACATGCTCGGGCGGCTCGCGGAAGCGCGGCGGAACACGGTTCGGCTGCTCGAAGAGACCCGCGCGCGTGACTTGAGCGCGTATCGCTGGCCGCATCCGTTCTTCGGCAGCCTGAACCTCTACGATTGGTTCCGCGTCATCGCGCACCACGAAGTGCGACACACAAAACAGATCCGCGAAATCGTAGAAATCTTTCGGAAATAGGCAAAGTTTTTCCCACTGGAAACGTTCGCCCATGCGTCCGCTCCAAGGCTGGATGCGCGCCTCCGGCGCACAACCTCCTCAAACTTCTGGCCTTCCCCTTTCGTACTAGCCATAAAGTCCTGGGAACATGTAACGGAAAGACTATTGCAGAGACTTTGGGGCAGCCCGTAGCATGGCGGAAGCATCAAAAGAAATAGGAGAGAGCAGCGTGGTCAAGATTAAGTCAAGCCAGAAGCTCTTTACCGAAGACGAAGTCTCCCGGCTGACGGGCATTTGCCTGGACCACCTGCACACCCTGGCGCGCAGCAAGCATCTGGGTTTCCTGGCGCGCGCGGCCGAAGCCGCCGGTGAGCAGGCCGAGAAGTGGCTCTTCACGAATTCCGATTTGATGATCCTGACGGTGCTGTACACGCGCTGCCAACACTAAGAGACTTTCATCCAGCTTCCCTTATGAAGACGGCTCCCGGGAGTTCGGGAGCCGTTCTTGTTTTGGGCCGCGCCGGATACCTCTAGTCGGTGATCTTGCCCGTCACCTCGGCCCAGGTGCGTTCGATGGCTGAATTCGACGTCTGTTGGAACGCCTGGGGCGTCGTGTAGACCGGGAAGCTGGCGGCGTGCTTGCTGAGGTCGATGGACTTCTTGGCGTCGTCGAGCGTCATGCCCTTGGCCACGGCGTCTTTCACCGCGGCGACCATGTCCTTCATATAAGCAATGAGCCTCCCCAGCTGGTCCTTGCCCTTTTGCACCGGTCCGTGGCCGCAAACGGCGGTTTCCCAATCGAGCTTCTGGAGCGACTCCAGCGTTTCGACCCACTCGACCGGGTAGGCGTCGCGCATGAAGGGGATGCCGTTGGTGAGCAGGTCGCCGCTGATCAGGACCTTTTCCTTCGGCAGGTACACCACCACGTCGCCGCGGGTGTGGCCCTTGCCCAAATAATAGATGTAGATCGTGCGGGCGGGCTTGTGCAGCACCAGGCTGCGCTCGAAGGTCATCGTCGGCAGGGTAATCTGAATTTGCTTCAGTTCCTCGAGGTAGGCCTTCTGCGAGGCAAGCTGCTGCTCCACCTGGCCGCGGCGCTCCGGCGTGAGCGCGTTGCCCTGGGCGTCCTTGCCGTCAGACAGTATCTTCGCAAGGCGGGCGATCGCGTCCGGGACATCCTTGGTCAGCGAGTCCTGCACGCTGGGGACGGCTTTCTTGATCATGTCCTCGCGGGTGTTGTGCTGGGCAAGGTATTCGACGGCGGGGCCAAAGGCGGCGATGTAGGCCTGATTGCCCTGGACGTGGTCGTTGTGCCAGTGCGTGTCCACGACGTAGCGCACCGGCTTGTTGGTCACCTTGCGGATTTCGGCGATCAGGTCGCGCGCCCAACTCGGCCGGTAATGCGTATCCACAACGACCACGTCGTCTTTATTCACGATAAAGGCGCCGTTGGAAGCCACTCCGGCGCGGCCAATCGCCGCGTATACGCCGTCCGCGACCGGCATAATGTCAAACGATTGCGCCTGCACCAGCGGGGCCGCCGCGAGCACCAGCAACACCGCCAGCACAAACTTTGAAGCCCTGTGCATGAACACCTCCGGTGAAAAGCCAAACGCTCAGGATGGCATGGGAAGAGCGCGGCACTCTAACACAGCCGCCTGCCCCGCGCCAACCCGCAGGCTGGCAGCGTCGTGGTAGATTTGGCGCTCTGGCTGTGAATCGAATCATGGCAAAGAACCGCATCCGTCATCTGCGCCGCGCCGAGTTGCCTGTTGATACGGTCAAGCTCGCGCGCTTTCTGATTGGCAAGACGCTGGTCCACGACCTCGCGCACGGCAGGTTGAGCGGACGCATCGTCGAAACGGAAGCGTACGTGGTCGGCGATGCCGGCGGCCACGCCTATCGCGGCCCGACGCCGCGCAATCGCTCGCTCTTTCTCGAGCGCGGACATGCCTACGTCTACTTTGTGTACGGCTCGTGGTACATGGCGAATGTTTCAAGCGAATTGCCCGGCGTCGGCGCTGGCGTTCTGCTGCGCGCGCTCGAGCCGCTGGACGGCATTCCGGGCATGCAGCGCCACCGAGGGACGACGAGGATCACCGACCTCGCGAGAGGCCCGGGCCGGCTCGCCACCGCGATGCGAATCGACCGGCGGCAGGATGGCGCGGATCTGTGCGCCGGCGGGCCGCTCTGGCTCGGCACAGCGCTCCGGCCCACCGGCCCCATCGGCAAGAGCGTGCGCATCGGCCTGACGCGCGAGGCCCATCGCCTGCTGCGGTTTTACGAGCGCGACAACCCGTTTGTGAGCGGCCCGAAGCGGCTACGCGCTTAAGTCTTGGCCCGCGCGCGCCACGGTGCTCGCTCGGCTAGGCGCTTGCTGCGTTCCCTTCGAGCGGGATGCGGCTCTTGTTTTGGGCGAGCCACCTATCGAAGGTTTGCAGCGAGGGGTTCAAAGAACGGGCGACGCCGAGGTCGCGCGCGCCGCAGAAGTATTGTTCGAAGTCGCGTTTGAATTGGAACATGTTGCCCAGATCCTCGGCGCCCGGGAAACCGAGTCCACGGTATACGTCTGGCGACACGCTGTTGTAGCGAACCTCCTGCCCCAGCGCTTTGGTGAGAGCGGCAGCCATCTGCGCGCCGGTCAAATGTTCGCCGGCGATCCCGACCGTCTTGCCGATGAACTCGCGGCCTTTCTTGAAGATGCCGTAAGCGCACTTGCCGATATCCTCGGACGCGATGCCGGGAAGTTTCTTGTCGCCCACCGGAAAGGTGATGGCCAGTTTGCCATCCGCGCCTTTCTTGGGACCCATGCCGAAGTGGATGAAGTTGTCCCAGTAGAACGACGTCAGCAGGAACGTCGTCGGCACGCCGAGATCGGTGAACACTTTGTCGGCCTCGCCCTTGCCGTCAAAGTGCGGCACCTTGTATTTGCCATTGAGCGTGGGCATGCGGTTGTCGCTGAGCGGCACCCACTTGCGCGTGTCTTCGAGCGTGGACCAGATGACGTGCTGCACGCCGGCATGCTTCGCCGCCTCCGCCATGGCTTTCGCTTCGGCGATTTCCTTCTCGGGCGAAAAGTGCGCCCAGAAGAACGTGACGCAAAACGCTCCGTAGGCGCCTCGGAACGCATTCTTCAGACTCTCGACGTTATCGACGTCGGCGGCGACAACTTCGGCGCCCAGCTTGGCTAGTTCCTTCGCCTTGTCAGAGCTGACGTCTCTGGTGAGAACGCGCGCGGCGAAGCCGCCTTGTGGATCGCTCAGAATGGCTTTGGCCAGACCGTTTCCCTGCGCGCCCGTTGCCCCTACGACTGCGATGATTTTCTTCTCAGCCATCGTTATCCTCCCTCGCGAGTCCTGTCTGAACTGGCGCGCCCGGAGGGATTCGAACCCCCGACCCTCTGCTTCGAAGGCAGATGCTCTATCCAGCTGAGCTACGGGCGCGTCGAGTTGCGTGTAGGCCTTAATCGTATCGTACGGGAACAACAAACGGTAGGCCACCCGCCCAGGCAGGCGCTCGCGCAGCTAGCCGGGAGGATTGGGCCCCGCCAGGAAGCCGCCATCGAGAACCAGGGATTGGCCCGTCATGAAGGATGCCCGGTCCGAGCACATCCACACGACGGCTTCCGCGACTTCCATCGGCATTCCAAAACGGCCGATGGGATGGAGACCGATCGCAAACTT
>JBGQHO010000015.1:0-63941 GCA_041497955.1 Terriglobia bacterium | reverse complement strand
GCGGTTTTGGCGGGTGCACCGGCCTTGACCACCGCCTCGAAGTACCCGGCGAGCGCCCGCGTATCGGTCAGCACGCCCGCGTCGTACGGCGTGATGGCGTAGTCGCGGATGAAACGCTCGCGCTTCGCGTCCGGCAGTTCCCGCATCTGCGATTGGATCTCCGCCTTCCACGCCTCGCTCACGTGCACGGGGAGAAGGTCGGGTTCGGGGAAATAACGGTAGTCGTGCGCGAATTCCTTCGAGCGCATCGGCTCGGTGCGGCCCGCGGCCAGGTTCCACAGGCGCGTTTCCTGCTCGATCCGCCCGCCGCCTTCGAGCACGCCGATGTGCCGCGTGATTTCGTATTCGAGTGCGCGCTGGAGATAGCGGAACGAGTTCAGGTTCTTCACCTCGCTCTTCGTGCCCATTTTCTCCGTGCCGCGCGGCCGCACGCTGACGTTGGCGTCGCAGCGCAGCGAGCCTTTTTCCATGTCGCAGTCGCTCACGTCGGTGTATTGCAGCACCTGCTTGAGCGTGTTCAAGTAGGCGTAGGCTTCGGCCGGCGAGCGCAGGTCGGGCTCGGAGACGATTTCTACCAGTGGCACGCCGCAGCGGTTGTAATCGATGTAGGAGCTGCGGTCAGAATCCGGGAAGCCCTCGTGCATGGCCTTTGCCGCGTCTTCTTCCACGTGCAGCCGCGTGATCCCGATGCGCTTGCGCGCGCCTTCCTGATCGATTTCGAGCCACCCGCCGGTCGCGAGCGGCAACTCGTACATGGAAATCTGATAGCCCTTGGGCAGGTCGGGGTAGAAATAGTTCTTGCGCGCGAAGCGCGAGCGCTCGTGCACACTGCAATGAATGGCGAGCGCCGCGCGGATTGCCAGCTCCACGGCGCGGCGGTTGAGCACCGGCAGCGAACCCGGCAGGCCGAGGCACACCGGGCAGGTATTGGTGTTCGGCGGGTCGCCGAAGCGCGTCGAGCACGCGCAGAAGATCTTGCTCGCGGTCTTCAGTTGCAGGTGCATTTCGAGCCCGATGACGGGCTCATAGCGTTCCAGGAGTTCCGCCGGAACGCGCGCTTCTGCAGTTGTTCGGCTCATTGTAAAACGCGGATTATAGCATTCCCGCAGGCATGGGCTCGCGCACGGCCGGGAAGCGTCTCTCGAGAAGCGCCAGGCCGCCGAACAGTGCAGCGGTATAGAGCACATTGCCTGATCGCCGATGCCCCTAGAGGGGCACCAGGTCGCAAAAGCAAAACGCGTCGCGCTCGACAATCTCGCCGCGTGAGAATTGCACCGGCTCGCGGAACATCGGGCCGTCGAACACGAACGAATGGAATTCGCCATTCTCGCCGCAGGGATCCACGTTCCCCGGGAGTTCGCGCACAAACTCGGCGGTGATCTCCCGGCCGGCGAATGACGCGTCAAGTTTTTTCGTATCCACGCAGACGACAACGGCGCGGAAGCCGGCCCCGAGAAACGCGCGAACCAGCCCACGTGTATCGCGCTTCCAGATTGGGAAAATGCCACGCATCCTGCGTTTCGCCAGGTTGTCTTCCCGATACTTGCGAAGGTCTTCGAGAAAAATATCTCCGAAGACTACCTGCTGGACGCCATGGGTTTGAAAAGCGGCGAGCGCGGCGTTCATCTTAGCTTCGTACTCTTGATTTGTGCAGTTGGGAGAGATGGAAACGATGTGGAGCGGCAGGCCGAGAGACTCGGCCTGCCGCTCCAGCAGCACACGGCGCACGCCATGCATGCTGATACGGTCGTACGCGTCCGTGACCGTCGTCAGCAGGGCGGCAACGTCGTGGTGCCCTCCGCGCGAAACTTCGTAGAGCGCCATCGCGCTGTCTTTCCCGCCACTCCAGCAGAACAGGATGCGTTCCCTTTTCACCGTTTCACTCTCCACCGAAGATGAATTTCATCCCCACGCGGAACAGGCGGCGATACGCCGGGTAGCCGATAGCCTCTTCATAGCGTTTGTCGAAGACGTTCTCCACGCGGCCGAAGAACGTGACTTTACGCCGCATGGCATAGCTCATTGCCAGGTCGAAGCGGGCGTAGCCGGGGTTGTTGGTGATGCCGAGCCCCAGGAAGTCGCTGTCCGTGCGGCGCCCGGTGAAGTAGCTCGCCAGGTTCCAATTCATGCGGCGGAATGCGGCGTTGAGGATCAGGTTGCCGGAATAGACAGGCCGCTTCAGCAGGCGGTTGCCCGAGAATAAAGCCGGGTCGAAGACGTTCGGCGACTTCAGCACGCGGCTGTCGTCGTAGCTGTAGTTGCCGCTCACCGTCAGCCAGTGCGCCGGCTTCGCTTCGACGACAACGTCGATGCCGCGGGCGCGCGCTAGGTCCGTATTGAAATACGTGCCCGCGAAGCTCAGCATGCACGCGGGCGGAGGCGGTGCCGAGCCGAAGCTGACGATATCGCGGAAGCGGTCGTAGAAATACTCGGCGGAAATTCGCACGCGGTCCGACGCCAGCAGTTGCTCGACGCCGGCGTAGTACGTCCGGCTCTGCTCCGGGCGCAGCGCGGGATTGCCGGGGAAGCAGGGGTTAGTGCCGAACGACTGGTCGAGCCGCGGCTCCTTGATCCCCTGGCCAAAGGAAAAGCGCACGCGCGTCGCGCCCCAGAAATCGTGGCCGAAGCGCAGCGTGGCGACTGCGCCTCCGCGCGGCACCCAGCGCGTGCCGAAGCTGTCGTTGGCTTCGACGCGCACGCCGCCGCTCAGCACGAGCCTGCGCGTCACCTGCGCGCGCGCATCGAAAAAGCCGGCGTGATTATCGCGGTGCGCGTGCTGGTTTTCGAGCGCGCTCAGAAAACCGTTCTCCGCCTCATACTGGTAGCCTGCCGTGACTGCGCCCTGGCGGAAGAAATAGGTGGACTGTTCGGAAAACCCCGCGCGGTTGATCTGGTTCCGCGAGGTGAACGGAAAATCGCAGAACGTCGCCGAAGGTACGGCCTGCGGCGAGCGCGGGAAATCACAAAAGCCGAAGGGATCGGGGCTGAGGAAGAAATCGCTCAGGTTGTTCTGGAAAAACTGGCGATCGTAGGCCTCCGCCCCGGAAAGATGATGGCGCCAGTGCGAGCCCGTGGCAAAACCGAGGCTCAGATTCGCGCTGAAATTGTGCAGGGCGTCGTGCTGGTCGAGGTTCGGCGGCTGGAAGTCCGTCTGGCCGACTCCTCCGACGTCGCTCGTGGTGTTGCGCAACGCCAGCCGCACCGTGTTCGTTTCGCTGAAGCGCCAGCCGAAGTTCCCCGAAAGCGTGCGGTTCAGAAAGCCGTCGTTCGTGCCCTGGCCGTCGGTCCGGAAGTAGGCAGCAGCGGCCGAATAGTCGAAGCGCCCGAGCAGGCCGCTCAATTGCGCGGCGCCGCGCGCGGTGGCGTACTTGCCGCCATCGGCGAGCAGGGTGAGCTGCGGGCGGCGCGTGGTGCCGCGGTGGGTGAAGACCTGCACCACGCCGGCCATCGCGTCCGAGCCGAAAAGCGCGCTCTCCGCGCCGCGCACGACTTCGATCTTCTCGATGTTTTCGAGCGTGAAGTTTGAGAGGTCAATCGCGCCGCCGGGATCGTTCACCGGCGTGCCATCCACGAGCACTTTCGTGAAGTTCGAGTTCCCACCCTTCAGGAAAATCGACGTGGTGGCGCCTTCGCGGCCGAGGCGCGAAATGCTGAACCCGGGCAGGCTGTTGAGCAGCGGGCCGAGCGAAATCGCCTGGCGCTGCTCCACCTGTTCGCGCGTGAGGATGCTCACCGGGGCTGTCGCAGCCTCGCCGGCGAGGGGCTCCGCCTGCGCGGAAACGACAACGGTCGCGGCCAGCCGCTCGAGCTCGAGCCGTGCGCGCAGCTCGTGCGCTTCGCCCGCGGCGAGCGTCACGCGCTGCTCGAAGCGCGCGAACGATAGATGCGTGATTTCAATGCGGTATTCGCCCGGAGCAAGCGACAACGTGAAGTGCCCGTCCGCCGTGCTGGTCGCGCGCCGAGGCTGCTCATTTGTCCTGTCCAGGCGTGTGGCGATGACTTCCGCGCCCGCCACGGCGGCGCCGCTGGGGTCGCTGAGCGAGCCGTTCAGGGTTGCGTTGCTTTGGGCGTGCGTGGAAAGCGAAGCAAACAGAACAACGATCAGAAGCCGGAACTGAAATTTCATCGAAGTCCTCCTCTCCCTCTCGCGCGGGAGTTGAAGGTTGTCCTGAAGGGCGGGTGCTGCTGCCGATCGGGCTGCGGGCTTCGCCGGTCTCCTGGCTTGGCGGCACTTCTAGGGAGCGCGGCCTTCCCGCCGGTTCGACGATCACGGATCATCGGGGCCGGCAGTGACCTGCGCTCGATGTGGTTACCGCCCTACAGTCGCGCGGCGGCGACGGCTTTTCACCGTCTTCCCGTGCACGAAGTCCGCGGTGGATGAATGCAGCGCCGGTGCAGTCAGCGACCCACAAGCGCCGCGTGGACAACGGTACTTCACTGCGTGTTCTTTCCCCGGACAACCACTCGAGGCCGCCCGCTGGCCGTCTGCTCGACCGCAAGCGGCGCCTCGAACACCTGCTCCAGCAATTCCTGCTGATACACCTCGGCCGCCGATCCCACGCGGAGGCATTTGCCGCGGTGCAGCAGCACCACTCGGTCGGCGAATTCCGCGGCCAGGTTCAGCTCGTGCGTGACCACGGCCACGATGTAGCGGTTCTCTTCGGCCAGGTGCCGCAGGCGTTCGAGCAAATCCACCTGCGCGCCGATGTCCAGGTGCAAGGTAGGCTCGTCGAGCAGCATCAGGAGCGGCTGCTGCGCCAGCGCCCGCGCCAGAATCACGCGCTGCTTTTCACCGCCGGAGATTTTGTCCATCCAGCGGTCGCGCAGATGCTCGGCGCCGACCTGCGCCAGCGCGTTCATGGCGATGCCGCAATCCTCGTCGGTCTCAAAGCGCAGCGTGCGGCCGTACGGGTGGCGGCCCTGGAGCACGTATTCCCATGCGCGGACCGGGAAAATGAGCGGGCTCTCTTGCTGCACCATGGCGACGCGCTGCGCGCGGGTGCGCGTGTCGAGCCGACTGATCTCAAACCCATCGAGCTGCACGCGGCCTGAAAGCGGAGCCAGCGTGCCCGCGACCAGCTGCAGCAGCGTGGACTTGCCGCTCGCGTTCGGCCCCAGGATGGCGATGATTTCGCGCTGCCTGGCGTGGAAACTGGTCGCCTCGAGCGTGAAAGTCGGCGCCTGCCGCGCGCTCGCCGAGTAAGCGTAGCTGGCCTGCTCGACGCTCAGCGCGATCTCGGCCGAGCTACGTCGCGCTGTGTCCGCCGCACCCTGCTGCGCCACCGAAGAAGTCATCTCCGGGCTCACGGCAGCCTCCGGCGCAGCAGGTAGATGAAGAAGGGCGCGCCGGCCATCGCCGTCATGGCCCCGACCGGCAGTTCGGTGGGCGCCACGATGGTGCGCGCGAGCGTATCCGCCAGCACGACGGCAATCGCTCCGCCCAGTGCTGCGGTGGGAATCAGCAGGCGGTGGTCGGAGCCAAACAAGAGCCGCATCACATGCGGCACGAGCAGCCCCACGTAACCGATCGCGCCACTCACGGAAACGGCCAGGCCGGTCAGCACTGAGGCGGAGATGTACACCACCAGCTTGACGCGCGTGACGTCTACGCCCAGGTGCAGCGCTTCGCGCTCGCCCGCGATGAGCAGGTTCAGGTCGGCTGCCGTCGTGTAGATCGCGGCCACCGCGCCCAGAAGTCCCGCAAGAAGAATCCAGCGCAGGCCCGCGGGCAAGGGCGTCGAAAGATCGCCCATCAGCCAGAACGCCATGCCGCGCAGGTCGCGGCCCGCGAGCGTGGTCATCAGAAACATGATCACCGCCGAAAGAAAGGACGCGCTGATGATGCCCGCCAGCAGCAGCGTGCCGCTATCGAGCTGGCCTTCGCGCTGGCCCAGCAGGTACACGGCGGCGATCGTGAGCGCCGCGCCGAGGAACGCCGCGAGCGGCGTCACCAATGGAAACTGCGGAGAAGCGATGAGCGAAATGATGGCCCCGAGCGCCGCGCCGCTCGACACGCCGAGCACGTAAGGGTCGGCCAGCGGATTCCGCAGCAGCGCTTGGAAACCCGTTCCCGCCACGGACAGCGCCGCGCCGACCAGAATGCCCAGCAGGATGCGCGGCCAGCGCAGCCCGAAGACGATTACGCTGTACTCACTCGGTAGTTGGTCACTGCGCCCGATCGCCACGCGGCCCAGGCTCAGCGCCAGATCCGTCACTGAAATCGGCACCGCGCCCAGCTTCAGCGCAAGCACGACCACAACCAGTAGCACGGCGGCAAGCGCGCTGCAGGTCCACAGCACGCGCCTCAGCGTTACCGGGCGCATGAGGCACACTCCGCCGGGGCTGCCTGCTTATCGGCGAACGCTTCCGGATGCAATTGCCGTGCGAGCTGCTCAATGGCGTCCACCAGCCGCGGGCAGGGACGATTAACAGCGTCGCTGATGATGGCGATGCGCTTCGCGCGCACGGCGTCCAGGTTGCGCCAGCCGGGACGCTCGCGCAGCGCCTCGAAATTCAGCGCGCCCTGCTCCGCATGGGAATCGGCAAACACCAGATACTCCGGCTGCAGCCGCACGACCTCTTCCAGGCTCAGCCGCGGCCAATCCTGCGAAGAATTGACCACGGATTCCGCACCAGCCCAGCGCAGCGCGTCGGCCAGAAACGTTTCGCGGCCAATGGAAATAAGCGGGTCGTGCCATACGACAAACAGCACGCGTCGCGGCGCGCGTCCCTCGAGCGTGCGCTTCAGCTCTGCCAGCCGCTGACGAAGTCCCGCCACCAGCTCGGCGCCGCGTTCGTGCGCGCCGATCACGTCCGCCAGGCGCTCGGTCGAAACGAGCACGCCTTCGACGGTGCGCTCGTCGGTGGCGTACACGGCGAACCCGAGTCGCGCGAGCGCGTCCACCGTCTCGCGGCGGTTCAGCGCGCGTGTGGCGACGACCAAATCAGGTTTGAGCGCGACGAGTTGCTCGAGGTTCGGATTGATCGAGCCGCCGATATTGGGCTTCTGTTTCGCCTCGGACGGGTAGTCGCTGTAATCGGTTACGCCCACCAGGCGGTCCTGCGCGCCAAGCGCGTAGAGAGTTTCCGTGATGCTGGGCGCGAGCGACACGATGCGCCGCACCGGCTGCGGAATCGCCACGTGGCGGCCCGTCTCGTCGGTCGTTTCCAGGGGGGCGGCGCTCGACTGCGCCGCGAGCGGAGTCGCGCAGAGCAGCGCTCCCACAACGGCCGCGAGGCCGGCGGAACCGATTGCGATGGAGCGAAGCCGGCGAAGCATCACGCAATCTCCAACAAAAAAGCCCCACGAGAAAGAATGGGGCTGAAGCCACACCCTCTCTCGCGAAGAGTGCCAGCAATCACAGGCTCGGGCAGGTTTCCTGACTGACGGCCTTCCGCAGTTCGCGGAACGAAGGCGCTGCTCCCGTTCGCGGGATCCCTTCCCGGCTCGACTAGGAGCCAGTGGGTGTCTGCTACGACTTGCAGCGCCGGCCGATCACAGTGGCGGGACCGTGGCCGATTTTCACGGCCTTCCCAACTTGTCCTGAGGGTCGCGCATCGCATGACCCAAAGGATTCGTCCCGAGCCGGCTAATTGTCGTCAGGGAGTGTATGTCTCGGGAGGATGCGTGTCAATGCAAGTTGTTCAGCGGAATTTTTTAGGTCCTTGAGTAGTTCTTGTTCTCGCGGGCGGCGCGCCAGCGGAGGTCGTCAATCCACCAGCGGCCGTCGGCGCGCACCAGGGCGAAGCGCGCGACGTAGTGCGCGCCGTCCTGCGCGAGCAGGCGCGCTTCGACGAGCGCCCGCTCGCCCTGCTCTTCATCCCGGCTGAAGCGCAGCTCTTGCGTGCGGAACATCCGCCGGTGCGTCACCACGAGCTTTTGAAACGCCTGGAACGGCACTTCGTTGCGGTAGCGGCTGGAGAAAAGCTCATAGGCGGCGCCAAGCTCGCCGCGGTTGAGCGCTTCGAGCTGCGCGCGCACGACGTTCGCCGGGGTCGACCCGCCGCCGGCCGGCACGAACGGAAGCTCCAGCCGCACGAGCGTCCACGTGGTCAGCGCAAACGTCGCGCCGCCGAGGGCGACGAGCGTCATGAGGCGCCGCAGCATGCCGCGCCGGAGCTCGTGCTCGGCAGGCTCGGGCGCCAACTGCGAATTCGCGGACGGTTCCTCCATCGGGTAGCGTCCCCTTCAGCGATTCTTCCACTGCGGCTTGCGTTTTTCCACCATCGCGCGCAGGCCCTCCTGCGAATCTTCCAGGCGATAGAGCTCGTTCAGGAAAATGTTCCTCGACTGGCGCAGGCCGTCGCGCAGCGAGAGGCCCATGCTGCCCAGCACGGCTCTTTTGGCCATCGTGAGCACGGCGCCGGATTGCGCGGTGATGCGCGCGATCCATTCCTTGACCGTTTTTTCGAGCTGTGCTTCGGGCACGAGCCGGTTCACCAGGCCCAACTCCCTCGCGCGCTCCGCGGAAATGGCTTCGCCGGTCAGCACCAGCTCGAGCGCGAGCTTCGGGCCGACGATGAAGGGCAGGATCGTCGAAGCCAGCGGCGGAAAGACGCCGATGGTGATTTCCGGCTGCGCGAAGCGCGCCCTCGGCGTAGCGATCACGAGGTCGCCGAACGCGGCGAGCTCCGCGCCGCCGCCGATCGCCGGGCCGTTCACGACCACCAGCACCGGCTTGCCCACTTCCAGCATGGCGTTGAACGCGCTGTGAAACGCGTCGAGCATCTGGAAGACGCGCGCGGAGGTGTACTCGCCGATGTCAATCCCGCCGGAGAAAACCTCGCAGGCGGAATCGAGCACCAGCAGTTTAATGTCGTCGCGGTCGGAGGTGGATTCAATTCCCGCGGCGATTTCGCGCAGCATGGACTCGTTCAACAGGTTGTGCTCGGGGCGATTGAGCGTCAGATGCGCGACGCCGTCTTCGATCCGGAAGCGGATGTACTGAAAATCTTCCGGCTTGCGCCGCGAGGGCCGGCCGATAAATTCATCGTGCTGGACTTCTTCCGCCATGATGCACCTTCCTTATGTGGTTTCGAGCGCCAGGGCCACGCCCATGCCGCCCGAAACACACAATGTCGCAAGACCACGCTTGCCCGCCGCGCTGCCGCGGCGCAACTGATGTACGAGCGTTGTCGTGATGCGCGCGCCTGTTGCGCCAATGGGATGCCCGAGCGCGATGGCGCCGCCATTGGGGTTCAGCTTTTGCGGGTCGAAATGCAGCTCGCTGTCGCAGGCGAGCACTTGCGCGGCAAACGCTTCGTTCAACTCGATTGCGTCGTAGTCGGCCACTTTCCAGCCGGTGCGCTCCGTGAGCTTGCGCACCGCGGGAACGGGGCCGATGCCCATCACGCGCGGGTCCACCGCGGCAACTGTGGCGTCCACAATGCGCGCGAGCGGTTGAAGCTTCAGCTCAGCCAGCTTCGCTTCGCTCACCACGACGAGCGCCGCGGCGCCGTCGGTGATGCCGCTTGAATTGCCTGCGGTAATCGTGCCGGTCTTGGAGAAGACCGGCGGCAGCTTGTTCAAGCCTTCGAGCGTCACGTCCGGGCGCACGTGCTCGTCCTTTTCGATGCGCACCGCGTTGCCCTTCTTGTCCGTGCGCTCGACGGGAACAATCTCCTGCGCGAAGCGGCATTCGGCCGCGGCCCGCGCGGCGCGCTGGTGGCTTTCAAGGGCGTAGCGGTCCTGCGCGTCCCGCGAAATCTTGTACTGCTCGGCGAGCACTTCAGCGGTTTCGCCCATCACCATCTGCGACATCGGGCAGAGGAAGCCATCGCGGTACATCGCGTCCACGAGCGGCTGATGCCCCATCTTCAGCCCCCAGCGCGCTTCCAGGAGATAAGGAACGCGGCTCATGGATTCCGCGCCGCCGGCCACGACGATCTCCGCTTCGCCAAGCTGAATTTGCCGCCACGCGAGGATCAGTGCGCGCAGGCTGGACGCGCACGCCATGTTCACGGTGAACGCGGGCACGTCGTCGCCCAGGCCCGCGCGCCAGGCAATCTGCCGCGCAACGTTCGGCCCTACGCCCGCACCGCGTGCGTTGCCGAAAATCAGTTCGCTCACCCGCGGCGGCTGGCTGCTCGCGGCCTGCGGCACTGGCTCGCCCGGCTTGCGCTCCGGCGGAGCCTCGCCAAACGCGCGCGCCAGCGCCGCGCGCACAGCGATGACGCCCAGGTCGGCCGCAGTCAGTTCTGCCAGCCCGCCGCCGAATTTTCCTATCGGCGTCCGCACCGCGCTCACAATGTATGCCGCCCGGTTCATGGCCCGAAGCTCGATGCTAGCACAGTGCGCTGGGTCTCGCGGTTGGTGCGCGCCGGCAGGTGCCGCGTTGGGCAGGGGTAGCGCGGTGGAAGATAGGGGGGACCCCCCAGGTTTTTTGCAAACATTGATTCTAAAGAAGATGAGACCCACATACCTTGTAATGCAGCACATTCCAAGACACTTGCGGGGCCGATTCTTTTGCGTTCTTGCCCTGCGTTTGCTCATTCCAAAGAGCTTAAGACCCGAACTCTTGCGCTTCGGCGCCCGCCTCATAGAAAGGGTCGAGAGTACAGAGGCAAGGGCCAATTGGAAATCGGAAGTCAGAAACGAGAAATCGGGAATCAGAAGACGGAACTGCGGGCAGACCCACCCAGGCGGGCAGGCCAGGGAGGCTGGGCGCGCGTACATACGACATGTTACCACAGTGGTTACGCAGCGTAAATCTATTTCTTTATGAGTTAGTATTCGAAAACGGAGGGGCGCCTGCGGCTGCCTGGGCAGAGCCCCCGGACACTGGATTTCGAAGACCAATGATTACCGCCCGCCAGACTGCCGGCGGGCAGAGAGCACAGAGGCTGCCCAGAGGCACAGGCTATTCAGATTCCAATTCTAATGGACGGCCAGTTGAGGTCCGGAGCGTCACGGTCAAACAGTACCTCGACGACAGGACTTTCGTTCTATTGCCGCCGGTGTTCTTCTGCCCTAAGGTGAGGGACTAACACGGACAGGTTGTCGCGCAGTGACGACAAAGAAGATCCTAGTCGCGGACGATGAGCCTGCTGCTCGCAGCGGCCTAGATTTGCTGTTGCGGAGGCGGGGCTACGAGGTCGTCAGCGTAGAAGATGGCCACACGGCCCTCGAGCACTGTGCGCATTTCCGACCCGACCTGGTCTTACTCGATGTGGTCATGCCTGGCCTCGACGGTTTCACCGTCTGCCAGCGGCTTAAGGCTGACCCGGCGACCCGCTTGACCCCTGTGGTGTTGATTACAGGGCTTTCCGCGGCGGAAGACAGAATTCGAGGGATTGACGCCGGGGCCGACGATTTCTTGAGCAAGCCAGTCGACCGAAGCGAATTGCTTGCCCGCGTAGGCTCTCTCCTGAGGTTGAAGGCCTATACCGACGAACTGGAACACGCAGAGTCGGTCCTGTTTAGCCTCGCGCTTGGCCTGGAAAGGCGAGATCCGTATACGCACGGGCACTGCGAGCGATTGTCGAGCTACTCGGCTCTGCTGGGCGAGCGCCTGGGATTGGAGCCGGAACAAATCACGGCTTTGCGCCGCGCAGGTATTATGCACGATATCGGCAAGGTAGTTGTGCCCGATGCGATTCTATTGAAGCAGGGCCCGCTGACCCCGGACGAGGAAGGGATCATGCGACAGCACCCCATCGAGGGCGAGCGCATCTGCGCGCCACTGAAGTCTTTCCACTTGGTGCTACCCATCATTCGCCACCACCACGAAAGACTGGACGGATCCGGGTACCCCGATGGTCTGAAAGGCGAACAGATCCCCCTGACCGCGCGGATTCTGCAGATTGTGGATGTTTATGACGCCCTCGCCACCGAGCGTTCCTACCGCAGCGCACTGTCCTCCAAGGAAGCGCTGAAGGTCATGAAGGACGAAGTCAATAGGGGGTGGTGGGACGCACACCTGTTCAGTGAGTTTCGGCAAATGCTCAAGCGGAGTGGCCGAGAGAAGCGAAGATTTTGGAAGGACCTTCCGTGGTTCGGCCCCTTGGCATCGTCCGCTCCCCTTGCGGCACAGACCAGCCAACTAGTGCCCAGATAGATTCTCTGTCCTTTAACATCGCTGAGTTTTCTCTGAGTTTGCTCGCAATCCTGCGGAATAACCCTGGGTTGTCGTTTGCCGGAGCGTAGGACAGCGCCAACGTGTCGAGCTAAGCTTATACGGATTGAGTCTTTCTCCGCGCCCTCTGCGTCTCCGCGGTCAGCCTTCCGGCTGCGCTTGACACGCCGCCACACCCGATCAACGATCCGATCCGTTTCGAAGGCTTTTTGGAGAGCCTCCGACCTTGCGGAAGCATGCCGGATCGACGGTGCAAGCGAGCCCTTCTGCGCCACGTTTGCCCGCGCCGATTTTTCACGATCCGAAGCACCACATCAAGATTTACCAGGGCGATTGCCTGGAAATCCTTGCGGGGTTTCCTGAAGACTCCGTAGACCTGATCTTCGCCGACCCGCCTTACTTTCTTTCGAACGGCGGCATCACCTGCCACGCGGGGCGCATGGTCAGCGTGAACAAGGGTGACTGGGACCGCTCGCGCGGCCCGGACGCGGACCACGAGTTCAACCGCGCCTGGCTGGTCGCCTGCCAGCGCGTGCTGAAGCCCAACGGGACAATCTGGGTCAGCGGCACGGCGCACGTCATTCATTCGGTCGGCTTCGCCATGCAGCAGCTCGGCTACAAGCTGCTGAACGACATCTCCTGGGTGAAGCCCAATCCGCCGCCGAACCTTTCCTGTCGCTACTTCACCCATGCGACCGAGACCCTCATCTGGGCCGCCAAAGACAAGAAGAGCCGCCACACATTTCACTACACCGAGATGAAGCGCATGAATGGCGGCAAACAGATGAAAAGCGTGTGGGAAATTCTGCCGCCGGGTGCTGCTGAGAAGCGTTTCGGTAAGCATCCCACGCAGAAGCCAGTGGCTCTGCTCGAGCGCATCCTGCTTGCCGCCTCCAGCCCCGGCGACCTCGTGCTCGACCCGTTCCCCGGCGGCGGCACCACTGCGATTGCTTGCCTGCTACGGCGACGCTTCTTCTGCGGCGTGGAAACCGATGCAACGTTTGTGATGCTGGCGGTGCGCCGCCTGATGAATGAAGTCGTGCTCGTGGTCGCAAGCGTCAGATGCGTTCAGATTGATCTTGATCCGCGGGCCAATTCTGTGGATCGATCAAGGACGGGGCAGGTGCAGCAGCCGTGCGGAATGCCGATTCACGCCAACGCGACCCTTGTGCACCGCGAGCGGAAGTATTTCTTCATTGGCTTGCTCCAGCGTGACGTGATTTACTGCGTGGCCGCCGAATCGCTCGAAGAAGCTTGGAACCAGTTCCTCTCCAGCAGCAAACGTGAAACGCCGATTTTCTCCGTCATCAAAACGGAAACCGAGATTTATCTGGCGCAGGGTTCATGATCTAATCTGCGCGTGCAGATTGAATTGCCACGAGCACCCGCCCGGTATAAGAGCCGCAGCCAGATCGCCCGGGTTACGACGGAGCCCTGGGTCTTGCGGAACCTCTATTGCCCAAGCTGTCCTTCTCCTCGCTTGGAGTCGCTCAAGGCAAACACGCCCGCCAGCGATTTCATTTGCCCGCGATGCGAAGAACGGTTTCAGTTGAAGAGCGGCAGGGCGCCCTTCAAAAGTCGTATTCCGGATGCTGCCCATTCCAAAATGGTTGAAGCCATCCGCAAAGACCAAACGCCCAGTATCTTTGCGTTGCACTATGACCCGGATGCTTGGCGCGTGCGCAACCTAACTCTGATTCCTCGGTTTGCATACTCAGCGAAGGACATTCTCAAACGACCGCCCATATCCTCCGCTGGTCAACGCCACGATTGGGTCGGTTGCGACATCTTGCTTCACGCGATTCCGCTGCGCGCACGTATTCCGGTCATCTTGGATGGAGTGCCGATCTCCCCCAGGGAAGTCCGGTGGGAGTTTGAACGCCTGAGACCGCTTCAGCGGGTTCGGAGCAAAGTGCGCGGGTGGACGCTGGACGTCTTGCTCATTGTCGAATCCCTTGGGAAACCGGAATTCGGTCTTCCTGAGGTTTACGCGCACGAAGAAAAGCTGCGCAAACTCCATCTGCGAAATCGCCACGTGCAGCCGAAAATCCGTCAGCAGCTACAGAAGCTGCGCAACCTAGAGCTGCTTACCTTTCTTGGCGGGGGCCGCTACCGCCTGCGCTGAGCGGAGCGCGAACCAGTAGCAAGGGGTGGATCAGTTTCTAGTTCTTCTTTGGCAGCGTCTTGGCGGGCTCGCTGCCGACCGGCGGATGGCCCGGCGGCAAATCGCCCATTCCCGCAGGCGGCGCAGAGGTGCCCGGTGGCGGATGACCCATCGCATCGCCGGACGCGCTGCCCGAGCGCACGACCCAGGCGTCGCCCTGGCGCTCGAGCGCGTACGTCATCTGCATCGTGGTGCCGCCTTGCTTCGAGCGAAATTCCACCTGGGCGGTGGCGGTGTTCTGCTGGATGGAGACGTTCTTCACATCCGTATCCATGCTGGAGAGGTTCAGTCCGGGGCGCTTGGCGAGATAGTTCTGGATCGCGGCGCGGATGGCTTGCTGATCGCGAGCGGCCGAATCGGTCTTGCCGCAACCCATCGCGAAAAGCAACAGCGCCGAAACCACGGCAACTAGAGTTCTCTTCCTCACGGGTTGAAACTACCTGAACGACGGATAGCTGTCAAAAGAATCGGCGCGGCCGGCGATGCGCGGTTGGAGCAGAAGCATTCTATGGAGTATCCTCTGTTGCTCATGCACGACCTGAGCTACTTTCGCGAGCACCTGGACCTGTTCGAGCAGATGGCGCGCAACCGCGGCATCACGCTCGACCTCGAGGGCTTCCGTGCGCTCGACCGCGAGCGCCGCGACCTGATAACAAAGACAGAAAAGCTCAAGGCCGAACGCAACAAGGCGAGCGATGAAATCGCGCGGCGCAAGAAGGCCGGGGAAGGCCCTTCGGCTCCGCTCGGTGCAAGCGCCGCCGAGCTCATTGCAAAGATGAAGGGCGTATCGGATGAAATCAAGCGGGACGACGAGCGCGTCGCCGCGCTCGACGAGCGGCTGCGCGAGTTTTTGCTCATCGTGCCCAACATGCCGCACACGTCGGTGCCGGTGGGCAAGTCCGCGGCAGACAACGTGGAAGTGCGCCGCTGGGGCGCGCCGCCGAAGTTTGACTTCCAGCCGAAGCCGCACTGGGAAGTGGGCGAACGCGCGGGCATCCTGGACCTGCCGCGCGCAGCGAAGATTGCCGGAGGGCGCTTTGCGCTCTATCGCGGCGCGGGGGCGCGCCTGGAGCGCGCGCTGGCGAACCTGATGCTCGACCTGCACACGCGCGAGCACGGCTACACGGAAATCCTCCCGCCGTTCCTCGTGAATACGGCGTCGCTTGTCGGCGTGGGGCAACTGCCGAAATTTGCCGGGGACATGTTTCATCTGGAAGGCACGGATTTCTGGCTGACGCCGACGGCGGAAGTGGAGCTGATGAATCTTTACCGCGGCGAAACGCTCGACGCCGACGCGCTGCCCATCAAGGTCTGCGCGTGGACGGCGTGCTTCCGCTCGGAGGCCGGGGCCGCGGGCAAGGACACGCGCGGCATCATGCGCAACCACCAGTTTCAGAAAGTCGAGCTGTTCAAATTTGCGCGGTCTGAGCAGAGTTACGACGAGCTGGAGACCCTGGTGCGCGACGCCGAAGCCGTGCTGCAGCAACTTGGGTTGCACTACCGCGTCGTGCAGCTCTGCACCGCGGACATGGGCTTCGCTTCGGCGAAGACTTACGACATCGAAGTGTGGCTGCCCGCAGCGGGCGAGTTTCGCGAAATATCTTCCTGCTCGAATTGCGAAGCGTTCCAGGCGCGGCGCTCCAGCATCCGCGCGAAGCCCAAAAGCGGCAAGAGCGAGTTCGTGCACACGCTGAATGGCTCGGGCCTTGCCGTGGGGCGCACGTGGCTCGCCGTCGTCGAGAACAACCAGCAGGCCGACGGCTCCATCGTCATCCCCGAAGCGCTGCGTCCTTTTATGGGTACGGACCGCATCCTGCCCGATAAGCCTTGACGCTCGCCCTGGTGCCATAAACTATTTTAATTCAGCAACTTAGCCACGGCAGCTACCCTGCCCCGCTGACTTTATTTGTGTGTAAGTTCGCCCTTTTCATTGACATTGCTCGTTCGGGTTGACTACATTCTGCATCTCGCGCAGCTTACATGTGCGCAAAGGGTGGCGCGGCCGGCCTGGCGCGGCGGGTTGAGCCACAGGGAGCCGCCGGAGAGAGATTGACGCGGCGTGGGATTTCTGGCGCGGATTATTCGCTTCTTATTCTGGTTTGTGATTCTTTCGTGGGCCGTGTGGCTTGTGCGCAGACTGTTCCGCGCCGGCGCCGCGCCGTCCGCGCAACCGCCGGCGCCGCGAGGCGGCGTCAGGCTCTACCGCGATCCCATGTGCGGCACGCACGTCTCCCCTGAGATTTCGTTTTCCTTAGAGAACGCAGGCCAGGTACTGCACTTCTGCTCGGCCGAATGCCGCGAGCGCTATCGCACCTCGCAGCGCCGCGCGGCCAGCGGATGACGGGAGGAAAGACAGCAATGGCCACAGCAGCGAAGACAGCGACTCCGGCGCCGGTGCTGCCGCGGATGGCGCCGCGGGAGGATTTGAATCCATTCCGCATCGCGCAGATGCAATTCGATCTTGCGGCGGAATACCTGAAGCTCGATCCCGGGCTGCGGCAGGTGCTGCGCACGCCAAAGCGCGTGCTCGAAGTGTCCATTCCGACGAAGATGGACAACGGCCAGCTGAAGGTGTTCACCGGGTATCGCGTGCAGCACAACATCGCGCGCGGGCCGGCGAAGGGCGGCATCCGCTACCACCCGAACGTTACGCTGGACGAAGTGAAGGCGCTGGCCGCGTGGATGACGTGGAAGACGGCGACAGTGAACATCCCCTACGGCGGCGGCAAGGGCGGCGTCATCTGCGACCCGAAGCGCATGTCGCCGGGCGAGCTCGAACGCATGACGCGGCGCTACGCCAGCGAAATCCTGCCCATCATCGGACCCGACCGCGATATCCCCGCGCCCGACGTCTACACCAACGCGCAAACGATGGCGTGGATCATGGACACGTACTCGATGACGGTGGGCTACTCGGCGCTCGGCGTCGTCACGGGCAAGCCGATTTCGCTGGGCGGCTCCGAGGGACGCAACGAAGCCACCGCGCGCGGGTGCCTGTTTGTCACTGAAGAGGCTTGTAAGGTGAAGAAGATGTCGCTGCGCGGCTCGACCGTGGCGGTCCAGGGCTTCGGCAATGCCGGCTCGATTGCCGCGCGCCTCTTCGCCGAGAAGAAGGCGAAGATCGTGGCCATCAGCGACTCGCGCGGCGGCGTCTATAGCTCGCGCGGCATCGACCCGATGAAGGCGCTGCGTTACAAAGAGCGCTCCGGCACCGTCGTGGGCATGCCGGGCGCGTCGCGCATTTCAAACGATGACCTGCTCACGCTCAAGTGCGACATCCTGATCCCCGCGGCGCTCGAAAACGTCATCACGCTGCACAACGCCGACCAGATCAAGGCCAAAATCGTCGCCGAAGCCGCGAACGGCCCGACCACGCCGCACGCCGACGAAGTGCTCCACCGCAAGGGCATCCTGGTGCTGCCGGACATTCTCGCCAACGCCGGCGGCGTCACCGTGAGCTACTTCGAGTGGGCGCAGGACCTGCAGGGCTACTTCTGGGAAGAGAATGAAGTGAACGCGCGGCTCGAAAAAGTGATCAAGAAAGCGTTCTGGGACGTGCACGAGACGCTGCGCAAGTACCGCACGCACATGCGCGCCGCCGCGTACATTCTGGCTGTGGGACGCGTCGCCGAGGCTACGCTCGTCCGCGGCCTCTTCCCATAGCCGGCTGCGGCCCTCAACTTCCACAGGTGTCCACAGCGCGACGCAAAATAATTCTTGCGTTGTGCCGAACGACGCGCGTAGATTTTTGTCTAGCGCGGAGGGCACAGGGAAGTTGAGCAACCACGTAAACCCAGCTCCACCCATTCTTCTCACGATCGCGGGCTTCGATCCTACGGGCGGCGCGGGCATCGCCGCCGATCTGAAGACGTTTGCGGCGCATAACTGCTACGGCGTTGCGGCGGTGACGGCACTCACCGTGCAGTCCACCGAGGGCGTGAAGGGCACGCACATCACGCCGGCGGCGACCCTGCGCGCGCAGTTGGACGCAATCGCGGAAGACATCTCCATCGCCGCCGTGAAGATCGGCATGCTGGGCAACAAGGCGAACGCGGCGGCCGTGGCGGAGTTCCTGGACCGCGGCAACTTCGCGCACGTCGTGCTCGACCCGGTGGTGAAGGCGACAGCGGGCGGTGCGGACCTGCTCGATGCGAGCGGCATCAAGTTCCTCGCTGAAGAGCTGATGAAGCGCGCCGCCGTCATTACGCCGAATATCGCCGAAGCCGAACTCCTGACGGGCATGGAGATCAAGACCACTGCCGCGATGGAAGCGGCCGCGAAGGCGCTGGTCGAGCGCGGCGCGCGCGCCGTGGTCGTCAAGGGCGGTCACATGGAGAAAGCCATTGACGTGCTCTTCGACGGCACGGAAGTCTTCACGCTGGATGGCGACCGGCTGAAAACCGAGAATACGCACGGGTCCGGGTGCACGTTTGCCTCCGCGATTGCCGCGCAGCTTGCGCTGGGCCGCGGGCTGGCCGAGGCCGTGATGCTCGCGAAGACCTACGTCACCAAAGCAATTGAGAAGGGCTTCCAGATTGGCAAGGGCCCCGGGCCGCTTGATCATTTCTACCGCATGCGCCAGGAGCCAACCGTGCGCGGCGTCCACGAAGTTCCGCAGCACGGCCTGCATCCCGCCGCCGAACCCGCCACTCGCTAAACAAAAAAGGTTTCTCACCGCAGAGGTGCAGAGAAGATCCTAACCATCCTCTGTGTTCTCCGTGTTTCCGTGGCCGAGTTTTATCGGCGGAAGACAATGTGGCCGGCAACGACCGTCATCATCGGCGCGCCGCGGAAGCTGCGGCCATCAAACGGCGTGTTTCGAGACTTGCTGGCGGACTCGCTGGCGTGGAAGGTCCAGGCGTGATCAGTTGAGAAAAGGGTTAGGTCGGCAGGCTCCCCCGCGGCGATGCGCCGCGCGCGGCCGAGCACGCTGGCGGGCCCCGTGGTGAAAAGCTCGACTATGCGCATCAGGCTCAAGCGCCCGGCGTGGACCAGCTCGAGCGCGAGCGCGAGCGCCGTCTCGAATCCGGTTACGCCGAACGGCGCACGGTCGAACTCCACGTCTTTGAGCGCGGGCTCGTGCGGCGCGTGGTCGGTGGCGATGGCGTCCACGCTGCCATCGGCCAAGCCCGCGAGGAGGGCGTCGCGGTCTTCGCGCGTGCCGAGCGGCGGGTTCATCTTGAAGTGCGTGTCGTAGGCGACGTCTTCATCGGTGAGCGAGAAGTGGTGCGGTGTGACTTCGCAGGTGACGCGCAGGCCGCGCTGCTTGGCCGCGCGCACGAGGTCGAGCGAGCCGCGCGTGGAAAGATGCGCGATGTGCAACGCGCAGCCGGTGAGCTCCGCCACCTGAACGTCGCGCGCCACGGCGATGGATTCCGCCGCGGCGGGCATGCCGCGCAGGCCGAGCCGCACGGATTGTTTGCCCTCGCGCATGACGGCGCCGGCAAAAAGAGACGAGTCCTCGCAGTGGTCAATCACCGGCAAATCGAGCGAGCGGCAGTAGTCCATCACCTGCCGCAGCAGCTTGGCCGTGGCGATCGGCCGGCCGTCGTCGGTGACGCCGACGATGCCCGCCTGCTTCATCGCAGCAATTTCGGCGATGACTTCGCCCTTGCTTCCCTTCGACGCTGCGCCGATGGGCCAGACGCGCACGCTGCCCGAGGCCTGCGCGCGCTCGACGATGGAGCGCGTCACCGAGGCGTTGTCGTTCACCGGATGCGTGTTCGGCATCGGGCAGACGGCCGTAAAGCCGCCGCGCGCGGCGGCGCGCGTGCCGGTCTCGATCGTCTCTGAGCTTTCGCCACCCGGCTCGCGCAGGTGGCAGTGCAGGTCAATAAAGCCCGGCGCGACGATCAGACCGGAGGCGTCCACGACTTCGGCTCCGTCCGCGCGGAGAGAAGCTCCAACCTGCGCGATGCGCTCGCCATCGAGCAGCACGTCAAGCTTCGCGTCCGCGCGGCCGGCGGGATCGAGCGCGCGCCCGTTTTTAATCAGCAGCATGAGTCGGTTCCTTGGGTTCCGCGCCGCCGATCAGCAGGAACAGCAGCGCCATGCGCACGGCGAGCCCGTTCGTGACCTGCTCGAGCACGCACGACTGCGCGCCATCGGCGACCGCGGGATCAATTTCCAGGCCGCGGATCATCGGCCCCGGGTGCAGCACGAGCGCGTCCGGCCGCGCCAGTCGCAGCCGCTCCGGCGTGAGCTGATAGAGCAGGATGTATTCCTCGAGCGGCAGCGCGGGCTCGTGCAGGCGCTCCTGCTGCACGCGCAGCACGATGACGGCGTCGGCGCCGTCGAGCGCTTCTTCGATGCGCGTCACGCGGCGGATCACCGCGCCCTGCGGGCCGATGCATTCGAGCTCGCGCGGCACCCACATCGCCGGGCCGCACAGTGTGAACCGGCAGCCGAATTTGCCCAACAGGTGGATGTTCGAGCGCGCCACGCGGCTGTGCAGAATGTCGCCGATGATGGTGATGTTCAGCCCTTCGAGCGATCCCCGGCGGTCGCGGATCGTCAACGCGTCCAGGAGCCCCTGCGTGGGGTGCTCGTGCGTGCCGTCGCCGGCGTTGATCACGGGGATTTCCAGCCTTCGCGCAACGAAGTCCGCGGCACCCGAAGAGCTGTGGCGCATCACGATGCAATCCGGCTTCATGGCGTCGAGCGTTCGCGCCGTATCGAGCAGCGACTCGCCCTTGCTCAGGCTCGAGGCCTCGGCTTGAAGGTTCATCGTGTCGGCGCCCAGCCGCGCGGCGGCGGTGGCGAAGCTGATGCGCGTCCGCGTGGACGGCTCGAAGAAGGCAAGCGCCACGGTCTTGCCGCGCAGCGTGGCCAGTTTTTTCAGCGGGTGCTGCTGGATTTCCTGGAAGCCCTTTGATTGATCGAGGAGAAAAATGATCTGCTCGGTGCTGAGCGGTTCGATACCGAGCATGTGGCGGAAGCGGTCGGACACAGGTTCCCCGGAAAAGCGCTCCGGAGCCGCCGGAGCACCGCTGTCACGAAGGAGGTGAACGTCAGGCGACGCGTTCGACGAGCATGACGCGTTCTTCCTGGTCCACTTCGTTCAGGCGCACTTCGATGATTTCGGTGTCGCTGGTCTGCACGTGGCGGCCCACGTAGCTGGCCTCGACGGGCAGCTCGCGGTGGCCGCGGTCAATCAGCACGCACAGGCGAATGCTCTTGGGCCGGCCCAGGTCGAACAAACCGTTCATGGCCGCGCGAATCGTGCGGCCGGTGTACAGCACGTCGTCCACCAGGATCAGGTCTTTGTCGTCCACCGGGAAAGCGATCTCGCTCGATTGCAGCACGGGGTGCGCCGCGACCTTGGACAAATCGTCGCGGTAGAGCGTGATGTCGAGCGTGCCCACGGGCACGTCGACGCCGTCGATCCCCCGCATGGCCTTGGCGATGCGCTGCGCCAGCGGGACGCCGCGCCGGCGGATGCCGATCAGCGCCAGGTTGCGCGTGCCGCCGCTGCGCTCGACGATCTCGTGCGCCAGGCGCTGCAGCGTGCGGTCGATTTCCGTGGCGGACATGAGTTGCGACTTTTCGACGACGGGCATCGGGCGAACATCCTAGCATAGAGCCCGGCGCGCCAAAAGCTCGGTCGGCGAGTGCAGCGGGTTTCGTGCTAGACTACGCAGCAGTGAGTCAGCCGGGTGCTGTGGACCTCAGCGTGACCCTCGGCGCGCTGCGCCTCTCCAATCCCATTCTTGCTGCCAGCGGAACGTTCGGCTACGGGGTCGAGTTTGCCGACGTTGTGGATCTGAACCGGCTGGGTGGAATCGTCGTGAAAGGGCTCTCCCTGGAGCCCATGGAGGGCGCTCCGCCGCCGCGCCTGTGTGAGACGCCCTCGGGGATGCTGAATGCCGTGGGGCTTCAGAACATCGGTGTGCGCGCCTTCGTCACGGAGAAGCTCCCAAAGCTGCGGCAATACCGGACGCCGGTCATCGCCAACGTCTTCGGACACACGACCGATGAGTACGTGGAGGTGATCCGCGTCCTCGAGGGGGCCGAGGGACTGGCAGCGTATGAACTGAACATCTCCTGCCCCAATGTGAAACGTGGCGGACTTCAGTACGGCAGCGACCCAGGCCTGGCCGGGGAGGTCGTCGAGGCAGCTCGGAAGGCGGCCAAGCGGCCCTTGTGGGTCAAGCTATCGCCCAACGTAACGGATATAACCGCCATCGCCCGCGCGGCAGAGTCCGCCGGGGCAGACGCCTTGACGGTGGCGAACACCTACCCGGCAATGTCTGTGGACTTTCAGACACGAAAGTCGCGCCTCGGCAACCCGACGGGCGGCCTTTCCGGCCCTGCGATACGTCCTATCACCCTGAAGCTGGTCTACGAGGTGTCCCGGGCCGTCCAGATACCTGTAATCGGCCTGGGTGGCATCTCCTCGGCCGAAGATATTCTGGAATACCTGGTCGTTGGGGCTACTGCCGTCCAGGTGGGTACTGCTGGTTTCTGGGACCCAAGGGCGCTCCAGAGGCTTGTCGAGGGGCTTCCGAAGGCCTGTTCTGAGCTTAAAGTTAGCAACATCAATGATTTACGAGGTTCATTTAGCGCAAAAAACGGTTGACAAATGGAGGGTTCTTGGTATATAATCCTTTGATTTTCTATAGCTTAGGTTTAACACTATGCGCAAGAAGATCTTCATGGTTTGGGCGTGCATCCGGTGGGTGGTGCTCATGTTCATGATCGCACCGGCCCTGGAAGCTCCCCTTGTGGCTTTCCCGAGCCAGCCCATAAAGCCGCTACGGGTCTGGACAGGGCTTGCCAGCTGGTATGGACCCCGTTTTCATGGCCGGTTAACGGCCAACGGGGAGGTTTTCGACGCCAATGCCAACACAGCGGCTCACCCCAGCCTGCCTTTTGGCTCCCTGGTCCGGGTTATGAACCCCAGAAACGGCAGGAGCCAACTCGTACGGATCAACGACCGGGGCCCCTTTGTTGAGGGCCGGGACCTGGACCTGTCCTACCACGTGGCCCAGCGCTTGGGAATGGAGGGCCAGGGGGTCGCCAGGCTCAGAATGGAACTCCTAGAGGTGCCGCAACGCCGTTAGGCCACCCTGCCGCCGACCGCCTGATCGTCGCCCTGGACTTTGACCGCTTTGCCCCTGCCTACCGTATGGCCACCCGTCTGGCGGGTCTGGCGGGTACCCTCAAGATTGGCAGCCAGCTTTTCACGTCCGAGGGGCCGGCCGCTGTCCGGAAGCTGGCCAAGCTCGGTGCCGGCATCTTCCTCGACCTCAAGTTCCACGACATCCCCAACACAGTCCTGGGGGCCGTGACGGCCGCCGCCAAGCTTCCGGGGCTGCGCCTGATGACGCTCCATGCCGCGGGCGGAGTGGAGATGATGCGCGCCGCGGCCCGCGCGGTTCGTGAAGCCGACTTGCCAGCGGCCAGAAGGCCAAAGCTGCTTGCTGTAACCATTCTCACCAGCCTGGATTCTGCCGCCATGCGAAAGGCCGGAATTCAAGGCTCGCCCGCGGCAGGCGCGTTGCGGTTGGCGAAGCTCGCGCGTGAGGCCGGCATGGACGGTGCCGTGGCCTCGGCACACGAGGTTGCTGCCATCCGCCGGGCATGCGGGAAGGGCTTCCTGATCGTCGTGGGGGGCGTGCGGCCGGGAGATGCGCGTCACCGCAGACGCGACGACCAGGCTCGCGTCGCCACGCCGGGCGAAGCTATCCATGCCGGCGCAGACTTCGTCGTAGTGGGCCGGCCCATCACCGCGGCGCCGGATCCGCGCGCAGCGGCGCACGCCATCCTCGAAGAGATCCGCCGCGCCGAACGCCAGCGCGTTTGACGCATCTGCTGTGCTCCGTTAGCATCCCTTCTGCTGTCGTTTCCTAGATTGTCTTCCCGTGTCAGGGCGGCAGGGCTCAAGCCCATGAAGCACGTCATCGTCGGCACAGCGGGTCACATTGACCACGGCAAATCGGCGCTGGTCGAGGCGCTCACGGGGACAAACCCCGACCGGCTCGAGGAAGAAAAGCGCCGGGGCATCACGATTGATCTCGGCTTCGCGTTTCTGGAGCTGGGCGATGTGCGCCTGGGCTTCGTGGACGTGCCGGGCCACGAGCGCTTTGTACGCAACATGCTGGCGGGGGTGAGCGGGATCGATCTGGTTCTGCTGGTCATTGCCGCGGACGAATCCATCAAGCCGCAAACGCGCGAGCATTTCGATATTTGCCGCCTGCTGGCCATCCCGCGCGGGCTGGTGGTGCTGACGAAGGCCGATTTGGTTGAACCCGACGTGCTCGGGCTGGTGCGCTTGGAAGTGGAAGAATTCCTGCGGGGATCTTTTCTTGAAGGCGCGCCGATGCTTGCGGCGAGTGCGCGCACGGGACAGGGACTCGACGAGTTGAAGCAGGGGCTGGCGCGCGTCGCGCACGAAGTGCCGCCGAAGGATTCCTCGCGCTACTTCCGGCTGCCGATTGACCGCGCGTTTGCAATGAAGGGATTCGGCACAGTCGTCACGGGAACACTCGTTTCGGGCGGGGTGCGGCCGGAAGACGAAGTGGAGCTGTTTCCGTCGCGGCGGCGGGTGCGCGTGCGCGGCGCGCAGTCCGGAGGACGCATGGTCGAGCGGGCCGTGGCCGGCCAGCGCACGGCGCTGAACCTGGCCGGCGTCGAGCTCCGGGAGCTACAACGCGGGATGGTGCTCGCTTCGCCCGGACGGTTTCAGTCCACGAGCCGCGTGGATGTGCGTCTCGAACTCCTGCCTTCCGCTCGCAAGCTCAAGAATCGCAGCCGCGGACATTTCCATCAGGGCACCGCGGAGACCGTGGCGGAAGTCATTCTGCTGGAGCGCGGCGAATTGCGTCCGGGCGAAGCGGCGTTTGCGCAGCTTCATCTTGCGGAGCCCGTGCTGGTCCTTCCCGGCGACCGGTTTATCCTGCGGCAATTTTCGCCGGTGATCACGATTGGTGGCGGCGTGGTGCTGGACGCGCGGGCGCCGCGCCACCGGCAGCGCGATGCATACGTGATCCCGTATCTGCAAGCGGCCCTGCGCGGAAGCCGAGAAGAAATCCTGCAGGCAATGCTTGCGGCGGTGCCGGGCGGGCTGGAGATGGCGCAGATCGTCGCGCGCACGGGCTGGCTCGAGGCGGAAGTCAGCGACGCCACGAACCGGCTGGCGCGCGCGGGGACGCTGCGCATCCTTGGTCAGCAACCGCTCGTTGTGGCCGCGTCCCAAAGCCTGGAGGACTGCGCCGCGCGCATCCTGGCGGATGTCGAAGCGTTTCACCGGGCGAATCCGCTGGTGGAGGGCCTCTCGCGAGAAGACCTGCGCACGCGCATAGCGCCCGGAGCGCGCGAGGAGTTGTTCCGCGCGGCGCTGGACGATTTGGCCGCGGTGAAGCGCGTGACGCTCTCGGGAGACCTCGTGAAGCGCGCGGGGCACGAAATCGCCTTGCGGCCGGAAGAGGCGCGCGCCAGGGAGCAGATCGAGCAGGCCTTTGCGCGCGCGGGCCTGGCCGTGCCTGCGGTCAAAGAAGTCCTGGCGAAGCTGTCCGTGGACGCGAGCCGCGCACAGAAGCTGATGCACCTCATGCTGCGCGAGCAGGTGCTCATCAAAGTGACCGAGGAGCTTGTGTTTCACCGCTCGGCGATCGAGCAACTGCGGCAACTCCTGGCCGAGCAAAAGAAGAGAAGCGGGGAGCGGCTGGCCATCGCGACGTTCAAGGAACTCACCGGCGTGAGCCGCAAGTACGCCATCCCGCTGCTCGAGTATCTCGACCGCGAGCGCGTCACGCGCCGCGTGGGTGACGAGCGCGTCATTCTTTGAGGAACCCGCTTTGAGCAGCCTTGCACGTGGCCCTGCATCGCCTCAGGATGCACTGGAGCGTGGACGCCGCAGAGTTGTTTCGTTTGACGCGAGGCGGGCCGCAGCCTAGAATCTCACCTAGGAGGGACATTATGGGTAAGCTTGGTCCCACGGAACTTCTTCTCATTCTGGCCATCGTGCTGATTTTCTTCGGCGGAAGGCGCATCCCGGAAATCGCCCGCGGCCTGGGCGAGGGCATCCGCAGCTTTAAGGACGGCATGCACGGCCCGGAGAAGCCGGCGGACGACAAGCCGTCCGAAGAGAAGAAGTAGCTTCCCGCTTCCGCGAATCTGGTTTCGCACTGGCGGCCCTTGCGGCCGCCATGTTTTTTCTGCTTACTCTGCTTGCCAGCCGAGCTCGCGCAAAATGCGGTAGAGCCGCGCGAGCGGCAACCCCACGATGTTGAAGTAGCAGCCCTCAACGCGCGTCACGAACCGCCCGCCGCGCCCCTGGATGGCATAGGCGCCGGCCTTGCCAAAGGGCTCGCCGCTGGCGATGTAGTCTTCGATCTCTTTGTCACTCAGCCGCGCGAAGGTCACGAGCGTCGTCTCCTGCTCGATGCGCGTCTCGCCGCCGGGAAGCTGGATCACGGCGAGGCCCGTGATCACGCGGTGCGTGCGCCCGCTCAGGAGGCGCAGCATCTGGCGCGCGTGCTCCGCGGAAGCGGGCTTGCCGAGCACCTCCCCGTCCACCTCGACCTCCGTGTCCGCGCCGATGATGATGCCTTCGGCGAGCGTCGCGGCGGCGGCGCGCGCTTTGCTCTCCGCCAGGCGGCGCACGAGAGCTTCGGGGGCTTCGCCCGCTCGGGGAGCTTCATCCGTGCTCGCCGGCAGAGTGTCAAAGACGATGCCGGCGTCGCGCAGCACTTCCGCGCGTCGCGGCGATGCGGAGGCGAGGATCAATTTCATCGTTTGGATTCGCTTCGCGCGCTCGCAGCCATTGCTGCTTCAGCCTCGGCCTTCGGCCAGCCAAAGAGCCGCGCCAGCATCGCGGCCGGCGCGTCCGGGTGCCACTGGAGATACTTCGATGCGAGGGCGGCGCGCGCCGCGGCAGGCGCAATCCGCCGCGCGAGCGCAACCTGGCGTGGGAATGCGCGCGCGGTCAGTGTGAAGCGGCCCGAAGGCCACGCGGAGGTTTCCTGCTCGGCGCCGAAGTGCACCACGACGAGCAGGCATTGCAAATCGAGCATGGCGCGCTTGAAGCGGACGTTGCCCGCCTTGCTCTCCATCTTGCACGCGTGGCGCAGCTCGAGCGTAGCAAGCGGCCCGTGCTCTTCAAGCGCCTGCCAGATCGTCCGCGCGCCGTGGCTGATGCGGCCTTCGGCATAGAGCCGCTCATGGTCGCCGGGCGCCGCAGCGCTTCCGCGCATGGCCAGAAAATTCGGCAGCATTGCAAGCGAGATGAATGTGCCGCGCGTCTTGAAGTACTTCGCGTAAAACGCCCGGCCCTGACGCGGCAGGTTATCCTTCCATTCCCAGAGCATCTCTGCGTACTTGTCCCACGTCGCCGGATAGCGCCGCGCCGCCGCATAGTAGAGCGACGGCAGCGGCACATTTTTTACGGGGAAAAGCATGCAGAAGCCGGCGGCGTTGATGAAGCGGACCGCATCCGCCGCAGTGCGCACGCGCCGCGGCCAGCCGATCTCCCATTGCAGCGATTTGTTCACCGGCCCGCGGGGAAGCTCTTCGAAGCCCGCGTCATTGCGGGCGGGGCTCCGACGACGGCGGCACGATGCTCTTGATCCGCATGTAGGTGACCAGGTTCCCGTAGTGCTCGTTGTTGTGCGCGAAATTCTGGATCAGCCGGGTGCCGCGCACGAACTGGATCTGTCGGCCGTTCTGCGCCGTCATGGTGACCATTTCCATGACGGAAGTATCGGTCAGCGCGGCATAGGCGGCGTCGCAATAGGTGAAGGCATCGTTCAGCGCCTTCACCAGGTCGGCCTTCGCCGTGACCTTCTCGAAATCATTGCCCTGGTTCGGATTCTTCTCGCCCTTGGCGCCCGAGCAATAGGAATAGTTGGCGTTGGCCAGATGTCCGATGAGTTGCCCATAGGTGCGAACCTCCATCTGTGGTCCGGGACGCAGGGTGTAAAGCTCTTCCGGCACTTTCTCCGCAGCTTTGGCCAAATAGTTTCGGTTCGTGGTGTAGACGTTGCGGAGCCAGGTGGCCAGCGTGGGCGGAGCCTGCGGGGCCTGCGGAGTTTGCGGGGGCTGCGCGGCTTGTGGGGCTTGCGGGGTCTGTGGAGCTTGCGGGGCTGTCTGTGCCGCGGCCGAGAGTGCAAGCAGTGAACCCAGAAGTGCAGCGAGAATGATCTTTCTCATCGGCATTTCCTCCAGAGTGGTTTGAGCTTGCGCGCATGTTGCGCGCGCGATCCGTGCGCCTCAGATCACGACGGATTCCCGGTATTCGCCGAAAACGCGCCGCATGGCGTCGGAGATTTCGCCCACGGTGGCGTAGGCTTCGACGGCGGCCTGGATTGCAGGCATCACGTTCTCGTTTGTGCGGGCGCGGCGCTCGACTTCGGCGAGCGCCGCAGCGGCGCGCGCGGCGTCGCGCCGTGTGCGCAGCGCGCGCACACGCTCCACCTGCGTGCGCTCGATCTCCGGGTCGACGCGAAGAAGCGGGATAGGCTTTTCTTCCTTCGCAACGAAGCGATTCACGCCGACAACGACCTGTTCGCCGCGCTCGACGGCCTGTTGGTATTCATACGCCGCTTTCTGGATCTCCGCCTGGACGTAGCCCGCTTCGATGGCGCGCAGCATGCCGCCCATGGCGTCAATGCGCTCGAGGTATTCGCTGGCGCGCGCTTCAATTTCGTCGGTGAGCTTCTCGATGGCGTAGGAGCCGCCGACGGGATCCATCGTATGCGTCACGCCGCTTTCGTGGGCGATGATCTGCTGCGTGCGCAAGGCCAGCAGCGCCGCGGATTCTGTGGGCAGCGCGAGGGCTTCGTCAAGGGCGTTGGCGTGGAGCGACTGGCAGCCGCCCAGCACGGCCGCGAGCGCTTGAATCGCCACGCGGACGAGGTTGTTCTCCGGCTGCTGCGCGGTGAGCGAGCTGCCGGCGGTCTGCGCGTGGAAGCGCAGCAGCAGCGAGCGCGGGTCCTTCGCCGCAAAGCGCTCGCGCATGATCCGCGCCCACAGGCGCCGCGCGGCGCGGTACTTGGCGATTTCTTCGAGCAGGTCGTTGTGCGCGTTGAAGAAGAACGAAAGCTGGGGCGCAAACTCGTCTACGCCGAGCCCGGCGTGCCGCGCGGCTTCCACGTACGCGATCGCGTCGGCCAGCGTGAAGGCCACTTCCTGCACGGCCGTCGAGCCGGCTTCGCGGATGTGGTAGCCCGAAATGGAAATCGTGTTCCAGTTGGGCAGCTCGGTGCGGCACCAGGCGAACACGTCGGTGACGATGCGCATGGCCGGCTGCACCGGATAAATGAACGTGCCCCGCGCGATGTATTCCTTCAGGATGTCGTTCTGGACCGTGCCGGAGAGCCGCTTCAGGCTGGCGCCCTGTTTCTTCGCGACGGCCACGTAGAGCGCCAGCAGGATTGCGGCGGTCGCGTTGATCGTCATCGAAGTGGAGATGCGGTCGAGCGGCAGGCCCTCGAGCAGCACTTCCATGTCTTCGAGCGAATCAATCGCCACGCCCACCTTGCCCACTTCGCCGCACGCAAGCGCGTGGTCGGAGTCGAGCCCGATCTGCGTGGGGAGGTCGAAGGCGATGGAGAGCCCGGTCTGGCCCTGGCTCAGCAAGTAACGGTAGCGGCGGTTCGATTCCACCGCGCTGCCGTAGCCGGCGTACTGGCGCATCGTCCACAGCCGCCCGCGGTACATCGTGGGATACACGCCGCGCGTGTAGGGGAACTCGCCCGGATAGCCGAGCGCGCTTTCGGGGTCCCAGCCGGCCAGGTCTTCCGCGGAGTAACAATCCTCGAGCGGGATGCCGGAAAGCGTACTAAAGCTGTCTTTGCGTGGCGCGCCCTCGCCGGGCTTGGCTGTTTTCTCCGTGGGTGTGTGCTTGGGCATCGGTACGCCAGATCAGCGGACGCGGCGAGCGCTGCGGAACGACGCACCCGCAAACGCGGCCATCATCAGCGTGAACGCCAGGGAGAGGCCCACAAGCCAGGAGGCCGACCCCTTGTGCCATTCGCGCCAGGCGGCGGTGGCGCCTAGCACGGCGAAAATGCCGAACAGCGTGCCGGTGGTTTCGTGAAGCACCTGCCTCGAGACGCGCACGACGGTGCCCAGGAACCCCCTGGCCGCGCCGGCGAGCGCAACCAGCATCCGCATCTGCATTGCTGGATTCTAGTACAAAGCCGCGGCGGGGTCGAAGATATGCCACCCGGGAGCGCGTGTCGTATTGGGGACTTGTATCGCTGGCGGCCGCGACCTACAATTTGAGCAGGCTTCCTCAAAAGGGGAGGGTTCAGACATTGCAACTGGATGACCAACTGAAACAGTTACTGCGGGAACTAGGCCACGCGATCAACGACAGCGTGTCGGAGTCCGAGCGCATCACCACGGCCATCGCCAACGTGCGTGCCGCCGGCTACGACATCGTGCTGAAGCTCGACGCCACGATCGGCCTGGCGAAGCGCGAGGCCCAGCCCAGCAAGATCACCGCGCAGGACCAGCACTTCCTGGAATCGCTGCACATCCAGGTGGACCAGGAAGTGCTCGACGAAGAGCGCAAGTCGGCGAAGCTGGACGTGACGCCGCAGGACATCCGCTTCCTGAAGTCGCTGAAGATTTCTCTCGATGATTCGATTTCGTAGCTGCGCGCTTCTCCTCAGCGCCGCGCTGCTGGCGGCCGCTGCGCCGCTCTGTGCGCAGGTGGATGTGAGCAAGCCCATCACGGTGAAGACCGCGAAGCCCAAGCTCGAGCGCTTCCAGGGCGAAGTGGTGCAGGCCAGCGCGGTTTCCATCACCGTGCGCAGCCGTGAAAACGAGCGCGTCATCCGCAGCTTCACCTATTCCGCCGAGCTGCGCGAGAAGATGCAGCGAATGCTCGAGAGCGGCGGCTATCAGTACGGCGACAAGGTCGAAATCCAGTTCCAGACCGGAAGCGACGTCGCCCTCCGCATCAAAGGGAAGCCTTCCAAACCCCGCTGAGCCGCGCCAGGAGGCTCACTATGATTCGCCCGCCTGCTGTTGCCGGACGGTTTTATCCGGATGATGCCGGCGAACTGACGCGCCAGATCGAGTCGTTCCTGGACGACGCGCCCAAAAGGAAGCTGCGCGCGCGGGGTTGCATGGTGCCGCACGCCGGGTACCGCTATTCGGGGCACGTCGCGGGAGCGCTGTACAGCCGGTTGGAGCTGCCGCGGCGGTTCATCATCCTCGGGCCGCGGCACTACCCGCAGGGCGAGCCGCTGGCGATTCTCTCGGAAGGCTCCTGGCGGACGCCGCTCGGCGAAGCCCAGGTGGATAGCGATCTCGCCGCGGCGCTCAAGAGCGCGTGCCCGATGCTGCGCGAGGATTCCGTGGCGCACCACGCCGAGCACTCGCTCGAAGTCCAGTTGCCGTTCCTGCAGAGGCTCGTGGGCGACTTCCGTTTTGTGCCCGTCGCGCTGGGCACCGACCGCTTTGCCGCGTTCGATGAGCTCGGCAAAGCCATCGCCGAAGTGATTGCTCTCCAGAAGGAGCCCGTGCTGATCGTGGCGAGCTCGGACATGAATCACTACGAAGACGACCACATCACGCGGCTAAAGGATCGCAAGGCGCTGGACAAAATGCTGGCGCTCGATCCGCGCGGGCTCTACGACACGGTGCGGCGCGAAGGAATCACCATGTGCGGCTTCGGGCCCGCGGTTACGCTGCTGACGGCTGCGCTTGAGCTCGGCGCCACCGAAGCCGAGCTCGTGCGCTATGCCACGTCGGGCGACATCACCGGCGACCGCGACGAAGTGGTCGGCTACGCCTCCGTCGTCGTCCACTGAGCTTGGCGGAATCTACGCTTCCTTGCTGCGTTCCAAGCGGTAGGCCATCACGGGCATGACCAGCAGCGTGATGAAGGTGGAGATGGAAAGCCCGCCGATCACCGCCAGCGCCAGCGGCTTCTGCAATTCCGCTCCCGAGCCGAGCCCCAGCGCCAGCGGCAGCAATCCAAACAAGGTGCAGAGCGTGGTCATCAGGATCGGGCGCAGGCGCGTCTTGCCGCCGGCGATCAACGCTTCCTCGAGCGGCAGGCCTTCTCCCTCGCGCAGTTGATTTACGCGCTCGAACAGGATGATCCCGTTCTTCACCACCAAGCCCACCAGCAGGATGATTCCCATCAGCGAAGAGACGTTCAGTGCAGTCCCGGTAAGCGCCAGCATGGCGAACACGCCTAGCAGCGAGAGCGGCGCCGCCGAGAGAATAATCAGCGACGGCCGGAAGGCGCGGAACTGCACGACCAGCACGATCAGCACGGCCGCGAGCGCCAGCCCGAGCACGAACAGCATGTCGTGGAACGAGCTCTGCTGGCTTTCGTATTGCCCGCCGATTTCGTACGTGTAGCCGGTGGGCATGGAGACGCCCTCCATCATCCGCCGGATGTCGCCGACCGCGCCGCCCAGGTCGCGGCCTTCGAGGCGCGCCGTCAGGACCGCCATCAGGCGCTGGTTTTCGCGCTGCAGTTGATTCTCTCCGCGGACCTGCTCGATGCCGGCCAGCGCGTTGAGCGGGAGAATCTGCTTTGCCGGGGTGACGATGGGGAACTGCTCGACGTTGTTGTACTGGAAGCGAAACGAGTCGGGGAAGCGCACGCGGATGTTGACCGTGCGGTCGGCCTCGCGCAGCGCCGTATCGCTCTCGCCCAACAGGCCGGCATGCACCTGCTGGGAGACCTGATCCACGTTCAGACCGGCGCGACCAGCCCGCGCCGGGTCCACATGAATCACGATTTCCGGGTTGCCCTTCTGGATCCCTTTGAAATCCACGATTCCGGGGACCTTTTGCATTCTTTCGCCGACGGTCTCTGCCAGGCGGGTCAGGCCCTCCATGTTACTGCCGAAGAGCTTCACCTCCACCGGTTCGGGTGAACCCTCCAGGTCGCCGAGCATGTCCTGGAGAAGCTGGACGAACTCCACTTCGATTCCCGGCACGTTCTGGTGGATGTCCTCGCGCAGGCCTTCGATGATTTTTTCGGCGTTGCGCTTGCGCTGGGAGCGCGGCACGAGCTTCACCAGAATGTCGCCTTTGTTCTGTTCGGTGGCAAACAGGCCCAGCTCGGCGCCGGTGCGCCGCGAAAACGCGCTCGTCTCCGGCAGGTGCTGGACGCGTTCTTCGAGCTGGCGCACCAACTGGTCCGTCTCTCTCAACGAAGTTCCCGGCGGAGTGCGGTAGTCCAGGACAAAGCCGCCCTCGTCCATTTCCGGCAGGAACCCCGTCTCCAGATGTAAGTAGAGAAGGATCCCCCCCACGACAGTCAGCGCCACTACGCCAAGGACGAGGCTGGAATGACGAAGCGACCATCGCACCGCGCGCTCGTAGACGCGATTCACGGGCTCGATGAAATGCGAGGAGGTCTCGCGATGATGCTGCGGTGAAAGAAACCGTTCGGAAAGCAGCGGGATGAGCGCGACGGCAAAGAAGAGCGAAAGCAGCACGGAGGCCGCAAGAGTCTGGCTGAGGGAGGAGAAGAACTCGCCGACCACCCCCTGGAGCAGGCCGAGCGGCAAAAAGACCACCACGGTCGTGATCGTGGAGCCCACCACCGCGCCTACCAATTCCTGCGTGCCCCGTTCAGCGGCCGCGCGGGCCGTGGCGCCCATCCCCAGATGGCGGTAGATGTTCTCGACAACAACCACGGCGTCATCAATGATCAGGCCGATAGCAATCGCCAGGCCGCCGAGCGACATTAAGTTCAGCGTGCCGCCGAACAGGCTGACGAAGAAGAACGTGCCGACCACCGAGATCGGCAGCGAGGTCGCGGCAATCAGGGTGATCCGCGTTTCGCGTAGAAACAGATACAAGACCAGGACCGCCAGCAGCCCGCCGATCAGAATGGCGTCACGCACGTTGCCCACGGCATCGTGGACGAACTCCGCCAGGTCGTACACCACGGAAAGGCGCAGAGTGGAGGGAATCGCCGAGCCCAGGTGGGCCGCGTAGTCCTTCACCCCGCTCGAAAGCTGCAGGATGTTCCCGCCGATCTGCCGGGAAATGCTGATCAGCGCGGCGGGCTTGCCGTTGCCCGTGATCAACGTCGTGCGGTCCTCCACGCCGTTGCGCACCTCCGCGATATCGCCCAGGTGGAGCGGCGCGCCGTTTTCGACCGCGACCACAGTGCTGCGGATCTGTTCCAGGTCCGTGAACTGGCCCGTCGAGAGGACCAGGTATTGCGTGTAATCCTTCTCCAGCCTGCCGACGGAAGTGACCCCGTTGGTTGCCCGAAGGCGGCCGGAGATGTCCGGGAGCGAAAGGCGATGGGCCAGGGCCTTCTGCGGGTCCACAATGACGGAAATTTCGCGCGTGTCGCTGGCCTGTACGTCCACGCGCGCCACTCCGGGGACGCGGCTGAACAGCGGCCGCAGAACGTAGTACGCGTAATACTGGAGGTCCGATGCCTGAACGTCGCCGTTCAGGATCAGGCTCAGCATGGGCCACACCGTGGGCGTGAGCCGCTCGACCACGACCTGTGTTTCAGGAGGCAGCGAGCCTTTTACCTCGCTCACGCGCGCCTGAACGAGCTGCAGCGCGTACTGCATGTCCGTCTTCGGCTGAAACAGGATGGAGATTTCCGCGCCGCCGCGGATCGTCTTCGATCGCACGCGCCGCACGCCGAGCACCGTGCTGGTGGCTTCCTCGATGGGGCGCGTCACGGTGAGCAGCATCGCTTCCGGGGAGAGGTCGCCGGCGTGCACGAGGATCACAATGCGGGGCAGCGTCAATTCCGGATAAATGTTGCTGGGAAGCCGGAACAGCGAAACCATGCCTGCAACAACCAGCAGCGCGGTGAGCAGGTAGATTGCGCGGCTGTTCCGCCGGCAGAAGGCCACCAGCGTCATGATTTGACCTTCACCTTTGTCTTGCTGCCCAGGCCGTAGCCGCCGGTCAGGATCAGGGTATCTCCCTCGCTGACGCCGCGGACCAGCTCGGTGCGCTCCGGCGTCTCGATGCCGACCTGCACCGGCACCGCTTCGGCCATATCTCCGCGCACGCGGTACACCTGCGGCTGGCCCTGCGCATCGCGATAAATCGCCTGCGGAGGAACGGTGAGGGCATTCGCGTGCCTTTCGAGCGGCGCCTGCGCCGTCAGAAACATCCCCAGGCGGAGCACTCCCTGGGGATTCGCGATGCGGATGCGCACCAGGCCCACGTTCGTTGCGGGATCCACCGCCGGCGAAATTGCTACGACGCGCCCGGTCAGGTTCCGCTCGCCGGTTGAAACCGGAATGGCCTGGCCCGCATGCAGGCTGCGAATGGACGTGGCGGGCACGTTGGCAAGGAGCTCGACTTCGCGGATGTCGGCGACCTCAACCAAAGGCTGCGCAGCGGTGCCGTCCACCTGCTCGCCCCCGCTGACGAAGCGCTTCACCACCACGCCGCTGACGGGCGAGCGCACCTCTGTCCGCGCGAGCTGCAGCCGCGTGAGCGCCTGCGCCGCTTCCGCCTGCCGCAGGTCGGCTTCCGCGACGCCCAATTGCATGCGCGCGTCCTCGAGGTCTTTGCGCGCGGCGATGCCGCGCTCGAAGAGGTTCTGATTCCGCGCGGCGCTGAGCCGCGCATTCTCGAGGGAAGCTCTTGCGCGCGCAACGGCGGCTTCCGCCTGCTGGAGCTGGTCGCGGAACGCCCGGTCATCGATCTTTCCCAGCACCTGACCCTGTTCCACGCGGTCGCCTTCGGCCACCATCACCTGCGCCACGCGGCCGGCGACGAGCGAGCTGACACGCACATCGCGGTTGGGGAGGCCGGCGATGGTGCCGGAGATGTTCATCGTGGAGGTAAGATCTGCCCGCGTGACGCGCGTGAGCGTCACCTCGGCCACGGCGTTGTTCGCTTGGCCGGCGTCTTCGCCAGCCGCTGACTTCCTGCCGCAACCCGCCGCGGTCGCGAGGCAAAACAGACAGCTGGCCGCACCCAGCCGGCGAGCAGAGGGCGCGCGCATCAAGCTAGCGAAACTAATCAAGGGGCACCCCCACGGCTTCCTCCAGAGCGGCAAACGCGCCGTGCAGCGCAAAGAGGCTCTCCAGGTATTGTCGCTCCACCTCCTGTACATCACGTTGCGCGGCCAGCACCACCAGAATGTTCGCCTTGCCGGCCCTGTAGCTTTCTTCGGCCAGATCGTGCAGGTTGCGCACGGCCGGAAGCAGTTCCCGCTGGTACGTGTTCACCTCGCTGCGGCTGGCTTCCAGATCATAGTAGGCGCCTGCCACGCGCCCCAGCAGAGACCGGCGCGCAGCCTCCAGCTCGCCCGCCAGCACGCGCTGGTTGATGCGCGAGCGCGCGATCTCCCCCTGGTTCCGCGAGAACAGCGGAATGGTGACCGCCAACTGCGCGCGGCCGCCGGTCTGGAAATCAGGCGGGGCGTTGAAGTCGGCGCCCACTTGCACGGCGAGGTCGGGAATGCGCTCTGCGCGCAACAGGCTTTCGCGGCCTTTCTCGGCGGTGGCTTCGCGGCCCAGCCGCTCGAGCTGCGGATTGGCCGTGAGGGAACGCTGGGTCAGCTCGTCGAGAGTGAACGCAACGGGCAGGTCCCGCAAAGCTCCTGCCAGCTCCCACATCTTATCGGCGGGCTCGTTCAGCAGGGCATTCAAATCGCTCAGCGCCGATCGTTCCCGCTGGCGCGCCACTTCGTAAGCCGTGCGCGCGCGCGCCACTTCCAGATCGGCCTGGACGACTTCGAGCCGCGGGACGTCGCCGGCATCAAAGCGCCCCTGCGCGATCTCGTGCAAACGCTCGGCCAGCTTGTGCACATCGGCCAGGCGGCCGGACTCCGCGCGAGCCAGCGCCAGGCGGAAGAAAGCCCCGCGCGTTTCGCGGCGGATGCGCAGCGACAGGGTGCGGATTTCCGCTTCGGTGACCTTTCCTTCCTGCTGAGCGACACCGATCCGGCGCTGGCGTTTCGGGCCCAGCGCGATCGGCTGGTCCACGATGAACGATTCATGCGGTGTGTCGCGCGTGACGCCGAAGCTCAGGGTGGGATTCGGCCGTTGCCCGGCGATCTGGACCTCTGCGGAGACCAGCGCGCGCCGCTCGCGCGCCGCGGCCAGTTCCAGGTTCTGGCGCTCCGCCTTTTCCAGCGCGGCCGCCAGCGTCAGCGTTGCGGGTTGCTGGGCATGTGCAATTGCCGTGGCGACAAACATGGACAGGGTCAAAGAGACGGCAAGTTTCACATGAACCTCCGCACTCGATCTGGAATCCCACCGCGTTCCGGCAGAAAGGAATCTTCCTCCGGAAACTGCGGGGGACATTGTGCGCCAGAAGCCCGCTGGAAGGAACTGCTCGGTCTGCGCCGGTAGAGCCAAAAAAAAGCGACCCGTGCGATGCGCACGGGTCGCGATGCTTCCTCAGAAATTTTTGCTTATGGACGCTGATGCCCACCACCCGCGGGCGGATGGGAAGCCGGCGGAGGTGAAGGCGGCGAAGACCGCGGCGCTTCCACGCGCGCAGGCGGAGGCGGCGGAGAGGCCGGGCGAGGTTGTTCAACGCGCATCGGCGGAGCCGGATTCGCGCGCGGCGCGGGGGGCGGCAGAGTCACACGCGGCGGCGGAGTGAACTGCCGCACCAGCCCCTGTTGCACGCGCACGGGCGACGCCGGGTCCGGAGGCCGCATGCCAACGCCCATGCGCGGAACCTGCGGTGTCTGCGCGGCCGGAGGCACTGTAGCAGATTGTGCCGCAGGCGGGTGCTGCGCGAATGGCGGCGCGGCCGGAGCAGATTCTGTCTGGCGGCGCGCGTCGTCCGCATGAGGATCGCGGCCCCGCGGCTCGTTCGGGTTGTTCACGAATTTGCGCTCGCGCGGATCAAATACGATCGCGGGCACCACGCCCGGGTGGCTGTCAGTCCCAACCGCGCGGCCCGTTGGCGCACCGCCGTGGAAGCCGTTGGTCATCACGCGCGGAGGCGCCATGCTGAGGCCGGCCGGCGGCTGCGCGAGCACTTGCGGCTTGTCATTGGGGTCCGCCGGCGAACTTTGCAGCATCTTCGTGTGGACGATGCCGTCGCGCGAAGCGAACAGAAGACCCTGTTCCAGGTTGGCAGGCGCGCGGCCGGGACGATCTCTCGGCGATTGCGGCACCCAGCCGACCTGATTGCCCACGCGCACCCAAGTGACCAGCGCGGGCTGCCAGCGCGTGAATTGTCCGGGCCTCCAAACCCAGCCGAGCCCCGGCGCGAAAAACCAACTGCCAAAGTGATACGGCGCCCAGCCCCAGGGCTCGAAGCTCACCCAGCTCCAGCCAAACGCCGGCAGAAACGTCCAGCGGCCCCAGGAATACGGCGACCAATTGTAGGCCACGCCGTTCGGGCGCCAGCACTGCCCGTAGCCCGATACGGGATACCAGCCGCCGTACGAGTAGAGATCGGAGAGCCCCGAGCTGTAGCCGGAGCTGTAATAGGACGAACTGACATAGTTCTGTTTGGCGTAGGTTGCCGTGTGGATCACTTCATCGCGGTCGGCCACCCAGCGATCCCATTCATCGGGGTCCAGGGCGCGGCCGATGTGCACCTGTTCGGCGTCGTTGGCGTCAAACGTCAGCCGGTGACCCTTCGACACGCGGTTCGTGCCCGCGCGCGAATCCACCTGCACTTCGCCCTTCAGGACGCTCACCGCGGCGATACTGCCCATGACGTCCATCCGGAAGCGCGCGTTGGACAGGATGCTCGCCTTCAAATCCGTCGTGCTGACGACAAAGGAATCTTCGCTCGCGAGGTTGGCGTAGAAAGTCGCGGTGCCCTGCGTGAGGGTCAGCCGGGTGATGCGGTTGCCATCGGCTTGCGCCAGCTCAGTGAACTCCAGCATGGAGTTTTCCGCCAGGCGGGCGGTGGCTCCGCTTTCAAACTCGATTTCCGCGCGGCCGTTGTTCGTGGCTACCGTGTAGCCTTGCTGGATCGGCAGGTTCACCACCGCCGTCTCCCAGCCCTGCTGATCGGGCCGCGCCACCTGCACGTCGCCTTCGACCAGACTCAGGCGCACGACGCGCACGTAGCTGTAATCGTACGGGTCAGCCGCCGCGGCAGGCAGCGCCGCGAAGGCGCACAAGGCCGCGAGCGCGAAGATTGTCAGAATTTTTTTGGGAGTCATAGCCGCCCCCTTTCGGGGACCGTCTCTATCCTATGGGATGTGCGCCGGGCCGTCGGGGTTGCGCCTATTTTGGGCATCGTCCTCCCGCGCCGCCGCCGGGTCAAGCCGAATCCTGTAGACCCGAGGGAGGCGGCCAGAAAGCGGGCGGAAGATTCTCCACCGTTTGACACACAGAGGGGGGGCCCCCCCCACCCCCTTTTTTCGTAAGTGTGTATTCCAAAGGAGTTACACCTCGACTCCATCGTAAGTATTCATTCCACACGAGATTAAGGAACGTCTTTTCAACAGGATGTCTCCGTTTTCTGCAAGTTCCGATTACAAAGGGTTTAGTAGCCAGTGACTAGTGGCTTGTGTGATGATTAGCAACCACCTTCGCTTGCCCGCCAAAAAGCTGGCGGGCAGGCCCTCCAAAGGGCTGGCGGGCAGGGCCGCCACAAGGACGGCGAGCCAAGCCTATTCCATTTTAGCGCAGCGGTGAGGATCAAAGAGAAATGGCGTCTATTCGAGCGTGGCCCAGGCGCGTAACAGCAAGAAAACTCAGGACCGAGGCGAGTGTAAGCGGAGTGGAAAACGGCGTGGACAATGATGCTTCCCACCCTTCTCGCCCAATGTGCGCGAAGGAGGCGGCAGCCGGCCAGAAACCTGTCGGATTCTTGTCCCCTGCCACCGATGAGGGCTCCCGAGAGGACTATCTTATTTATCCGGCCCTCCTTTTGCAGCCTCGTAAAGCGAGATAAGTTGATTTATTAAGAGTGCGTCCAGGAGATTCTCCATGTCGGCAACATTCATCTGGCCTGCCGAAGCCGCCTGATCGGCCCCTTCGAGAGCCCTATAGTAAGGGCCTTTATCGCTTGAGATTTGGTCTGGAATCGTGTTCGTGCCAGGAAGGCCGAATCCCAACCGCACACAAAAGACGAGGTAAGATACAGCTCGCGCCGTTCTTCCGTTCCCGTCCACAAACGGGTGGATCCAATTTAGTCGCCAAAGAGTGTAGGCCGCGAGATGTATCGGAGGTCTACGCCAGTTGTCGTTCACATAGTCGCAGAGCTGCTCGACGAGCTCTGGAACCAGATGCGCGCCGGGAGGGTTGTGAGTGCTTCCCTTTATGGCAATTCCAGCCGGACGGTACAAACCAGCGAATGCACTTATCCCCTCAAGCGCAGTTCTGTGAAGGCCAAGTATGTTTGAAGGGCGTAACTTGAAAGGACGCTCCGACTCCAACCAGTGCTGAATCTGTTCGACAACCTCGTCGAACTGGCGTAGTCCGTTTCTAACTTCTTGTCGTGCTTTTTCTTCAGGGTCCGCTATTAGGTCTACTTCGAGAGCCTTGCTATGCCTCTCCTCTCCGAGAGCCATTTATTTCTCGCTTTGCTTTAGTTTCTCTGCCTCCTCGTTCACCATTTCGCGAGTAATCCGGGGATCTTCTATGTTTGTATTGCCAAAGGCAAAGCTTCTCCTTTGTTCTTCGCGTTGTTCTGGAGTGAGTTCGACATGCTTTGCCGCGGCTAGCAGCTCTTCGAGCTTCTTCGTCACCAGCCTCACCTCCTCACAGGAGACCACACAATTGACAAGTTCTTTACCCGCAGGGGCTTCATCCCTGGAACTCAAGGAATACAGCTCCTGCCTACTCTTCGCCAGACAACGGCTTAAACTGACGCATCTACATTCCTGTTGCATCATGCTGACACACCTTGCGGTCCGTTTCAACACTCAATCTGTGACCGGTTTGGCAAAGGTGATTGAGGACGATGCAGCTTGCGAAGCGGAGGGGTGGGGTCTTCGACTCTTGCTCGGGGGATGGTGGGTTGGTGCGAGTTGATTTCGTTTGAGACCGCTCAGAGAAGAGAATCCCCCACGCTTCCGAACCGGAAGCGTGCGGCGGCCGGCATAGGAGGGCTTATGGGACAGGTCAACTGGGGGCGAGTTTTCCTTTGCGGGCTAGTGGCGGGCCTCCTCTGGAGCCTGCTCTCATTGGTTCTTCTCGTTCTTGTCGGGGGAGATCTGATCAATGCGGTGCCGCGGCTCGCTGCGCCGAGCCGTGGTTTGTTCGTGTTCTCGTTCATTGTGAACCTTGCGATGGGCACTTGGGCCATGTGGCTTTACGCGGCCATCCGTCCGCGCTACGGCCCAGGGCTGCAGACAGCAGCCGTGGCCGGGTTTGCCTGGTGGGTGATGTACAGCCTGGCGAAGGCTAACTGGGGGCCGTTCGGCTTGGTTTCCCCGAAAGCACTTGTGTCCCTTCTGGCGGCAAGCCTACCCGCTCTGATCGTGACGGCGGTGATAGGCGCCTGGCCCTACGAGGAGTGAGCGCAGGGGGGCGGCGTGCTCGAACAATAGCGGAGGAGTTCCCCCCACGCTTCCGAACCCGAAGCGTGCGGCACCCGCCTCTCCCTCCTCTTCTAATTCTAATGGGCAGCGCAAAAAAGGCGGGCTTGCATGGTCGGAAGGGAGGAAGGGATTACTTCGCTTTGAATGCGGAAGGGTAGGCCAGTCTCAATCGATATGTTCCGTCGCGGTCAATCACGCCGAAGAGAATCTCACGCCCGAAAATAGCTTTGGCCTTGGCGAGCTCTTCCATAAGCTTGAACACACTCTCTTTGACCTCTCCCTCGTACTGCACAAAAAAAGCATCTGCGGGACTATCGAAGAGTCGTTGGATTTGGTCCCCATTCTTGCCCATCATACCTGGCACCAAGGACCCTTTCTTTGCCGGGCCTTTGAGCGCAAAGGCTCCACGCAAACTCCGTCCTCGGATTTTGAGCTTTGACGTAAAAATGTCGTTGCTCTCCCCACCCCAATCCTTAGGATCAATCGTCTCCTTCAATAGTTTCAGCAACCCAGCCTTGACCTGTTTCTCAGAGAGCCGTTCGGGTGAGAGCTTTTCGGGAACCGATGTGACTTGCTTGACCTTCGAGAACTGATCAACATCATCGAGCACCACGGATCGCGTTTTTAACCTGAAAGGCACACGAACAACAATCCTGTGGCCTGTTGTGATAGATACTCTTGGATTTGTCTTGGTGTGATACCGCTCGAGTTTTTTCTTGTTGTTGGCGAGTTGAAGGATTTCTCGTTTGTTTGCCTCAACAAAGTGGATCTTGCGGTAGATCGTCTGCACTTTGCCAGCAACGCGTAGCCGGTCCTGTTCGAAGAGCTTCTCACCTTGTGCGAGCGGTTTTGCAACGGTTGCGACACGCTTTGCTGTCCATCCGATGAGGTCAGCGACTTCGTTCACCGTCTTGAACTTGTTCTTGCCTCGGTACACCGCGTTGAAAATCTCTTGCCGAGCGCGGGCGTTGCTTAAAATCTCCGCATAATTTGAAATTTGGTCTCGGCGATTCGACGGGGTGTCAGATACGTGGAGCATGTCATTTGCGAAGAGAATACCTCATGTTGTCTTTTTGTTGATAAGCTCCATCAGGAGTTTCTCTCGATTGGCTAGGAAGCCTTCGAAATCATCCCTGAGGAGGGAGGAATCGTTGCCGGTCGGTAACAGGTGCGTGCGGAAGAGTTCGTCCGTCTGCTGTTCGCCCTGCTTCTGCCGAATCTCTCCGAAATAATCCGAAGGCGCGCGCTTGCTCAGTCGATGATTCGTGGCGCGGTCGATGTACGTGCGGTTCAGGATGCAATCTCGTAACGTAGGTGGGACGTCTTGTTCGTTTAGATACGCTCGCGGGAAGATATGATGGTCGTCGACAGGATTCTTCTTGTCGGCGATTAACTGCGATGTGATCGGGCCCCGCTTGTGGAAGTCGAGAGCTCCGTTTTGCAAGATGAGCGCCATCGTTCCGCGGTAGACTGCTCGCTGCTTCGGTCTGACGTTACGGAGCTTGAGTGAATGGAGGCTGAAGCTAGTCACAGATTCCGGCTCGTGACCTCCGCTCATCCATGACTTCAACTCTGAGAAGTCCTTTTCTGCTTGGCTGTTTGGAGCATTCTCATACTGTTGACCGAACACCGAGCACCAGAACCACCGCAAGAATTTGATGCGATTCGCGCCCAGGTCAGCACCCTTCACAGACTCTTGGGAAGCCCAGACCGCAGCCATCGGAATCAGGATCGTTGTGTATGGAATCAATCCGGGCACAAGAACGCCGCACTCGTCCCTCAAGATATTCAAGATTGCAGACAAGCCGGCGACGGCTGTGCTCCAGCCTTTGCGGGCCTGTTTCACGTCCATTTCAAGAATCGCGCTTCGTTTGATCGATGGAGCTCTCGGATGCCCTTCTTTGTCTACGCCGGGCTCCAAGAGGCCAATGATTTGTAGGACGTAGTAAGGGTCAATCTCGTAGTCTTCAACAGCGGTCTCCTCGGCCCGAGCCTCCTCCCACAGCTGTCGAAGATTCAGGTCCTGGGCCCAGAATCGAGCAGTGAGTAGATCGAAGACACTGAGCTTTACGCCTGTTCGGTTCAGAGTCTCGAAGATGGTGCAGACTGCGGGCCCTGAGGTCTCCTCGTTCAGTGTGACCATCGGAAACTCGTACTCTTCGATTGGGCGTATCCAAAGTTCGTTCAACCTACTGAGCCTTTTCTGCAGATCGAGCATCTCTGCAGTATCTTTACATCGCTCTTCAAGTACTTTGTTCATCCAGCCGCTGATACCGCCATTGCTAAACACGTTTCCGAGAGGAAACACGAGCTGTTTCGCCTGCTGAGAGATGGTTCCGCATTCGGCATTGCCGTCGTCCGAGCGCAGATAGAAGACGCAGTCTTCTAGGTCTTTGCCCTTTTCGAGCCCTCCGAGGCCTATGTAATACCGGTGCTCGCCCACGCCGCAAAATGCCTGGTAGAGAGATGTGAGTCTTTGCTGCCCATCCAGGATGAGGTACGAAGGTCTGGCGTCCTTGGCGAGTGGCGGAGCACCTTCGACGGCTCGTGGCTGGAACAAAAGCTGTGTCCCGTTCTTTATGCGCAGAAGAGACCCAGCGGGAAAGTTACTGATGATTGATTCAATCAGTTCTTCCGTTGCGAACGGATCCCACACGAAGTCGCGCTGAAAATCTGGAAGCGCCATCTCGCGGTTGTGGATCATCTGGAGCAGGAACTTGAGCGGCTCAGATGTCGGGTATGAGTGCTTCATAGAAACTCCACTCAATGCTGAGAGCGGTTGTAGCTTACTTGGCCTTGGACTTCCTCTTGCCGCGTTTGACCGGAAACATGGCGCGGAGGTTTGCTGCACCCATCCCGGTCGCATAATCCGCTTCGTCGGAGGACGCCCCGGACTTTAGCGCAATCAAGATCAGAAGATTCCTGATCCGCTTTAGTTCCTTCACGAGATTGTCATCGTCCTTTTTTGCCATAAGGGTCTTCCTTTGTTAAGAGGTTTTGGATTTCTCTAGAAGACTCGGCGGTAGCTCTTGCCATCCTTCACGAGAAGCCCCTCTTGTTCCCACTGCCTCCACAGGCCCGAAATCTTTCCAACAGAAAAACCCGTCCGCTTCGCAAGCTCCTTCACTGAAAGACGGCCATCGTTTTCGTACAAGATTTGGTGCTTCCGGTTTTCCAGCACCTTAGCGAGCTTCTCGGCTACCGCCGTCTTTGCAATCGTCTCAAGGAGCAATTCGATTCGCTTGAGTGTCCTAAGCTCTTCGCTCATGTGTGACTTGGTCATAGAGGTAACGCGAGTGGATGATACCACGGCGATGAGTTGGCCGCGGAGTGAACGTGCTCCTCAGGGGCTAAAGCCCTTTGTTTTTCGCCCCTCTACGGCACGGCTGAAGCCGTGCCCTCCTAAGAGCGAAGGCGTTGTCAAGGGCGGGGAGTCTTCAGTGGCTGGCGGAGAGGCGCAGGCGTTCGAGGAGCGCGCGGGCGCGCTGGCGGGCGATTTCGACGACGCGGGGATCGTCGGCGATCTGCTGAAGCACAGGCAGCAGGCGCTGGGGCTCGGGAAGGAGCTTGTGGTTCAGGTCGCTCTCGAACTGGAGCAGGGCCTCGTTGACGCCCAGGCGGTCGTAGCGCACGCGGCGCTCGAGGCGCGCCTGGTGCTCCTGCTGCCGCGCCAGGCCTTCGAAGAGCTGCATGAGCTGGTTGGCGGGGGAGTTCAGCGTGTAGTTGAAGCTCGTTTCGTAGGCCTGGGCGCCGTTCTCGTAGCGAAAAGTCTTCTGGCCCAGGTAGGCGATGCGGCGCTTTACGTCGAGCTGGAGGTTGCGGAAGTAGTTGAGCTTTGCGGCCAGCTCGAAAAGCTTTGCGCGGAGCGCTTCGCCGACTTCAAACGGCTGCAGCGAGGGCTCGTCGCTGAGCTGGCGGATGTCGAACCCGCAGGGGCCGCGCTGCGGCACGCGGATCTCGATGTACTCAGGGTTGCTGGACTTGAACACGCGGCGATAGGTGAGCGCGGGTCCATCGGCCGCGGCGGCGCCCGCGGGCACGAGCGCGAGAGCGGCGAAAAGCAACCCCCAAATACGGGAAGGGCGTGTTCGAAACGCGTTCATCGTGCGGTTGCGTGGCGCGCAGAAGCTGTGCGGGCGCGCCCGGTCGGTCCCGTAGGCGCGGCGTGGCGGGCAGGTCCGCCCGGGCGGGCAGGCGCGGCCGGAACCTGCGGCGCGGTGGCGCGGGCGATGCTTGCGCGCGCCTGTTCGGCATAGACGTGGCAGAGCGCCACGGCCAGCGCGTCGGCCGCATCGGCGGGTTTTGGCGCTTCGGCCATGCCCAGCATGGTGCGCACCATCACCTGCATCTGCTGCTTCGTGGCATTGCCGTAGCCGGCCACGCTGGCCTTCACCTCGCGCGGGGAATAGCTGTGCACGGGCACACGCGCCTGCGCCGCCGCCAGTTGTACGACGCCGCGCACTTCCGCCAGCTTCAACGCCGTTTTCATGTTCAGCGCAGTGAAAACCGATTCGAGCGCCAGCGCATCCGGCGCAAATTTTTCCACGAGGCGCGCAATCAGCTCGTGGATTTCGTGGAGCCGCGCGGGGAAATCGTCCGCCAACCCGCCGCGGCGGGCTGGCAGCGCGCCGAAGTGCAGCATGCGGCAGGCGCGCCCGTTCACTTCCACGACGCCGTAGCCCGTGGGCCCGCTCGCGGCAGGGTCCACGCCCAGGACGCGGATGCCCGCCCTTAGTCCTGTCCTTCGGCTTCGCTCAGGACAAGGCGGGTTCTTGTGAGATGCGCGCGACACCGGGAAGAGTTTACGGCGAGGGGAAACGAGCGGCCAGTCTTTTTTGGGTTCGCGTGCTCAGCCGGCGGCGACGACGGCCTGGATCTCTTTCTCGTCGATATCGAAATTGGCGTAGACGTGCTGCACGTCGTCGTGCTCTTCGAGGATTTCCACCAGCTTCAGCATCTGGTGGGCCGGCGCGCCCGTCAGCTTCACGTAGTTCTGCGGCACCATGGCGATTTGCGCGGAGGCCGGCGCGATGCCGGCGGCCGTCAGCGCATCGCGCACAGCGTCAAACGATTCGGGCGGCGTGATCACTTCCCAGGCCAGCCCGTCGTCGCGCAGGTCTTCGGCGCCGGCATCGAGCACGAGGCCGAGCATCTTGTCTTCGTTGGCCAATTCTTTGGGCACGATGATCTCGCCCTTGCGGTGGAACATCCAGCCGACGGCGCCGGCTTCGGCCATGTTGCCGCCGTGCTTCGACATCATGTGGCGGATATCGCTGACCACGCGGTTGCGGTTGCTGGTGACGGTCAGCACCAGCATCCCCACGCCTCCCGGACCGTAGCCCTCGAACATCACTTCCTCGTACTGCTCGCCCTCGAGCTGCCCGGCGCCGCGCTGCACGGCGCGGTCAATATTCTCGTTGGGCATGTTCTCGTTCTTGGCGGCCTGGATGGCGCTGCGCAGGCGGGGGTTCGAGCTGAGGTCGGCGCCGCCGATGCGCGCGGCAATGGCGATTTCGCGGATGAGCTTGGTGAAAATGCGGCCGCGCTTGGCGTCGGTCGCCGCCTTCTTATGCTTGATGGTGGCCCACTTCGAATGGCCGGACATGAGAGCGCCTCGTTGCGGAAGATGGCGCGAGCAGGGAACTCGCTCTTGCCGCGACAGTCTAGCACAGCCCCGGGGCGGATAGAAGCGCTCCGGCCGCGGCGCCGGATTCGCCGAGCGCGGGGCGCGCGGTTGTTGGATAATGGTCTGCACCCGGCTCAGCACAGAGGAAATCGAATTGGCAATCCTGCTTACCATCGTCCTGGGATTCGTTGTCCTCGCGGTGACTCTCCTGCTCGCCGGAATCGTGAGCCAGGCCATCGGCGCGGCGCGGGATGCGCGGAGGTATCCGCCACCCGGCCAACATTTCCAGGTGCGCGGGCGGCGCATGCATCTGCAAGTCCAAGGCGAGAGCGGCCCGGTGGTCGTGCTCGAAGCGGGCATGGGCGCGACTTCGCTGAGCTGGAGCCTGGTGCAGCCGCGCGTGGCGCAGTTCGCGCGCGTGGCGAGCTACGACCGCACGGGCATGGGCTGGAGCGACCTGCCGGCGGAGCCGCTTACGGCCTGGCAGATGGCCGCCGATCTGCACGAGCTACTCGAGCGCGCGGGCCTCTTCGGCCCGTACGTGCTGGCCTGCCATTCGTTCGGCGCGTACGTCGCGCTGTCGTTCGCCGCGCTCTATCCCGGCGAAGTGGCCGGCGTGGTGTTCGTGGACGCGCTGCCGCCCGCGGACTGGAAGCAGCCCAACGCGCAGCAGCGCAGAGTCCTGGCCATCGGCGCGCGCTACTGCCGGATTGCGGCACGGCTGGCGCGCGTGGGATTTGTGCGCCTGTGCCTGGCGCTGCTCAGCCGCGGCTCGAAGACCATGCCGCGCCTGGCGGCGGGCGCGTTCGGGGCGGGCGTGCTCGAATCCAGCCGCCGCATCGCCGGCGAAATTGCCAAGCTGCCGCGCGCGGCGCGCTCGTGCGTGCGCATGTTCTGGAGCCAGCCGAAAAGTTTTCTGGGCCTGGCGCAGCACCTGGAAACGCTGGCGGCGAGCGCCGCGCAAGCCGCTTCCATCGGGCGCCTGGGCGACCGGCCGCTGATCGTGCTCTCCGGCAACCATAACAGCCCCGAGCAGCGCGCGCGGCAGGAACAACTGGCAAGCCTCTCTTCGCGCGGCAAACACCTGGTGGCCACCGATAGCGGCCATTGGGTCCATCTGGACCAGCCGGAGCTGGTTGTGTGGGCGATCCGCGAAGTCGTCGAAGCCTGCCGCCAGGGCCAGTGGCCCACCGAGCGCGCGCTGGAAAACCAGGAATTCGTGAACTGAGTCCGCTGCGCGGCCGCTTTCGGGCACGGCGATGGCGAATTCGCGTCAGCCGGGGCTGACCGGCTGGATTTTACGCGCGCGCCGCGCTTAGAATCGAATTCCCAGCATGTGGGACGTCCATGGCTCTGAAGTGCACTGCACCCGGATGCAAGTTTGAGGTTCCCGCTCCGCTCGAGGGGGAGCGGCTATGCGTGCTGCATTTCACGGTGCACATCGAGCAGAGTTGCACCGAGATGCGCCGCGAGACCGTGCTGGGCAACGCCCCGCGCGAACGCCAGTTGGAAATCATCCACTACATCTCGGAGAATGGCGAAATCCTTGCGCGCGTATCCACCAGCGGCCTGCCCCTGCCCGACGAAATGAAAGCCCGCATCCTGAGCACCTTCCTGACGCTGATGAACTTGCGCGAGAACCTGGATCGCTCATCGCTGCGCCAGCCCCGCGGCCGCGTCCCGCAGACGTCCTGACGGAGTCTTGCTTGAAGCGCCACCAGGGATTGCACGCGCTCAGCCAGCACCATCACTTCGCGCTGATCGAGGCGCTGGAGATGCGGCGCGCGGCCGGTGCATCAGCCGCAAAGCGCGCGGCGGCGCTCCGGCAGGTAACCCAGAAATTCCTGCGCTTCTGGAAGAGCACGGGCCATCCGCATTTCCGCGAAGAGGAAGAAGTACTGCTGCCCGCCTACGCGCGCCACGCGCGGCTCGATCGCGACAAGGACGTGATGAGAATGCTTGCCGACCACGCCGAAATCCGCGCGCGGATCGAGCGGCTGGAGGCCGCACTCGAAGGCGGGTCTGTGGATGAAGAGGAGATCGCCGCCCTGGCGCGCCTGCTGCACGATCACGTGCGGCTCGAGGAGAACGAAATCTTCCCCCGCATCGAAGTGGCGCTGGGCGAAGCTGAACTCCAGGCGCTCGGCCGGCGGCTCACCCGCCTCCATTCCAAGAATCGCTGCGAAATCTGAGCTTGCGCTGGTTCCGGGCAGGCCCTTCGCTTGAAGTGAAACCGTGGCGGTCACGCGCCGATGTACCGCGCGTAGAGCGAACGCGCGACGCTGGGGTCGCGCGTGCCCTTGATGATGGCGCGGCCGTCGGAAAAGACCGTCATCTCATAGCCCTGGCCCTGGCTGGGGGCCAGCGGCGGCACGCGGAAGCGCAGGAGGAAATCGTTGTTGCGCACCTCGGCCACGGCGGGCGCCAGGCGCCGGCGCAACTCGCTGAGGTCGAGCCGGCGGCTGCGCTCGTGGATCTGCACGGAATCACGGCCGCACATGGTCAGGTGCGGCTGGGCGTCGCCCAGCAGGTAGCGGAAGTCGCGCCGCGCGCAGGCGCGGCATTCTGGGTTGCGCGCAACGCGCACGGCCTGGAAGTGTCCCGACCAGACGTCGCACGAGATCAGCCGCACGTCGGTGGGCTTGTGCGCGCCGACGAGCAGCTTGATGGCCTCGGCGGCTTCGATCGAAGCCACCACGCCGGCGGCGGCGGCCAGCACGCCGACGGTATCGCAGGTTTCTTCGACGCCTGCGCGCTTGGCTTCGTCCTGCGATTCGAGCAGGCAGGCGAGGCAGGCCGTGACGCCGGGTACGATGGTCATGGTCACGCCGTAGCTGCCCACGGCGCCCGCATAAATCCACGGCACGCCCATCTTCACGGCGAAATCGTTCACCAGAAGACGCGTCTCGAAGTTGTCGGTGCCGTCGAGGATTACGGGAAACCCGGCGAGCAATTCCTGCACATTGCACGGCACCAGATCGGCGACGATGCCTTCCACCTGCACGCCGGAGTTGATGGCGCGCAGCTTGCGCTCTGCGGCAACGGCTTTGGGCAGCGCCTCGCGCGCGTCAGCCTCGTCGAAGAGCGTCTGGCGCTGCAGGTTCGAGGGCTCGACGAAGTCGCGGTCCACGATGCGCAGGCGCCCGACGCCCGCGCGCACGAGCAGGTTGGCCACGGCGGTGCCCAGCGCGCCGCAGCCCAGCAACACCGCGCGCCCGGCGAGCAGGCGCTCCTGGCCCTCTTCGCCGATGCCCGCAAACAGGATTTGCCGCGAATATTTCTCGTAGAGCTTCGGTTCCATGGCGACCCCGAAAACGCAAGCGCCGCGCGGCGGCAAGCGGAAGTGACGATGATACCGCCAATTCACACAGTGCGCGCATCGAAGAATTCTGCGAGGACGGGCCGCGGGCCTGTGCTACGCTTTCTTTCTACTGTGGATCATGACGGAGAACCATCGTCGCGTCTCAATGAAGACAGCGGTCTGGCTGGCGGCGTTGTGCCTGGCCGCGGCCGGATTGCGGGCGCAACAGACGGTCCCACCCCAGCCCGGGTTCCCGCCTGCACCCGCGGAAGCTGAAGGCGAGCGCGTCGCCGCCATCCGCGTCATCACGGACTCGGGCCAGGTCTTGAAGGAAAACCCGGCCGACCTGCCGCTCCAGCCGGGCCACGCGCTCGATGGGGAAGTGGTGCGCGAAAGCCTTCGCCAGCTCTACCACACGGGCCGCTACGCGGACCTGCGCGTGGAGACTTTGGCGAGCGCCGCGGGCCTGCGCGTGGATTTCGTGGTCCGCGAAAATTCCTACGTGAATGTGGTGCGCGTCACCGGCCTGCGCGAGTCTCCGGGCGAGGCGCTGGCCGTGTCTTCGCTGCGCCTGCAACTGGGCCAGCCTTTTCGCGAAAGCGGCATGCAAGAGGCGCTCGAGAACCTCCGCCAGGCGCTGCGCGAGGACGGCCTCTACGAAGCACAGCTCACCTACATGCTTGCGCCGCACCCGGAAACGCGGCAGATGGACATCACGGTGCGCGTCGAGCCCGGCCCGCGCGCGCGCCTGGGCAAGACGGACGTGGCCAACCAGACGGAGTTCTCCGATGCGGAACTGTTGACGCGCGCGAAACTCAAGCCGGGAAGCGAGATCACGTCCAGGCGGTTGCGGCGCGCGTCGGACAGGCTGCGAAAGTTTCTGGTGAAACGCGGGCATCTGGCGGCGCGCATCCAGGTCCGTCGCGGCGACTACGACGCGAAGACGGATAGCCTGCCCATCACGCTCGAAGTGAACGCCGCGCCGCGCGTGCGCGTGGAGCTGGAAGGCGCAAAAATCCCGAAGAGCGATCTGCAAAAGCTTCTGCCCATCTATCAGGAAGGCACGGTGGACGAGGACTTGCTGCAGGAGGGGCGCCGGGCGATCCGCGATTATCTCGAGCGCGAGGGTTATTTCGACGCGCAGGTGAGTTACGCCGCGTCGCAGCCGCCCGCGGCGCCCGACGCGAAGTCGAAGAAGCAGGCCGACCAGGTGATCACCTACACGGTGGACCGCGGGCCGCGGCGCCGCCTGGTGGGAGTCGCGTTCGAGGGCAACAAATACTTCAGCGATGACCTGCTGAATGGCCGCCTGCGCCTGCTGCCTGCCGCGTTTCTTTCGCGCGGGCGCTTCAGCCAGCGGCTGATGCAGGACGACGCCACCTCCATCCGCGATTTGTACGGCGCCAACGGATTTCGCGACGCCGCGGTGCGCAGCGAGCTGCTCGAAGACTTTCAAGGGAAGAAGGGCGACCTGTTTGTGCGCTTCCACATCGTCGAGGGCCAGCAGACGCGCGTGGCGGAGCTGAAGCTGGAAGGCAACCACACGCTCAGCGACGATGTGCTGCTCGCGGCCATCGGCTCGACGCCCGGGCAGCCGTATTCCGAATACAACGTCTCCGGCGACCGCGACAACATCCTGGCGCTGTACTACAACGAAGGTTTTCCGGAGGCGCGCTTCACGCCCAGCATGGAAGAATTGCCCGCGCCCGCCGCTGCGACGGGTTCTCCGGGCAAAGATCCGAAAGCAGAGAACACGGGCCCGGGCGTGCGGCTGGTCTATCACATCACCGAGGGCCCGCAGGTCCGCGTGGAGCGGCTCTTGCTCGGCGGCGACGAACACACCCGGCGGACGACCATCGACCGCGAAATCCAGGTGAAGGCCGGCGAGCCGCTCCGCGAAGGCGAAGTGGTCGAGACGCAGCGCCGCCTCTACAACCTGGGAATCTTCAGCCGCGTTTCGATTGCGCCGCAAAATCCCGACGGCACGGACCCCGACAAGACGATGGTCTTGCTCGTGGAAGAAGCGAAGCGCTACACGCTCGGCTACGGCTTCGGTGTGGAAGTGCAGCGCCTGGGAGGGGGCACCGATCCGGTGGCCGGGCAATGGAGCGCCAGCCCGCGCGGGCTCTTTGAGATCACCAAAGCCAATCTCACCGGCCGGGCCGATACGCTATCGTTCCGCGCGCGGGCCAGCACGCTGCAGGGGCGCGCGCTGCTGAGCTACACGGCGCAGAATTATTTTGGCCGGCCCGCGCTCAGCCTGCAGCTCACCGGCTTTGCCGATAAGACGCGCGACATCCTGACGTTCACGTCCGTGCGCTACGAGGGCTCGATCCAGCTGGCCCAGCGCCTGACGCCGCTCTCGTCGCTGCTCTATCGCTACTCCTATCGCAAGGTGCAGGTGGATGCGAGCTCGCTGCGCATCTCCCCCGACCAGATTCCGCTGTTCAGCCAGCCCACGAGAGTATCCGAGTTCGGCGCGACGTGGTTCCGCGACCGGCGCGACAATCCCGCCGACGCGATCCACGGTAGCTTCAGCACGGTGGACGTCAGCCTGGCGGGCAAGCCCATCGGCTCGAGCGCCAGCTTCCTGCGCGTGTTCGTGCAGAACTCGACGTTCCACCCCATCAAGCGCCGCTTCGTGTTTGCGCGTTCGATTCGCTTTGGCGTGCAGACGCCCGTCGGCGACACGGTCTCCAGCGAGATCCCGCTGCCCGAGCGCTTCTTCGCCGGCGGAGGCAGCTCGCTGCGCGGCTTCGGCCTGAACCAGGCGGGGCCGCGCGACCCGACGACCGGGTTCCCTATCGGCGGGCAGGCCTTGCTGCTCCTGAACCAGGAATTCCGTTTCCCCATGCGGCTGCCGTTCTTGGGCAACCGCCTGGGCGGCGCGCTGTTCTATGACGCCGGCAACGTCTTCACGAGGGCCGGCCGCATCACGCTTCGCGCCGCGCCGCCCGAGCCGGTCTTCAACCCGGCGGTTCCGAATCAGTGCCAGTTCAACTGCACCAACGAACTGAACTACCTTTCGCACACGATCGGCATCGGCTTCCGTTACGCCACGCCGGTCGGGCCGGTGCGCGTGGACCTGGGCTACCAGTTGAACCCGGCGAAGTTCGTTGTGCCGGACGGCCTGGGCGGATTTACGACGGCGCGCCTGCCGCGGTTCCAATTCTTCTTCAACCTGGGGTCGATTTTCTGATGCGCCGCCGGACTGCCATTGTGTCGTTCTTGTTGTTCGCCGCGCTCGCGGCACGGCCCGCAGTCCGGGCGCAGCAGGTGATTGACCGCATCGTCGCGCGCATCGAGGACGACATCATCCTGCTGAGCGAAGTGCGCGAGCTGGGCCGCTATCAGCAGTTGGTGGACGGCCACAGCGCGAGCGACGACAAGCTGCTCGGCCAGCTGATTGACCAGTGGGTCGTGGACCGCGAGGCAACCGCGGCGCACTTTGTCCGGCCCGTCGAGGGGGACATCCGCGGTGAGCTGGGCCAGTTGGAAAAGCAATTCAAATCCGCGGAGGCCTATCGCGCGCGGCTGCGCGAACTGGGCCTTTCGGAAGCTGCGGTGCGGCGGTTCATCGAGCGCCAGCTCTACCTCTCGCGCTACCTGGACTACAAATTCCGCCCCGCCGCTCAGGTGGATTCCGCGGCGGTCGAAAAGTATTACCGCGAGGAGCTTCTACCGCAACTGGCTGCGCGCGGGCAGCAGGCCCCGCCGCTCGACAGCGTGCAGGACCAGATTCGCGAGCTGCTCACGCAGCGCGAGATCAGCGCGCGCGCGGCGCACTGGCTGGACGAATCGAGGTCGCGGCTGAAGATTGAAACGCAGTTGACCCAAGAGAAGACGGGTGTGACGCCGAAATGAAAAAGGGCAGACGGCTCAGGACCATACTGAAGCGGCTGGTGGTTACCGCCCTGGCCATCGCGACGAGCGCGGCGCTGGCCGTGCTCCTGGTGTTGTGGACCGGGTTGGCGGATCGCTGGATGCGCAGCGCCGTCATCGGCGAGATCGAGAAGATGACGGGCGGGCGCGTGGAGCTGGAGCAGTTCCACTTCAACCCGTGGCACCTGCGCGTCGAGCTGGGCAACCTGACGATTCACGGCTCGGAGCCATCCGGGACGCCGCCGTTCTTCCATGCGGACTCCATCTCCATCAATCTGCGCAGCGAAGCCTTCTGGCGAAGAAAAATCTCTCTCCACGACCTGCGCATGGAGCGCCCGATGGTTCACGTGCGCTTCGACGCCGGCGGCCGCAGCAACGTGCCCGCGCCGCAGCCGCTCACACCTCCGGGGAAGCCTTTTCGCGAGCGCCTGTTCGAGCTGGCCATCGGCCACGTGCAGCTCGACGACGGCCAGATGGTCTACAACGACGTGCGCGTGCCGCTGGTGGCGCAGGGCGGCGCGTTCCACTTCACGATGGACTACGCGCTCGCCGAGGGCCAGCCGGTGTATCTGGGCCAGTTGAGCTGGCAGCAGATGACCGTCGTCGCGCGGCGCTACCTGCCGTTCCCCTCCGATTTGGCCGTGAAGTTCGCGCTTGAGCGCGAGCGGCTGGAGCTCACGCAGGTGCAGTGGAAAACTCCGAATTCGGATTTCGACGCGCAGGCAACGCTCACGAGCTTCACGAACCCCGTCTGGGACTTCCGCTTCCGCGGCCGGCTGAGCCTGGAAGACGTGCGCGTGATCATGCGCAAGCCGCGCTCGCCGAGCGGCCGCGTGGATTTCTCCGGCGAAGGCCGCTATGCCGAAAAGCGGCTCGCGCTGCGCGGCAAGTACGCCGCGCAGGAAATCGCGATGAACTACGACTGGTACCACGCCACGGGCATGACGAGCCGCGGCAGCTACGTTGCCGACGGCGACACGCTCGACGTGCCCGACTTCGAGGCCAGCGTGCTGGGCGGCGAGATGCGCGGCCGCTTGCACCTCGATTTCCGCGGCATGAAGTTCCGCGTGGAATCGCACGCGCAGAACATGAACGTGGCGGCGCTGCTCCGCGCGGTGGACCGCCGCAGCTTTCCGGTCGCCACGCTGCACTGGGCGGGCAGCGCGGAGTTGGATGCGGTCACTACGTTTGTGGAAGACTTCCAACACGTCGAGTCCACCGGTGTTTCCGTGTGGGCGCCGGCCGCGCAGCCGGCCCCCGGGGAAATTCCCGCGAGCGCGCACTTCGACTACCACTACGTGATGGACCGCGACGCAGTGGAGCTGAAGCCGAGCACGATTACGACTCCGAGCAGCGTACTCCGCATGCGCGGCCTCGTGGCAGAGCGCGATTCCTCACTCGACGCGTACTTCGACACGACTGATCTTCTGCCCTGGAATGATCTGATCAATACGCTGCGCAGCGCAGGGCCGCAGGGCGCCGAAGAACCCAAGCGCATCGCGGGCCGCGCGCACTGGGAAGGCCGCATGAGCGGCCCGCTCGATGGTCCGACCTTCACGGGGCATGGCACCGCCTACCGCGCGAGCTACGGCGACCTGTACGTCGAGGAAGTCGGCGGCGACATCGTCTATTCGCCCGGCGAGTTTCGCGTGCAGCGCGGCCGCGCGGTCATGGGCGCGCGAACAGCGGCGCAGCCGCAAGGCCGCTCGTCCGCCGCCGTGGAGCTTTCGCTCGAGCTCAACAACTGGAGTTTTGAGCCTGACAGCAAATGGAGCCTCGACGCGAACCTGATCCGCGCTTCGACCGATGATTTGCAGGAGTTGTTCGGCTCGCATTACCCGGCGCACGGTTTGCTCTCGGGCCAATTCCGCGGCAGCGGCACGCGCGCGGTGCCGGAAATTACCGGCCTCTTCGATGTCGCCGAGGTGGACGCCTGGGGCTATCACCTGGACCGCTTCCGCGGCCAGCTTCACCTGAGCCCCGAGGAGATCCGCATCGTCAACGCGGAACTGCGGCTGCCGGTGCTCTACGCGAGCGGGCGCGCGGCCGGGCGGAACAACGCCGCCGCCACGCCGCCCGCCGGCGTGATCACCGGCAATTTCGCGTACCGGCTGGCGGATGGCCAGGTGGTGTTCGAGCTGACGGGCGCGGCGATTCGCCTGGACGCCATCGAGCGCATCCAGACCACGGCGCTGCCGCTCGGCGGCCAGTTGCATTTCCAGATCAGCGGCAAAGGGCCGCTGCTTGCGCCGGTGTCGCAGGGCTCGCTGCGCGTGGTGGACTTGCGCGTGGGCAACGAAGTGCTCGGCAGCTTCGAAGGCAAACTCGATTCCGACGGCCGCCAGGTGCGCCTGGACGTCAACTCCGCGATGTCCACGGGGAGCCTGCAGGGCAAGCTCGCTCTAACGCTCGGCGGCGACTATCCGATCCAGGGCGAACTCACCCTGCAGGCGATTGACCTGGACCCGTTCATCCAGACGGCGCTGCACCTGCGCGCGCTGACCGGGCACAGCAGCGTGGACGGGCACTTCCGCGTGACGGGCGCGCTCCTGAAACCCGGAACGCTGGAAGTGGACGCCGAGATTTCGCGCGTCACGTTCGACTACGAGTACGTGAAGCTCGAAAACGACGGGCCCATCAAGCTGAGCTACCGCCGCGACGAAGTGCGCATCGAGCAGGCACACCTGCGCGGAGCGGATACGGACTTTCGCGTCTCCGGCTTTGCGCGCTTTACGGGCGACCGCCGCCTGGGCTTGAACGTTGCCGGCACCGTGAACCTGCGCCTGCTGAGCGGGCTTGCGCCGCAGCTCGAAGCGCGCGGCCCGGCGCAGATCAATGTGGCCATCGAAGGAACTTACGCGAAGCCGCGCATCACCGGCCGCGCCCACGTCGAAGATGCCGCGGCAACCTACGGCGAGTTTCCCGCGGGCCTGAGCCACGTGAAGGGCGACTTTGTCTTCGACAGCAGCCGGCTGCTGATCGAAAACGTCACAGCGGAAAGCGGCGGCGGCGTGCTGAATCTGAGCGGCTCGCTGACTTACGGCGAAGGCCCGCTGCGCTATGACCTGACGGCGAGCGCGAGCCGCGTGCGCATCCGCTACCCCGAAGGCATGAGCTGGCTCACGGGCGGCACCCTGCGCCTTTCAGGCACAGCGCAGGCGGCGCTGCTTTCCGGGCATGTCGTCGTCGAGCGGCTGCTGATGGCGCAGGGCTTCGACCTGGCTGCGTTGATCGTCGCTTCGAAAGAACCGGTGCGCGCGCCGACGACGAATTCTCCATTCCTGCGCAACCTGCAGTTCGACATCGAAGCCGTCTCCAGCCCCGACGCGCGCATGGAATGGACCGGCGCGCACGTGGATACGGAAGCCAGCCTGCGCGTGCGCGGCACGTGGGAACATCCCATCCTGCTCGGGCACATCCACCTGCTCGGCGGCGAGATGAGCTTCCGCGGCAGCCGCTACCGGCTGACGCGCGGCGATTTGAACTTCTCGAACCCCTTCCGGCTCGACCCGGTGCTGAACGTCGAGGCCGTGACGACCATCCGCCAGTACGAGGTCACGCTGAATTTCTCCGGGCCTGCGAGCAAGCTCACGCTGGCCTACCGCTCCGATCCGCCGCTGCCTTCGAGCGACATCATCGCGCTGCTCGCGCTCGGCCGCACGGGCGAGGAGAGCGAGCTGCGCTCGCCCACTGTCGTGCGCACGCCCGAGCTCGGCGCTACGACGTTGCTCACTGAAGCGATTTCGAGTCAACTCGGCGGGCGCATCGAGCGCCTCTTCGGCATCAGCCGCTTCCGCGTGGACCCGTTCCTTGCGGGCACCGGCACGGAGCAGAACGCCGCCGCGCGCGTGACCATCGAACAGCAGGTAACGCGCGACCTCGTGATCACCTACATCACGAACGTCACTTCGACGCAGCAGCAGGTGATCCAGATCGAGTACAACGTGAGCCGGAGCATCTCCATCGTCGCGCTGCGCGACCAGAACGGCACCTTCGGCCTCGACGTCAAATTCAAGAGGCGATTCAAATAGCGTTTGTACTCACCGCAGAGACGCAGAGAGCGCAGAGCAGGAGAACTTCTTAAAGCGCTGTGCGGAGGAGTTTCACGGCGGCGAGGAGCAACACCAGCCCCAAGACTCGCCGCAGCCAAAGGCCCGTAAACCAGCGCGCGCCGAGCCACGAGCCCACCAGGCCACCCGCAAACGCCGCGGCTACCAACCACATCAGGCCGTGCCAGTCCACCGTCTTGCGCGAGAGCTGCCCGTAAAGCCCCGCGGCTGAATTGATCCAGATGAATGCTGCGGAGACCGCGGCGGTGCGCTTCGCATCGGCCCAGCGGAAGAGAATCAGCAGCGGGCTCAGAAAGATGCCGCCGCCGACGCCCACAATGCCGGAGACAAAACCGATTCCCGCACCCACGGGCAACGCCACGGCGAGTGACGGCGGGCGCAGAAGGCTCTTTTCGTGCGGGCGCGGGATCGTCCCGATGAGTCGAACCGCAGCGAAAATCAGGGCTGCAGCGAGAAGAAGCATGTACGCGCGCGCCGGGACGTTCATCAAGCCGCCCAGGAACGCAAGAGGAATCGAGGTGATCAGAAACGGCCACAGCAGGCGAAACGAGAAATGTTTCGCGCGGTAGTAGGAAACAAAGGCAAGTCCCGCGACTAGGAGATTCAGCAGCAGCGCGCTGGGCGCCATGGCCGCCGGCGCCAGCCCGAAGAAGCTCAGCACCGCGAGATAGCCCGACGCACCTCCGTGACCCACCGAGGAATACGCCACCGCCACCAAGAAAACGAGCGCGAGCAGCAGAATTAGAGTCGCAGGAGAAAGCGCCAGCATCCGCAAGATGAAACCACAGCGGCTGGCGCAATGCCAGTCCCTGCGCTTGCTGGCTGATGTCTGATAGCATGGCGGGCCATTCGAGCCATGCCTGCGCCTGAAACACACTCGACACGAGCGACGGCTCCCGCTTCCGCGGGCGAGCAAATTCTCGAGCGCGAAGCGGGCCTGCATCGCAACCTCACGCCGCGCCAGCTTTCGATGATTGCGCTGGGCGGCGCGATTGGCACGGGGCTCTTCCTCGGCAGCGCGATCTCCGTGAAGCTGGCGGGGCCCGGCGTGATCCTGAGCTACGCTGCGGGCGCCGGGATCGCGCTGGTTCTGATGTACGCGCTCGCGGAAATGGCCGTGGCGCATCCGGTGGCCGGTTCGTTTGGCGTGTACGCGGAGATGTACGTGCATCCCTGGGCGGGCTTCGTTACGCGCTATTCCTACTGGCTCGCACAGGTGATCGCCATCGGCAGCGAAGTCGTGGCCGCGTCCATCTATTGCCGGCGCTGGTTTCCGGGAGTGCCCGCGTGGGTGTGGATCGTGGCGTTTTCGGCGAGCCTCGTGTACGTGAACGCGCGCAGCGTGGCGAGCTTCGGCGCGTTCGAGTACTGGTTCGCGATGATCAAGGTCGTGACGATTGTGTTTTTCCTCGTCTTGGGCGCGGCGCTGCTCTTCGGCGTCGGGTTTCGCCCCATCGGCGCGGCGAACTACACCGCGCACGGCGGCTTTCTGCCCAACGGCTGGCTCGGAGTCGGACTCGGCATCGCCATGGCCATCTTCAGTTACTTGGGCATCGAAGTGGTCGCGGTGACGGCGGGCGAAGCCGAGCGCCCCGAAGTGGCCGTGCCGCGGGCGCTGCGTACGACGCTTCTGCGCCTCGCCATCTTTTACATCGGCGGGGTCGCGGTGCTGGTTGGCGTGATGCCGTGGAACCAGGCGGGCCTGGCGGAAAGCCCGTTCGTGCGCGTCTTCCAGACCGTGGGCATTCCCCACGCAGGGGACGTGATGAATTTCGTGGTGCTGACGGCGGCGCTTTCAAGCGTCAATTGCAATTTGTATCTCACGGCGCGGATGATTTTTTCGCTTTCGCGCGGCGGCTATGCCCCCTCCCTGTTCGGCCGGCTGAGCCGGCAGGGCACGCCGGTGGCGGCGCTGCTGGTGTCGAGCGGCGGCATGGTGGCGGCGCTCCTGCTGCAACTGAAGTTCGGCGAATCGTCTTCGGTGTACCTGGCCATGCTGGGCGCGGCGCTTTTTGGCGGCGTGTTTGTGTGGATGATGATTTTTGTGACGCACCTTGTCTTCCGCCGCCGCTACACGGGCGCGGCCACGGTGCGCGCGCCGGGGTATCCCTGGACGTCGCTCGCGGGGCTTACCGCGCTCGCCGGCGTGCTCGCCTCGACGTGGTGGATTCCCGGCATGCGCATCACGCTCGCTGCCGGCCTCCCCTGGCTCGCGTTCATCACGCTGTGCTACTTTGTGTGGGCGCGCTGGCGGCGGAACGTTGCGCACGAGGCGACACGCAATGGATGAGCTGCTGAAGTGGCGCGAGGAGTTTCCTATCCTCGCGCGCACCACCTACATGATCAGCAATTCGCTGGGCGCGATGCCCCGCGGCGTGTACGACAGCCTGCACGGCTACGCCGAAACGTGGGCCACGCGCGGCGTGCGCGCCTGGGAAGAAGGCTGGTGGGAGATGGCCGTGCGCGTCGGCGACCAGATCGGCGCGCTGATCGGCGCCGCGCCCGGCACGATTTCGCTCCACCAGAACGTCACGCTCACCGAGGCCGTCATCGCCTCGTGCTTCGACTTCACCGGCAAGCGCAACAAGATCGTGATGGTGGACATGGAGTTTCCCTCCATCCTCTATTTCTACCAGGAGCAGGCGCGGCGCTTCGGCGCGCGCCTGGAAATTATCCAGAGCGAAGACGGCATCCGCATCCCGCTCGAAAAACTGCTCGCCGCGATTGACGACGAGACGCTGCTTGTGCCCATTTCCTACGTCCTCTTCCGCAGCTCCTGCATTGTGGATGCCCGCGCGATCATCGAGCGCGCGCATCGCGCCGGCGCGCACGTGGTCTTGGATTTGTTCCAGGCGGCGGGCACGGTGCCGGTGGACGTGCGCGCGCTCGGCGCCGATTTCGCCGTCGGCGGGGTGCTGAAGTGGCTCTGCGGCGGCCCGGGCGTGGCGTATCTCTACGTGCGGCCCGACGTGCAGAGCGAACTCAAGCCTTCGCTGACGGGATGGCTCGCCCACAAGCGCCCGTTCGAATTCGAAGTGGGGCCGATCGACCGCCGCGACGACGCTTTCCGCTTCCTGAACGGTACGCCGCACATCCCCGCCCTCTACGCCTGCCAGCCGGGCCTCGAGATCATCCGCGAGGTGGGCCTGGAGAACATTCGCAGCAAATCGATGCGGCAGACGGCGCGGATCATCGAAGGGGCGCAAGCGCGCGGGTGGCGCGTGAACACGCCGATGGATGCCGCCGAGCGCGCCGGCACCGTCAGCATCGAATGCCCGCACGCGCGCGAGGTCACGCCCGTTCTGCTGGCGCGCGATGTGCTCATCGACTACCGCCCGAAGGCCGGCATCCGCTTTTCGCCGCACTTCTACAACCGCGACGACGAAATTGACGCCGCGCTCGCCCAGATGGAAGATATTCTCGCGACGCGCGCCTGGGAGCGTCCTGCCGCAGCCGCCAGCCACACTTAGCGAGAGCGGCCACCTGCGGAAATGCGACCAGGGCGCAGGAGCAGGGAAGCTGTGACCTTCAGCAGCAAGAATGAGGCGGACAAGTCTGCGCCCGAGACGGCGCAGGCCGACGCGGATTTCGCTGCGTCGCGCCGCGCGATGGTGCTGGAGCAGATTCGCCGGCGGGGGATCGGTTCGCCGCGCGTGCTCGAAGCCATGCTGGCCGTGCCGCGCCACAAATTTGTGCCCGCCGAATCCCGCGCCTTGGCGTATGCCGACCACCCCTTGCCGATCGGGGAAGGGCAGACGATTTCGCAGCCGTACATGGTGGCGGCGATGGCCGACGCTCTTGCATTGACCGGCAGCGAGCGTGTGCTCGAGGTCGGCACCGGCTCCGGTTACCAGGCCGCTGTGCTCTCGCTGCTGGCGCGCGAAGTGTTTACGATGGAAAGCCGCACCGCGCTCGCCCTCGCCGCGCGGCAGCGGCTGGCACAACTCGGCTACTTGAATGTTCACGTCCACGCGGGCGACGGCACGCTGGGCCTGCCCGAGCTCGCGCCTTTCGATGCCATTGTGGTCGCCGCGGCCGCGCCGCGCGTCCCGCCGCCGCTTCTCGAGCAGCTCGCCGAAGGCGGGCGCCTGGTGATCCCCGTGGGGGAGTCCGAGCAGCAGGAGCTCCGCGAAGTTCGCAAGGTGCGCGGCGAGACGACTTCGCGCGCGCTGCACTACTGCCGCTTTGTGCCGCTCGTTGGCCGCTACGGCTGGAAGCACTCCGCATAGCCGTGAGCCCCGCCCCTGAGCTTTCCATCGTCGTCCCCGCATACAACGAGGCGGGGCGCCTGCCGCGAACACTGGAGAGCATCCGCAGCTACCTGCGCGAGCGGCGCATCGCGGCTGAAGTGATTGTCGTGGACGACGGCTCGACGGACGCGACCGCGGCCGTGGCCGGAAATCTTCAGGCGGAGTTTCCCGAGCTGCGCCTGCTTTCGAACGGCCGCAACCGCGGCAAGGGCTTCAGCGTGCGCCACGGCGTGCTCGAAGCCCGGGGGCGCATCGTGCTTTTCACGGATGCGGACCTCTCTGCGCCCATCGAAGAGGCCGATAAGCTGCTGGCCGCGCTCGGTGGCTACCAGGTGGCCATCGGCTCGCGCGCGATGGACCGCAGCTTGATCGAGGTCCACGAGTCGCGCATGCGCGAATTGGCGGGAATCCTGTTCAACCTGGTGGTGCGCGTCATCACGGGCCTGCCGTTTGCCGATACGCAGTGCGGCTTCAAGGCCTTTGTACGCGAGCCCTCGCGGATCGTTTTTGAGCAGCAGCGCATCGAGCGGTTCGGCTTCGATCCGGAGGTCCTGTTCCTGGCCAGGCGGCACGGCCTCCGGGCCGTGGAGGTTCCGGTGCGCTGGGCACATGACCCCGCGACGAAGGTGCACATGGTGCGCGACTCGCTGCACATGCTCGGCGAGCTGCTGCTCGTCCGCTGGAACTGGCTGGCGGGGCGGTATCCGCGGCGCGCGAAAGCCTAACCTTTGCATCACAAAGTACTTGACAATTACAGTTTCCCTGGTATCCTTGGTGCCTATGGGTTCGCCGGAGCCGATTCGCTCGCGCCGCCAGCCTACGGCGCTCGACGCGCACGCCGCCGATAACCTGCGCTTCATCCGCGAGACCATGGAGCGCGCCGGGTCGTTCACGGCCGTGCCCGGCTGGGGCGGCGTGGCTATGGGCATCACGGCGCTGGGCGCCGCGGTGGTGGCTGAGCAGCAATCGAGCGTGGAAGCCTGGCTGGTCACGTGGCTTGCAGAGGCGTCTCTGGCGTTTCTGATCGCCGCGGGCAGCATGGCGTGGAAGGCGCGCGCCGCCGGCGTGCCGCTCGTCACCGGCGCTGGCCGGAAGTTCGCGCTCAGCTTTTCGCCGCCGCTGATTGTGGGGGCGCTGCTGACGGTGATTCTCTACCGCGCGCACCTGACCCCGGCGATTCCCGGGACGTGGC
>JBGQHO010000014.1:0-64333 GCA_041497955.1 Terriglobia bacterium | reverse complement strand
CTCTATCACAGTTGCGGGGACCTGCTGGCCAGAGCGGGGAAGACCGACGAGGCGGTGGCGCTGCTCAAGGACGGTATCAAGGTCATCCCGCCCGACAAGAACCTCTTCTCGCTCTACCAACTTGCAGCCGAGATTCTCGCCAAAGCGGGCAAGACCGACGAGGCGGTGGCGCTGCTCAAGGACGGTATCAAGGTCATCTCGCCCGATCAGAGCCTCTTCTCGCTCTACCAGATTTGCGGGGACCTGCTGGCCAGAGCGGGGAAGACCGACGAGGCGGTGGCGCTGCTCAAGGACGGTATCAAGGTCATCCCGCCCGACAAGAACCTCTTCTCGCTCTACCAGATGCTGGGTGAAGTTTTCTGCCGCGCTGCGAAACTCGCCGATGCGATTGCAGCGATGCGAGAAGGCCTCCGTCGTATCCCGGAGCAGTTCAACCGCTACAAGCTGGCCGAAGGAGTGCTGTATCTGTGTGCCGCCAGCGGCGATGCAACAACCTTGGCAGAAATCCTCTCTATGACGGGAAGTGAAGCCGTGAGCCGTCAACAGGCTGCTCTCGGCAGCGTGCTGCAACGACAAGCGCAGGGCCGCTGGCGCGAGGCAGCTGAAGCCGCCAGCACCGCTCGACGTGAATTTCCAAGCTATCTCGCTCTCGCCGCCGTCGAGGCGTTTTCTCGCCTAGCGGCGGGTGACGCGGACGCCGCGTGGCAGGCCCTAGCCAGTTTCCCGAATCTGACCTTCGGACCCGGCGAGCCGCACAGGTGGCTTGCGGCGTTCATCCATTTACGCCGCGGCGCTCGCTCCGAAGCCTCTGCCGCGCTGGCGCAGTATCTCGGCCGACAGGTGGATGAAAGCTGCGACTTGAACGAGTCCTTCCTCCTGCGCCTGTGGGACCAGCAAGAGGCCGGCCCCGAGAACAGTCGGCTGTGTTTCCACTTCCCCATGATGCCTGCTTCGCTCACCGGGCTGAATCGCCCCGTTCGCCGGATTCAGTTCGCGAAGCCAGTCCTTCCAGCGGATGTCACACGGGATGCAGTCGGCAGCACCCCGCCGGTGCCCTCTGCTTCGCAAGCGGCGACGCCTGAAATCTATGTTTCCTACGCATGGGGAGAGGACTCGACTGAAACCGGTCGTCAGCGCGAGGAGATCGTGAACCAGCTCTGCGCAGCAGTGGAGAGGAGTGGGCGCATCATCGGCCGGGACAAAGACCGGATACGAAGCGGCGAGTCAATTGAGCGTTTCGCACACGAGATCTCGAAAGCCAAACGGATCGTGGCCGTCATCACCGAGAAGTCGCTGAATTCGGAATTCTGCATGGCGCATGAACTATTCCGCGCTTTCCGGCGATGTGATTACCAGCGTGCGGAGTTTCAGGAAAGAGTAATCGCGCTCATCATGGACGACGCGAAGCCCCTGCTGAGAGACAACCTGGCTGTCGTCGCCCTCGCGAAGGCATGGCAGCAAAGGCTCGAGAAGCTTCGCACCGAGCTTCAATCGGTTGACCCGACCCGGAAGTCCTCTGACCTCTGGGTCTTCGTGGACATGATGGAGGACATGTGTCCCCGCCTGCCGACCATGCTGGGTGCCCTTAAGGACATCGTCATGAAGCGCGGCTTCGACGACATTGTCAGGGACGGTTTTCAAGAGGTGATCAGCCGCCTTCCGCCCCCGGCAGGCAAGTGAGGATTGCATCGCTACCACAGCGACAGCTCTCAATGTTGGCCCGAGGCTGATCGGCTTCGATGCGCCCGCACGTCACAACGGGTGGGAAGGTTCATGTTCACACTGTTGTCCACTCCATGTTCACTTCCCCTCGGCCCTGAGTTTTCTTGCTGTTACCGGCCCTCGGCACGTTCAAATACACGCCATTTCTCTTTGATCCTCACCGGTGCGCTAAAATGGAGTACGGCAGGCATGGCTCGCCGTCCTTGTGGGCGGCCCCTGCGAGGGTCGTCAGATCGTCAGATTGCGACGGATTCTGTCGAACTACGCCGCACTCTGGCGAGTTGTGCCGGCTTGCCCGCCGACCCGATCGTGGCGGGCCTGCCCGCCGACCCGATCGTGGCGGGCTTGCCCGCCTTGGGCGGGCTGCAACGGAGGGGCATACAAGACATGGTCGCTGCGCTAAGTCCCGTGAAACCAATACTTACGAATTTTGACGCCGCAACCCCTTTGTTTTCGCTACATACAAAATCATTGGACTTAATCCCTCGTAGAATCAAATACATACGAAAAAAGGGGTGGGGGTACCCACTCGTCCACAATGATTGGTTACACTCGTTTTCCACTGCTTGTAGAATGTCGCCGCGCTGAGCGGACGCCGGCTCGGACGGGAGAGCAACCGTGGACCTTGCACTGACCGAAGAACAGAAGCTGCTGCGGCAGACGGTGCGCGAGTTTGCGGAGTCGGAAGTAAAGCCGCTGGCGAAGGAACTCGACGAAACCGGTCGCTTTCCACGCGAAACGTTCAAGAAAGCCGCGGAGCTGGGCCTGACCGGCGTCGCGCTCCCCGACCAGTACGGCGGCGCGGGCTTCGACCACATCAGCTATAGCATCGTGATCGAAGAAATCTCGCGCGTGTGCGCTTCGACGGGCGTGATCCTCTCCGTGCAGAACTCGCTCTACTGCGACCCCATCTACCGCTTCGGCACCGACGACCAGAAGAAGCGCCTGCTGGTGCCGTTTGCGCGCGGCCAAAAAATCGGCTGCTACGCGCTCACCGAGCCGCAGGCGGGCTCGAACGCCGCGGCGCTCGCAACCAAAGCCGTGCGCAAGGGCGAGAAGTACGTCGTCAACGGCACGAAGGCGTGGATCACCAACGGCGGCGTGGCCGACGCGGCCATCGTTTACGTGAATACCGACCCGGCGAAAGGCGAGAAGGGCATCACCGCGCTCGTCATCGAGAAGGGCACGCCCGGCTTCAAAGTCGGCAAGGAAGAGAAGAAGCTCGGCATCAACGCGACGGCGTGCGTCGAGCTGTCGTTCAGCGATTGCGAAGTGCCGGCCGCAAACCGCGTCGGCAACGAGGGCGATGGCTACAAGATAGCGCTCTCGACGCTCGATGGCGGGCGCATCGGCATCGCTTCGCAGGCCGTGGGCATCGCCCAGGGCGCGTTTGAAGAGGCGCTGAAATATTCGCAGCAGCGCATGGCCTTCGGCCAGCTCATCTCCAATTTCCAGGCCATCCAGTTCATGCTCGCGGACATGGCCACGGAAATTGACGCCGCGCGGCTCCTGGCGCGCAAGGCGGCGTGGAAGCAGGATTCGGGCGCGCGGTTTTCGATGGAGGCTGCGATCGCCAAGCTTTTCGCCAGCGAGATGGCCACGCGCGTCACGCACAAGGCGATTCAGGTCCACGGCGGCTACGGCTACAGCCGCGAGTATCCCGTCGAGCGGATGTACCGCGACGCGCGCATCACCGAAATCTACGAGGGCACCAGCGAAATTCAGCGCCTGGTGATCGCCGCCTGGGTGCTCAAATCCTACTAGCCCATTCGTTGTATCCTGGGCGACATGCTGGCGCTCGATTGCGGCGCGGAATTCGATCCCGCGCGCGAAGACGAATTCTTCGCGGCGCTGCCGGCGCGGCCCGGCGTGCTTCTTGTTGAAGGGCGCGCGGCGGACGCGCAGCCGTACCTGCTGCGCACCGCCGACCTGCGCCGGCGGCTCGAGCGCCTTTTGCGCGCGCCGGAAGCCGCCTTGGCTCGGCTGGGCTCGCCACAAGCTCCGCGGTTGAACCTGCGCGAGTTCGCGGCGCGCGTGCGGTATCGGCAAACCGGCTCTGCGTTTGAGCAGAGCCTGGTCCTTTATCAGCAGGCGCGCGAAATTTTCCCGCGTCGCTATCGCGCGCTGCTGCGATTGCGCCCGGCCGCGCTGCTCAAGGTGAATCTGGCGAACGAGTATCCGCGTTGCTACGTCACGCGGCGCATTCTTGCCGATAACGGCTTCTACTTCGGTCCGTTTCCCGGGCGCCGCGCCGCCGAAGCATTTGCCGACCAGTTCCTGAACCTCTTCAAGATTCGCCGCTGCCAGATCAAGATTCGCCGCGACCCGAGCTTCCCGGGTTGCATGTACTCGGAAATGAAAATGTGCCTGGCGCCGTGCTTTGCCGGCTGCACGAAACCGGAATACGACGTGGAAGTGAGCCGCGTGCTCAATTTCCTGGGCTCGGGCGGCGCTTCGCTGACCGCGGAATTCGGGCGCGAGCGCGAAGCCGCCAGCGAGGCGCTCGACTTCGAGCGCGCCTCCGCACTGCACCGCAGGATCGAAAAGGTAGCGGAAGTCCTGCGCGGGTTGCCCGGCCTCGCGCGCCGCATCGGCGAAATCGATGCCCTCGTGCTCCAGCCCGCCGTCGAGCGGCAGACGATTGCGGTGTTTGCCGTGCGCGGCGGGATGATCAGCGATCCGTTCTTCCTGCGCTTCGCCGAGCTGGCCAGCCAGCCGCGCTCGGTGGAAGAAATCCTGCGCGAGTGGCTGGGCCCCGTATTCGCGTCCGAACGTCCGGCGCAGGATCGCGATGCGCTCGCGGATCACCTGGCGCTTGTCGCGCGGTGGTTCTACTCGAAGCCGCGCGGCGGCGAGGTCTTCTTCCTGCAAAACGGCGACTGGCCCTACCGCCGCATCATCCGCGCCTGCTCGCGGCTTCTGGCGGCGCCTGCATGAGCCTGCCGCGCTCTCACGCGTCTGCTATACTCGCCGGCTCGCGTGCCGCTGGCGCGCCTTCTGCTCAAACTATGCCTGCTTGTGCCACGCCCGAAGGAACGCGACGCTACGCCGCGCGGTTTGCGGACCGCGCCGCGCCGGGCCATTTTCGCCCGCAGCAAGGCCTGCTGCTCTCTTCGATCGGCATCGGCACCTACCTGGGCGAGCCCGACGCGCGCACGGACGCTGCGTATACCGAGGCCGTCGTCGAGGCGGTGACGTGCGGCGCGAACGTCATCGACACGGCCATCAACTACCGCCTCCAGCGCAGCGAGCGGTCTATTCGCGATGCGCTCGCAGAGCTCGCGCGGCGCGGCTTCGCGCGCGACGAACTGCTGCTCTGCACCAAGGGCGGTTTCCTGACGCCCGACGGCGAGATGCCCGCCGACCCCAGCGGCTATTTCATGCGCGAATACATCGAGCCGGGCGTTATGCGCGTGGACGAAATTGCCGCCGGGTGTCATTGCATGACGCCGCGCTATCTGGAAAACCAGCTCGAGCGCAGCCTGCGCAACCTCGGCGTCGAGTGCATTGACGTCTACTACCTGCACAACCCGGAAACGCAGACCGAACGCGTCCACGCCGCGTTTGAGTTTCTGGAGCTGGCCGTGACGAAGGGCAAGATCCGCTTCTACGGCCTGGCCACGTGGAACGGTTTTCGCCAGCCAGAGAAGGGGGGCGAAGCATTGTCGCTGGCGGACCTGGAAATCCTCGCGCACGAAATTGCCGGCGACGCGCACCACTTCCGCTTTGTGCAGCTTCCGTACAACTTGGCGATGACGGAGGCGCTGACGCGAGCGAATCAATCCGTGGACGAGCGCACACTGCCGATGATTGAAGCGGCGCACGCGCTCGAGATCACGCTCGTGGCCAGCGCCTCGCTGCTGCAAGGACAGGTGGCGCGCAACCTGCCGCCGTTTATCGGCGAAGTGCTGGGGCTCGAGAGCGACCTGGATCGCGCGCTGCAATTCGTGCGCTCGACGCCCGGCATCGCGACGGCGCTCGTGGGCATGAGCCGCGCCGAGCACGTCCGCGAAAACCTGAAGCTCGTCAGCGTTCCCCCGGCGCCGCAGGAGCAGTTCTCAAAGCTCTTCGACCGTGGCAAGGGCGTGTGAACGGGCCGCGGCCCAGCCGCTTGGTGTGATTCCGCGTAAGGATTGCGCTACGGCTTACGCAGCTCCGGGAACTCCTCGGCCAGCTGCTTCATGATCTCCGGCATGATTTCCCGTGCCCACTGCTCCCCGATCGCGTTCCCCTCCAACATGACTCTTGGCAGCGCTTCGACAAAGTGTTTGCCCGCAGGAGTTTCGTAGAACTCGATCAACTTCCTGATTTCCTCGAGAGAGAAATGCCGGGCATAGACGGGCACGATTCGCTCCATGAACTCGTTGGAGTCCATCTTCGCTCGGAGCTTGCGGATGAGGGCTGCGGCGATCTGGTCGTTGCGCTCGCCCGGAGGCAGGCTCTTGGCGAGCAGGGGAACAAGATTCTGGCCCATTGAGTCGGCAAATTGCAGTGCCGCCTTCTTAGCCCCCATCACGTCGAGCAGACGAAGGATCTCAGAGTGCAACGCCGGGTCAATCTCGGGCTCTTTCGGCGGGGGAGACAGCGTGTACACCACGTCCACCGTGCTGAGGACCTCGACCGGCTCGCCGTTGAGCAGGATCGGTTGATAGCGCCACTGCCTGACCGCATCAATGGCGGCTTGCACCAGAAGCGGATGGCCGGAGAGCACATTCACCTCTTGGACAGCACCGTCCCTTGCGACCACGATCTGAAGCCGGACTGTGCCCTGGATGCGTGCCTGCCTTGCCAGCGGCGGATAGACGGGAGGGACGCTGGTGACCAGCTTGCCTTGCTGGACCTCGCCGCCGATCTGAATGCGTTTGACTCCCGGCGCGGCCGCGGGCGGGATGCCGCCCTGGATGGGTGGTGCCTGCGTAGTTTGGGCCCATGTGGTGGCGGCACACACGAAGATCAGAACCGCGAGAAACGATTTCATGGCTGGCCTCCAATTTCCGGGACGTTAGCATGGGTGTGCGACGAAAGACAATCGCGTCAATCGGCTTATCAGGGACTGCTGTTCTTGAGTTCCGGGTGGCGTTCCTGTAGCCACTGGCCGAGCGCGGCTTCGACGCGGTCGAGCTTGCCGGTGAAGAAGTGATCGGCGCCATCCACGAAAACGAGACGCTTGGGTTCCGGCAGGCCGTCGAAAAGTGCCTGGAGGGTGTCGCGCGCGCCGTACTGGTCTTGCGCGCCCTGGAGGAAAAGCTTCGGTTTGTCGCACGCGCGCAGATACGAGAAGTCGGAATCGTCCACGGGCAAACCGAGGCCGACGAGCTCCCTCACGCGCGAATCGGCGCAGCCGGCGCGCAACCCCACCCACGCGCCGAAACTGAAGCCGGCGAGCAGTAGCAGGCGCTGCGGGTATTCCAGCGCGAGGAAATCGAGCGCCGCGCGCACGTCATCGGCTTCGCCGCGGCCGCGGTCGTGTGCGCCCTCGCTGAGTCCCGCGCCGCGAAAGTTGAACCGTAGTACGGGCACGCCAAACATGTGCAGGGTCTTCGCGGCGCGATACACCACCTTGTTGTGCATCGTGCCGCCAAAGAGGGGATGCGGGTGGCAGACCAGCGCGGCCAGCTCTACAGGGGCGGAGGCCGGAGGCGTCCACAGGAGCGCTTCGAGGCGCCCGGCGGGTCCCGTAAGGAAAAAGTTGCGGTGGAAGCCGCTGTTCACGTTGCGCTGTCCGCGAGCGCGGCCACAGCGATCTCTTGTTCCACCGAGTCCAGCACCGGCCGGATGCGCACGACGCGGCCGGGCACTTCCTCTCGCGAATCCCAGCGCCCGCCGAGCGCGCCGGGAGGAAGCGCGAGGAACACCCGGTCGCCGGCGGCATAAAGTCGCGGCGAGCCAAATCGGATGCCTTCGTCTGAAATGTCGCGCGTCATGGTCTCTTCCGGCCAGAGCCACTGCGCATGGCGCACACGGATGGGCAAAGCCAGCGCCACGCGCTCGGAGCGGCGCCGCTCGTGTCCGAGAAACGCGAGCGCGCCGCCGGAAGCGCGGCTGCGCGCTTGCGGCGGTTCGAGATCGAGCGCGACGTGAAAGCCGCCGCCAGCTTTTTCCACGCGCGCGACGCGCGCGAGCGTCTCCGGCTGCGGAGTCGTTGCCGTGGCATCAAACGGAAACGCGACCCAGAGCAGCGTCCCTACGCGGCAGCGTTCGCTGCGAGTGAAGAGCACGCCGCCGCGCGAGGCGTCGAGGGTATGTGTGGTCTCGATGAGCGGCCCGAGCGGCCCGAGCCAGCGCAGCCGCACCGCGAGGCTCAGTTGCACCCGCCGGTGGCGCCGCTGCTCCGCAAACAGAGTGGAGGGAGTATTCATCCTCAGCCGCTTCGATTCATCTTAGCCGCCGGCACACGCGCGGGTCAAAAACGAAGCCTGCGGATGTTTCCTTCACCTCAGGGGCTTGTCTTCCACAACCGGCGCAATTCCGATTGCGCTTGCGGGGATTTCAATGCTAGCTTGGGCCGACCTTGGAACGCCCTCTTCCGGGGGACGGATGGCAAATGGCGCTGAACGCCGGGCCTCCCGGCGCTTCACAATGGCACTTCCCCTCACCGTACTGTCCGCGAGATCGGGCGGAGCGGCGGAGAAAAGGGGCCAGACCCGTGACGTCAGCTTCCGCGGCCTCTACTTCTTTGTTGACGCCGAGTTTGAAGCCGGCAACGAAATTGAGTTCATTCTGACGCTCCCGCGGGAAATCACCCTGGCCAGCGACGTCAACATCCATTGTTCCGGGCAGGTGCTTCGCGTTGAGCCGCATAACGGCCAGCGCGGCGTGGCAGCCCGCATCGACCGCTACGAATTCATGTCCGCCACGGCCTAGCCTGCAAAACTGGCTCCGTCTCCGCACACGGAGTAGAATTGTTTCTCCCGATCGGGATTTGGAGCCTCCATGTATCACTACGACGTGAAGACGGCGCTCGACGAGCTGAGAGAGGACGCGGTGCTGCCGCATCCCGTTCACCTGCGCGACATGATCCTGCGCATGAAGCTGGATCCGAACCTGGCGCTGGACCTGAACCGCGAGTTCCAGAATTATCTCTCTCACTTCGGCGAGACGCAGAAGATTGCGCAGGATATTCTCGAGAAGCTGGCCGAGGGTCAGCCCAAGGTTCGCTGAGCTGCACGGGCCGCCCAGCCGCCCATGACCGCACCGCGCCGCGTGCTGATCCTCTCCGCCTCCTCGGGCGCGGGACATGTCCGCGCCGCGCAGGCGCTCGAGAAAACGTTCGCCGCGGCCGGCGGATGCGCCGTCGAACACATCGACGCGCTCGACTACACCAGCAAGTTCTTCCAGAAGATCTACGACGACGCGTATATCACGCTCGTCCGCCGCGCGCCCGGGATCATGGGCCTGGTGTACGATCGTCTCGACCGGCCGTGGCGCCACCGGCGGCGGATGCTCGCGCTCGACCGGCTGAACACCAAGCCGATGATCCGGCTGCTCAAGAAGCTGCAGCCCGACCTCTGCGTGGCCACGCATTTCCTGCCCGCCGAAATCATCGCCTGGCTGCGGACGCGGCGGAAGCTTCGCGCAAAACACGCAGTGGTGGTCACGGACATGGACGTCCACGCGATGTGGCTCTGCCGGCCCGTGGAGCGCTACTACCTGGCGATGGAGGAGTCGGCCGAGTATCTGGCGCGCATCGGCGTGGCGCGCGAGACGCTTTGCGTGACCGGCATTCCGATCGACCCGGTGTTCCTCGAACCGAAAGACCAGGTGGAGATGCGCCGCAAGCACGGCCTGGCGCCGTTTCGCACGACGCTGTTGATCTCCGCGGGAGGCTACGGCGTGGGCCCGATGGAGCGGCTCGTGGCTGACTTGCTCGCGCTCGACCGGCCGTGGCAGATTGTAGCGGTCGCGGGCAAGGCCGAGCGCACGCGCGCGCGTCTGGCGGAGTTGGCCCGCCGCTCGGGGAAATCTTCCGACGGCGTGGCGCGGCTGCACGTCGTGGGTTTCACGACAGAAATGGACGAATGGATGGCCGCTGCGAACCTGCTGGTGGGCAAGGCCGGCGGCTTGACGGTTTCCGAAGCCCTGGCACGCGGTCTTCCCATGGTGTTGATCGAACCCATCCCCGGGCAGGAGGAGCGCAACGCGGACCACCTGCTCGAGGCCGGCGCGGCGATTCGCTGCAACAACCTGCCGGCCGCGCCGTGGAAGATCGCGCAGTTGCTCGGCGACAGCGAGCGCCTCGGGCGCATGCGCACCGCGGCGCGAACGATGGCGCGGCCCGCCGCCGCGCGCGAAATTGCAGCGGACGCGCTGCGGCTGGTGCAATCATCTTGAGACTGCATCCCCGCGCCGCCGGAGAGAATCGAATCAAGCGATGGCTCGCCACACACTTCTGATCGACGCCGACGATACGCTCTGGGAGAACAACGTCTTCTTCGAGAAGACGATTGCGGATTTCATCTCCCTGGTCGAGCCGCTCGGCTATGCGCGCGACTACTGCCGCCGCGTCCTGAACGAGACCGAGCGCCGCAACATCCGCCAGCACGGCTACGGCGTGCGCAGCTTCGGCCGCTCGCTCGAGGAAACCTACCTGAAGCTCGCCGGGAACATGGCGCGGCGCGAAGTAGTGACGCAGGTTGCGCAGATGGTCGGCGAGCTCGAGCGCACGCCTCCGCACATCCTCGACGGCGTGCCGGATACGCTCGAATACCTTTCCGGGCGGCACCGGCTGATCCTGTTCACGAAAGGCGAGCCGGCCGAGCAGGCGGCGAAGGTGGAACGCTCCGGGCTGCAATCGTTTTTCGAGGCCATCGAGATCGTCACGGAAAAAGATGTGTCCATCTATCACGGCCTGGTGAACCGCCATCGCATCGTGAAGTCCAACGGTTGGATGGTGGGGAACAGCCCGCGCAGCGACATCAACCCGGCGCTCGAAGCGGGGCTCAATGCCGTGTTCATCCCGCACGCGGCCACCTGGGAGCTCGAGCACGCCGAAGTGCACAGCGGCACGGGCAAGCTGCTGATCCTTCCCAGTTTTCGCGAGCTGCGGCAGCATTTCTGAGCCGTCGGTGCAGGGCGGACCCCGTGCCCGCCAATTTGGGTCTTGTCGCAGCGCCCGCTCCGTTGTTGCATTGGCGTAAGGGTGGGCCTTCGCCTCCGCCCGCTATCATTGGGAGTTCCATATGGACTGGCGCAACGAATGGTTTGAATTTGACGACGTGACGTACCTGAACCTGGCGGGCCAGGCGCCGATGCCGCGCGTCTCTATTCGCGCCGCGCAGGAAGCGCTCGAATGGAAAAAGAATCCGTCGCGCTTGCCCGACTCGATCTATTTCGATCTGCCCAACCGCGTCCGCGGGCTCATCGCGCCGTTGATCGGGGGCCGCCCCGAGGAAATCGCGCTGACGACGGGCGCGACCGGAGGCTTGGCCGCGGTCGCTGCGGGCTTCGACTGGAAGCCGGAAGACGAAATCCTCATCGCCCGGGGAGAATTTCCGGCGCATCTGGCCACGTGGATGCCGCTCATGCAAGCGGGCCGCCTGCAGGTGAAGATCATCGCCCCACGCGAACGCTTCATCACGGCCGCCGATTTCCTCGCCCACATCAGCAAGCGCACGCGCCTGGTGTCCGTGAGCCTGGTGCGGTTCGACGACGGCGCGCGGCTCGGCACCCAGGAACTCGCGGGGGCGTGCCGCGAAGCCGGCGCGCTCCTACTGCTCGACATCAGCCAGTGCGCCGGCGCGATGCCGATGGACGTGCGCGCGCTTGGCGCGGACTTCGCAGTCTGCTCGGGTTATAAGTGGCTGCTGGGCCCGTTCGGCACGGGGTTTTTCTGGGCGCGCGCCGAGCGCATCGTCGAGATGCGGCCCGCGCCGTTTTACTGGATGGCGCTCGAGGGCGCGCACGAGTTCCACAAGCTCTGGCAAGGGAACAGTTGGACACCGGCCGCGGGCGCGCGCCGCTGGGATTCGCCGGAAACCGCCAGCTTCTTCAATCTCGCGCCGATGGCCGCGTCGCTTGAGTTCGTGCTGCGCGCCGGCGTGGAGAACATCTGGCAGCACAATCGCCGGCTGATGGCGGAGATGGCTGAGCGGTTGCCGCTCGACCGCTGCGTGCTGGCGAGCCCCGCGGACCCCGATGCGCGGGGGCCATATGCCTGCGTCGCCGCGCGTTCGCCGGAGAAGACGGCGGCGCTCCACGAGAAGCTGCGCGAGGCGAAGGTCATCGTTAGCCTGCGCGAAGGCGCGCTGCGCGTCTCGCCGCATCTCTTCAACACCGAGCGCGACATTGACCGGCTGCTCGGGGTGCTGGCGGTTTAACGGACACGGGAGAACGAATGGAAATCCAGCAAATCGCGGTGATGGGCGCAGGTGCCGTGGGGTGCTACTTCGGCGGGATGCTGGCGCGCGCGGGAATGCGCGTCACGCTGATCGCGCGCCGCGAGACCGCGGAAGCCGTTGCGCGCGACGCCCTCTTCCTCGACAGCATTCATTTCCAGGAGCGCGTCGCCGTGGCGGCTTCGACGCAGCCCGACGCTGCGCGCGATGCCGAGCTGGTGCTCTTCTGCGTCAAGACGCGCGACACCGAAGAAGCCGCCCGCGCCCTGGCCCCGCATCTGAAGCCGGGCGCCATCGTCGCGAGCCTGCAAAACGGCGTGGACAATGTCGAACGCATCCGCGCCGCCGCGGGAATCGACGCGCTGCCCTCCGTGGTTTACGTTGCCGCCTCCGTCCCCGCGCCGGGACGCGTCAAGCACGTGGGCCGCGGCGACCTGATCATCGGCCACCCCACGCGGCGCGCCGAATGCGAGCAGGTGGCCGCAAGCTTCGCGCGCGCCGGCGTGCCCTGCCGCATCTCCGACAACATCGAACGCGAGCTGTGGACCAAGCTGGTGTGGAACTGCGCGGGCAACGCCATTTCCGCTCTCGGCCGCGTAACGTACGGACAACTCGTGGCCAGCGAAGAGGCCTGCCGCCTGCTCGAAGCGACTGTGCTCGAGACGGTCGCCGTGGCGCGTGCTGCGGGCATCGCATTGCCGGGCCTGGAAGATCCGCAGGCGGCTATCGCCAGTGCGCTGAAGCTGCTGCAGCGGGATTTGGGCCAGGCGACGTCCTCCACGCTTCAGGACGTCCTCCGCGGCCGGCGCACGGAGATTGATTCGCTCAATGGCTACGTCGTACGTCGCGGCCGGGAGCTGGGGGTTCCCACGCCGGTCAATTACACTTTGTACGCGCTGGTAAAACTTCTCGAAGAAAACCTGCAGACGGTTCGGCCAAAAGCCGCGAGCTGAATAACGCGAATCGGAATTCAGTAGAGCGGAGCGACGGCGCGGAACGGGATGTGCGCGAGCGCTTCGAGCTCAATCGGCGCGCCGTTGCGTTCGGCCGGGCGGAATTTCCACTTTGCCAGCGCTTCCATCGCATTGCGGTCGAGCTGCGCATCCACGCCTTTGACCAACTGGATGCTGTCCACCGAGCCGTCTCTGCGGATTATGGCGTAGAGCACCACTTCGCCTTCGATCTTCGCGTGGGCCAAAGCCGGCGGATATTTCGGGTCCACCTTGTGCACCGGCACGGGCCCCACCAGATCGCTCGGAGGCGAAGGGGCGCCGGGCGGCGGGTCGCCGGTCGTGAGCTCGACGAAGCTGAGCACCCAGCTTCCCGTGGCGCTCGAAAGGTTGGGCATGTTCACGTGCAGCGTGTAGACGCGCTTGGGGCCGAAGATTTGTTCGGGTGGCGCGCCGGGTCTCATGCTCTCGAGGTTGGGCACAGCGCTCGGACGCACCGGCTCGGGCGCAGCGGGACGCGGCTCGGGTCTGGTGGGCAGGGAACGTAGCGTGCTGCCCGCGATGCCGGACGGTGCAGCGCCAAGCCCCGAAACAATTCCGGCGCGATTCGGGTCGCCGCCCGTAATGCTGATTCCTGCGGGCCCGCCTCCATTCTCACCGTCGCCGGTGCCGGGGTGCGTTCCTCCGCTGCCACCGGTGCCGCCCGGACTTCCCGGCCCGCCGCCCGCGCCGCCGTTGGCTCCCAGCGTTCCATTCGGCGAGCCGCCCGGCACGCCCGGCTGCGTGCCTTCGGGCGAAATCGAAAGCCGCGCCGAGAGATTTCCCGGAGGAATCGGCTCGGCCGGCGGAGCCGGCGCCGGCGTGGCGGAAAGCGCGATCAGGCGCTGCGCGTTGCCGTTCTCGCCGCCGAAGGTCGGCGCGATGTCCGGCGCGGCGCTGGGATCCTGCGTATTTTGCTGCGGGCCCGGGCGCGGAGCGGATGTGGGCATCACCGGGAGCAACGGATGCCCCGAAGTCATCGGGCTCGAAGCGATGTTGATTTCACCAACGCGCTTTTCCAGGTTCGGCACTTCAGGAAGCGGCACCTGCGCGGCAGGGCGTTGGGTCCGGTGCTTGGGCCGGAACCTCGCGAGGTCCGCCTGGCTGATTCGCAGCCGCGGCCGCGCGGGCTGCGCCCACTCGACGATGTTCGGCAGTGGCGGCAAGATCTTCGGTGCGATCTGCGGAGCGTCGGGTTGGATCAGCGTCTGGCGCGGGTGCGTCGGCGCCTTGGGCGAGGAAATGATCGTCTGCCGTGGATGGAATGCATTGGCTCCGCGGCGCGGCAGAGGTTTGTCCAGCTCGCCCGGCGGGCTGGGCTTCGAGGCCGGCCCCGGCGAATCGAGCGGCGGGAAGTCGCGGATCGGCCCGGACCAGGCGACTTCAATTCGCGGAAGCGTGAGCTCCCGGCTCGGCTGCGACAATTTCCAGATGGGAAGCGGCAACGTAAAGAGGGCGATGTGCCAGAGCACCGAAGCCACGAAAGCGCGCCGCGGGTGGTGTGCTTCCTGGAACCACGGCGCCGCCGCGCCCACCCAGCAATCGCGGAAATAGGCGCCGCCCTGGAATTCCTTCGGGGCCTTCGGCGGGTGCAGCAGAGCGGCGACGCTGCTCCGGAAGTCTTGCCAGCGCGTCTGCCAGGCTACCGTGAGCCGCGGGCCTTGCAGACGCGGATGCGGCGCGAATCTGAGCAGCCCGGGCATAGACCTTTAATTATACTCCGTCGGCTTTCGCGGCACGCGAAACCCCTTGCCCGGCTGGCCCCAATTTGCCAGCATAGTCGGATGTCACGCCATTGTCTGTCGGAGGCATTGCCATGAGCCCAGGCTCTGTTACGAAAAGCTTCGCCCGCATGCCGCGTTGGATGCGCATCACGGCCATCGTGCTGGCCGTCGTGGTCGTTCTTGGACTGATCATTCCCTACTTCATTGACGTGGACCGCTATCGCACGGCGATCGCCGTGGCCATCGAGAACGCGACCGGCCGCAAAGTCACCATCGCGAAGATCCGCGCGCGCCTGCTGCCGCGCGCCGGTTTCGTCGTGGAAGATTTTCATCTGGGCAACCCGCGCGGCTTTGCGGAAGGCGAGGTTCTCTCGGTCGAAGCCATCCACGGGAACTTGGCGCTGCTCCCGCTGCTCGGCGGCAAGCTGGAGCTCAGCTCGATCGAACTCGTGCACCCGAAACTCACTCTGCTCACCGACGACCGCGGGGACACGAATTACTCGACAGGCGAAGCTCCGGTCGGCGGGCGTCGCAAAGAGACGAGCCCGGCGAGCGCGCCTGCGGCCTCCTCGAGCTTCCAGCTCTCCGAAGTGGACCACATCGATTTCACCGGCGCAGAAGTGATCCTGGGCCAGGTTACCGGGCGCGGGCACAACATCGTGCCTTCGCTCGATGCCAAAAAGATCAGCGTGCGCCTGAGCCAGGTGGCGCTCGATCCGCTCGTTATCAAGCGCTGGAGGGGCGAGGTGCCAGTCAGCGGCGTCACGGTCGAAATCCCCGGCTGGAAAGAGCCGCTGGAATTCCGCTCCGGGCAGTTGAATCTCCACGACGGCCGCATCGAGTGCGAATTTCGCGCGCGGCTGGGGAAAGCCGCCGACTTCAAAGGCACCCTGAACGTGGCGAACATCGAAGAAGCCGTATCCAAGTTCGAGCTGCGCACCACAGAGCTCGACGTGGACCAGTTGCTTGCGCTCCAGGGGGAGACGCCTCCTGCGGCGCCCTCGCACCCGCGGCCCGCGCGCAGCGAACTGGTGGCGCAGGGAAAAGTCACGGCGGAGCGCATCCAGTGGCAGCCCTACCGCGGCAATAACGCCTCGGTCGAAATCCGCATCTTCAACGACCGCATCGAAGTCTGGCCCATGGTGATGGAGCTCTACGGCGGGACGTTGCAAGTCTCGGCGCGCGCTGACCGTGCGCAATCGCCGGCGCGCTTTTCCTCCAACATCCAGGTGCGCAACGTGGACATGGGCAAGATGCTTTCGGTGGCTTCGCCTTCGATGCGCGGCAAGCTCTCCGGCACGGGAGAGGTCGACCTGCAGCTGTTCGGCTCGCTCGGGCCTTCATTTGCCAAATCACTCACCGGCACGGGCCGCTTCAACGTGCGCGACGGCCGCTTGCCGGGCATCAATCTCCCCGGCGGGCTCGAGGCGCTGGGCAAGCTCGGCATCGGCGGCGATACGCCCTTCCGCTCGATTGCGGGCGACTTGGCCATTCAGAATTCACGCATCGCCAGCCGGCAAGTCCACCTCGATTCGCCGAGCGGCACCGTGGACCTGCACGGCAGCTCCGGCTTCGACGGCACGCTGGATTACGATGGTCAGGCCAACGTGGACCTGGCCGGCGGGCTCGCAGGCGGCTCGCAGAATCCGGCGGGCCAGATCATCTCAGGAGTCTTGGGCAACGTCGTGAACCGCAACGTGGGCCGTATGAACGTCACATTTGCCGTCCGTGGCACGTTTTCTGAAATGAAGGTCTATCCCACCGGGCGCGGGGCTGCCTCACCCACGCAGGCTGCTCCGGCGCAGCCGGACAAGAAGAAGAGCATCCTCGACCTGTTCCGCAAGCCGTGAGCCGCTAGGCGGCCAGAGCCAGCCGATAGAAGCTCAACGCGGCGTCGCCCTGCTCGACCACCCGCACGCGTTCGAGCGATCCGAGCTGCTCGGGCAATTCCTGCCTTCGGCTGTGCTCCACGATCACGCGCCCCTCCGGCGTGAGCAGCGGCGACACATCCAAGACATCGAGCGCGCGCTCGTACTCTTCTTTCTCGGCATATGGCGGATCAAGGAAAACGAAATGCGCGTGCGCCCGCCGCGCAGCCAAGAGCTCCAGCCCGCGCGCGGCGTCCACGGCCAGGATCTCCGCGCCGCTTTGGATGCCGAGCGCCTCGAGATTGCGGCGGATCAGGGCAACGGCCGCCGGGTCTTTCTCGAGGAAGATCACTTCGCGCGCGCCGCGGCTGAGCGCTTCGATGCCCACGGCGCCGGTGCCGGCGTAGGCGTCTACAAAGACTGCGCCCTCGACTGCGGGCCCGAGGATGTTGAAAAGCGTCTCGCGTAGGCGGTCGGAGGTGGGCCGCAGCGCGGCGGTCTTCGAGCTGCGGGGGCTCTTCAGCACCCTGCTCCGGTATTTGCCGGCGATTATGCGCATGGCGTCATCCGACGGTTGCGAGCTGATAGCGGCGCTGCCACTTTGGTCCCAGATAGTCGAGGAGCTTGCGCACCTCCGCCGTCTGCGCTGAGGACTCGACCATCGCAAACGCTTCGCGGCGCGCCAGCTCGAGCAATTCGCGGTCGCGCTGCGGGTTGGCCACGTGGAAGCCCAGTTCGCCGTGCTGCCGCGTGCCGAAGAATTCGCCGGGCCCGCGGAGCTTCAGATCAATCTCAGCGATCTCGAAGCCGTTGGACGTGCGCGCCATGGTTTCGAGCCGTTCGCGCGCATCGTCGCTCGGCGTCTTCGGCGCCACCAGGATGCAGTGCGATTTTTCCGCGCCGCGCCCGATGCGCCCGCGGAGCTGGTGGAGCTGCGCCAGCCCGAAGCGGTCGGCGTGCTCGATCACCATCACCGTCGCGTTGGGCACGTCCACGCCGACTTCGATCACCGTCGTCGAGACGAGCACCTGCACCTCGCCCCGCCGGAACCGCTCCATCACGCCCTCTTTTTCCTCGCTGCGCATGCGGCCGTGCAGCAGGCCAAGCCGCAGCTTCGGGAAGACGGACTTCGCCAGCCGCTCGTATTCCACCATCGCGGCCTTCAACTCCTGCTTCGACTCTTCGATGACCGGATAGACGATGTAGGCTTGCCGGTCGGCTTCGACCTGTCGGCGCAGAAAATCCCAGACGCCGGGCAGGTGTTCTTCGGATGTGCAGCGCGTCTCGACGGGCATGCGCCCGGGCGGCATCTCGTCGATCACCGAAGTGTCCAGGTCGCCGTAGAGCGTCAGGGCCAGCGTGCGCGGGATGGGCGTGGCCGTCATGACGAGGACGTGCGGGGATGCGCCTTCGCCTGCGCCCTTTTCGATGAGCTGCTTGCGCTGCATCACTCCGAAGCGGTGCTGCTCGTCCACGACGGCCAGTCCCAGGCGCGCGAACTTCACGTCTTCTTCGATCAACGCGTGCGTGCCGACCACGAACTGCGCGGCGCCGGTGCGCACGCGCTCGCGCGTTGCTTTCTTCTCCGTCGGCTTCAACCCGCTGATCAGCAGCGCGACCGCGTAACCGGCGCGGGCGAAGACGCGCTGCGCGGCCAGGAAATGCTGTACGGCGAGGATTTCCGTCGGCGCCATCAGGGCCACCTGGTAGCCGTTTTCGATGGCAATTGTCGCGGCTTCGAGCGCGACGATCGTCTTGCCGCTGCCGACGTCGCCCTGGAGCAGTCGATTCATCGGCACCGGCCGCTCGAGGTCGGCGCCGATCTCTGCCAGCACGCGTTTCTGCGCGCCGGTGGGCTTGAACGGCAGGATGCGCTTCAGCGCTTCGCGGATGCGCTCTTCGCGCACGCCGAGCGCGAAGCCGGGGCGGTGCTGCGCCTGCCGGCGGCGCAACGCCACCCCGAGTTGGTAGAAAAAGAACTCCTCGAAGATCAGCCGCTGGTGCGCGGGAGAGCGGAACGTATTCAGCGCGTCGAGGCTGGCGTCCCCCGGCGGAAAATGAATATAGGCGAGCGCCTCGTGGCGCCACGGGTAGCCGTAGCGCTGGAGCAGCGACGCGGGCAGCGGCTCGCGCACCTTGCCGTCGAGGTTGCCGAGCGTCGCGTAGATCACGCGCCGCAGCACGCGCGAGCTGAGGCTGCCCATGGCCTCGTAGATGGGCACGATGCGGCCGACCTCGGTGGAATCCGCTTCGCCTTCGCCCAGCAGCTCGAATTGCGGATTGAGCATCTCGAGCCGCACGGGGCGGTAGGGATCGATGTCCGCTTTGCCGTGAAGCACGATGCGCTGCCCGGCCTTGAGGCGGCCTTCGAGGTAGCCGCCGTGGAAAAACTTGCAGTGCAGCACGCCGGTCGGGTCGCGCACCATCAGGTGATACACGGCATCGCGTCGCGCGAAGCGCCGCGCGTAGCGCACCGCGCCGCCGCTGACGACTTCGGCCTGCAGCGTGTAGACGTTTCCGGGCTGGACCTCGCGAATCGGCGTAAAGCGCGTGCGGTCTTCGTAGCGGAAGGGCAGGTAGCCGAGCAGGTCTTCGACGGTGTGGATGCCGCGCTCGGCCAGCAGCGCGGCGCGCTGCGGCCCCACGCCTTTCAGGTATTTCACATCGGTGGTGAGCGGCACCTTCACGGCTCGGCTCCACGATTGCCCGGCATCGCTTCTTTATACCATCGCCGGACGGAGCCTTCCCCGATACTTGCGCGCGCCGCCCGCGTACAGATAGAGTGAGACGGCCGTGGGCCACCGAGAGGTAAAATCCCCGAGGGAGTGCGGAGGGAACCGTGGCTGAAGAGCGTCTGGACGCAAGGGATTGGCGGGTGCTGCTCGCGTGGATCCTCGCGGGGATCCTCGGCGTGACGGTGGCCTACCGGTATTTCTTCCAGGCGTTTCCCGAGGCTGCGCTCAACCTGAAGGTCTCGCGGCCGCAGGCCACCGAGCTGGCGCGCGGCTTCCTCGCCGCGCAGGGGCAGAAACTCGATGGCTATCAGTCGAGCATCATCTTCAGCGTGGATGACAACGCGAAGACCTATCTCGAGCGCGAGATGGGACTCGAACAGGCCAACCGCATCATGGCCTCCGAGATCACCATCTGGTGGTGGGAAGTCCGCTTCTTCCGGCCGCTGCAGAAAGAGGAGTTCTCCGTGCGCGTCAGCCCGGCCGGGCGCGTGGTGGGCTTCACGCATGAACTCGAAGAGGCGCGCGAGGGCGCGCACCTGGACCGCGAGGCCGCCCGCGCCGCGGCGGAAGACTATCTACGCGCGCAATACGCCGCCGAATTCTCCGGCTACGACTACCTGCCCGAAGAAGCCAACTCGACTGAGCGGCCCAAGCGGCGCGACTGGAGCTTCACGTGGGAGCGCCGCGGCTTCAAGGCCAAGGACGCGCCCTACCGGCTGAAGGTGTCCTTGCTGGGCGACAAGGTCGGCGGCAGCCGAGAGTTTCTGAAGGTGCCGGAAGCGTGGGAGCGCTCGTACGAGCGGCTGCGCTCGAGCAACTTGCTCTACCAGTGGGCCGCGCAGGTGCCCTACTTTTTCCTGCAGATCGTCGGCGTGGTGCTCGTGCTGTACTTCTTCGCGCGGCGCGGCGTGATTCGTTGGCGTGGCGCGATGAAGTTGGGGCTGGTGCTGGCCGCCCTGTTCTTCGCGATGGAGGCGAACAACTGGCCAATTCTCCGCGCCGGCTACGACACGAACACATCATATTCGGCGTTCTTCGCCAGGGGCATGCTGCTGGCGGTGTTGGTCGGCCTGGCGGCGGGCCTGGTGGTTGCGCTGACGGTGGCAGCCGCAGAGCCGCTCTACCGGCGCAACCAGCCGAACCAACTGCGGCTTGCCTCCATGTTCCGGCTGCCTGGTATCCGCTCGAAGGAATTCTTTCGCTCCTGCGTGATTGGGCTTTCGCTGGCCGCGGCCCACATCGGCTTCGTAGTGTTGTTCTATTTGATCGGCAGCCGTTACGGCGTCTGGGCGCCGCAGGAAATCAAATATACCGATGTAGCCAGCACGGCGCTGCCGTGGCTTTACCCCCTGACCATCGGCATTTACGCGGCTACGAGCGAAGAGTTCCTGTTCCGCCTTTTCGCGATCCCGCTTCTCCACCGGCTGACGCGCTCGAGGTTCATCGCCGTCGTCGTGCCTGCATTTGTTTGGGGATTCCTGCACAGCGCGTATCCGCAGCAACCGGGCTATATCCGCGGCATCGAAGTCGGTGCCATCGGCATTGTGGCGGGGCTGGTGATGTTGCGCTGGGGCATTCTGGCCACGCTCGTGTGGCACTACACCGTGGACGCGATGTTGATCAGCCTGTTCCTGCTGCGCTCGGAGAGCCTCTACTTCCGCGTTTCGGGCGCGATTGTAGGCGCAGCGGTGCTGATCCCGCTGGTGATTTCCGGCGGATCGTATCTCCTGCGGCGGCGGTTCGAAGCCGATCCGGCGTTGCTCAACGCTGCCGATCCGGTGGTAGAAGCCGCGCCGCCCGCCGAAGCCGTGGCCGCGCCGAGCCGCGCCTACGAAGCGCTCACCCCGCGCACGATGGGCATCCTGGTGGCCTGTGGCGTCGCGGGGCTTGCCCTGGTGGCGCTCGTGAAATCCCAAGCCATCGGCGATTTCGTGCGCGTGCAGGTGAACGCGCGCCAGGCGATGGCCACCGCAGACGAGACCTTGCGTCGGCGCGGCATTGATATCGCGCGCTATCGCCGCGCGACGACCATCGACCCGACGTACAACAAGTTCGCGAACGAGTATCTGCGCCGCCAGGTGGGCATTGCGGGTGCCAATAAACTTTATCAGGGAAAGGTGCCCTCGGTCTTCTGGCGCGTGCGCTACTTCCGCGATTCCGAGAAGGAAGAATACGGGGTCGTCATCCGCACCGATGGCGCGCTCGATTCCGTCCACCACACCATCGAGGAGAAAGCCCCGGGAGCGAATCTCTCGAAAGAAGAAGCCCAGGCGCGCGCCGAAGCCTACTTGCGCGGTGAAAAGAAGCTCGACTTGACGAAGTGGAAGCTCGTGGAAGCCAACTCGGAGAAAAAGCCGGCGCGCACGGACCACACCTTGGTCTGGGAAGAGCTCGAATCCATTGGCGAGGCGCACGTGCGCACCGAGGTCCACGTACTCGGCGACGAGGTTGGGGGCTATCGCGTCTTCATCTACTTGCCAGAGCAATGGCTGCGCAAGCACAGCGAAGAGACTCTGTGGACGACGGCGTACTTCTGGGGGCGCCTCATCTTTTTCGGCGTCTTGGCGGGCGCGGTGCTTGTGCTCTTCATCATGAATCTCAAAGATCCCGCTGCAGCCGGGATTCCGTGGCGCCGCGTCGCGCTGTGGTCCCTGTGGGCGCCGTTGGCCATGCTGGTCACGTACGGAAACAGCGTGCCGCAGCTCCTCGCCAGCTACCCCACGCAATGGCCGTTCAAGACGTATGCCGCCATTTTGGTGATCGTGTTTGCCTTCATCGCGGTGGCTGTTTATTTCGGAATCTTCCTCGCCTTTGGCTTGGCTTGGTTCTATCTCTCGCGGGCATTCGGATCAGAGCGGCTGCCGTCATGGACGGGCATGCCGTCCGCCTACTATCGCGACGCGTTTCTCGTGGCGCTCGCGGGCGCGGGTACAGTAGCGGGACTTTCGCGCCTGCCTGTGCTCGTCGCGTGGCTCTGGCCGACTTTGCACCGCGCGATCGGGGCCGACGTGCCGGTCGTCTTCGGCACATCTGTTCCTGCGGCGGAGGGCATCGGAAGCGCCGTTCTGGGCGGGCTTTGGGTGACCGCGATGCTTGCGCTGGCTTCCGGATTCATCGCCGCGGCCATTCGCCCGATGTGGCAGCGCGTGGGACTGCTTGCGATCGTCGCTGTTGCGCTGGCCGGACTGGGCGGAAGCCCGGCGGATTTTGTGAAGAATGTGTTGCTCGAAGGAATCGTTTTGTGCGTCGTGTGGTGGGGCGTCACGCGAATCCTCCGATTCAACATGCTGGCGTACTTCCTGCTCAGCGTCACGCTCACGCTTGGCGGTTTGGCCCTGGAGTTGTTGCGCCACGGCAGCCAGTCGTTCTTTGTGCTGAATGGCTACGCCACGATTGCCGCGCTCGCGCTGTTCTTGCTCTGGCCGCTCGTGGCCTGGCGCACGGCAGCTTCGCGCGCGGGCGCAGGGTCGCAGGGAATGTAACGAGGGCGATTCGGTGGCTCGACCGTACCGTCCGGGGCTGGCGAACCGCCTGGCGGAAATGCTGGCGGCCATTCTGGCGGGGAACATCCTGTTCTTGTTTCTCGAGCCCCATCTGCCGCGCGTGTTGCAGCATCGCCTGTTTCGAACGGATTGGGGCTTGGCAATGGATTTTGCGCTCTGCGCAGGCCTGTATGGCCTGATCCGCCTACTGCGCCGGAGGCAAGCTTAAGTCGTTGATATGCAGGCGGATGGCATCTCGTGTTGGCTCAGCAACTCGGCGTTCTGGGCGAGCGGGAAGAGAAGCCCAGTGCTTACCCTGCTTGATTCCTTGCGTCTATACTTAGTGAATGGTGGCGTTGGAGGGCCGCCCGCCGGCTGATGCCGTAGCGGCCCAGCTCCGGCCTAGGAATCACACGGAATGCCGCTGAACGGATTGGCGCTGACACTGGCAGGTGACGCAGGCCCGGCGACGTTGAGAGCCGACTCCGTAGCAGACGAAAAGGCCATGATTCTTCAGGCGCAGGCGGGCAACCGCGCGGCGTTTGAAGAGCTCGTGCATCGCTACGACCGCAACGTGCTGCGGCTGGCGCTCAACCTGCTCCGGCGTCCCGAGGACGCGCGCGACGTCTATCAGGAATCCTTCCTGAAGGTCTATAAGAACCTCCACCGCTTCCGCTTCGAGTGCAGCTTCTACACCTGGCTCTACCGCATCGTCACCAACGTCTGCCTGGATCACGTGCGTCGGCGCAACAGCCGCCCGGAAGATCAGGCGCCGGAAGCGGCCGCGGAACCAGACGGCACACCGGCGGACTTTTTTGATCGCCAGCGCAGCGCCGGCCTCGCCGCCGATCCCGAGCGCCACCTGATGGGCAAAGAGATCGGCCGGCGAATTGACTCGGCGCTCGAACGGCTTACCCCGCGCGAGCGCATGGTTTTCGAGATGAAGCACTACCAAGGTCTGAAGCTGCGCGCCATCGGCGAGATGCTCGGCACCACGGAAGAAACGGTGAAGAATTCGTTGTTCCGGGCGACGCGCAAGCTGCGGGCACAGCTCGAAGGTTTGCGATGAACGAGGGTAAAGAGATGCAGAGTTCAGAGAAGAATAGTTCAGAGAAGAAACTGACTTGTCGGGAGTGCGAAGCGCTTCTGGTGTTTCACGCCTGTGAGGAGCTCGAGGGCACGGAACGCGCAGCGGTGGATGCCCACGTGCGCGAGTGCACCGCGTGCGCCGCAGCGCTGGCAAGAGAATGGGAACTTCTGCGGATCCTTTCCACTGCCGAGCGGCCTGCCGACCGGCTCGATCCCGCGGACATGATGCTTTCGCAGTGCCGAGGTGAATTAGAAGAATCGCTGGATGAAGTGGGCAATAAGCGGCGTCTGCCGGACTGGGTTCAGGCCTTGAACCCGACGCGGTGGCTGGTGCGCGGGTTTGTGGTGCGTCCGGCGTGGAGCGCGGCGCTGCTCGTGCTGTTGGGCGTGACGCTGGGTACGTCGGTGCCGCAGTGGTATCGCGCGCGGCATCCGCAAGCTGAGTCGACGCCGTACCGCGTGTTCGACAGACCGAGGGTATCCGAGCAGGATTTGCAGACGATGGGGATTGCGGGCATCAACTGGGTTCCCGACGCGGGCTCGGGCACGCCGAACGTTGAGCTGCACCTGGTGGCGGAAAAGCCCCTGCTCGTGCAGGGCAATCTGGACGATACCGACGTGAGGCGCGTGCTGACTTTCGTGGTGGAAAACGGCCAGCGGTTTGATCCGGGCGTGCGCCTGGATTCCGTGGACGTGCTGCGCACGCGCTCGAGCGACAGCGACGTCCGCCAGGCGCTCTGCGCCGCGGCGCGCAAGGACCGCAACCCGGGCGTGCGCCTGCGTGCGCTCGAGGCGCTGCGGGGCTTCGAGCAGGATGAGCTCGTGCGGCCGACGCTGCTCAATGCGCTGGTGAGTGACGAAAACGTGGGCGTGCGCATTGAGGCCATCAATTCCCTCCAGACCGGATTGCGAATTGTGGCCGAGAAGGGTGGCACGCTGAATGATCCTTCGCTCCTCGGGGCGCTCCGCGACCGTGTGTTGAAGGATCCCAACAGCTACATCCGGATGCAGAGCGCGGCGGCCATCCACCAGTTGGGTCCGCGCCAGACATACTGAAAACGGTTTCGACGGCACGAGATGACAACACGAATTCCAAGTCGCCTTTTCGCGTGGCTTGCCGCTGCGGCTTTGATCCTGCCGGCGGCGTGGGCGCAGGAGCCGGCTCCGGCTCCGGCACGCCGTGCCGCGCGCGCCCCGAAGGCCGCGGCAGCCGAAGTGCCGCGCCTCACCGAACAGCGCAACGGCACGCTCCCGACGCGCGACGGCCAACGCCTGCGCTTGAATACCGACCTGGGCAACGTGCATATCCTGACCGGTGTGACCGGCCAGGTGACCTACACGGTGCGCATCGAAACGGATTCGCGCGAACCCGACGCTGAAAGACTCCTGAAGCAATATTCGCTTTCGGTGCGCGGCACGCCGGTGGGCGTGGTGATGACCGGGCAGGTGCCCTGGCACGAATTCCGCGGGCGGCTCTGGATCAATTACGAAGTGAATGTGCCGCGCGAATACAACGTGGACGTGGTCACGCAAGCCGGCAACATCGAGATTCAGGATTTGGACGGCCGCGCCACACTCATTACGAGCGGCGGAAACATCACGGCAGGCCGCCTCGGCGGAAAACAGGCGGCCGGCGCGCGGTTAGAGACACAGGGCGGGCACATCAACGTGCGCGACGTTGCCGGCGAATTGCGCGCAGCCACCGCCGGCGGTCACATCACTGCGGCAAACGTGGAGGGCGATGCGATTCTCCATAGCGGCGGCGGGCACATTCGCGCGGGAGTCGTAGGCGGCGTGGCGCAGCTCGATACCGGCGGCGGCAATATTTCCATCCAGCGCGCGGGCGGCAGCCTTTCCGCTACGACCACCGGCGGCCAGGTGGAGCTGGGCGAAGCCGCGGGCGCCATTCGCGCGCGCACGGGCGGCGGCGTGATTCGCGTGCTGCGCGTGACGGGGCCTACGACGCTTGAAACCGGCGGCGGGAGCATCCTGCTGACCCGCGTGCAAAGCGCGGTACACGCCTTGACGGCGGTGGGCACGATCACTGCGTGGTTCACGCTGGACGGGAAGCTGGTGGCTCCCTCCCAGCTCGAATCCCGCCAGGGCGATATCGTTGTGTACTTGCCGCGCGGACTTCCCATCACCATCGAAGCCACGATTGATATGGCTGGCGAGCATCGCATCGAGGCCGAGCCTTCCTTGCCGATGAAGGTTTCCTACTTGAATACGCCGGAGGGCGGGCGCGCTTTGCGCGGGGAGTGCACGCTGAATGGCGGCGGCGAAGTGCTGAAGCTGCGCGCGGTCGCGGGCAACATCTGGCTTAAATTCGCCGATACCGACGTGCAAATGGAGTTCAACCGGAAGCAGATGGAGCAGCTCAAGCGCCGCCTGGAGTTCCAGCAGCAGCGCATGATGGACCAGATTTACCGGCAGCAGATGCAAATCCAGGGGGACGTCAACCAGCAGATAGCCGATCCAGCTCTCAAGCAGAAGACCGTCGAGGCGGTGCGCGAAGCCGGCCGGATGGAGGGATTCAGCCGCAGGTTTGAATTGTTGTGGCGTGGCGCGCTCTATATCGACGAGAACTCACAGCAGAAGAAGCTGGCGCAGAAAGTGCAGCCTGTCTATCCCGATGTGGCGCGCCAGGCCGGCCTTGAAGGCATCGTGCGCCTCCGGATTTACGTCGGCGAAGACGGCACCGTGCGGGACGTCAAAGTGCTTTCCGGAGACCGCACGCTGGCCGATGCGGCCGTGCAGGCCGTGCGGCAATGGCGCTACGAGCCGATGCTAGTGGACGACAAGCCGGTCAGCGTCATCACCAACGTCACCGTCGAGTTTCGCCTGCGCTGAAGGGCCGGGCGCGAGAGTTTCGAGTACGGGGAACGCGGAGTCCAGACATTTCCTTCCGGGGGTGTGGAGATGCGCAGATTGCTCGTGGGGCTCGCCCTGGCGCTGGCGTTTACGGCCGCGCCGTGCTTTGCGTTTGATGATGTTTTCCAGCAGACCTACGCGCTGCCGGCGGGCGGCAGCTTCCAGTTGCAGAACGTAAACGGCTCGGTCGAAGTGCATGGCTGGGACCGCAACGAGGTGGAAGTGCGCGCGGTGAAGAGCTCGCGGCACAACCCGCAGGATCTCGGGCGCGTGCGCATCGAAGTGGACGCGCGGCCCGGCAGCGTCTCTATCGAGACGCGCTACCCGCAGGATGAAGGCGTGGAAGTGTATGTGGAATACCGAATCCGCGTTCCGCGCCGCGTGCGGCTCGACCACGTGACGACCGTCAACGGCGCCCTGCGCGTCTTCGGCGTGGACGCCACGGGCGATCTCCACACGGTGAACGGCAATATCGAGGTCTTCGAAAGCAGCGGCCGGCTGAGCGCGCGCACCACCAACGGCAATGTACGCGTGGAGATGCGGCAGATTGAAGCGGGCGGCGCGATGTCGCTCGAGACGGTAAACGGATCGATCGTGCTGGGTCTGGACACCCGCGCGGCCGCAGACTTGGACGTGCGTAGCGTGAACGGCGACTTCCACTCCGAGCTGCCCATCGCCTTGCAAGGGTCGTTCGACGCGCGCCAGTTCCACGGACGGCTGGGCGCGGGCGGAGGCGCGGTTCATATCCGAACGGTGAATGGGGCGATCCGCCTGGTAACGCTTCGGCCGTCGGTCTGAAGCCGCTGCTCACGAGATGGGCCGCGGTGCGTCAAAACTCTTGAGGAGGAAGCAATGAGCAAGAGAATAAGTTTCATTCTGGCGGGCGTGGCGATGCTGGCGCTCGCCGCTTTGCCAGGAACGCTGCGCGCGCAGCAGGCCGAGGCGCTCCGCGGCCGGCTGGCTGAAGCGCAAGCCCTCGGGCATGCCTTCGGCGACGGAGAGACGCAGTTCCTATTGGCCGAGGACGATCAGGGTTGGTTGGGCATCGGCATCGACGAGGTCACCGCTGACAAAGCCAAAGAGCTGAAGCTGTCCGCCGAGCGGGGCGTCCTAGTCACCGAAGTGGAAGCGGACAGCCCGGCTGCCAAAGCGGGCCTGAAGGCCAACGACGTGATCACGGAATACAATGGGCAGCGCGTCGAGGGTACCACGCAGTTCCGGCGCCTGGTACGCGAGACCCCGGCGGGGCGCCCTGCGCAAATCACCGTCTGGCGCGACGGCCGGGCGCAGAGCCTGACAGCGCAGCTCGGGGATATGAGTGAAAACGTCCGGACGCGCATTCGTGCGATCACTCCGAAGGACTTCAATTTCCGCTTTGACATGCCGCAGATCAATGTGTTCGGGATGTCTTCGAACCGTCCGATGCTGGGGATTGGGGCCGAAGATTTGAGCGGCCAGCTCGGCTCCTACTTTGGCGCCCCGGACGGCGAAGGAATCCTGGTGCGCGAGGTCAACACCGGGTCACCGGCGGAGAAGGCGGGAATCAAGGCAGGCGACGTGATCACGAAGATTGACGGCGAGCGCGTTCGCACCACTGCCGACCTGCGCGAGAAGCTTCGCGACAAGCGCGAGAAGAAGACCGTGGCCGTCGGCGTGATCCGCAAGGGCGGTGAGGTGTCGCTCAACGTCGAAATCGAGCAGCCCAAGCCGGCAGAACGCAAGAAGGTGATCACCCGCCGCCTCTCTATCTAAACGAACGCGACACATCTGCGGAGGGGCAGCGCGCTGCCTCTCCGCTTTTTTGTTTTGCGGTTATTCGCGGCGGATTTCGGCCTTCGCGGCGGGAACGGCCAGCCGGAGCAGGCGGTGGCTGGCATCGAGGTAGAGTTCGACTGCGAGGTCCGCAGTCTTCACACGCAAGAGGTCCAGCGTGCCGCCGTCGGTCTTCTGCGGGCCCCCATCTTCGACGGTGATGCTGCCCGGCGTCATATCCTGCGGGATCAGCACGGCAAAGGTTTGCGTGCCGCGCGCGTTCCAGTCGTAGATGCGCGCGAGGATGGCGTAATCGTGGTAGAGGTTGTTGTCCAGGATGACGACGCGCGTTCCGAACGACAAGAGTTGTTCGTACGGCTGCGCGCCCTCCATCTGCAGCGTCAGCTTGGCAACATTGTTCTCGAAGACCACGGTGGCGGAGGCCTTCTTCGGTCCCGAGGTCGACCACTGGTAGTGCAGCGGCGCGCCATCGGCGGCCAGGCGCATCCGCGCCGTCACCTGGGTCGCGGCTTCGCCCGGCATTTGCAGGCGCGTTGTTCCGCGGGCTTCCCAATCCTTGCCCGAGCGCGCAATCTCAAACTCTTCCGTGCCCACGGGCTTCCCGTCGAGCAGGATTGCAAGCTTGCCTTTCTCTTCCACCAGAGGAGAGGGCGTCGCGGCCTCTGGCGCCTTGCCCCTGCCGGCCTGTTTCGTCTGTGCAACCAGCGACGTCGCGGCCAGCGCGGCGAGGAATGCCGCGGCGAGAATTCGTTTCATGCCGTCACCTGCCCGCCCAGGCGGGCCTGTTCGAAGATGCCCTGCGCCAGGATCCGTTCGACAATCTGATGAGGGCTGCCATCGGCAACAATGCGCACGTCCGCCCGCTCGTAAAAAGGTCTCCGCTGGGCGTAGAGCTGGCGGAAGCTTTCCGCGTCGCGGAAGAGCGGCCGGTGCGACTTCGCGACGCAGCGGGCCAGGAGCGTCTCGAAGGGCACATCGAGCCAGAGCACGATGCCGTTGGCGCGAAGCAGCTCCACGTTGCGCTCCTGGGCGTAGGTGCCCCCGCCGAGCGCGAGCACGGTGGGACGGTCCAGGCCTGCGGCACGTTCCAAGTTTTCGCTGAGCAGCTCGTGCTCGAGGTCGCGGAAAGCTGTTTCGCCCTTCTGCGCGAAGATTTCGTTGATGTGCAGGCCGGCGCGCTCTTCGATTTGCGTGTCCAGGTCGGCAAAGTTACAGCCTACCTGGCGCGCCAGCCGGCGGCCAATCGTGGTCTTACCGCAGCCCATGAAGCCGGTCAGGCAAATCAATTTGCGTTTTCCCATGGAGCCGGCCGGCGGCATGCGATTCGCGCAGGTTCCTTCGGAGACGCGCGCTCTAGTCGCGCTTTAGGATTCGAATTGTACCACTGAAGGAGGAGAGCTCGACCTTGGCGTGGCCTTCGTTCACTGTACCGAACAGGCTGGTCTTGAACCGCGCGGAAGGCGAATGGCGGCCGTGCACATCCGGCTTGATACGGGCCTGGTTCTCAATCGTGCCGTTGACGGTCGTGGCGCTCAGGTCGAACGAGTCCGTATCGGCAAAGCGCACCTCGATGAGGCCGTTGCCGTTCTTCAGGATGTAGATGCCCCGGCGAAGGAAATCACCGTCAAACAGGATGTTTCCGGAGGTCGTTTCCACGCGCACGTTGTCCATCTGCGGCTGCAAAAAGCGCACATTGCCGCTGAACGAGCGCACGTCAATGCGGCCCGCGCAGCGCGCGCAGAGCACCGAGCCGCCGATCGTCTTGACCACCATGTAGCCGGCCACTTCCTGGAGCTGGACGTCAGCCACCACCGTGTCAAACGTCATGTCGCCGAACACGCGCTCGATGGTGATCTCGCCCGAATCCGTCTTCACGTGGAGTTCGCTTTCCTCCGGCACGGTGACTTCGTAGTTGGCCTCGAGTTCGGCGGGCGCAATGTTCTCGCTCAGCAGGTGGGTGTTCACTTCGATCCGGTTGCCGGCCTGCTCGGTGTCCACTTCCACCTTGTTGCTGTTGTGGTTGCCGACCACCACGACTTCCGGCTTTTTCCAGGACTTCACTTCGATTCGGCCGTGGTGGTTCGAAATGGTGATGACGGGCCGCTCGCCGACCGCAAAGTGCTTCTCCATGCGATGGGCGGAGGCGGCGGGCGCGGCAACAAGCACCAGGGCGGCTGCTGCGGTCATTACAGGAACGCGCCAAGTGCGCTGGGTCATCATGTGCTAATCCCCCGAGGCGTCGCGGTCCATCATCATGGCCAGCAGATCCGCCTTTTGCTGATAAGCCCCGTAAAGGTACTCGCGCGCCGCTTCGTTCCGGGGATCCTCGCGCAGGTTCTTTTCACACAGGGCGATGAACTTGTCAACTAACGCGAGATTGTCGCGTAGGGAAGCCGCTACGACCGGGTTATGCTCGTGGATTCCCGAAAGGGCGCTGCTCTCCACCGTATTCAGCTGTGCGGTGAGGGCAGCGGGCGCGGGTTGCATCTGGTTCGCCTGAGACGCCGGATTCTCCCGGATCGAACTTGGCACGCTCAGCAGAATCGCGCCCACCACGAGGCAGGCAAGATAGGCCGCCGCCAGCGCAGGCCGCGGCAGGACTCCAAACAAGGCAGAGAGCCAACCCACGCCCCGGCCGGCAGCAACCGGGGCGTGGATCAAGCCTTCTTCCTCGAGTTGGGCGCGGAGCGACACCCAAATGTGCTCGGGCGGCGCCACCTCGCCAGGGAATTCCCGCGCCACAGTTTCGATGGCCTTGAGGTCCGCAAAGAGCCCGCGGCATCGCGCGCAGGCGCTTACGTGGGTCGCAGCGTCCGCGGGAAGCGGCGCCGGGCCCTGTTCCAAGATTTGTTCCAATTCATGGCACTGCATGGTTGTCATCCTTCTTCCTGCTCAATCTTGCTCAATTATGACTGGCGGATTCGCCTTTGGCCGCCTGGCGTTCCTCGCGCGCCTTGTCGCGCAGTGTTTCTTGCAAGAGCTCCCGGAGTCGCATGCGCGCCTTGTGGAGCTGTGATTTCGAGTTTCCGATCGAGCATCCCATGATGTCGGCAATCTCGTTGTGCTCGTACCCTTGGATGTCGTGGAGCACGAAAACCGTTTTATAGCCCGGGGGGAGCTGCTCGACGGCCCGCTGGAGATTCACGCGGTCGATCGAGCCGCTCAACAACAGGTCGGGCCCGCCGACATCCTTGCGCGGCCCGCCGGTTTCCTCGTCCGGCTCGGTCGTCTCCTCGAGCGAAGTCGCAGGCAAGGTCTTCTTCCGGAGCCGCATCAACACGACGTTGACGGCCAGCCGGTGCAGCCAGGTGGAGAAGGCGGATTCGCCGCGAAAGGTCTGTATCTTCCGGAACAGTTGCAGGAACGCTTCCTGCGTCAGATCTTCGGCTTCGGCTGTATTTCCCACCATGCGCAAGCACAGGGCGTAAACGCGCCGGCTATGCAACCGGTAGATGCGTTCAAAGGCCCCGGAGTCGCCTTGCTGAGCGAGCCGGATCGCCTCCGACTCGGGCAGCTCGTTGTTGTCCGTTCGTCTCGCTCGGGCCACCGTACCCGTCGGGACGCATCCAAGTCTTGGGATGCGGCCCCTGCTCCCTGAGTTGTATTTGCCCACGGGAAGCGGCTTCGCCCATCAAGCCGGGCGGCTCGGGCAATGGCAGAATCCGCCGCCGCCGCTTGGCTCCCCGTTCAACGTACCTGTATTGTCTTCGGAAATGGTTCGCGGGTCTATCACCAATGCTGCGAGATCCGCGATTTCGGAGGCCGGGAAAGACCGGCCTGCAGCTCCTGTTGAAAAGCCGTGAGTTCCGCATTCGGCAAAGCACAGAGAAAAGACTTCAATAGGACGATGCTCTCACACAGGCAGGTATTCAGGTCGTAGTGCAGGACTTCGAGGGCTTGCCAGTGCGCCGCGGGGTTCACCGAAGCCCCGTCGGCAATTTCTTCGGCGGCAGCGCGGAACTCCTGCTGGGCATCTTCCACAATCTCGGCAAGGGTGTGCAGCTTATGGAAAAACCTGGAGCGCTCGGCGAAAAGGACCACCGCAAGCAACTGGCTGCGCCAGGCAGTCCGCTGCGCCGTGGCGCCGCGGAAGAAGTCCGGGTTGACGGCGGCGGTATTGGGCAGCGTTCCGAAATGGCGGTGGTACTGTTCGAGCCCGCCCAGGATAGCGCGCACGCGGAGCCCGAGCCGCTCGAACAGGTCCGGCAGGAGCGCGGCCTGGTTCTGCGCCTGTCCCAACGCGCCTTCCTCGCGCTGGCGGAAGGCGTCGTTTAGCGAGACGCTCAGCATGGAGTTCGCGGTGTCGAAGTCGGCCCGGATCGCTTCGAAAACCCCGTCCTTTTCCGCAGGCATCCACGCAAGCCAGTCATCCTGGACTGACCGCGAACGCGGCGGCCACACCTTCACCCGCGAGTTACCCACTTTGCCTCCGAGGGACCAGCGTAGTATAGCAGACGGGAGGCAATTCGATTCGGTTCCTTGACGCTCACGGAAACGCCCCGCTATACTGCCGCCCGATTCGCGTGATCGCGTTTCGAAGCTGCTCGGCCGAACCCGAAAGGATTTCCGCTTGCCCTTCGAACCGTTCGACCAGTATCTCCAGCGACAGAAAAAGCTGCAGGAGATCGAGGCGCTCGGCCACGACCCCTACCCGCACCAGTTTGACTGGACGGACTCGCCGGCCGGCCTCGTGGAGAAATACGGCTCGCGCAGCGCGCAGGAGCTCGAGGCCAGCCGCGTCCCCACGCGCGTCGCCGGGCGCATCCTGACGCTGCGGCTGCACGGCAGGGCGGGCTTCGCGCACCTCTTCGGCCAGGGCAAGCGCATCCAGATTTACGTCAAGCTCGACGTCGTCGGCGAGCGCGGCTTCCAGCTCTTCCAGTTGCTGGACATGGGCGACGTCATCGGCGTCTCCGGGCATTTGTTCCGCACGAAGACGAACGAGCTCACCGTGTGGGTCGAGCAGCTCACGTTGCTCACCAAGGCGTTGCTGCCGCTGCCGGAGAAATGGCATGGCTTGGCCGACGTCGAGCTGCGCTACCGCCAGCGCTACCTTGACCTGATCGTCAACGAAGGCGTGCGGCGGATTTTCCTCCGGCGCGCGCAGATCGTCCGCGAGATGCGCAACTTCTTCGATGCGCGCGGCTACCTGGAAGTAGAAACGCCGATGATGCAGCCCATCGCTGGCGGCGCCACCGCGCGGCCCTTCATCACCCATCACAACACGCTCGACGTAAACCTCTACCTGCGCGTCGCGCCGGAACTCTACCTGAAGCGGCTGGTGGTGGGCGGGCTCGACCGCGTGTACGAGATCAACCGTAACTTCCGCAACGAGGGCATCTCCACGCAGCACAACCCCGAGTTCACCATGCTCGAGTTCTACCAGGCTTACAGCAATTACCGCGACCTGATGGATCTGACCGAAGAGCTGCTGAACGAGCTGGTACAGAAGGTCTGCGGCGGCACAACGGTGCGCTATGGCGAGCACGATGTGGATTTCACGAAGTGGCAGCGGCTTTCGATGCGCGAAGCGATTGCCCGCTACTGGCTCGCCGCGGCGGGCGCCGCGCCCACGGTGGAGGAACTGGCACGTCCCGGCGGCCCGCGCAAGGTCACCGAGCGCTTTAACGCATGGGCGACTAAGGAAGGAATCGAGCTGATCCACCTCGGGAGCAACGTCAAGGACAATCCAGAACTGGATGGTTGGCTGACGGGCAGCCTGTTTGAGAAGGTCGCCGAAGACCATCTCATCCAGCCGACCATCATCTACGATTTCCCCACGGCCATCTCCCCGCTCTCCAAGAGGAAGGACGACGATCCTTCTCTCGTCGAGCGCTTCGAGTTCTTTGCCGGCGGACTCGAGTTGGGCAACGCCTTCTCCGAGTTGAACGATCCCGCCGAGCAGGAGCAGCGCTTCCTCGAACAAGTGAAGCGGGGCGGCGAGGAGGCGCCGAAGGAAGTGGACCTCGACTACGTCCGCGCGCTGTGCCACGGCCTGCCGCCGGCGGCCGGCGAAGGAATCGGCATCGACCGGTTGACCATGCTGCTCACGAACTCGCATTCCATTCGCGACGTCATCCTCTTTCCTCTGTTGCGGCCCGAAGGCATCAGCGGTAGCGCGCTCGATTCCGGCGAAAAAAAATGAAGTTCGAATGGCTGGTGGCGCGGCGGTACCTGCGTTCGGCGTACAAGCCCCCGGTGCTGCGTCTGGTCACCGTGCTCTCCGTGGTGGGCGTCGCGGCGGGTGTCGGCACGCTGGTCGTGGCGCTGGCGATGAACACCGGCTTCCGCAGGACGATTCAGGAGCGGCTGCTCGGTATTACCGCGCACGTGAACCTCACGCGGCCCGGCGCCGACGGCATCCGCGACTACCGCGGGCTGGTCGAGCGGCTCAGCGCAACCCCCGGCGTCCGCGCTGCGGCCCCGGCGATTTATGAAACTGTGTTGCTCTCTGCGAGCGGCCGCGCGCGCGGCCTCGAGCTGAAAGGCGTGGACCCCGTTCTCGAAGGCAAATCGAACGAAGCGCTGCGCCACGTGGGTGCCGGGCCGCCCGATTTCTCTCCCGACGCCGACGGCATGGACGCCATTCTCGTCGGGCGCGTGCTGGCGACAGACCTGAAGATCAAGGCAGGCGACTACGTCACGCTCACCAGCCCGCAGGGGCGCTTGACTCCGTTCGGCATGATTCCGCGCTCGCGGCGTTTTCGCGTGGCGGGCATCTTTGATTCCGGTTTTTATGACTACGACGCGAACTGGGGCTTCGTGAATCTTGCGGCCGCGCAGGGGCTGGCCGGAACAGGCGACCTGGTCAGCGTGATCGAATTCCGCGTTGCGCAGGCCGACCGTGCCGCGGAGATGGCGCAGGTGATTGCGCGCGCCGCCGGGGAGGGATTTCGAACGACAACGTGGATGGACGAAAACCGCGCGCTGTTCCGCGCCATGCGCCTGGAAAAGCTCGTGACTGCGATTTTTCTCGGACTGATTACGTTTGTCGCCGGGCTGAACATTTTGGTTGTGCTGGCGATGACCGTGACGGATAAGGCGCGCGACATCGCCGTGCTGATGGCGATGGGCGCGCGGCGCGAGCAAGTGCGAAACATCTTCGTTCTCGAAGGACTCACGGTCGGAGGGCTGGGCACCGTGATCGGACTTGTGGCCGGGTATGCAGCGGCCTGGGCGGCGGACGCGTGGCGGCTGGTGCCGCTCGATCCGCAGGTGTATGCCGTGTCCTACGTTCCGTTCGACGCGGGCGGCCTTGATGCGCTGTGGATTGCAGCCGCGACGCTCGCGATCAGCGTGGCTGCCACGGTGATTCCCGCGCGTTCGGCTGCGCGCATCCTGCCCGTGGAAATCCTGCGATACGAATAGCCATGCCAGGCAGAGGCGACTTTGGTGGGCGGCTTGCAGCATTACCTACCGAATGAGTCCCTTCCTCTCAGGCTCCGGACGGGCACCCGGGCGGTCTTCGGGCGATATGCCACAACTTCTGTGTTCACAATGGGTTACGGGCGCCCCAATTCGTGGCAAAACAGTCCCAAGTCCTTCCTGGGCAGACTTTGGGCGGAAATGTGAACCCTTTGGGGCGAAGGGTGCGCCAATTCACCGCGTAATCCGGGCCGGCGTATACCGTATTTCAGAATCGGCATCCAATGTAGAAGGGAACTGCAACGGCGCGCAGGGAAGGTAATTGAAGGTGACGAGCGAGAGCGCAGCAGCGACGGCAAGCGGAGCGCGCAGCTTCGAGCAAGCGACCGTCGGCGCCATGCTCGAAGCGCGCGAATTGCGGAAAGTCTACGGCTCGGGTGCGACGGCGCTCACCGTGCTCGACAACGTGAACCTTGCGGTGCGCGCGGGCGAGATGATTGCCATCGTCGGGCCCTCGGGTGCCGGAAAGAGCACGCTGCTGCACCTGCTGGCTGCTCTGGACACGCCAACAAGCGGTACAGTATACTTCGGCGCGAAAGCGCTCGAAGCGCTTTCAGACGCAGCGCTTGCGGAGTTTCGGAACCGCTCGGTCGGCTTCGTCTGGCAGCGCCACCATCTCTTGCCGGATTTCACGGCGGGAGAGAACGTGGCGATGCCGTTGCTGATGCGAGGCGCCGGACGCGAGGACGCGCTCGATGCCGCCGGGCAGTGGCTTGGGGAAGTGGGTCTGGCGTCGCGAGCAAGACAGCGTGCGGGAGAGCTCTCTGGGGGCGAACAGCAACGCGTGGCGATTGCTCGCGCACTGGTGAACCACCCATCGGTGCTGCTGGCTGACGAGCCGACGGGGGACTTGGACGAACGGAACGCCGAGGCGATCTTCGAGCTCATGCAGCGGCTGCATCGGACTCATCAGCTGACCTCGATTCTCGCCACGCACAACACCCGGCTGGCCAGGCGCTGTGACCGCATCCTTGCGCTGGAACAGGGCGCGCTGCGGCCGCAGCCGGAGCCATCGGGTCCAGGGACCAATGCTGGAGGAAGCGAGTTAACCCGTGTTTGAACGCTATACGGAAAAAGCGCGGCGCGTGATTTTCTTCGCCCGCTACGAGGCCAGCCAGTATGGCAGCCCGTACATCGAAACCGAGCACCTGCTGCTCGGCCTGATGCGTGAGGACAAGGCGCTCGCGAACCGCTTCCTGCGACAGCACGGCTCGATCGAATCCATCCGCAAAGAGATTGAATCGCGCATCACGATCCGCGAGCGCATTTCCACCTCCGTCGAAGTTCCGCTGAGCCAGGAATGCAAGCGCATCCTGAACTACGCCACCGAGGAAGCCGAGCGGCTGGGCCACAAGCACGTCGGCACCGAACACCTGCTGCTGGGCATCCTGCGCGAAGAGAAGTGCTTCGGCGCGGAAATCCTGCAGGAGCGCGGGCTGCGCCTCTCGACGCTCCGGGAAGAGCTGGCGCGCAGCGCCGGCGAAAAAGTTCCGGTGAACCGGCCGAAGGAAACTTCGCTGCTCGCCGAGTTCAGCCGCGACCTCACGCAGGCCGCGATGGAAGGGCAGCTCGACCCGCTGGTCGGGCGCGAACGCGAGCTCGAGCGCGTCATCCAGATCCTTTGCCGCCGCACGAAGAATAATCCGGTGCTGATCGGCGAGCCCGGCGTGGGCAAAACCGCCATTGTCGAAGGCCTGGCGCAGCGCATCGCTGATAGCGAGGTGCCGTCGTTCCTCGCCGACAAGCGCATCCTTTCGTTGGACCTTTCCTTGATCGTCGCGGGCACGAAATACCGCGGGCAGTTTGAAGAGCGCCTGAAGACCATCATGAAAGAGCTGATGGAGAGCCAGAACGCGATCGTCTTCATTGACGAGCTGCACACGCTCGTCGGGGCAGGCTCAGCCGAAGGTTCGCTCGACGCGGCGAACATCCTGAAGCCGGCGCTTTCGCGCGGCGAGATCCAGTGCATCGGCGCCACGACGCCGGGCGAATACCGCAAGTCGGTGGAAAAGGATCGCTCGCTTGAGCGGCGCTTCCAGTCCGTGAAGGTCGGCGCGCCGAACGAAGAAGAAGCGATCCGCGTGCTCCAGGGTGTGCGCGAACGCTACGAAAAATTCCACGCCGTCACCTATACCGACGAAGCCATCCAGTACGCGGTGTATCTCTCGAACCGTTACATCCCCGACCGCTTCCTGCCGGACAAGGCGATTGACCTGATTGACGAGGCTGGCGCGCGCGTGAAGCTGCGCCAGGCGATGCTACCGGACGAGGTCGCCGAAGTGCAGAAGCGTGTGAAGTTCATCACGCACCGCATGGAAACGGCCATTGCCAACCACGAGTTTGAGAAGGCGCGGTTCTACTCCGAGGAAGAGCGCAAAGAGAAAGAGAACCTGCGCCAGGTGCGGGAGAAGCTGAAGCTCGACGATTCCTCCACCGGCATCGTCAGCCGCGACGACATCGAAGAAGTGGTCGCGCGCTGGACGGGCATCGCCGTCACCTCGATCAAGGAAGACGAGCAGCAAAAGCTGCTGCGCATCGAAGTGGAGCTGCACAAGCGCGTCATCAGCCAGGAAAAGGCCATCACCGCGCTGGCGCGCGCCATCCGCCGCAGCCGCGCGGGCTTGAAAGCGCCCGGCCGCCCGGTGGGCTGCTTCCTGTTCCTGGGACCGACGGGCGTGGGCAAGACGGAAGTCGCGCGGCGGCTGGCCGAATTCCTGTTCGGCAGCGAGAAATCCCTCGTGCGCTTCGATATGTCCGAGTACCTGGAGAAGCACTCGGTCTCGAAGCTGATCGGCGCGCCTCCGGGCTACGTGGGCTACGAAGAGGGCGGGCAAATGACCGAGCGCGTGCGCCGCACGCCGTATTCGGTGATCCTGCTGGACGAAATCGAGAAGGCGCACCCGGACGTGTTCAACATCCTGCTGCAAGTGTTCGAGGACGGCCAACTGACCGACGGACTCGGCAATACGGTGGATTTCCGCAACACGATCCTGATCATGACCTCGAACCTGGGCGCGCGCCACTTGCAGAAGCACTCGACGCTGGGCTTCCAGTCGTCTTCTGAAGAAGCTTCGAGCAAGGGCCTGGAAGAGATGGTGTTGAACGAGGTGAAGCGGGTCTTCAATCCCGAATTCCTGAACCGGCTGGACGAGATCATCCTCTTCAACTCGCTCACAGACGAAGATCTGTTGCGGATCGTGGACCTGCTCGCCGGCCAGATCAACGACACGCTGATCCACCGACAGGTGCAGATCGTGCTCGCACCGGAAGCGCGCCAGTGGATCCTCGACAAGACCTGCAGCGATCGCAGCTATGGGGCGCGGCCACTGCGGCGGGCATTGCAGAAGTACATCGAAGACCCACTGTCGGAAGCCTTGATCCAGGGGGACCTGCAGCGGCCGGCGACACTCGAGGTGTACGTCTCCGGTGAAGGCTTGAGCTTCCGGCCAGTGGTCGAAGCAACCCCGGTCGTCCAATAGCGAATCCTACGCGCACAGGCCGGGCCTTTCCGGGGATCCGGCAGGGGGAGCACACATTTTCGTTTGGGGGGCGCGGCCTTGATCATGGGCGTGGCCGCAAAGAAAAAATCCTGCCCGCTGTCTTTTCTGCTGTTCCTGCTGGCGTCCCTGCTTCTACTGCTCGATGCAGGGTTCGCCGCGCCGGCTCTTGCCGGCGACGGAACACCGGCGGCGCAGTCCGCCCAGTCGGCCCCAGCGGCCATCATTCAGCGCATTGAATTCGTCGGCAACCGCCGCATCCGCAGCGACACACTGAAGACGCGCATCTTCAGCCGCGAAGGCGACACCTACAGCGAAGATACGTTGCACCGGGATTTCCAGGCGCTGTGGAACACGCAGTATTTCGAAGACATCCGTCTGGAAGTGGAAGATAGCCCGGACCGCCCCAACTCGAAGATCATCATCTTTTATCTGCAGGAGCGCCCGATCATCCGCCGGATCGAGTATAAGGGCAACAAGTCCGTCTCCGAATCGGACATTCTGGAGCGCTTCAAGGACCGCAAGGTCGGCCTCTCGGTCGAGAGCCAGTTCGATCCCACTAAAATCAAGAAGGCGGAATTCGTGCTGCGCGAGCTTTTGGCAGAGCACGGCCGGCAGTTTGCCGTAGTGAAGCCCACGTACGAGCGCATCAAGGCTACGAACGCCGTCCGGCTGACCTTCAACGTCGAAGAAGGGCCGAAGGTCAAGGTCGGCAAGATCATCATCGAGGGCAACCAGGCTTTCTCGAGCCGCAAGATCGTTCGCGCGATGCGCCATTCGCGGCCTTGCGCAATTCCGGTCTGGCTTCTGGATGGGTTTGCGTTCTGCTCCAAGACGTACGACAGCCGCAAGCTGGCTGAAGACCTGGAAGTCGGCATCCGCGGCCTTTACCAGGATCACGGCTATTTCAAGGTGCTGGTGAAAGACCCGATTACCAACACCGAAGACATCAACCGTGCCGGTCTGCCGGGTCCCTGGCCGCTCGTCGGCCGCAAGCACGGCAAGCGGACCGAAATCAAGATCCCCATCGAAGAGGGCCAGCAATACCGCATGGGCAAGCTCGAAGTCCGGAACGTGGACCCCGACAAAGGACTCTCCCTCAAGGTGGAGTTCCTCAAGCAGGTTTTCCCGCTGAAAGAAGGCGAGATCTTTGCCGTGGACAAGATCCGCAAGGCCCTGGAGGACTACCGCAAGATCTACGGGGAGTTCGGTTTCATTGATTTCACGGCCGAGCCGCAAACCGACATCGACGACGCGAAGAAGACGATCAACCTGACGCTCGCCTTTGACGAGCAGAAGCAGTTCTACGTCCGGCGGATCGAGTTCTCCGGAAACACCACGACGCGCGACAAGGTCATCCGCCGTGAAATCCTGCTCGACGAGGGTCAACTCTTCAATAACCGTTATTGGGAACTCAGCGTGCTGCGGCTGAACCAGCTCGACTACTTCGACAAGATCAAGCCCGAGCACGCCGAAATCAAGCGCAACCTGAAGGAAGGCTCGGTGGACATCCTGCTCAAGCTCAAGGAGAAGGGCAAGCAGTCCATCGGCCTTACCGGCGGCGTCAGCGGCATTGCCGGCAGCTTCGTCGGCTTGAGCTACCAGACGAACAACTTCCTGGGCTTGGGCGAAACGCTCACGTTCTCAACCGAATTCGGCGACCGCCAGCGCAACTTCCTGTTCGGCTTCACCGAGCCGTACTTGTTCGACCGGCCGATCTCGACTGGCTTCACGGTCTTCTCCAGCCGGTTCACCTTCGACCAGTCGCGCGAGACCTCGCTGCTGGTCGGCCAGAAGGTTCAGGTCGACCCCAATACGACCCAGAACTACAACCAGAACAGCAAGGGTTTTACCGTTTTTGCCAGTTACCCGCTGCGGCGGCTGGGATTCACGCGCCTGGGCCTGACGTACGGCCTGACGTTCACCGATATTACGGCGCTCAGCCAGGCTTCGAGCCTGTTGTTTGAGACCGTGCAATTCCAGAGCGTCGCGGGGCCTTCCGCGCTGCGCGGCATCAAGTCGAGCCGGGTTGTGCCTACGATCACCAACAACACGGTGGACAGCCCTATCAACCCGACCCATGGGAGGAGCTTCTTCTATTCGGTGAGTTACGAGGGCGGGCCGCTTGGAGGGAACGTCAACGCCATCACGAATATTTTCGAGATGAAATATTTCAAGCCCATTAACAAAAAACGCAACGTCCTGGGCTTCCGATTCTTGACGGCGTTCACAACCGGGTACGGTGGGAAAGAGGTGCCTCCCTACAACCGCTTCTATTTGGGTGGTGAAGACACCGTGCGCGGATTCGATATTCGCACGATCACCCCGATCTCGTTTATTCCCGTCTCGACGAACTCGCAATTTTTCTTCAGCGACCCGACGCAACTGGATCAGTTTGGGAATCCGGTTCTGCGCGCAGTGAGCGTGCCCACGCTGATATACAACTTCGCGTTCCCCGGCGGAGACACCCAGGGAGTGGGCAACTTCGAGTACCGCATCCCGATCGTCGGGCCGGTGAGCATGTCGCTGTTTTTCGATGTCGGCATCAACGGCATCCTGCGCCGCTCGCAATTGCAGTTTGATCCGGCCGGCCTGAAGCAACTCCAGGATCGGTTTCCAGGCACGGCCATCAACGCTCAGCTCGCCCTGGCCCCGAATACGAATTTCAAGCTGAGAACCTCGACGGGCCTCGAGTTTGTCGTGCAGTTGCCGGTGGTGAATGCGCCGTTCCGGATCTACTGGGCCTACAACCTGAGCCGGCTGAACCAGGTGATCACCGCGCCCGTGAGCGCATTTGCGATCAGCGACGAGTTCAGGAAGACGCTGCCCCCGGGAGTGCTGGACACGCAGATTCTGCCCCAGCTCAATACGCTGGTCAGCACGCCGCGGCAGCTGAATTTCTACGATCCGTACCGCACCTTCCGGTTTACGGTCAGCCGGACGTTCTGAGGCCGGATGGCGGGAGCGATCGGATGAATCGAGAGCGAGTAGCGCCTGCAGTCGCCGGGCGAGTCTCGAACTGCGAGCAGCGGGGACTTTCGTCATGTGGAGGAATGGGATGAGGTCGTGGACAAGAAGAATTCTGCTGGCGGCCCTGCCGGCCCTGGCGATGCTCCCAATCGGCTGTGGAGGAGGGGGGGGCGGCTCGAGCAGCGGTTCCACCCCGGCAGTGACGGTCTCGCCCGCCGCCACCATTATTTCAGTGAACGGCACACAACAGTTCACGCCCGCGGTCGCCGGCGTCCCGACAATCGCGATCGCTTCGAACGGCGCAGTGCGCGCGGCCAATGTGGCCACGATCACGACGACCGCGGCGCACAATCTGGCGTCTAGTCAGTCCGTCAGCATCGCGGGCGTCACGGACGCGACCTTTAACGGCACATTTATCGTCACGGCCGTACCCAGCTCCACCACGTTTACTTACGCCCAGAGCGGCCTGGACGCAACGAGCGGCGGCGGGACGGTCACCAACAACGCGGTGAATTGGTTCGTGAACACTGTTGCAGGCGGGGACTTGACTGTGGGAAAGATTACACCCGGGGGGCTCTACACGGCGCCCGCTGCGCTTCCCCCGGCGGTGACCGCCACGATCGCTGCGAAAGGCGCAGTGCGCGCCGCCAACGTGGTAACCATCACGACGACGGCGGCGCACAACCTCGTCGCCGGTCAAGTCGTCGTCATCACCGACGTAGTAGACACCACCTTCAACGACACGTTTTTGATTGCCTCCGTGCCTTCCACCACCACGTTCACATTCAACCAAACGGCTAATGACGCCACGAGCGGACCCGGGAAGGTTTCCTCGTTCGCCGTAACCATCAAGGCGACGAGCGTCGCCAGTTCCAGCACCAGCGGTACCGCTGTCGCCAGCATTCTCTCGGGGATTACGGTCAGCGTTACGCCTCCGAACGCCACCGTGGGGACAAGTGAGACCTTTCAGTTCACTTCGAATGTGACGGGTAGCGCGAACACTGCCGTCAACTGGTTCGTCAACGGTATTGCAGGCGGACAGGCAAATGTCGGCACGATCAGCGCCAGCGGGTTGTACACAGCTCCGGCCTCCCCTCCGACGTCGAACGCAGCCACCATTGCGTCGAACGGCGCAGTTCGGAAGTCGAACGTTGTGACGATCACCACGACCGCCCCGCACGGCTTCTCGGTGGGACAGTCGGTCATCATTGCGGGCGTATCGGACACAAGCTTCAACGGCACGTTCACCATCGCCTCGGTGCCATCTTCCTCCACGTTTACGTATGCGCAGACCGGCACCGACACGACCACGCCCAGCGGCGGGGGGACGGCCACTTCGGTCTCCAACGCGGTGACCATCAAGGCTGTTTCCGTGGCGGACTCGTCGCGCTCAGCTACGGTCGGGGCTGCCATCATCAGTGCGGTCGATCCCACGCTGACCTCCATCAGTCCGACCGTCCTCCCGCAGGGGGCAGTGTTTCAAGACGTCTACCTGACGGGTATGAACCTGATCTCCACTACGACCGTGCGGGTAAGCGGCGTCATCGGGCCTTGCACAACGGATGTATTTCAGTCGAATTCAAGCACGCTGCGCGTCCGCCTCCACTCGAACTGCTTGGCAAGTCCGGCCACGCTCTCCATCGATGCGGAACGGCAGAATGGCACCACCACGCCTCCTCAGACAGTGACCGTGGCGACGGTGCGCCCGGCCCTCGTCGGAGCCTCGCCCGACAGCGGCAAGCAGGGAGGGGCTGCGGTCAGCTTCAATATCAATGGGGGCTATTTCGGCCCGAGCGCGAGCCCGATAGTTCAGGTGGAATTCGCCGGCAGCGGGCGCTCCACCACGGTCAACCTGGCGAACGAGGGACGCCAGGCAAATGTGACCATCGGCTCGGCGGACCTTTCAGAGGCCGGGCTCTTTCCGGTCGGCGTGCGCAGCGTCTCCAACCTGGCTCTGTTTGCGGCCACGAACTTCGCCGTGCAGCCCTCCGCGACACCAACAGTTTTGGTTCCCCCGACGATCATCCCGGTCGGCAGCCAGCCCAGCTCCATTGCCGTAAATCAGGGCACGGGCGTCGCCGTCGTCTCCAATCGCTGCTCGAACAGCATGTCCCGGATTGATGTGGCAACGCTCGCAACGATTGGCGCAGCGATTCCGGTGGGGACATATCCGACCGGTGTTGCTGTGGACGACATCCGCAACCTCGCCGTCGTGGTGAACAATGGAAGCAACGTCGGGTGTCCGGGGTCGCCGCCGCCGGGGACGCCCAGCCTTTCGATCGTGGATCTGGCCGCGGGAAGCGTGTCGGCGACGGTTACAAGCAACGTGGGCCCAGCGCCTTTCTCGGTCGGCGTGAATCCGCTGACCGGGCTGGCGCTGGTCACCTATCAGAACAGCAACCGTGCCGACATCCTGGACTTGACGCAGACGCCGCCGGCCATCGTGAGCACGACGACCATCAGCACGGGCGGCAATCCGCAGGTGGCAGTGAATCCGCGGTTGAACTGGGCGGTGGTGACGCCCGGCGGCGCGGGCGCGCTCTCCATCGTGGATCTCTCGCGGCGCTTGACGGCGTCTATTGCGGCCACGAATGGAGTCAGCCGGGCAAACGGGATCACCACGGTTACGACGACTGCCGCGCATCCCTTCCAGCAGAACCAGGTCGTGCTGGTCAGCGTTGCTCCCGGCGCCGACACAAGCTTCAACGGCATCTTCGTGATCAACTCGGTGCCTTCGAGCACGACGTTTACCTACGTGCAGAGCGGCGCCCCCAGTGCCACGAGCGGCGGCGGGAGCATCGTTACGACTCCGCCCGTGGCCAATCCGGTAGCGGTTGGAGGAATTACCGCGCGCGGGATCGCCATCAACAGCTTTACCCAGCGGGCAATTCTGACCGATCCCGTCTCGGGCAATCTCACGTTCTTCAGCCTGCTTGATCAAGTCGTGCCAAATCCTCTGGGGCTGAGCGAGATTGGAGCCGCAGCCGCGGCCTTCAACCCGTACACGGACATCGCCGTCACCGTGAATCCGAACACGAACCAGGCGTCGGTGATTGATCCTCGCACTCCCGCCCGGTTGGCGACGCTGACTGTGGGAGCGGGGCCGCGCGCGGTGGCCATTGATGCGGGGACGAATACAGCCCTGGTTGTGAACGAAACCGATGGCACGGTCACTCCGATCGGGCTCGGCGCCATCCGCTCGCTTCACATCGCGGCCATCAGCCTGCCGGTTGATCGTCAACTCGCGCCGGAGATCACCTTTACGTCCACGTCGGATTTGCAAATGACACTATTGGGCAAAGGTTTCGTTAGCGGCTCAAAGGTCCGGCTCAACGGCGCGGAGCTCACTCCATCGAGCATTACAGACCGTCAGTTGAAGGTCACGGTTCCGGCGGGCGCCCCGCTCAACCTCCTGGCTGGCCCGAGCCGTTACGTCGTTGATGTTCTGAATCCGGGCGGCACGCAATCAAATGTCCTGGAGCTTGCCGTCGTCCAGAAGGTCGATCTCGTCGGGGCCGGAGGAGGTTCCTGCACCGCGCCCGCGCCGGCGGCGGTAGCCATTGACCAGCAACGCGACCTCGCCGTGGTAACCAACTCCGGTTGCAACAACGCTTCCGTCGTGGACCTGAATACTGGCACGATCACGGCGACAGTCTCCGTTGACGTCAAGCCGAGCGGTGTGGCCATCAGCTCGCGGTTGGGAATGGCGGTGGTATCGAACAACGGCGCGGGGAAGGTTTCGGTGATTGATCTCACCACTTCTCCCCCATCGGTGAAATCCACGGTGTCTGTGGGGACCCAGCCGCTGGGAGTGGCGATCAATGAAGCGACGGGCGTGGCCCTGGTGGCCAACGCCGGTTCGGCCTCGATGTCCATTGTGGATCTGACCTCTGCGACTCCGGGATTGATCAATACGGTCATTCTGGACAGAATACCGCAGGCTGTCGCGGTCGATCCGGCTCGCGGCATCGCGGCCGTTGCGGATGCGGGGGCAAACAACTTGACGCTTGTGAACCTGAACAGCGCGTCCATCGTTGGCCGCGTCCCCGCGCAGCTGCCGACGGCGGTCGTGTTTGACCCGGTGACCGGGCAGTTCATCACCAACGCGAGTACCGGAAACCTTCTCGTGGCCGCGAACCCGGACACGCTGCAATCGACAGGAATCAAGAGCAGCATCAATCCGACCTCGATTGCTTATAACTTCGCCTCGGGGACGCTTGTCACCGTGAACACGGCCAGTGGGACCTTCTCCGTAATGGACATGGTCGAACAGCGCATCCGCATCGTGCTGGCGATTTCCGGCTCGCCGCAGTTCTCTGTGGACATCCATCCACGCACGAACATGGCGGTCATCGCTGATCAGGCCAACAACCGCCTGTTGCTGTTCTTGTTGCCGAACTGAGCTGCGCCCAAGCAAGGTAGGGCGCGCGCCCGCAAGGCGGGCCAACCGGCGCGGGCGCCCCGGCATCCGACAGGGCAGGGATGGCGGTCCGGGCTGTTTGGGGGCGTGAATCCACTTGCCCGGTTCGAAATCGACACGCTATAATCCATGTTTTCGGGCTTTGGGAATTTTCCTCTAAGGAGACGGGATGAAATTCAGTCAGCGAATCATGGCCCTGGCGGCGGTGGTGCTTGCCGCGACGGCAGGAGCCTGGGCCCAGAGCGGCGGTGGCGCCGCCGCGGCACCGGCGCCGGTGAAGGTTGGGACCTTGAGCGTGCGCAGCGCCATCGTCAGCACGGCAGAGGGGAAGCTGGCCTCGGCGGAGCTGCAGTCGCAGTTTGCCCCGCGGCAGAACGAGCTCGATGCCATGCGCAAGCAGATTGAGGACACGCAGACCCGGCTGAACAACTGCGCGCGGGCCTGCAGCGACGAAGAGAAAGCGCGGCTGCAGCGTCAGGGCGAACTGCTGTCGCGCTCCTTCCAGCGCAGGTCGGACGAGCTGCAGGAAGAGCTGAACGCCGCGCAGGGCGACGTCGTGGACCGCATCGGGCGCAAGATGCTCGAGGTTCTCGATCGCTACGCCCGCGAGAACGGCTACGTCATGGTGATCGACACGTCCGGCCAGAACTCGCCGGTCATCTACGCCTCGAATACCGTGGACGTGACGCAGGACATCATCCGGCTCTACGACCAGGCCAATCCGGTCAAGCCGGGCGCGGCTCCAGCGGCACCGCAGCCCAAGCCGCAGCAGCCCGGCCAGGCGCGTCCGCAGCAGCCGCCCGCGACGAAGCCGCCGCCGCAGCCGCCTGCGACGAAGCCGCCGCAGCCGTAGCGCGGTTTCCAGGCTTCAGGCGAAGAATCAATGGGCCTCTCCTTTGTGGGAGAGGCCCATTTCCTTTTCGGGGTGCTCCGGCCTACTTCGGGAAGTAAGGCCCGCAGGCGTAGCTCGGTGCCGACCATCCCGCACGGGGCGCAGGTAGATTGTTTCCGCAAGGAACGCCACTCCCATTTCCGCCGGGTCAATGAAGCGGAGGTCTTCGGGTCGTTCCCAGGCCCAGAGGAAGACGCGCGGCATGGTCACCATTCGTACGCTGCGCACGGAGGGCGTACTGCTTCCCGCGACCAGCTTTCTCGGCTGGCCGAGTTGCGCCTGCGCGGGGTTGCGGGCGGCCAGGAGCGTCGCGAGGGCGATCAACGCGAAGGCGGCCGACGCCAGGACCCGCAGGAGCCGCGCTCGGCAGGCAGCGCTTTGTGGACTTGTTCGCACCCGAGAACCAGCGGAGCAAGTTCGCTTCCAAGTTAAAGGTATGGATCATAAAGCAGGGAAACAACTTGCGCGCGGGCCGCAACCCCGGCGTTAGGCCGCAGGCCACAACGCGTCGCCGCACACCCACGGCCCGGCACACGCCGTACGCGGCCCCAGACTGGCCTTTCCCTTCTGCTTGCTTTTGAGTTACCCCGCGACTATACTGGCGTTGCTCTGTAAGCCGGTCGCTTAATTCAGTGGGCGCGAGCCCACTTTTTTGTTGGGCGGGAAACGAGGTTGGACCTGGAGCGCATTCGCGAAGCCGCCGAGCGCGTGGCGCGGTCGGAGGGCATGGAAGTGGTTGATGTCGAATGGAAAATCGGCAAGCAGCGCTTCCTGCGGGTGTACATCGACAAGCCCGAGGGTATCAGCCACCACGACTGCGAAGTGGTGAGCCAGCAACTGAGCGTGATCCTGGATGTGGAGGATCTGGTCCCCGGGCCGCGGTATGTCCTGGAGATCAGCTCGCCCGGCCTCGACCGCAAGCTGACCAAGCCGGCAGATTTTGAGCGGTTCGTGGGCCGGCAGGCGAAGATTTCGACGTTTGAGCCGGTAGAAAACCGGACGTTCTTCGAGGGGCGCCTGGCGGGTTTTGCCGATGGGCGGGTGAGGATTGCCACCGAGGGCCGCGAGCCCGAAGTGGTCGAAGTCCCGCTTACGGCGATCCGCAAGGCGAACCTGGTTGTGGAATTCTAGGGGTAGAGACGATGGCAAGTCTGCTGTACCAGACGATTGAGCAGATCAGCCGGGAAAAGCACATCGATCCGGAAATCATCGTCGCGGCGGTTGAAGACGCGATGGTGGTAGCCGCCCGGAAGTATTACAAGACCGAAGAGGACATGCGCTCGAAGTTCAACCCGGATACGGGGCAGGTGGACGTGTACGCCGTGCGCGCCGTGGTCGAGGAAGTGACGGACCCGAAGAAGGAAATGACGCTGGCCGAAGCGCGCAAGTACAACCCCGACGTCGAAGTGGGTGGAGAGATTTTAATCGTGAAGCCCACCGACGTGCTCGGGCGCATCGCTGCGCAGACGGCCAAGCAGGTGATCATGCAGAAGGTGCGCGAGGCCGAGCGCGACACCATCTTCAACGAGTACAACGGCCGCGTGGGCGAGCTGGTGAACTGCATCGTCAAGCGCGTCGAAGGCCCCGACGTCATCGTGGACCTGGGCCGCGCCGAGGCGCGCCTGCCCAAGCGCGAGCAATCGCGGCTCGAGGCCTACAACCTGGGCGACCGGCTGCGCGTGGTGATCCGCGCGGTGGAGCGCGCGGCGAAAGGGCCGCAGGTCGTCGTCTCGCGCGCCGATCCCGTGCTCGTGCAGCGCCTCTTCGAGATGGAAGTGCCGGAAATTTACGATGGCACGGTGCAGATCCGCGCCGCCGCGCGTGAAGCTGGCGAGCGCACCAAGATCGCCGTGCAGAGCCGCGATAAGGACGTGGATCCGGTGGGCGCTTGCGTGGGCATGAAGGGCATGCGCGTGCAGTCCATCATCCGCGAGTTGCGCGGCGAAAAAATCGACATCATCCCGTTCTCAGAAGAGACCGTGGCCTTTGCGCAAAAGGCGCTGAGCCCGGCGAAAGTGACCCGCGTACAGATCATCGACCCCGAGCGGAAGCACCTCGAGGTCATCGTCGAAGATACGCAGCTCTCCCTTGCCATCGGCAAGAAGGGCCAGAACGTCCGCCTGGCGAGCAAGCTGATCGGCTGGAGCATCGACATCAAGAGCGAGGAAGAGAAGCGGCAGGAGATCGAAGCGCAGATGGTGGCGCTCACGGCTCCGGGGACGCCGCTTACCGAGCTGAAGGGCGTTGGCCCGAAGACGATCGAGAAGATCGAAATGCACGGCATCTCGAGCGTCGAAAAGCTGGCCGACATGACGCCCGAGCAGTTGATGGAAATCCCTGGCATCGGCCAGAAGATGGTGGAGAAGATCCAGGTGGCCGTGGCCAGCTACTTCCAGTCGCTCGAAGCGCAGCAAGTAGCGGAGGCCGAAGCCGCCGCGAAGGCCGCCGCCCCGGAAGGAGCCGCTGTGGCAGCGGATGTCGCCGCGCCCTCGGAAGTTGCCGCGGAGACTGTCGCGGAGGAAGCAGCGCCAGAAGCTGTGCCAGCTGCAGAAGAACCCGCTGCGGCGGAACCGGGCAAAGCCCCGGCCGAAACGGCAGAGGCAGAATCCGCGGAGCCGAACAAGGAACAGGAATAACCGTCGAGGTTCATGACCGACCCTAATCAAATCCGCATCAACGAGTTGGCCCGCGAGCTCGAGGTCAAGGCCAAGATGATCCTCGACTACCTGCCCGAGGCCGGAGTCACCGAGAAGAAGACGCACTCGAGCTCGATTGATGTTGCGGCCGCCGTGAAGGTGCGGAAGCATTTCGCTGAACTTGCCGCGGCCGAAGTAGCCGCCGAAAAAGCCGCAGTTGCAGAAAAGGCAGCCAAGGAGGCTGCCGCCAGAGTCGCGCGCATGCGCCCGCCTGCTCTGCCGGCGCCTGTAGCAGGCGCACTCGCTGCGGGGGCGAAGCCCGCCGCTCCGGGCGTGGCGCCACCGGCGAAACCAGGCGTTCCCATTCCTCCGGGGACAAAGCCGCCGGCGCCTCCCGCGGTTGGCGCGAAGCCACCTGTGGCTCCGCCGGCTCCTGCACAAGTGCCTCCGGGCACGAAGATCCCGATGCGGCCTGCGGCTACGGGTGCGCGTCCCATGACGCTGGCCCCGGCTGCGCGCGCGGGCCAACCAGCCGTAGGCGCGCCAGGCTCACGCTTCCCTGCCAGGCCTGGGGCACCTGCGCGGCCCGGAGTTCCCGGCCGCCCGATGCCGGGACGCCCCGGCGGACCACGCCCTGGCCGGCCCGGTGGGCCTTTGCCGGAGAGGCTTCCGCCCAAGGCCGAGCCCGGCAAGCCGATCTACGAACGCAAGCCTGCTCCTCGGGCGAAGCCGACAATCGAGAAGCGCTTCGAGGAAGGTGAGCGCAAGCTGCACCCGGTGCGCACGCGCCCCGGCGTCATCGAGCGCCGCGCTCGCACGGTTCCGGTGGCGCCGCCTCCGGTGCAGCGCGAGCCGCGCGAGATCACCATCACCGAAGGCATCAGCGTGCGCGACCTTGCCGAGAAGCTCGACGTGCGCGCCAAGGATTTGCTGAAGATGCTGCTCGACCGCGGCATTTTCGCCAGCATCAACCAGCCGCTCGACGTGCCTACGGCCACCAGCCTCGCCGAAGCCTTCAGCGGCATCGTGAAAGTGGTTTCGTTCGAAGAAGAAGTCCTTCAGGAAGTCACGAAGGAAGAAAAGGCTGAAAATGTCGAGCCGCGCGGGCCCGTCGTGACCGTGATGGGCCACGTGGACCACGGTAAGACGAGCCTGCTCGACGCCATCCGCGAAACCGAAGTGGCTGCGGGCGAAGCCGGCGGCATCACGCAACACATCGGTGCTTCGATGGTTGCCGTGGATGGCCGGCGCATCGTGTTCATTGATACGCCGGGCCACGAGGCGTTCACGCGCATGCGCGCGCGCGGCGCGAAGGTCACCGATGTGGTCGTGCTCGTCGTCGCGGCCGATGACGGCGTGATGCCACAAACGCAGGAGGCCATTGACCACGCCCGGGCCGCCGGCGTGCCGATCGTCGTCGCCATCAACAAGATTGACAAGCCCGAGGCGCAGACCGAGCGCGTGAAGCGGCAGCTTTCCGATCGCGGCCTGATGCCGGAAGAGTGGGGCGGCGATACGGTGGTGGTGGAAGTCTCCGCCAAGCAGAAGAAGAACCTCGACCGCCTGCTCGAGATGATCCTGCTCGTCTCCGACCTGAAGGAGCTGAAGGCCAACTCGAAATCCCCGGCGACGGGAACGGTGCTCGAATCGCGCGTGGACAAAGGCCGCGGGCCCGTGGCCACCGTGCTCGTGCAGAACGGCACCCTGCGCGTGGGCGACATCTTCATCTGCGGCGCCGTCTACGGCAAGGTGCGCGCCCTGTTTGACGACCGCGGCCACCCGGTGAAACAGGCGGGCCCGGCGACGCCGGTCGAGGTGCTCGGCCTGCAGGGCGTGCCGGCGGCGGGCGACCAGTTCCAGGTGGCCGACGAGGCCAAGGCGCGCCACATCGCGGAGTACCGCCAATCGAAGATCCGCGAGGCTACGCTCGCGCGCTCGGCGGGCGCGCGCATCACGCTCGACCAATTGCACGAGCAGCTCAAGGCCGGCGACGTCAAGGAGCTGCCCATCGTCATCAAGGCCGACGTGCAGGGCTCGGTCGAAGTCCTGAGCGAGATGCTGCCGAAGCTTTCGACCGAACAGGTGAAGCTGAAGATCATTCACGCAAGCGTCGGCGCCGTCTCCGAAACCGACGTGCTGCTTGCTTCGGCCTCGAACGCGATCATTATCGCGTTCAGCGTGCGCCCCGAGCGCAAGGCGGCCGACCTGGCGCAGCAGGAGCACGTGGACATCCGCACGCACTCAGTGATCTACGAGGTTTCGGACGAGCTGAAGAAGGCGATGTCCGGCCTGCTCGAGCCGGTGTTCAAGGAAACGTATCTCGGCCGCGCCGAGGTGCGCGATACCTTCCGCATCAAGGGCGTCGGCATGATCGCCGGCTGCTATGTGCAGGACGGCATCCTCAAGCGCGACGTCGACGTGAGGGTCGTGCGCGACGGCGTGGTGATCTATACCGCGCGCATCAGCTCGCTCAGGCGTTTTAAGGAAGACGTCAACGAAGTGCGCTCGGGCTTCGAGTGCGGCGCCAGCGTCTCCAACTTCAGCGACGTCAAAGTAGGCGATGTGCTCGAGTGCTTCCAGATGCAGAAGCTGGCGGCCACGGAAGCTACCGCGTAGGCCCGACAGCAGGCTCCGGCCGCGAGGCGAAAATGCCAATCGGTCTGCTCACCCTGGAAATTCACATCCCCGACGCACGTTCGCTCAAAGACAAGCGGCAGGTGATTCGCAGCCTGAAAGACCGGCTGCGCGGGCAGTTCAACGTCGCCGTGGCCGAGCTGGATCACCAGGATCTCTGGCAGCGCTCGCTCATCGGCGTGGTGAGCCTCTCGGGCGACGCGAAGCACCTGGAGCAATCGCTGCAAAGGGCCCTGGCGGAATCAGAGCGATTGCTGGGCCGCGACCTGATCGGCCACGAGATCGAGTTGCTCTAGAGTTGCTAAGTGCCCGCGTTCTTTAAGGTAGCGTGAGGAGTCGCGATGAGCAGGGAATCTCTCATGAAGACAGATCGGGTCTGCGTGCGCTTTGCGAGACGCAAGACGCGGCTCACGGTCAGGAAACTTGATAGAGACACCGTGTTGATTGAAGGGAACCGCGCTGGTCTCGAGTTTCTGGGAAAGCTATTGATGGCGCAGGCAGCGGAAACATTGTGCTGCCATAATCACATTTCGCCCAAAGGGCCCGGATCAGTTTTCTTCACCCGGAAGGCAAAACTGGGTCTCTATCTGCACCGCGTTCCGTGCAAAGAGGGCTCCATTCGGTGAGATCGAGATGACCGTCGCAGGACATCGCCACGAACGCATCGCGGAAGAAATCATGCACGAGGTGGGCACCATGCTCGTCGGGGAGCTGAAGGATCCGCGACTGGCCGTCACGCTGATCGTCACCGAAGTGCGCGTCACGCCCGACCTGAAGCAGGCGCGGATTTACGTGAGCGTGCTGGGCACCGAAGCCGAACAGTCGGCGGCTCTCAAGGGTCTTTCTGCGGCGGAGGGCTTCATCCGGCACCAGTTGACCGAGCGACTGCTGATGCGCCGCACGCCGGAGCTGCACTTCGTGCTCGATCGCTCCGAGGAGTACGGCCAGCACATCGATGATCTGCTCCGCCAGACGAAGAAATTCGAAACCTGAAGTGAGATGTCTCCGCTATCAACAGTGAGCTGCTGACTGTCGACTCTCTTCTCCCATGCCTCGCAAGCCACAACCCGCGCCCTTTGACGGCGCCGTGGTCATCAACAAGCCACGGGGAAAAACCTCGCACGACGTAGTCGAAGCCGTGCGCCGCATCCTCGGCTTCCGCCAGATCGGGCATCTCGGCACGCTCGATCCGCTTGCGACCGGCGTGCTCGTCCTGCTGCTCGGCCGCGCGACGCGCCTGGCGCAGTTTTACTCCGGCCGGCGCAAACGGTACACGGCCACGGTGCGCTTCGGCTTCGCCACCGATACCTACGACGCCGACGGCGAGCCGCAGGGCCCCGATGCATCGCCAGCGCTGGACCGGGCCGAGGTCGAGCGGCTGGCCGGCGGGATGGCCGGGCGCTTCGCGCAGATGCCGCCGCCGTTTTCGGCGAAGAAGATTCAGGGGCGCCCCGCGTACGAACTGGCGCGCAAGAAAAAGCCCGTCGAGCTGAAGCCCGTCGAAGTGGAGGTCTTCGAGCTGCGCTTCACGGGCGTCGAAGGCTCGCTGGCGCATCTTGTGATCGAGTGCGCGGCAGGCACTTACATCCGCTCGATCGCGCACGAAATGGGCATCCGGCAGGGCAGCGGCGCGCACCTGTCTGAGATCGTGCGCACCGCCGTCGGCGAATTCACGCTCGACCAGGCCGTCACCCTCGAAGAACTCGAAGCCGCCGCGCGCAGCGGCCGCGCCGCAGAGCTGATTCTCCCGCTCGAAGTGCTGCTGCCCAACCTGCCGCGCGTCACCGTGCTGCCGATCATCGAGCGGCGCGTGCGCCACGGCACCCGCTTCAACGTGCAGGTGGCGCAGATTCAGCCCGGCCGCGTCGCCACGCCGCAGGGCGCGCCCGCCGAGCTCGATTCCGGCGACTGGCGCCCCGCGCGGCTGCGCGTCTTCAACCAGCACGAGAAGCTGATCGCCATCGCCGAAGCCGTCGTCCCGCGCACCTATCAGCCCCTTGTCGTCCTCGACGCCGAACCCTGACCCACGCCGCTTTGTTCAGCGCAGGGCGGTGTGCTGCAGGCGGCGATCGGTGACGGCGCTGCGGGTGGAATTGAGCAGGAGAGCGAGGTGGTCGCGGGGGATGCTTCGCAGTAGGGGATTGACGAGCCAGGCGAAGATCGCGGGCACGCTGCGGCTCAGCGCAATCGATTCGAGCTGCACGTAGACGCCGCCGTCGCTTTCCGCAAACCGCCAGTAGGAATTCAGCCGCCACAGGAATCCGCGGTCGTTCCCCACGGGCCGTTCGTGTTCGCCGGGCTCTCCGGGATTCTCCACCTCGGCGATGCGCGTGGAGCGGGCGAGGCTGTAAGCCCGTGCCGCGCCAAGACGCGCGTAGTGCGCCTCGAACTGCGCGTTCAAAACCGCTGAGACGATCTTCTTCTGGTAGAGCTGTAGATAGAATTGGAAGTCGTCTCCCTGGCGGCTCAGCAGCTTCGAGCGTTGCACGTCGGGCTTGTAGATATTCTGATGGCTGTCGTAATCCTGCAGGACGGCCAGCGCTTGCTCGAGGGTGGCGCCCGGGATGAAGCACAGCGCAACCCAGTCGTGCACGAGCCCGCCGGGGACTTCGACCGGCTCGTCGCCGCGCTGCTCGACGCGCTCCGCAAGGATCTGGCCGTGGCGAAGCTGCGCGTAGAGTTTCTGGCGCTCGGCCTCCGGCTGGCGATCCACCCAGAGAAACGCTCCGCCTCCGCGCAGCTCGCGATTCATGCGTTCCTCGGCAGAGCGGATGTAGCGCGCAAATGCCTCCGCGGTTTGCGGCTTCAGCTCGGCTCCATGAGCCGTGCCCGCCGCCACGCTGAGTGAGACTCCAAAGATCGTGGCAAGAATCCTGCGCATGGTTGCTCCCCTCCTTTCTTCGTGGCACGTGACTACTCAAAGTCGATTAGAGCGAGAGCAACGCACGGGCCAGCCAGAGAGGCCTGTAAAATGTTTATAAACAAGCAGTTAGACAATCAGGGGCAGGCGGGCCAGAGATCCGTTGCGTCAGCCTTCGCGTGCACTGTCGGCCGGTTCTGGCAGGCGAGCGCTACGGCTGCGCGGGCGGGCGCCCCGTTCCAGTGGCAGGGGTGGGGCCAGCGTAGATAGTGCGGTCGGTGCGCGGCGTCAGGCGCAACTGGCGGGGCGTAATGAGGATGAGCAGCTCGGTGTCTTGCAAGTTGGTGTCGCGGCGCCCGGCGGCGTGGCCGAGCGCATAGGCGAACCCCGGCAGGCCGGTGATGGCGCGCGTCTCGTCTCTTTGGATGATTCCGGAGATGAGCGTCGTCTCATTCTCGCGGAGCCGCACGGTCTGCTGCACGGTGCGGTTGCTGATGACCGGGATGCCGTTGACGGCGGCGCCGGAAAGGCTCCGGATCTCGAACTCCATCTGCAGCGTCACTTCATCGTTGGAGTGCAACCGCGGCGTGGCGCGCACCTTGAGCCCGATGTCTTCGTACTCCGAGCCCGGATACGCGGTCTGCTGAGTGCCGGACGCGGGCACAAACGACACCGTGTTCAGGACCACCAAGATGGTCTTCGCGCCCTCGTTCGCAATCACGGCGTCCGAGCGCCCGTCGCCATTCAGGTCGCCGATGCTGATGGCGCTCGGTGTCGCACTGCTTTGCACGTCGAAGCGCGAGCCGAAGGTGCCGTCTCCCTCGCCCAGGAGGACCGAGATCGTGCTTGAACCCGAGTTTGCCACCGCGATGTCCTGCCGGCCGTCCACGTTGAGGTCTCCGATGGCCACCGCCAGCGGCATTGTTCCCACCGGAATATCCGATTTCGCATTGAAAGTGCCATCGCCCTTGCCGAGAAACACCGAGACGCTGCTGGCATCGCGGTTGGCGACGATGAGATCGAGGTTGCTGTCGCCCCTGAAATCGGCCGTGGCGATGGCCACGGGCGCCGTGCCCGTGGCCAGATCCGGCGCCGGGGTGAACGTGCCGTCGCCCTTGCCCGGGCCACTGCCCAGGAGGACGGAGACGGTGTTCGAATCGCGGTTCGTGACTGCGAGGTCGAGCTTCTGATCGTTATTGAAGGCCCCCGCGGCGATAGCCGTGGGTGCCAGGCCCACGGTTACCGCGGGCTTCGGCGTGAACGTGCCATTGACATCGCCGTTGCCGAGCAGGATCGAAACCGAGTTGTTGCCCTGGTTCACAATGGCGAGGTCCGCTTTGCCGTCGCCGTTCAAATCGGCAGTGACAATGGCAACGGGGGTGGAAAAGCCCGTCAAGTCCGCTAGCAAGGTAAACGTGCCATCGCCATTGCCGCGGAAAATGGAGACTGTGTTGGCGTCTCGATTGACGATCGCGAGATCCGGCGTTCCGTCGCCGGTGAAGTCGGCCGCCGCAACCGCCACCGGAGTGGTGAAGCCTGTCAGGTCCGGCTTTGCCAGGAACGTGCCGTCACCATTGCTGAGGAAAATGGAAACGGTGTTGCTGTCGCGGTTGGCGACGGCGAGATCGAGCTTGCCGTCGCCATTCCAGTCGCCGGTGGCGATGGCCACAGGCGCGCGACCCACATCGATGTCGGAGCGGAGAAGCTGGGTCGGGCTCACGCTGGGCACGAAGACGGGCGAGATAATCCCCGGGCCAAGCAACGCCAGGGTGATGGGAAACCGGTCACCCACGAAAAATGTGGCTGCCTGGCCGTCCTGCGCGCGCAACAAGATGCGGCGCCCGCGGCGCACCAACTGGAACATCTCGGAGAAGTCGGCCACGGCGCCGTTTGGCGGCGTGGCGAGGAAAATCGTGCGGCCGCCGCCGAAGGCCACGACTGGCGGTATCAACGCGCCCAGGCCGATTTGTCCGGAGCTGAGCAGTGCGCTCACCTGCGCGGGGCTCAGGCCGGCAAGCGCCGAGGGCGGCCCGAACAGCCGCGTAATCACGTTCAACAGTCCCTGCACGGACTGCTGCGCCTCGTTGATGTCCTGCTGGCTGAAGGTGACCACGCGCGCGCTGTTGGGCGGGGTGATCCCCAGGCGCCGCGCCGCCGTCTGGTTCACTTCGAGGATTTCGATCTCCAGCATGAGCTCGCCGCGGGCCTTTTCGATCTCCTGAATCAGCGCGGCGGCCAGCGCGATGGTCTCCGGCGTGTCGCGGATGGTCAGGGTTCGCGTGCGCGTGTCGAGCTCGGTGTGCGAAACGCCGGCGATATCGCGTACCAGCCGAAGCGTTTCGGTCATGTGGTCGGGCGTGGTCGAGGCTGGCAGGATGAACGTACGCACCACCTGCACGGCGTACGCGCGCCGCTTGGCTTCGGAGTTATCGAAGACGAAAAACGTCTGCGCATTCACTGCACGCCAGAGCGTGTTGCTCTGTTGCCCGAGCAGACGCATGGCCGCGGCGAAATCCACGCCGCGCGCGCGGAATCGCACCTGCCGCGTGGGCAGCTCGGGATCAAACGCGGCCACTAGCCCGAACGCGCGCGCAACCGTCTCGTAAGCGCTGCGCGCATCACCGCGGTGATCGAAGTCGTGCGGGCCGGGCTGCGGCCGGAGCTCAGCTGCGCCCGCAAGCTCCGGTTCCTGCTTCTGCTCGATGGCGGGGGGTTCAAACTGCGCCAGCCGCTCGCGTGCCACCGAATAGCCGGGGTCAATGGCCAGCGCGGCCTTCAGCGCTTCGCGCGCGCCATCCATCCGCCCGGCAAGGGCCTCGCGCTCGGCGCGGTCGGTGAACTGCTGCACCAGGCGGAAGCGCGCGGTTTCCCGGCGCAGAAGCATCTCCCGGTCCGCTGGGGAATAGGACGCCGCTTCGGTGTAGGCTTGGAGCGCCGCAGGCCAATCGTCGGCCTGCTCGGCGCGGAGCCCCTTTTGATACGCTTGGCGGGCCTTGTGCGCGTCCGGCTTAGGCGCAGCCGATTTGCCGACGGGGGCCCGGGGAGCAGGGGAATTCGTTGCTGGCGATTGGCCAGACGCCGCGCCGAGCGCGAGCAAAAGGCTCAGCGCGAGGGCCAAGAAGCGGGATTGGACTGAGCGGCACATCCGAACCCGATGCTGGGAAGTATTGTAACGGGGGAGGGATGGGGCGTGTGTTAATTTCCTTGACGGGTTCCACGCCAACCGATAGACTCTGAAGCCTAGTTGAAACTCAGTTTCAACTAGGCGTTCGCCTTATGCTTTCTGCTCTCCTCATTGCTTTGCGCGAAGGTGTCGAGGCCGCTCTCGTGGTCGGCATCGTTCTGGTGTACCTCGACCGCACCGGCCGCGCCCCGCTCGCGCGCTACGTCTGGACCGGCGTGGCCGTGGCCGTGGCCGCCAGCTTGGGCGTTTCCGCCTTGCTCGAGCGCTGGAAGATCAACCAGGAAGGCTTTGAGGGCCTGCTCCTGCTGCTGGCGGCCTTCTTCGTGGTCGCCACGATTGTATGGATGAACCGCGTCGCCCGCCACCTGCGCAAGCACATCGAGCAACGCGTGGAAAGCTACGCAAAAGGCTCAGACTCTGTGGCCGGGCTGGGCTTGGCGGTCTTCGTCTTCCTGATGGTGCTGCGCGAAGGCGCCGAGCTGGCCCTGATCCTGCGCGCCGTCCAGCTTTCGAGCGAGGGCCTCGGCACCTGGATCGGCACGGGACTGGGGCTCACTGCCGCCGTTGCCGTGGGCCTGTTCTTTTTCAAAGGCACGCTGAAGATCCCGCTCGGGCGCTTCTTTTCTGCCACCAGCACGATTCTCATCATCGTGGCCGTGCAGCTGGCGCTGACCGGTCTGCACGAAATCAGCGAGTCCATGTGGATTCCCTCGAGCAAGCGCGAGATGGCGCTGATCGGGCCCGTTGTGCGCAACGACGTCTTTTTTTTCGTCGTGATCCTGGGCGCCGCGGCGCTGCTTGTGCTCCGCGAATGGCTCGCCCTGGCGCACGGCGCTCCGGTTCCGGAGGCCAGCGATGCCGAGCGGCGGCGCCTGGAATGGGAGCGTCGCAAGCAGCGGCGTTGGATGTTCGCAGCGGCGTTTTCGTGTGTTGCGGTCGTGCTCGTCCTGGCCGCGGAATTCGTCTATGCCCGCGCCGCGGCGGAAGCGCCCGCGGCCAAAGTGCTCCAGCCCGCGGGCGATGCCGTGCGCATTCCCATCGCGGCAGTTAGCGATTCGAATCTGCATTTCTACTCGGTGGAAATCAGTGGCGCGTCGGTCCGTTTCCTGGTGATCCGCAAGCCGGGCGGCTGGGGCACGGCGCTCGACGCCTGCATGATTTGCGGCCCGGCCGGCTACCGCCAGGAAGGCTCGAACGTCATCTGCCGCAACTGCGCCTCGGCAATCTACATTCCCTCGATTGGGGAGGCGGGCGGCTGCAATCCGGTCGGCGTGGCGTCGCGCGTCGAAGGCGACCAGCTCGTGATTGACTTGAGCGCGCTCACGCGGGCCTCGACGCAGGTCCCCCGGTAGCCGCAGAGAATCCATGTTCTTCCGCATTGTCCGAGACTCCTTCGCCAGGAAGCCGCGCCGCAAGGCGCTGACCGCGGTGGCGCTGGCGCTGGGCATGGCTGTGGCCACGGCGACGCTCAGCGTGGCGCTCGACGTCGGCGACCGGCTCGCCCGCGAATTCCGCAGCCTGGGTGCCAACCTGCTTGTGACGCCGCAGGCGGATACGCTACCGCTCGAGATCGGCGGCGTGGACTACCGCCCGGTGGACGCGGGCGCGTACCTGCCCGAAGCCACTCTCGGAAAACTGCGCACGATTTTCTGGCGCAACAACGTGGTCGGCTTTGCGCCGCTGCTCGAAGTGCCGGTGAGCGCGTGGGCGGTGTCTTCAGCCACAGGCGTTGCGCGCGCGAACGCGCAGGGGACGCTCATTGGCACCTGGTATCAACACAGCGTCGCCGCGCCCGATGGCTCGGCGTTCACCACGGGCGTGGCCAGCACGAATCCCTGGTGGCGCGTCGAGGGTCGCTGGTTTGCCGACGGAGCCGACGAGTGCGTCGTGGGTTCAACGCTGGCGCAACGCACCGGTGTGCGCGTGGGCGATACGCTGAACATCCTGGCCGGAGCGGGCGGCAAAGCGCTGCGGGTCACCGGGATTCTTTCGACCGGTGACGCGGAAGACGACGCCATCCTCGCGCCGCTTACCGTCGCGCAGCAGCTTTCCGCTCATCCCGGGCAGTTTCGCCGCTTACTGGTGAGCGTGCTGACGAAGCCCGAGGACGAATTTGCGCGCCGTGATCCCGGCACCATGACGCCCACCGAATACGACCGGTGGTACTGCACGCCATACATCTCTTCGATTGCGTATCAGGTGCAGCAGGTGCTGCCGGGCGTCGAAGCTAGGCCGATCCGCCGCGTGGCGGAAAGCGAGGGCCGCATCCTGACGCGCGTCAGCGCGCTGATGTGGCTGGTGACGCTGGCGGCGCTGGTGGCGGCGATGCTCGCCGTCGGCGCGACTTCGGCCACCACGGTGCTCGAGCGCCGCACCGAGGTCGGTCTGATGAAGGCGCTCGGCGCAGGCAACGCGCTGGTGACCACGTTCTTTCTTTCGGAGCAGGTGTTGCTCGCGCTGGGGGGAGGCGGCGCCGGCTACTTGTTGGGCATCGGCCTGGCGCGGCTGCTCGGCCGAAGCGCCTTTGGAATCGCGCCCACCGAGCGGCTAATTCTCCTGCCCGTGGTCCTGGGGCTCGCCATTGCGGTGGCGCTGCTCGGGAGCCTGGTACCGCTGCGGCGCGCCGCAAGCTTTGAGCCCGCGCCCATTTTGCGAGGCGAGTGATGTTCTGGCGCATCCTCTGGAAACTGTTTCGCGCAAGCCGCGGCCGGCTGGCGGTGGCGCTGGTGGCCGTGACGAGCGGCGCCGCGGTGTGCTCGGCGCTGATCAGCTTGCAGCTCGATGCTGAGCGCAAGCTGACGCGCGAGTTTCGCGCGTTGGGCGCCAACGTGGTTGTTGCGCCCCCGCGCGCGGGCGGAGCCGACGCGCCGCTGATGGATGCCGTAGCGCTCGACCGCATCGCCGCTGCGAAAACGCCGCAGGTTGTGGGGGCGGCGCCGTATCTTTACGTTGTCGCGCGCGCGCCGCTGGGTAAGGCAGAGCAAAGCGTGATCCTCACGGGCACCTGGCTCGACCAGACGCTGCGGCTGGCGCCGTGGTGGAAGGTCGAAGGGCAAAGGATTGCAACGCGCGAGGATATTTCTCGCTGCTTGGTGGGGCGCAACGCGGCGCGGCAGCTGGGACTTTCGCCGGGGGGCGCCGTGGAGCTGCGCTACGCGGACCGCTCCGTCAGGCTAGCTGTGGCGGGGATCGTCAGCGCAGGCGGAACCGACGACAACCAGATTTTCGTCAACCTGGCTGTCGCGCAGCAACTCGCGGCGCTCGAAGGCCGCGTAAGCCTGGCGCAGTTGAGCGTTACCGGCTCGCCGTCGGAAATTGAAGGTTTCGCGAGGCAGTTGTCCGCGGCGCTGCCGGGCCTTGAAGTACGGCCCGTGCGGCAGCTCGCGCAAGCCGAGGGCCAGTTGCTCACGCGCATCCGCGGGCTGATTTTCGCCACCGTGGCGCTCATTCTGGTCTTGACGACACTCTGCGTGCTCGCCACCATGGCGGCGCTCGCGATGGAGCGCCGCCGCGACGTGGGCATGATGAAGGCGCTGGGCGGGCCGATGCGGCGCGTCTTGCGGCTGTTTCTGGCCGAAGCGGCGACGCTCGGCGTGCTGGGCGGCCTGCTCGGCTATGGGGCTGGTGTGGGGCTCGCGCAATGGATGGGGCAGCGCGTGTTCGGCGTGGCCATCTCCCCGCGCTTGGAAGTGCTGCCGCTGACGATTCTGCTGATGTTCGGCGTGGCCCTGGCCGGAGCGTTTCCGCTGCGCTTGCTGAGCGCGATCCGGCCGGCGGCGATTCTGCGAGGCGAATGATGGCGCTGGTCGAAGTCGAACACCTGACCAAACAGTTCGGCAGCGTCCGCGCACTCGACGGCATCAGCCTCGGGGTGGATGCCGGCGAGTGGATCGCCATTATGGGCCCGTCCGGCTCGGGAAAAACCACGCTGATCAATATTCTGGGCGGGCTCGATGCGCCTTCGTCCGGCCGGGCGCTCGTGGACGGCGTCGATGTGGGCGCGCTCGATGAAGCGAAATTGACGCGCTATCGCGCCGAAAAAATAGGCTTCGTCTTCCAGCAATTTCATCTCGTGCCGTACCTGACCGCGGTCGAAAACGTGATGCTGGCGCAGTATTTCCACAGCATCACCGATGAAGCGCAGGCCGCGGAGGCGCTGCGCCGCGTGGGGCTGGGCGACCGGCTGGAACATTTGCCGGCGCAGCTTTCCGGCGGCGAGCAGCAGCGCGTGGCCATCGCGCGCGCGCTGATCAACAACCCCAAGTTGATCCTGGCCGACGAGCCGACCGGCAACCTGGACGAGGCCAACGAGCAAATCGTCGTGAACCTGCTGCGCGAGCTCCACGCCGCCGGCCATACGATTCTCTTGGTGACGCACGCCCCTTCGATCGGGCGGCTGGCCGACCGGCGCGTCGAGCTCGCGCACGGGAAGCTCGCGCAGATTACCGTGTTTTCGATGGAGGACGAGGAGCGCTTCGATCACCTGCTCGAGCAAATCTGGGTCTGCGGCGAGGAGGGCACGATCGCGCGCGTCGAGCGCATTCGCACGCTCGGCTCGGTGGACCCCGTGCAGACGCTTCGCCGCATGGCCGGCCTCCGGCTCCTCGAGGTGCGCGATTCCGAGGTGGCCCTCACCGAGCGCGGCGGCAAGCGCGCGCGCGACGTCATCCGGCGTCACCGCCTGGCTGAGCGCCTGTTCACGGACACGTTTGCCGTCGAGGACCCCGAGGCGCATTCGCAGGCCTGCAAGTTCGAACATATCATCAGCCCCGAGCTCGATCAGAAGATTTGCACCTTCCTGAATCATCCGAAAACCTGCCCGCACGGGAACCCGATTCCTCCGGGCGCGTGCTGCCCGCTGGGGTAAAGGCGCACCTCCGCGAAAATGCCGTTCCCGCTCGATGAACGAAAAAAGCCGACAAGCCTGAAGATCCACGTTTCAAGCGGCGCCGGCGTGGACGTCACCTGGGGCGACGGCCACGAGAGCCATTACGAGTTTGCGTACCTGCGCGAGCAATGCCCCTGCGCGATGTGCGACGACGAGCGCACGAAGAAGGCGATGCTGGGCGCAGTGGCCAGCGGTGCTGCGGTCCTGCCGATGTACAAGCCCAGGGCCAAAGCGCGCTCTGCCGCCGCGGTGGGCAATTACGCCGTGCAGATTCACTTCACCGATGGCCATTCCACCGGCATCTACAGCTTCGATTATCTCCGCACCATCTGCCCCTGCG
>JBGQHO010000013.1:0-65709 GCA_041497955.1 Terriglobia bacterium | reverse complement strand
GCCGGAGCCGACCGCTACGACCTGCCGGAGAACGCGCCGCGCGTGGCGGTCCACTCAGTCGCAACCACAGCGGAAAGCCCGCGTCCCTCGCGCGTACACATCGAGCGCTGGGGCGCGGAGGAGAAGCTCTTCACCGTGGATACGCCACAACCCGCAACCGCGGCGCTGCACCTGATGAACTATCCTGCGTGGCATGTGGAGATCAACGGCCGCGTAGCGCGCGCGGAATCACACTACGACTCGGGCCAGATGCTCATCCCGCTCCCAACGGGATCCAGCCGCGTGCGCGTCCACTTCGCACCGACGTGGGACCGGCTTGCTGGCGCTTTGATTTCTATGATGGCTGGTGCGTCGCTGCTCGTGCTCACTCTGAAGCGGCGCCGCGTGTCACTCGCGCCCTAGCGGCGGTCGAGCGCCGGGTGGCGCACGTCGAACCCCGCAACCATGTAGATCACGTCCTCAGCGATGTTCGTGGCGTGGTCGCCGATGCGCTCCAGGTTTTTCGCCACCAGGATCAGCTCGAAGGCGGGAAAGACCACCGAGGAATCCCCCATCATGTAAGTGAGCAGCTCGCGGAAGATCTGGTCGCGCAATTGGTCCACCTGGTCGTCGCGCATCAGGACGGAGCGGGCGAGCTCCACGTCCTTGCGCACGACGGCGTTCAGGCTGTCGCGCACCATGCCTTCGGCGAGCTCGCTCATGCGCGGCAGGTCCACGTATGGCTTCACGCGCGGGTGACGCACGATGTGCAACGCGGACTGCGCCATGTTCACGGCCTGGTCGCCGATGCGCTCGAGGTCGTTGTTGATCCGCGAGACGGCCAGGACGAAGCGCAGGTCGGCGGCCATCAACTGCTGCAGCGCCAGCAATTGCACGACGCGGTCATCCACCTCGATCTGCAGCTCGTTGATGGCATTTTCTTCATTGAGGACTTCGTTCGCACGCGCCTCGTCAGCCTCAAGAACGGATTGCATGGCCTTGTGGACGGCGCGCTCCGCCAGGCCGCCCATCCACAGCAGGCGCTCCTTTAACTCTTCGAGGTCCTGGACAAAATGACGTTCCATCGCTGCTCCTAGCCAAATCGGCCGGTGATGTAAGCCTCAGTGCGCGGATCCGTCGGCGTGGTGAAGAGCTGCGACGTGGGGCTGAATTCGACGAGCTCTCCGTTCAGCAGGAACGCAGTGAAGTCGCTCACCCGCGCGGCCTGCTGCATATTGTGCGTCACGATGACGATCGTGCAGGTCTGCTTCAAATGAAACAGCAGCTCTTCGATTTTCGCCGTGCTGATGGGGTCCAGCGCCGAGCAGGGCTCGTCCAGCAGGAGCACCTCCGGATTGACTGCCAGGGCGCGCGCAATACACAGCCGCTGCTGCTGGCCGCCGGAAAGCTCGTAGGCGGACTTATGAAGTTGGTCCTTCACTTCTTCCCAGAGCGCCGCGCGGTGCAAGCTATGTTCCACGGCTTCCCTGAGCGAGCCTTTGCAGCCGTTGACGCGGAGACCGTAGGCGACATTGTCGAAGATGGATTTCGGAAATGGATTCGGCTTCTGGAACACCATGCCCACGCGGCGGCGCAGATCGGTAACGTCCAGTGAGAGAACGTCCTGGTCATCGAGCAGGATCTGACCTTCCGCGCGCGCGTCGCGTATGGTTTCGTACATGCGGTTGAGCGTGCGGATCAGCGTAGACTTGCCGCAGCCCGACGGTCCAATCAGCGCGGTAACGCGGTTCCCCGCAATCTTCAGGTGAACATTGCGCAGCGCCTGCTTCGCGCCATAGAAGAAGTTCAGGCGCGAAATCTGTATCCGCAGAGGAAGCTCCGCAGCGATCTCGTCCCCGCGGCGCAAGTCGGGCTTCAAGCCGGCCAGCGAACGGCTTGGCAACGCAATCTTGACCGGCGCGTGCATCGTCTAGGACCTCTGCATCGAGACGCCGCGAGAAAGCACGGCACGGGCGATCAGGTTTGTCGCCAAAACGAGTCCGAGCAGGACGAGTCCCGCCGCCCACGCCTGCTGGTGCCAATCTTCGTAGGGCGCGATGGCGTAGGTGAAGATCATCACCGGAAGCGAGGCCGTGGGCTGGTTCCAGCCCGGGCTCCAGAAGCGGTTGCTGAACGCAGTGAAGAGCAGCGGCGCAGTCTCCCCGGCTACGCGCGCCAGCGCGAGGAGCACGGCCGTCAGGATGCCGCGATACGCGGCCGGGGCCACGACGGTCGCGATCGTCTTCCACTTGCTGGCGCCGAGCGCCATGGCGCCTTCGCGCAGCTCGTGCGGAACGCCGCGCAGGAACTCCTCGGTGCTGCGCACGGCAATGGGAATCATCATCACGCCGAGCGCGAGGCCGCCCGCGATCGTGGAAAAGTGCCTCGTGCGGAGCACGATCATCGTGTAGGCAAAAATGCCGATCACAATCGAGGGCACGCCGTTGAGCAGGTCTGTCGCGTAGCGTACGGCAAAGGAAACCGTGCGGCCACCGAATTCGGCCAGGTACACGCCGCCGAGCAGGCCCACGGGAACTCCCACGAGCGAGGCGAGCAGCAGAAGCTTCGCGCTCCCGACAATGGCGTTGGCCATGCCGCCGCCCGTTTCGCCGACGGGCTTCGGCAGCTTCGTGAAGAAGTCCCAGTTCAGCGCGCGCGCACCGTGCCAAACCAGATAGCCGAGAATGAAAAAAAGTACCGAGACAGCCACCAAAGCTGAGATGCCCGTGACGCTGAGCATCACCGCATTGACCGACTTTCGCCAGCGCCTGCGGAAGCTCATGCGTGCGCTCCGCCCCGGCGCGCCGTCAGCAGGATCAGCAGCCGCGCCAGGCCGTTCAAGACGAACGTCAGGAGAAACAGCACGAGCCCCAGTTCGATCAGCGCATGGAGATAGAGATCGCCGGTGGCCTCGGTGAATTCATTCGCGATCACGGCAGCGATGGAATAACCGGGCGCGAAGAGCGACGCGGCGATCTGCGGCGCATTGCCGATGACCATCGTCACGGCCATCGTCTCGCCGAGCGCCCGCGCCAGAGCCAGGAAGATGGAGCCGAAAATGCCCGCGCGCGCAAAGGGCACCACCGCCTTCCATGTCGCTTCCCAGCGCGTCGCACCGAGGGCCAGCGCAGCTTCGCGCTGCTCGCGCGGCACAGCCAGCAGCACCTCGCGCGAGACGGAGATGATGAACGGCACGATCATCACTGCCAGCACCACGCCCGCCGCAAGAAAGCCCACGCCGTAGACAGGTCCTTGGAACAGCGGCAAGAAGCCCAGCGTCGCCTTCAGAAAAGGCTCCACATACTCGCGCAATAACGGAACCACCGTGAAAATGCCGATCAATCCGTAGATCACGCTGGGCACGGCCGCCAGCAGATCCAGCAGGAACGCCAGCGCGTCGGAAATGCGCGGCGGGGCCAGCTCCGCCAGGAAGATTGCCGCGCCAAGGCCCACGGGGATGGCGATCAAGAGGGCCAGGGCCGAGGTCACCAGCGTGCCGAAGATAAAAGGCAGCGCGCCGAACTGCTCGAAAACCGGATCCCAGACGCGCGTGAAGAAAAAGCTCCAGCCGAACTTGTGCCGCGCCAGGGCCGAATTCACCCACAATTCGTTGAGAAGGAGGCCGACGATGAGCAGGATGCTCCCGGCGAAGAGGAACGTCACCAGGTGGGCGATTTCATCTCCGCTCCGCAGCCGACGGACAAGGGACCGAGAGCGCGGGCCCCGACCGGAACCCGCGCGCTCCATCGCCATGGGAGTTGTGGCCATACTAACGAATCTGCGCGAGCGCCTTCATCTCCTTTTCCACGACCTCTTTCGCCAACGGCGCATATGCGAGCGGTGCGGCATGCTTCTGCCCTTCGGTGAGCATCCAGCGGAGGAAGCCCACAAGCACCTCGCGCTTCTTCGCATCCGGAATGTCCGAAGGAATGAGCAGCCATGTGAAGCTGGCGATCGGGTACGCACTCTTGCCAGGAGGATCCGTGATCGAGACGCGGAAATCGTCGGGCATGGAGTTCGCCGCGCCGGCTGCGGCGGCCGTGACGCTGGCCAAGTCCGCCTTCACGAAGGTTCCAGACGAATTGCGCACGCGGCCGTAGGAGAGGTTGTTCTGCACGGCGTAGATCAGCTCCACGTAGCCGATCGAATTCGGCGTTTGCTTCACCAGCCCGGAGACGCCTTCGTTGCCCTTGCCGCCCAGCCCCACCGGCCAGTTCGGCGACGCGCCCTTGCCCACGCGGGTCTTCCATTCCTCGCTGACCTTGCTGAGATAGTCAGTCCAGATGTAGGTGGTGCCGCTGCCCTCGGAGCGATGAATGACCACAATGTCGGCAGCCGGCAGGTTCACACCGCGGTTCGCACCGGTGATGGCCGGGTCGTTCCATTTGGTGATCTTGCCCAGGAAGATGCCTGCCAGCGCTTCAGGCGTGAAATTGAGTTCTCCCGCCACGCCGGGGATGTTGTAGGTGGGGACATCCGCGCCCAGCACGGTCGGAAAGTGCAGAATTTTTGTCTTGGCCTGGCCGAGCTGCTCGTCCGTCATCGGGGCGTCGGTTGCGCCGAAGTCCACCGTGCCAGCCAGCAACTGCCGGATGCCGCCGCCAGAGCCGATGGATTGGTAGTTGATCTCAATATTGGGGAACTTCTTGTGATATTCGTCAAACCACTTGGAATAAATCGGATACGGGAATGTTGCCCCCGCACCATTCACCAATAGGGTGTCCGCGCCCGCCACGCACAGGGGGAACAACAGCACTCCCGCCAGAAGGACGCTCAGAAACTTTCTCACCGTCTCTTCCTCCCTTGATTCTCAGCTTCGATTGTTAAAGCGCTGTTACGGCCGTGTTACAGCTGTGTGACTCGCTCCCGGCTAGAACTTGTAGGCCAGGTCAAACTGGAACCGCCTCAGGATGTGCTCGGGCGCCACGGTCGCCGTCGGACTCGTGGCCGTCACAAGCTGCCGTCCGAAGAAGCCGGTCATGCCCACCGTGATCTGTTTATATGCCTGGTAAAACATCTCCATGCGGTGTTGGGCGAGGTTGGTGGCCTGCCGCTTGTCGTCGAACGTCCAAGCGGAAAGGACAGAATCGCGCTCGATGCGCATAAAGGTGTAGCCGAAGCGGATGTCGCCTTGTTCCTGGGTGCGACCGATCTGCGCTTCCGCCCAGTAGGCGTGGCGCTCGCGCGGGTCGCAAAACGGAACGGTTCCCCCCAGCTTCACGAAGGAGGCGCCGTTCTGGCAGGCCTGCATGTTTTGCGCGTAGTCGAGCTGGAGCATCAGCGGGAAGCGGCTGATGCCCGTGGTGACGTCGAGCCGCGCGATGGCATCGAGGATGCCCCAGTTCGAGGCGAACAGCGTGGTGGCGCTGGAGCCGCTGCCGATGGTCCCCACATAGTTCGTCTGGCCGTTGCCGCCGATGACGCCGGTGGCCTGGCCCTGAGCGAGTTGGTCGGCGTTGCGGAAGTGGAAGTAGCCGACGTGAGCGCCGAACTTCAGGCGGTCGGAGAACTTCCAGTTGCTCTGGAGCTGGCCGCCAAACGTCGCGCCACTTGGCACGACCTTGGCAACCGTAGTGCCGCCGGCACCGAAGGTGGAGTTAAAGGGCATCTGCAGAGCCACAAGGCCGATGTGTTGGAGGAACGAGTCTTTCCAGTTCCAGTGCAGGGCCTCGGAGACGCCTTCCGGATTGAGGTCGTTGTCCCAGATCAGCTCGGTGCGGTTCCACGTGTAGGCGAACTTGCCTGCGGTGACCGTGAGCGGCTTGAACCAGCGCGGCGCATAGGCGATAAACGCGCGGTCAATGCCGATCGGCCGCCGGATGTAGAACTGGTTGATGCTCTGGTTCGTCGAGACCGGGTTATTCAGGTCGCCACTCGCCAGGCTGAAGCCGCCGGAGAATTCGTCGTTGAACTTGGCCATGGCGTTGAGGCGCACGCGGTAGCGCTCGCGGAACTGAGCCTCGCCAGCCGGCCCGCTCAGCGGCAGGCCTCCAAAGACGCTTTCAGCCCGGACGCGGAGGTCGCCGCTGAAGGTGAATGGCCCGAAGCCTTTGATCTTGCCTTCGAGCGACTTCTTCGCGTTGTCCAGGTCCGTAGCGATCTTGCCGACCTTCTGGCTCAATTCATCCTGCTCGCTGGCCACGGCGTCCACGCGCGACGCCAGTCCTGGCGCTTCGGCGGACGCGGGCGCCGCGCCGGAGTCGCTGCCCCCCGCCGCGAACTGCTTTTCGAGCGCCTGCATCCTCTTCTGTTGCTCGCTGAGCAGGGCGCGCTGGGCCTCCAGTTCCTGCTTCTGCTCGAGGAGCAGCTCCTTCAGTTGCTGGATTTCGGCTTCCAGCGCCGCGCCTTCCGACCGGGCAGGAGTTGCAGCTTTCTCAGCTGAGGGTTCCTTGCTGGGCTTCTCCGCGCCAGACTTCACGGCGCTGCGCACGGGCGGCGCGCTGTTTGTGCGACCGGCGGCGGTATCACCCGCTGTAGCGGACATCGCAAAGCAAAGCGTTGCTACGAGAATCGACAGAAGACTGCGAGGCATGCGTCCTCCTGAGGAACCGAATTCACACACTTCACGAATCACAGATCTCCAATACTCCCATAGAGCTGCCAACGATACCGGGAACGATTCAATGCGGCATGAACGCAGGATGAATTTTCGGTTACAAGAGCGGGAGGCTAAAGTGAAAGTCAGAGCCCTTGCCCACAGCGCTTTCCACCCAGATGCGGCCGCCATGCGCCTCGACGATGTGCTTGGCGATGGCCAGGCCCAGACCGGTGCCGCCGACGTCCCGCGACCGCGCCGCATCCACGCGATAGAAGCGCTCGAAGATGCGCTCCTGTTCGGCTTGCGGGATGCCGATGCCCGTATCCGAGACGGTGATGACCAGATTTCCGGCGTCGGCGCGCGCGCGCACGATGATCCGGCCGCCCGGCAGTGTGTATTGCACAGCGTTATCGAGCAGGTTCTGCAGCACCTGTTGGAGCTGGCCTGCGTCGCCCCGCGCGGCGGGCAGATCGACCAGGCAATCCACGTCCAGGCCTAGTTGCTTTGCGGTGGCCTTCAACCGGGCTGTCTCGATGCACGGAGCAATGATTTCCGTGGCAGAAACGTTGCGTAGCTCGAGCTCCATTTTCCCCGCTTCGATTCGCGAAAGCTCCAGCAGGTCATCGGTCAGCCGCGCCAGCCGGCGCGCATGGTCGCGGATGATTTCGAGAAAACGCTGCCGGTTTTCCAGATCGTCCAGGGCGCCGCCCAGCAGCGTTTCCGCAAACCCCTGGATGGCCGTGAGCGGCGTCTTGAACTCGTGCGAAACGTTGGCCACGAAGTCGCGCCGCACGCGCTCCAGTCTTCGCAACTCGCTGATGTCGTGGAGCACGAGCACGACGCCAGCGCGGCGGCTGCGCTCTGCTTCGCCCTCGAGCCCGGCAATCGGCGCCGCGGTCGCGCCAAACGTCCGCGGCCGCACGGTTCCCACCGTGACTTCCGTCTGCACGGTTTGGCCGGCTCTGAGCACGCGCCCGATTGCGTCCAGAAGCTCCGGCTGGCGGATCACTTCCACCGGGCGGCGCCCCGCGCAGGAGCTTGCGTCCACGCCAAGAACCTGTGAGAAAGCCGTGTTGCAGAAGACCATGCGCTCCTCGGCGCTGATCACCGCCACGCCCTCCACCATGCTGCGCAGGATGGCGGCAGAGCGGTTGCGCTCGTCGGTGAGCGAGCGGATCGTGTCGTCAAGATGCGCAGCGGTCTCATTCAGCGCGCGCGCGAGTTCGCCGAGCTCGTCTCCCGGGCGGTCCACGGCCATGGGGCGGAAGTCGCCCTCCGCCACGCGCCGGGAGAATGCTTCGAGGCGCTTCACGCGCGCCGCAAGCGAACGGGAGATGAGGAGTGAGGCACCTCCCGCCACGAGAAGAATCACCAGAGAAGCTGCCCAGAGCCGTGTGCGCAGGTGAGCGAGCGCCTCGTCCAGACTCTGCAGCGGCAGCGCAAACCGCAGCACCACGGGCAGCTCTCCAGCTGCCTGGTGCCGGACGGCGAAGTAAACCAGGTCGCGATTGATCGTGGCGCTGTGGCGCACAGCGCGCCCTTCGCCGTTCGCAAAGGCCTCGCGAATCTCTGGCCGCCCGGCGTGGTTTTCCATGCGCCGCGGGTCTTCGGCGGAGTCGGCGAGCACACGGCCGTCCGCGGCGATGATCGTGACGCGCGCGCCGCTCGCGGCCATCCACGAAACCCAAGCGTGCAGTTCGGGAGAATCGCCCGCCGCAGAAAGCTGCGGGGGGCGGGCCTCAGCTATGCGCGCGAACGCTTCCAAGCGTTCAAAGCCTGCGCGGAGGTAATCTCTGCGCAGGAGGCCCGCGGTGTACAAATCGCCGGCCAGCAGTACGGCCAGCAGTAGTGCAAAGCTCGTCAGGCTGAGTTGCCAGAAAAGCCGCAGGCGCACGCGATCCTCAGTCTCTGCGGCCGGGCCGCTCGCCACGTTCGAACATGTAGCCCGCCCCACGGACTGTTTTCAAGTGCACGGGCTCTTCGGGGTCGGCTTCGATCTTTTCGCGCAGGCGCCGGATGTAGACGTCCACGCTGCGGGGTGTGACGAAGCGCTCGTTGCCCCAGACGGCGTCGAGCAATTGATCGCGCGTGAAGACGCGGTTCGGGCGCGATGCGAGGAAGTAGAGCAGGCGGAACTCGAGCGTGCTCAGCGTCACCGGCTTGCCCGCGCGTGCGACGCGATACGCGGAGGGATTAATCTCAAGCGTTCCTATCGCGATGGTGCGCGCAGGTTCAGGGGGAGGCTCGGCGCGGCGCAGCAGCGCCTTTACGCGGGCCACGAGCTCGCGCGGGCTAAACGGCTTTGTCACGTAGTCATCGGCGCCCATCTCGAGCCCCACCACGCGATCGGCTTCATCGCCGCGCGCCGTGAGCATCAGGATGGGTAGGCGATTCAACGACGGATCGCGCCGGATCTCTTTGCAGATCTCGAGGCCGGAGAGCCTCGGCAGCATCAGGTCGAGCAAGAGCAGGTCAGGCGCAGATTTCTTCACCGTGGCCAGGCCCGCGCTGCCGTCCGAAGCGGCACTGACCTGGAAACCTTCCTTCGAGAGGTTGTAGCGGACCAGCTCGACGATGTCGCGGTCGTCTTCGATGATCAGGATGCGCTTCACGCGGCTCCTCTCCCCGGATGCAGCTCCACCGCGTTCCTAGTATATGCGCCAAGCTGCGTATCGCTGAACCAACATCTTCGGTGTCGGTTGAGGGCTCTCAGGGCTGCGGCTAATAGAAAAACCCCATGGCTTCCGGCGTAGGCACGGCGCGTAAGGTGCTAGCGGGCACACCTAATCCCGCTCCACTGTCATTCCGAGCAAAGCGAGGAATCTCAGCCGCGCGTCCTGCATAAGTGCGGCAATCGGGCAAGGCTAGGACACGGAGACTCTTTGGGTTGACGAAGAGCGTCACCCCTCGGAATGACAACAAGGGAACGGTTCACGGTGTAATTGCGATGGCGCGGACAGGACTGCCCGAGCCGCCCACGATCTTGAGCGGCGCGGCGATGACGACGGCGCCCGTTGGCGGAAGCTGGTCGAGGTTGCACAGTCCCGCGAGGCCGAACCTTCCACTGCCGTGCATGATGCAGTGGTTCGGAAAAGGCGGATCAAACCGCGCAGCCTGCCCCGCATCCGTCCCCACCGTTTCGACGCCTACGCCCAGCACATTGCGCTCATTGGCGAGAAACGCCGAGCACTCCTTCGCCCAGCCCGGTGTGTGCGGGCCGTCTCCTTTCACGTTCAAGTAGTCTGCCGCATTCGTCCGCCGCGACCAGCCCGTGCGCAGCAGCACCCACGCGCCCTCTGGAATGCGCCCGTACTGCTTCTCCCAGGCGCGCACGTGGTCCAGCGTGATGAGGAAGTCCGGGTCCTTCGCAACTTCGGCCGTGACGTCCAGAACGCACGCCGGGCCGACAAATTTCTTCGGCGGGATGCGGTCCACGGTGTTGTCCCGCAAGTTCTTGCCGCTCACCCAGTGCACCGGCGCGTCGAAGTGCGTGCCAGTGTGCTCGCCGGTCGAGAATGCATTCCAGTACCACGCCGGGCCGCGCTCGTCGTAGCGCGAGAGTTCCCAGATGCGGAAGGGCGGCGTGTTGTTCCACTGCGGAGGCAGCGGTAGCAGCGGCGTGTCGGGGCCTAGCGGCTGTGTCAAATCCACGACATGCAGCTGGCCCGCAACGAGCTCTTCGATCAATTGCGCCAGGATCTGAGACATCGGGGCACCTCAGAGGTTGGGTTTGCAGTTCGGGTCAGGCTTTGGGCCCGCGCCGCAGCGATTGCACGTGCCGCGCAAACTGGAACCGGTTCTCGAGCAGCCCGAGATCGGTCACGTACGCCGACGGCCCGGTCGCTTCGACCTTGGCGATAATCGTGGCCAGGCCGCTCCCGCGGATGGCAGGCGTCACGGCGCTTTGAAAATCCTCAACGCTGCGCACCGTCGCCGTGTTTGCGATGCCGGAGGCGCGCGCAATTCCTTCGAGGTCTGTGCCCGTTCCGGTCGCAGTCGGAAAGCCGCCGACGGAGAGCAGGCTTTCGTTGTCGAACACGATGTGGATTAGGTTTTTCGGGTTGTAGCGCGCCATTGTGGAGAGCGTGCCCAGGTTCATCAGCAAAGAGCCATCACCATCGAGCACGACGATTTTCTGCTCCGGCAAGCACAGCGCCAGCCCCAGTCCAGTCGAGGACGCCAGCCCCATTGCATGTTGCAAGTAGAAGAAGTTGGCGCGATGCCCCAGCGATTGCAGCTCCGCCGCGACCGCGCCCATGATGGTGACGACAACGCACCGCTCGAGTTCCGCGTAGATCGAGCGCAAACAGTCCAGCCGCTGCATCATTCCTCCCACATCAGGTCGCGCAGCAGCAGCAGCGCTACCGGTTGCAAGCTGCTCTCCGCGAGTGTCTGTGCCTGCCGGATGCGCTTTGCGACCGTCTCTGGCACATCGAGAAAGCTGTACGGGATGCCCAGCGCGCGCAGCACCGGCTCGGTGGCGTTGCCTCCCTCGGTCTGCCAGGGGTCGCGCTCGCCGAACGTGCCGCGATAGGTGATCAGCATCAGCAGAGGAATCTTGTAGAGGTGCGCAAACGAGACGATGCCGTTGATGGCCGCGAGAAAACCGTGGTTTTGCATCAGCATCGCCGACTTCAGGCCAGCAAAGTGCGCCCCGGCCGAGATGCCCACGCCTTCTTCCTCTTTCGCCAGACGCACTAGGGTCATCCCCGGGTCTTCTTCCGCCATGCGGATCAGGTGCACGAGCCAGGTCTCGGGCAGCGCGGAAACCAATTGGATGCCGCACGCCTTGAGCGCGTCGTAGATCACTTTGGAGTGGGCCACGGAGACCGGCATGGGCTCAGATCTTGATGAAGATGCGCTTGCGGTAGAGCAGCCACATCAGGAAGAACCACAGCAGGACGTAGCTGACGGCGAACAGCAGCGAGGCATTGATGGGACTCGCGAAGGGCACGAAGAGCTTGTTGTAGACGTACGAGTGCCAGGTGACCTGGCGGCCATCGGCGCGCGTCACTTTGTAGATCACGCTGGCTTTGGCGAGCAGCCCAGAGAACGTGAACACGGCGATGGCATTCGTACCGAAGATCACAAACGGCGTGGCCCAGCGCCGCCAGCCCCTGATGTCCACTGCCCAGTAGCACAACGCCAGCAGCACGATCGCAAACCCGCTCGTAAAGATCACGTAGGTGCTGGTCCACAGATTCTTGTTGATCGGGAAGAACGGGTGCAGCAGCTCGCCCGCCACGAGCCCCGCCGCGCCCATGGTGAGCATCCCCGCAACTTTCATCTGCGGCGTGCGCCGCGAGCGCAGCCAGAGGCCGACGAGCACGCCCGTGAGCGTCGTCGCAATCGCCGGGAACGTGCTCATGATGCCTTCCGGGTCCCAGGTCTTCGACTGCGACCACAAATGCGCGCCCATGACTTTGCGGTCGATGTACGCGCCCAGGTTGCCATCGGCGTCGAGCCGGCCGACGCCGTAGCCGGGCACGGGAATAAACGTCATCGCCGCCCAGTAGCCCACGAGCAGAAAAACAATCAGCGCGGCGACCGGCGCAAGGAGCCGCCTATCGTTTTCGCTCCGCTCCGGCTCGCGCCAGACCCCGAGCACGAACAGGCCGGAAATGAGGTAGCACACCGCGATCCGCTGCAGCACGCCCGGGATGCGCACGGTGCCCATCCGAAAATATGGCTCCGCCGCCATGAACAGCCCAATAGCGGAGATCAGCAGGCTGCGCCAGGCCACGTGCCGGGCCAGCGCCGCGCGCGTGACGCCCTTCTTCGCGCGTGAAGCGAACGAAAGCGTCATCGAAACGCCCACGATGAACAGGAAAAACGGGAAGATCAGGTCCGTCGGCGTCCAGCCATGCCACGGCGCGTGCTCGAGCGGCCAGTAGATCGCGCTCCAGCTGCCGGGGTCATTCACCAGGATCATCCCGGCAATGGTCGCGCCGCGGAAAACGTCGAGCGCAACGAGGCGCGTCGCGGCCGCTGCGGGCGCGGCGGCACTCACACGCGGCGCAGCTTCGACGATCGCGTCAGCGGTGGCGATGGCAGGGCCTCCTGTTGCGCCGATACTACAGCAGCGCCCCGCGCCTCGCAACAATCGCCCCCGCGCGGCGGGTTGCGGGCGCGCAAGCTTTTCACTATGATGCCGGGTCGGACTAGGCCCGCGTTCCGATCCCGCTGCTCCGATGGCTCACTTCCCGGCATCCCCCGGACAACAATTCCAAAGTGTTCGCGACCTACGAGCGGTCCTTGCGGCGGTGAAACGTGAATGAAACCAGTGCGCGCCGGCCGCTGTTCGCCGCCTCGTGTGCCGGCCTCTTCCTGTTCGGCATCGTGCTGGCGCTGCTCGGCACGCTCTTTGGCCTGCCGGAGATGCGCGTGCGGCTCGGTGTCAACATGGCGCAGCAGGGCGACCTTTTTCTGCTGCTCTATTTCGGCGTCTTCATTGCCACCGTTCTGGCCGGGCCGCTGATCGACCGCATTGGCAACAAACCCGTGCTTGCCGTTTCGGCGCTCCTTGTGACTGCCGCGCTTGGCGGCTTTGCCGCGTCGCAGTCGTTCCGGCTGGCCGCTGCTTCCGCCCTGCTGCTCGGCTTGGGTGGCGGGGGCCTGAACACCGCCGCCAACGTGCTCGTTTCCGATCTCTACAGTGAAGACCGCGGGGCGATGCTGAATGTGTTGGGAGTCTTCTACGGCATCGGCGCGCTGGCGATTCCGCTGCTTGCCGCCGGCCTCGAAAAGCTGTTCTCCATACCACAGCTCCTTGCGGCGGCGGCCGGACTCGCGGTGCTGATCCTGCTGATGTTTCTCGCTTTGCGCTTCCCGCCGGCCTCGGAAGCGAAAGGTTTTTCTACCGGCGAGCTCGCACAGGTTGTGAAGTATCCGGGCGTGCTGCTGCTCGCCGTCACGCTGTTCTTTCAGTCGGGCAACGAAGCCTCAATCGGCGGATGGACGTCGTCCTACATCGGGGCGCTCGGCGAGTCCGGGCGCACCGCCACGTGGGTGCTCGCGGGTTACTGGGCCGCATTGATTGTGGGGCGGCTGCTGGCGGCGCGCCTCTTGAAATTCACGGGCAAGGCGCAACTCGTCTTCGCCAGCGGCGTGGGCTCGGTGATCGGCTGCGCGGTGCTGCTCCTGGCACGGACGCTCATGGGCATGACCGCGGGCGTTGTGATTCTCGGCCTTTCGTTCTCGGCAATTTATCCCACCACGCTCGCCATCGCCGGCGACCGCTACAAGCGCTTTGCAGGCAGCGTCTTTGCCCTGCTCTTTGCGATCGGCATTTTGGGCGGGATGTCATTCCCCTGGGCCATCGGGCAAATCGGGAACTCATTGGGAATTCGTCCGGCGATGATGGTGCCGCTCGGCAGCACGGCGATGATCTGCATTCTGGCCGCGATGGTGCGTGCTAGGGAACGGAAAGAATAACTCTCCGGCTAGCCAGCCGAGGCGCGCGCAACGGCCAGAATGGCCAGTACGTAAAACACAAACATCAGCCCCAGGTACATGCGCGCGCGGGCGTTGGCGCCCGCAAACTCTTGCCACACGAATACGCCCCAGAGGGCTGCGACCATCGGCGCCGACTGGCCGATGGCGTAGGAAATCGCCACGCCGAGGAAGCCTGCGGCGACGAAGTTGAACACCGTACCCAAGCCCCAGATGCAACCGCCCGCCAGGCCGAGCGCATGGTCGCGCGCTGACGCAGAGAAGAATCCGGCAAAGCTCACGGGCTCGCCGGCGAGCGGCCTGCGCATGAAGTAGATGTTCACGATGAAGCAGGAGAGCAGCGCGCCCAGCGTGAAAAACACGCCGAGGCTGTACGGGCCGAGCGGGCGCTCGCCAGTGAGCGCGCGCGTGACGAACGGCGCGAACAGTCCCATCAACACGCCGGAGACAACACAAACGACGATACTCTTCCGCGTGACGCCACGTCCCGTGCCGCCGAGGCTGCCGTACGCCTTGCCGTCGAAGAAGACAGCCAGCAAAGCACACACTACGCCCAGCGTGAGCATCACCGGGTCCCCTTTGGGCTGCATCGCGTAGCTCAGCACCACGCCAACGACCAGCGCGATGCCGATGGCAACCGGAAACGCCACGGCCAGGCCCGCCATCTCAATCCCGGCGACAAGTAAGAGGTTCGCGACGTTGAAGATCGTGCCGCCGATGAGCGCCGCGCCGATGTTCGCGCGATCGGCCGAGCGCACATTCGCGAGAAAGCTCGTCGCGTCGTGGTGCAGACTGCCCAGCGTGAACGCCAGTACGAGCGCGACGGCGAAGATGCCGGCGGCGTAGTCCCAATAGAACAGCTCGAAGCGGTAATTGCGCGTGCCCTTGTAGGTGTTGGCCCAGGAGCCCCAGCAGATCGCGCTCGTCACGGTCATCAGCAGCGCAATGGTGAATGTCTGCGGCGAAAGCATGCTCGGCTCTTCCGGCTCAGAACGCGGCCGCGCCCTTCGGCTGGTTGGCGCGGATGAAGGCCATCACGTCGTCGCGCCGCGCCATGGCCCGCGCGCCCACCCGCGTACAGCAGAGCGCTGCGCAGGCGTTGGCGAAGACGCCCACCTGCTCGTCGCTCCAACCCTGCAGCAGCGCGTAGGAAAGCCCGCCCATAAACGCGTCGCCCGCTCCGGTGGTATCCACCACGCCGACGCGAAACGCCGGCACGTGCGCCATGCGGTCGCGCGTGGCGATCAAGCAGCCTTCGCCGCCCATGGTGATGGCCACGCGGCTCGGCCCGAGCGCGAGCAGCGCCCGGGCAATCTTTTCGTAGTCGCTTTCGCCGGTCAGCTCATGCGCCGCGGCTTTGCAGGGCTTGAGCACGTCCACCAGCCGCAGCGCCGCGATCAGCGCGTCGCGGTCGCCGAGCTTCGCCTGCGCAAAGTAAGAGGGCGCCACGTCGAGATCGAAGATCACGCGCACGCCGGCGTCTTTGGCAATGCGCATCCCCTGTTCGACCGGAGCGAGCGGGAGCTGCGAGGCTTCCGTGTGGAAATGCTTCGCCTGGCGGATATGCGGCGCAAAGCGCTCGGCCACTTGCTGCGGCGTGATCGTGCCCGTCACGTTCGGGAACATGTAGATGCAGCGCTCGCCCTGCGCGTCCACGGGAATCCAGGTGAGCGAGGAATGCGCGCCCTTGATGACCTCGATTCCCGAGAGGTCCATGCCGTCTTCGGCGAATTCCTTCTGGATGATGCGGCCGTTATCGTCGTCGCCGACAAGGCCCAGCCAGCCCGCGCTGGCTCCGAGGCGCGCCACCTGCGTGAGGTTGTTGGCCGTCACACCGCCGGCATGGATTTCCAGCCGTTCGGCATTGATTTTTTCTTCTGCGCCGATCAGCTTGGGCACCACGGCGAAGAAATCCACCGTGCAGCTTCCGATTCCCACTACATCCACGCGTCCAGCCATTTCTCACCTCGGATAGGGCAGTGCGGCCCGATGCTACTGCCGCCCGACACGGAACGCAACGCAGCAGCCGCAGCAAGCATGTTTCACCTGCTGTTTGCTGCATATGTGTGGGCTCTAAACAGTGCGGGCGCCCGTGCGGACGCCCGCCGCCTTCGTTCGGAAGAGTTGGCTAGGGGTTGTGAACGCCTTCTTCCCAACCGGTGACCGCCGTAAGCGGCACCGTGAACGAGTCGGAATCGCGCGCGCCGCGCTCTGCTAAGTGATTGAAGGGTTTGGCTCCCCGGGCTAGATTCGAACTAGCAACCCTTCGGTTAACAGCCGAATGCTCTACCGTTGAGCTACCGGGGAGTAGAGGCCATCAGAAGAAAAACAGGCGATCTCTCAAGCTCTGCCAGTCTAGCGAACGATTCAGAGGATGTAAAGGAAGCAGAGGAGGAGGCAAAGGATCGGAATCTTACGAAGGAGGCAATTGAGAGAGGCGCGGGCTACTGCAGGCGCTGGGTCTGGGCGTCGTAACCGATGAGCGACTCGAAAATGGCGAGAACGTGGCGGCGGTACTCGACGATGCGGTCGAAAATATCGCGCAGGCCGGGCTCACGCTGGGCTTCGCGGTGCCAGCGAGCGATCACTGCGGGCGGCACCTCGATATCGCGGCGCAGCTCTTCGGGCGAATGGCCGCGCAGGAAAAGCCCGTAGAAAAATGCAGCTTCGCGCTGCGGGAGCTCCAGGTCCCGTACGGTGTCTTCAATAAATGTGCTCGGCGTCGCCATGGCCGGAAGAAACGGCAGTTTACCGGAATCCACGTCATCGTCAAGTAGGAAAGAGGTACCAGGAATCGGCAGAGGTACTAGGTCGGTGTGCGCGCGGTCCGGGCATACTCCCGGAGCGCAAAAATGTTGGGCGCGTAGGAGCCGATGCGCCCGGCGTCTACCGGCAAACCGAGGTGCTCCGCCAGCTCGATGTTGATGCCCGCTTCATCGAGCTCCGCCAGGCTGAACCCCACGGCGGGCAGCACGCGGTTGATGCCAATCGAATAGACGGGCCGCGGCGGGCGATGGCGCTGCCAGCGGTGGCTCGCCCTGTTGAAGAACTCCTCCCAATCGCGTCTGTGCCACATAGGTCGCCCGGCCCTCTCAGCCGGATCGTTCTGTACACATTCGATGCGCGCCGCTGCCTCCCGGTCGCCTGGAAGACTGCGGGCGAGTCTCCATATACGCCTATAGGACGTACGGCGTCCAGATTACGTTCGCACATGTTTCGAACGCGTTACGAGCATTCTGGGCACAGGACGCTCGGCGGCCCGCCGGGGCACGGCCTCCTGTTCAACACTCCTGCGGCCCGCTGCTATACTGGTGCCACCCGAAGCAGCCCGCCCGGGGACGTTCCATGCCGAAGCCGGTCATCGTCGTTCATTACCACGAGCTCTGGCTCAAGGGCGGCAACCGCCGCTTTTTCCTGGGCAAGCTCATCGTCGCGCTGCAGCGCGCGCTCGAAGGCCTGCCTGTCGAGCGCATCCTGCGGCCGGGCGACCGTTTGCTGGTCGAGCTCGCCGAAGATGCCCCGGTGGCAGAAGCCATCGCGCGCGTCGAGCGCGTGATGGGCGTGGCGTACTACGCGATCGCGCGGTCGGCTGAGCGCGACCTCGAAGCCATCTGCCGCGCTGCGTGGGACGAGGTCGAGCCGGCGCGCTTCGCCACCTTCGCCGTGCGCGCCAAGCGCAGCGACAAATCGTTTCCCATGCGCACGGCAGAGATCGAAGCCTCCGTGGGGCGCTACCTGCTCGAGCGCCTGCGCGCCGCAGGCCGCGAGGTGCGCGTCCACCTCGACGCTCCTGAACTCACGTGCCGCATCGAGATCCCCCCGGGGCACGCGCTCGTCTATACGCGCAAGATTCCGGGCCCGGGTGGATTGCCGGCCAACACGGGCGGGCGCATGGCGTGCCTGCTTTCCGGCGGATTCGATTCCGCCGTGGCCGCCTACAAGATGATGAAACGCGGCGCGCACCTGAGTTTCGTGCACTTCTGGGGCGGGGGTGCGCGGCCGGGGGAATCATCCGTGCATGTCGCGCGCGCGTTGGTCGCGCGGCTCGTCCCGTACCAGTTCACCGCGCGTCTTTATCTCGTGCCATTCGAGCCCATCCAGCGCGAGATCGTGCACCGGGCGCCGGAAACGTATCGCGTCCTGCTGTACCGCCGGATGATGCTGCGCATCGCCGAAAAATTCGCGCACCGCGAGCGCGCGCAGGCCATCGTCGCGGGCGATAGCCTAGGGCAGGTGGCTTCGCAGACCCTGCACAACATGGTCGCTGTCGGCGCCGCCGTGGAGATGCCCGTCTTCCGCCCGCTTGCCGGCGATGACAAGCAGGAAGTGCTCGCCCTGGCGCGCAAGATCGGCACCTACGAAATTTCTGCCGAGCCCTTTCACGATTGCTGTCCGGTGTTTTTGCCGCGCACGCCGGCGCTGCACGCCTCTGCGGAAGAATTGCAGCAGGCGGAAGCGGAACTCGATGTCGCGGCGCTTGTGCGGCGCGGAGTCGAATCCGCCACTATCGAGCGCTTTCGCTACGCGGGCGGCCGCGTGGAGCAGCTCCCGTCTGCGCGGCAGGAAATGTCGCGCTCGTCCTGAACACTCCACACAGAAAACAGAGACGGAAGAGCCCGCCCGGGCGGTGCCGCACGTGCGTGCGGGGCGATTGGTGATAGGATGCGCACCCTGCGGGCGGTCGCTCCGGAGGAGCTATGCGCGGAACGATGATGGATTTTCCGCTGACCCTGCCGACGATCCTCGAGCGGGCCGGAAAGCTCTTTCGCAAGGTTGAGATTGTCTGGCGCCGCCCGGACCGCTCCATCCATCGCTACACTTATGCCGATTTCTACCGCCGCGCGCGGCAGCTCGCCGAAGCGCTTACGCGCGCAGGCTTGAAGCGCGGCGACCGCGTGGCCACGCTGATGTGGAACCAGCCGACGCACCTGGAGGCGTATTTCGGAATCCCGGTGGCCGGCGGCGTGATCCACACGCTCAACCTGCGTTTGCACCCCGAGGAAATCGCATTCATCGCCAAGCACGCGGGCGACCGCTTTCTCATCGTGGACGACGTGCTGCTGCCCATCTACGAGAAGTTTCGCGACAACTTGCCGTTCGAGCGCGTCTTTGTGGCGCCGTTCAGCGGCGAGCCAGTCCCGCAAGGCTACGAAAGCTACGAAACGCTGCTCGCGCAGGCTACCGGCAAGTTCACGTATCCCAAGATTGACGAGAACGATGCTGCGGGGATGTGCTTCACCTCCGGCACGACCGGGCGCGCGAAAGGGGTGGTCTATTCGCACCGCGCGATCGTGCTGCACTCCTTCGCCGAAGGCCTGGTGGACACCTTCGCCATTTCGCACCACGAGACGGTTCTCCCCGCGGCCCCCATGTTCCACGCCAACGCCTGGGGAATTCCCTACACGGCGGCGATGGTGGGCGCGCGGCTGGTGCTGCCCGGGCCGCACGTGGACGCGGAAAGTCTGCTTGATTTGATCGAGAGCGAGCGCGTCACCACCGCCTGCGGCGTGCCGACCGTTTGGATCGGCGCGCTCGATGCGCTCGAGAAAAACCCCGGTCGGTGGAAGTTCGCGAGCAAAGTGCGCCTATGCTGCGGCGGCACGGCGCCGCCGGAAGCTTTGATCCGTGCGCTCGATCACCACGGTCTTCACATGCTCCACCTGTGGGGCATGACGGAAACCACGCCGCTTGCCACCACAAGCCACCTCAAGTCCCACATGCGCGACTGGCTCGCCGACCAAAAATACGCCGTGCGCGCCAAACAGGGTTGCCCTTCGCCGTTTGTCGAGCTGCGCGTGATGCGCGGCGACAGCGAAATGCCGTGGGACGGCACGAGCACGGGCGAGCTCGAGGTGCGCGGGCCGTGGGTGGCGGCGAGCTACTACAACTCGCCCGAATCGCAGGACCGCTGGACGGCCGGCGGATGGTTCCGCACCGGCGACATCGCCTCGATTGACGAGGATGGTTACGTCCGCATCGCCGACCGCAGCAAGGACCTGATCAAATCGGGCGGCGAGTGGATCAGCTCCGTGGATCTTGAAAACGCCCTGATGGGTCACCCGGCCGTGAAAGAGGCCGCCGTCGTCGGCGTGCCGCATCCCAAGTGGCAGGAGCGCCCGCTCGCCGTCGTCGTGCTCAAGGACGGCGCGGTCGCAACGCCCGAGGAGCTGCGTGGCTTCCTCGCCGGTAAATTCGCGAAATGGCAGCTCCCGGACGCCGTCGTGTTCGAGAAAGAAATTCCGCGCACGTCAGTGGGCAAATTCCTCAAGGCCAAACTCCGCGAGCAGTACTCCAACTGGAAGTGGGAGGCCTAGCTGTTCCCCGATGGGGGCACTGCTCTAGCCATGTCGAAGAGCAGGCTATAGAAAGAGGGCTTCAGCGCCCGAGGGAAGTAGACGCCGATTACGTGCGGTAGCTGGCGTTGATGTGGACGTAGTCGGCGGTGAAGTCGCAGGTCCAGATGCGCGCACTCGATCGGCCGCGCTTCAAATCCATCACAATCGCCACGACGTTGCGCAGCAGGCGCTCGTGCGCTGCGTGCTCGTCAAACGGCAGCGCGCGCCCGCGGCGATAGACGTGCATCCCCGCCATGGTGATCTCCGCGTGATCGGGATCAAACGCCACGCCCGCGCGCCCCGCCGCGGCCAGGATGCGGCCCCAGTTCGGGTCGGCGCCCGCCAGCGCCGTTTTCACGAGCGGCGAGCCGGCAATCGTCCGCGCCACCTGCTCGGCCTCGCGCGCTGTGGGCGCCCCGCGGACTTCGATCTCAATCACGCGGCTGGCGCCTTCGCCATCGCCGACAATCGCGAGCGCCAGCGCCCGGCAGACTTTCTCAAGCGCGGCAGTGAAGGAACGGAACTCGCGCCCGCCGCGAATCGTCCGGCAGCCCGAGGCGCCGTTCGCCAGCAGGAGGGCGGTGTCGTTCGTCGAAGTGTCTCCGTCCACAGTAATTGAATTGAACGTGTGTGCGGCGGCTTCGCGCAGCGCGCGTTGCAAGAGCGGTTGCGGGATCGCGGCGTCGGTCAGTAGGTAGGCCAGCATCGTGGCCATCTGGGGGTGGATCATCCCCGCGCCCTTTGCGCAGCCGAGCAGGCGCACCGTCTCGCCGCCGATGCGGCACGATGCCGCCGCCCACTTCGGCCGCGTGTCCGTGGTCATGATGGCGCGCGTCACGTCGGTGAAGTTGCCCGGCCTATTGTCGCGCGCGCGCGCCAGCGCCGGCAGCGCCGCCAGGATGCGTTCCACCGGAAGCGTCACGCCAATGACGCCCGTCGAGCAGACGAACACCTGCTCCGGCCGGCAGTCGAGCTCGCGCGCAGCAGAAACGGCGGTTGTGCGCGACGCTTTGAGGCCGTCCGGACCGGTGGCGCAATTCGCATTGCCGGAATTGACGACAATCGCGCGCATGGCTCTCCCCGAGGCGCGCAGGTGCTCCTGGCAAAGCAGCACGGGCGCAGCCTTCACGAGATTCTTCGTGAAGACTCCGGCGGCGACAGCAGGAACATCTGAGGAAATAAGCGCGAGGTCGAGGCGATCTTTGCGGCGCAGGCCACATGCCGTGGCGGCAAAGCGAAAGCCCCGCGGCAGCGCCGTGCGCGAAGGCTCCTGCGTGGATTCGACGGCGGCGGGTTTCTGCGCCCGGGTTGCCTCCTGCGGGCGCGCGCTCATCGCGCCACCCCAGTGCCTTCCAGGCGCTTGCGGCAATCGGCGATCGCCGCGCGCACGGTCGCGGGCGCAGTGCCGCCCGGCAGCGAACGCGAGGCCAGAGAAGCCTCGAGCGTCACTGCTTTCAGAAGGCCCGCGTCAAGGTGCGGCGAAAACGATTTCAGCATCTCGAGCGGCAGAGCATTCCACGGCTGCCCCCGGCGCTCGGCTTCGCGCACGACCTTGCCAACGATTTCATGCGCCTGCCGGAACGGTACACCCCGACGCACCAGATAGTCAGCCACATCGGTCACAATGAGCGCCGCGTCGGCCGCGGCTTCGCGCAACCGCGCGTCGTTGATTTGAGTTGCGGCCATAGCGCCGGCGGCAACGCGCGTTGTGGCCAGCATCTGGTCGTGCGCGTCGAAGAGCGGTTCCTTGTCTTCCTGCAAATCACGCTGATAGCCCGTGGGCAGGCCTTTGATCGCCGTGAGCACGGTCAACAACGCTGCATAGATGCGGCCCGCTTTGCCGCGGGTCAGCTCCCACACGTCGGGGTTTTTCTTTTGCGGCATCAGGCTGCTGCCGGTCGAATATTCATCGGGCAGCTTGATGAACCCGAATTCCGGCGTCGCGAAAAGCACGAAATCTTCGGCCATACGCGAGAGGTGCGAAGCCAGCACGCTGAGCGCGTAGAGATAGTCGAGGACGAAATCGCGGCGGCTGATCGAATCGAGGCTGTTGCGCGTGATGCGCGCGAAGTCCAGCTCGTGCGCTAGCGCGGCGCGGTCCACCGCAAATGCGCAGCCCGCGAGCGCCCCGGAGCCCAAGGGGCAGGCGTCCACCGTATTCGCGGCGAACGCGATGCGGTCGAGATCGTGAAAGAAGCCTTCGGCGTGCGCCAGCAAGAAATGTGAGAAGAGAATCGGCTGCGCGTGCTGCATGTGCGTCATGCCCGGCATGGGCACGTCGAGACTTTTCTCAGCCTGCTCGACGAGCGCCGCAATCAGCGCAGCCACGGCGCGGCGCATGTCAGACGCCGCGTCCTTGATGAACAGGCGAAATTCAGTGACCACCAGCTCGTTGCGGCTGCGGCCGGTGTAGAGCTTGTAGCCCAGCAGCCCGGCCTCTTCGACCAGCGCGGTTTCAGCGAAGTGATGAACGTCTTCGGCGGCCGAATTGTCGAGCCATGCGGCGTCGGACTTCGCGCGCGCAGCAATGCGGTCGAGCGCGGCGAGGATTTGCTTCACTTCGACAGCGGTGAGGATGCCCACGCCTTCAAGCGCCCTAGCCCAGGCGCGGTCCACGGCAAGCTGATAGGGCAACAAGCGGCGATCGAAGGCGAACGACCGCTGAAACTCGTAAAAGACTTCGTTTGGCGGCCGGTCGAAGCGCCCGCCCCAAAGTTTGTCTTTGGGGGCAAGCGTCACTTGGGAGTGTCTCCCTGCGGCACCGTGACGGGCAGCGCGAACAAGTTGATGAAGCCCTCGGCGTCTTTGGGGTTGTAGCGCGTCATGGCAAAGCTGGCGAGGTCGGTGCGATAAAGAGAATGGGGCGACGCGCGCTTCGTCACGCTGACGTTGCCTTTGAAAAGCTTCAGGCCGACCGTGCCGGTAACGCGCTGCTGCGCGCTCGTGAAAAACGCATCGAGCGCCTCGCGCAGCCGCGTGAACCAGAGGCCGTAATAGACGAGCTCGGCGTAGCGCAGCGCGAGCTGCTGCTGGTAGTGCGCTGTCTCGCGGTCCAGGCACAGCGCCTCGAGCTCGCGGTGCGCGAGCACAAGCAGCGTGCCGCCCGGCGTCTCGTACGCGCCGCGCGACTTGATGCCCACGAGACGGTTTTCCACGAGGTCGATGCGGCCCACGCCGTGCGCTGCCGCGATTTCGTTCAGCCGCTCGAGTAGCGCCACCGCGCCCAGACGTTTGCCGTCCACCGAAGCGGGCGTGCCAGCCACGAAGCCGATTTCGACCTCGGCAGGTTTGTCCGGAGCCCGCTCCGGCGAAACGATCCACTGCCACATCGCCTCCTCAGGTGCATTCGCCGGGTCTTCCAAGCGCCCGCCCTCATGGCTCAGGTGCCAGATGTTGCGGTCGCGGCTGTAAATGTTCGCCGTGGTCTGCTCGATGGGGATGTTATGTGTATGCGCATAGGCAATCGCATCTTCCCGCGAGAAGATTTTCCATTCGCGCCAGGGCGCGATGATCTTCAGGTCCGGGCCGAGCGCTTTGTACGTCAGCTCGAAGCGCACCTGGTCGTTGCCCTTACCGGTGCAGCCGTGGCAGACCGCGTCGGCGCCGACCTTGTGCGCGACTTCCACCTGGCGCTTCGCAAGCACCGGGCGCGCGAACGACGTGCCCAGCAAGTATTTGTGCTCGTACACCGCGCCGGCGCGCAGCGTGGGCCAGATGTAGCCGGTGACGAATTCCTCGCGCAAATCTTCGACGCAGGCCGCCGAAGCGCCGGTCGCCAGCGCCTTGCGCCGCGCGGCTTCGAGGTCTTCCTGCTGGCCGACGTCGCCGATCATGGCGACGACGTCGCAACCGTAATTCTCTTTCAACCAGGGGATGATGATCGAGGTATCGAGCCCGCCCGAATAGGCGAGCACCACTTTCTGGGCCACGCGTCCCTTCCTTAGCTCAGCAGCATCAGCAGGATGGCTTTCTGAACGTGCAGGCGGTTTTCCGCTTGGTCAAAGACGATCGAGCGCGGCGAATCGATCACCGCGTCGGTAGCCTCCGAGCCGCGATGCGCGGGCAGGCAGTGCAGGAAGACGGCATCGGGCGTGGCGAGGCCCATCAGCGCGTCGTTCACTTGGAACGGCGTGAAGATTTTCTCGCGCGCGGCGGCTTCGGCTTCCTGCCCCATGCTCGCCCAGACGTCCGTATACACGGCCTGCGCGCCCGCGACGGCTTCGTCGGCTTTGTGGAAGAGCTCGATCTTCGCGCGTGTCTCGCGCGCGGCGCGCCGCGCTTCCGCAACGATCTCCGCGTCCGGCTCGTAGCCCTCCGGCGTGGCCACGCGGACGTGCGCTCCAACGCGCGCGCCGGCCACGAGCAGCGAATGGCAAACATTGTTGCCATCGCCGACATAGGCGAGCTTCAGCCCACGCACGCTGCCGAAGCGTTCCTCGAGCGTGAAGAAATCCGCCAGCGCCTGGCACGGATGAAATTTGTCCGAGAGCGCGTTGATCACAGGGACCGCAGCGCTTTCTGCGAGCTCGTCAATCGCGCGCTGCTCAAACGTGCGCGCAACGATGCCCTGCACCCAGCGCTCCAGGTTCCGCGCCACGTCCTTAATGGATTCGCGCTCGCCCAGCCGGTGGCTGGTGTGGTCCAGGAATACGGAGCTGCCGCCCAGGCTCTGGATGCCGACCTCGAACGTCACGCGGGTGCGCAGCGAGGGCTTCTCAAAAATCAGCGCGAGGAACCGGCCGCCGAGCGCGCCGCGGTAGCGGTCCGGGCGCGACTTGATGTCCGCGGCCAGGTGATAGAGTTCGCGCACCTGCGCAGCATTCCACTCCGCGCCCGTCAAGAGGTCGCGCGTCGCGGTAAAAGCTGGAGCAATCGCGTTCATGTTCACCTCGCTGCTGCCTGTACGAGCGCCCGCTCATGAGTTGCCGCTGTTGCCGCGGACGCTGGTACGGCAGCCGTGGTCTTCGGCCGCCGGGTCTTGGCCAGGACGGTCTCCAACTTATCCAAGAACTCGCGCACCTGCCGCGACGTCACGATGAACGGCGGCAGCAGGCGCAAGGTGTAGTCGTGCGTGCAGTTGATCACCAGGCCGCGCCGCAGCGCTTCGGTGACGTACGGCCCGCCTTCGACGCCGAGTTCGACGCCCAGCATCAATCCCTGCCCGCGGATTTCGCGGATGAAATCGTGTTTCTTCTGAAGCTGCTGTAGCCCCTCGCGCAGCTCCGTGCCGCGCGCGCGGATGTTTTCGAGCAGCTTTTCTTTCTCGACAGTCTTCAGGAATTCCAGAGCCACCGCGCAGACGAGCGGCCCGCCGCCGAACGTGGTGCCGTGCAGGCCGGGCGAAAACGCTTCGGCAACCGGCTCGCGCGCCAGAATCGCTCCGAGGGGCAGCCCCCCGGCAAGCGGCTTCGCGACGACGACGATATCCGGCAGCGCATTGAAGCGCTGGTAGGCAAAATGGCGGCCGGTGCGGCCCAGGCCACACTGGATTTCGTCGGCGATGAGCACGGCGCCGTGCCGGGTAGCAAGCGCGCACGCGCGGTTCCAGAAGGTTTCGCTGACAGGATGAATCCCGCCTTCGCCTTGGATCGTCTCAAGCACGATGGCGCAGACGCTCGCGTCGCACTTTGCCTCGAGGTCGGCGACGTCATTGAAGCGCACAAACTCCACGCCGGGCACGAGCGGCGCAAACGGCTCGCGGTATTTCACAGGCGCCGTGATGGCCAGCGCCCCAAACGTGCGTCCGTGAAAGGAGTTCTCGAGCGCGAGGATGCGCGTCTTGCTGGAGCCTTCGTCCGCGGCCTTGCGCGCGTTGAGCCGCGCGAGCTTGAGCGCGCCTTCAATCGCCTCCGTGCCGCTGTTCGTGAAGAACACGCGGTCCATGCCCGACCAATCGGCCAGCTTGTGCGCGAGCGGCCCCTGGAACGGGTTATGAAAGAGGTTCGAGACGTGGACTGCGCGCGCCGCTTCGCGCCGGATCACGCGCACCAACCGCGGATGCGCATGGCCAAGCGCGTTTACAGCGATGCCGCCGAGGAAGTCCAGGTAGCGGCGGCCCTCCGCGTCGAAGAGATAACAGCCCTTGCCGCGCGTGAAGACGACCGGGGGGCGCCGGTACGTATTCATCAGGTACCGCGCGGCCTCACGGACCGGCGCCGATCCGCCCGTTCTCTTCCTGCTCTTCACTGAACGGCCCCCGCAACCGCGTGATTCATGGGCGTGACCCGCGTGCCGAGGCCCCTGCCGCCGTTCGCCGCCGAGAGCAACCCGCGCGGCGAAGCGCCGCCGACGATGCGCACTTGGCGCACGCCGCCCGCGAGCGCCCGCTTGCACGCTTCGAGCTTCAGCACCATGCCGCCCGAGACTTTGTTCTGACGAATGAGATCCTCGACCTCTTCGGTTGAGATCGCCTTCAGCACCTTCTTGCCGTCGAGTACGCCGGCCACGTCGGTGAGATAAATCAGCCGCTCCGCGTGGACGTATTCAGCGCACGCGGCGGCCATGTGATCGGCGTTGATGTTGTAAAGCTCGCCGTCGCTGCCGAGACCCAGGCACGACGCCACGGGCACAATCCCCGCGCGCCACAGCGTTTCCAGAAACTCCACGTTGACGCCCGTCAGGTAGCCGACGAAACCCAGGCTGCCCGTAACTTCGTCGTGCACCATGGGCTCGGCGAGAAAACATGCGGCATCGCCCGCGCAGACGCCCACGGCCTGCACGCCGGCTTCAGAAATCGCCGCCGCCAGGCGCTTGTTCAGCAACCCGCCCATCACCATCACGGCGACGTCGCGCGTCGGGCGATCCGTGACGCGCAATCCTGCGACGAAGCGACTCTCGATGCCGAGCCGCTTCAGCGTGGCGGTGAAAAGCTTGCCGCCGCCGTGCACTACGAGCACTTCGTGGCCTTCCTGTGCAAGCTGCGCCACCTGCCGCGCAATCGAACGAACGGCTTCCGGATCTTCGAGCAGCGCTCCAGCGACTTTGACAACCATTCTCATAGCAGTGCGGTTGCTTCCTCCAAGCCCAGCATCCCGTTCAGGTTTTGCACGGCCTGGCCCGCGGCTCCCTTGCCCAGATTGTCCAAGCAGGAGACCACCACGAGCCGCTCGCCAGCGGGATCGAGGGCAAACCCGATATCGCAGAAATTTGTGTGCGCCACGTGCTGCAGTTCCGGCAGGCGCCCGCCGGGCCAGATGCGCACCATCGGCCGGCCCGCGTAAAACCGGCGGTAGAGCGCCTCCACTTCGTCGAGCGTGTGCGGCACATCGAGCCAGACGTACAGACTCGAGAGAATCCCGCGCGCCACCGGCAGAAGGTGCGTCGAAAATATGATGTCGCCGGGAACGATGCCGAGGTGGTCGGTGACCTCGGGCGTGTGCCGGTGCGTGAAGAGCTCATAGGCGCGCAGGTTCTCGTCCACTTCGACGAAGTGCAGCTCGCGCTTGGGCTCCTTGCCGGCGCCGCTCGCGCCCGACTTGCAGTCGCAGACGATGCCGCGCTCACGCGCCAGCCATCCTGCTTCGACGAGCGGCTTCAGCCCAAGAATCACGGAAGTTGGATAGCAGCCCGGGTTAGCCACCAGCCGCGCCGAGGGCAGCGCCGAAGCATAAAGCTCCGGCAAGCCGTACACGGCCTGCTCGAGCAACTCGCGCGGCGGCGCGGGCAGCTTGTACCAGGCCGCAAACGTCTCCGGTTCGCGGAAGCGAAACGCGCCGCTCAAGTCCACGACCCGCAGGCCCACCGCGAGAAGCGCCGGCACCGTTTCCAACGAGGCTTCGTGCGGTGTGCAAAGAAACGCGACGCTCGCCCCGCTCTGCGCAATCGCTTCCACCGAGAACGGCCGGCAGGGCGCCTCGCCCCAGCCGCGGAGCTGCGGAAAGATCTCCGAAAGACAGCGCACGTGCGCGGAGCTTTCGCGCAAGTAAAACGTCGGTTTGCTGATTTGCGGGTGCCGCAGCAGGAGCCGGGCCAGTTCGTAGCCAGCGTAGCCCGTTGCTCCGACGACGGCGACCCGTTGTGGGTCTGTCATCGGAGCAGTTCCTCCATTCGCCTCTGCACGGCCGCGCGCGCTGCGCGGGTTGGTGTGATGATCAAGACGGTGTCGTCGCCCGCAACCGTGCCCGCGACTTCTTTGAATTTTTCCGCGTCTACGGCGGCAGCCAGCGGCTGCGCACCGCTCGGCGGAGTCTTCAGCACGAGTAGGTTGTAGGCCGGGCGGATGTCGACAAGAAATTCGCGCAGCGCGCGTGCGAGCGGCGGCAGCGCCGACGCTTCTTTGGAGGCGGCGGTAAGCGGCTTATAGCCCGCCGCGGTCTTCACGAGCTTCAGGTCGTGGAGATCACGCGAGAGCGTCGCTTGCGTGACGCGCATGTTCAAGTGCGCCAGCCGCCGCCGCAGCTCATCGTGACTGGTGATGGCTTCGCCCGTGATCAATTTCAGGATCTGCCCTTGCCGATAGCGTTTATGCGCTCCCACATCCAGCCCTCTGTTATATTATACATCAGACTGTATATTTATACGAATGGTTGCCTCCGGCTGTCAATGAGAAAATGAAGGTTTTGCACAGAGTTTCCAGCCGGCCGGTCCGGGCCGGGTGAGATGCCGGGCGGCTAAACAGTTTACTTGCAAATCATAATGCTCGTGCTTAGTATCCAGCCGCAGTGGTGCCCCGCCCCTGCGAAACTGCACTCATGCGCACGCAACTTTTGGCAGGCATCTGGGTTTAGGTGGGAAACCCTCTCGGGGGGGTGGCCGTGACACGCCGTCCTTTCTTTCTCGTTCTTGGGGCTGTTCTACTTTGCGTCGCCGGATGCGGCGGCGGCTCGAATTCAGGCGGCCCGCCGCCACCAAGTATCACGGTGAGCGTTCTGCCCGGCTCCACATCCGTGCGCGCCGGCGACACCCAGCCGTTCACCGCCACCGTCACCGGCACGACAACCACCAGCGTCACCTGGTCGGTTAGTGGTGTACCCGGCGGCAACGCCGCGGTCGGCACGATCAACGCGTCCGGGGTTTACACCGCGCCTGATTCGTTGCCCAGCCCCAGCAACGTGACCGTTCAGGCCGCAAGCGTCGTGCAGCCCAGTGCCACCGGCGCGAGCAACGTCACCCTGCTGAACCCGATCCCTGTCCTTACCAACGTCAACCCCAAGAACATCGGCGTGGGCCAGGTGACGCTGACGGCCACCGGCAGCAAGTTCGCCAGCAGCGCGACCATCTTCTTCGGCAACACCGCGTTGACGACGACCGTCGTCTCCTCCACGCAGTTGACGGCGACGTTTAGCGCCAGCGGCCAAGCCGGCGCGGTGCCGGTGACCGTGCGAAATCCGGACCCGGGCGCAGCCGCTTCCAGCGCGATCAACGCGCAGCTTTTCGCGACGCAGATGCCGGGGATTTCCAAAGAGGTGGCCGCGCGCTTTCTCGAGCAGGCCACATTCGGACCTACACCGGATCTGATCAACCAGGTGCAGCAAGTCGGCTTCCTCAACTTCCTCCAGGACCAGTTCGACGCGCCGCTATCCACGTTCGACGATGCGCAGCCGGACTCGCAGGGGAGCTTCGACAACCCCGACCCTCTGCAGCGGCGCTGGTTCACCAACGCGCTGTACGGCCAGGACCAGTTGCGCCAGCGGATCGCGTTCGCGCTGCACAAGATCTGGGTGGTTTCCTGGGTGGACGTGAATGATGCGCGCGCGTTTGTCTCCTATCTGCGCATGCACGAGCAGCATGCCTTTGGGAACTACCGCCAAATCATGGAGGACGTCACGAAGAATCCGGCCATGGGCCGTTATCAGGACATCGCAAACAACGACGGTGCGGCCAACCGCACGGGCAGTTGCAACGAGAATTACGGCCGCGAGCTGATGCAGCTCTTCACGGTTGGTCTCTGGAAGCTGAACACGGACGGAAGCTTCCAGCTCGATGCCCAGAAAAAGCCGATTCCCGCGTACGACCCGGTGACCATCGTGGCGCAGAACGCCTGCGCCATGACCGGCTGGACCTACGCGAAGGAAACGCCGGCGACGCGCGACTGGCCGCGCCCGGCGTTTTACGGCGGCCCGCTCGAGGCCGTGGAAAGCCACCACGACAAGGACGGCGAGACGCTGATTGACGGCTTCGTCGTCCCGCCCGGCGGCACTGCGCAAGGAGACCTGACGCTCACGCTCGACAACATGTTCTGTCATCCGAACCTGCCGCCGTTCGTCGCCCGGCTGCTCATCCAGCAACTGGTGACCAGCAATCCCAGTCCCGCCTATGTGCAACGTGTGGCCAGCGTTTGGACGGGCGGGACGTGCACGCCGGGTGGAACACTCCCATCGCAGCGTGGTGACATGAAGGCATTGATCAGCGCGATTCTTCTCGATTCCGAGGCGCGCCGCGGTGACTTGCTGCTTCCCACGGACCCGCAGTTGGCCAACGACGGAAAGCTCAAGGAACCCGTCCTGCTCCTCACGAACCTACTTCGTGCCCTGGGAGCGCAGAGCGATGGCAACCTCGCCGGCAACGGCCGCGTGATGGGACAATTCCTTCTCTTTCCGCCAACGGTATTCAGCTATTTCTCGCCGGAGTTCGAGATCCCAGGGAGCACGCTGCTCGGGCCCGAGTTGAATATCCAGACAACTGCAACGACATTCGAGCGTATCAATTTTATTAATACGATTGCCTTTGGATCGAAGGCCGGCACAACAGTTGATTTCACGAGCTACGCGAACCTGGCACCGAATCCGAACCAGCTTCTGGACTCGCTGAATACGCTGCTGCTGCACGGCTCGATGTCGCCGGACATGCGAACCAGCATCACGAACGCCCTGAACGCTGTGCCGAGCGGCAGCAACCAGGCGCTACAGCGAGCGCAAACGGCGATTTACCTGGTTCTGTCGTCCACGCAATACCAGGTGCAGCACTGACGCGCGTTCGAGAGACGTCCGGGCCGAGGAGGAACGCCAATGCCGACACGTCGCGAATTCATGCGGGGCTGCTGCGCGGCCGCCTCGATGGGAGTGTTCGCCAGCTTCGGCCGGTTCGGCTTGCTGAATGCTCTGGCCGCGGCACCCGCAGACTACAAGGCACTGGTGTGCATCTTCCTGTTCGGCGGCAACGACGGAAACAATTTGATCGTGCCGATCACGGACACGACGACGGCAGGGTTCCGCTACTCGGATTATTTCGCGATCCGCGCCGACCAGTCAAACGGCGGGCTCGCGCTGACGCAGGCACAGCTCCTTCCCGTAACAACTAAGACCGCGCAGCCTTCCGGCGCAAAGGATTTCGGCTTCCATCCGGCGATGGCCCAGGTCCGCAGCCTGTTCCAGCAGAATCGCGTGGCGGTGGTGGCCAATGTCGGCGCGCTCGTGGAGCCGATCACGCGGACAGAGTACTTGAACAAGACCAAGCAGCAGCCTGCCAACCTGTTTTCCCATTCCGACCAGCAGCAGCAATGGCAGACCGCGGAGCTGACCGGCTTCGGCACGACCGGCTGGGCCGGCCGCACGGCGGACAAGATCCGCACGATTTACGACGGCGGCGCGCAGTATCCGCCCATCACCACCGTCGCGGGCACGGCCATCTTCTGCACCGGCAACCAGACGCAGCCTTTTGCCCTGGCGCCCACGGCGAACCCGGCCACTATCGGCCTGCAGGGATACAGCTCTCCGACCGCGCAGTCCACCGCGCGTCTGGCCTCCTTGCAACAAATGCTCACGTTCGATACGGGTATTTCGCTGATTCAGGCCACCAGCTCGATCACGAGCCGTGCGCTCCAGCAAGGCTCGATTCTCGCGGGCGCGCTTCAGGGCATCACCCTGATCACCGTGTTCCCCAATACTTCCATCGGCAACCAGTTGGCCCAGGTGGCCCGCATCATCAAAGCGAATCAGACGCTCGGTTTGCAGCGGCAGATATTTTTCTGCTCGATGGGCGGCTACGATACGCACACGTCGCAGATCGGCACGCAGAACAATCTGATGTCGCAGCTCGACCCGGCCATGAAAGCCTTCTACGACGCGACCGTCGAACTCAACCTGGCCGACAAGGTGACCACGTTCACTCTTTCCGAGTTCGGCCGCACGTTCAAGCCGGCTACCGGCGCCGGCAGTGATCACGGCTGGGGGAGCCATGTGCTGGTGATGGGCAATGCCGTGCTGGGCGGGGATTTGTACGGGAAGCTGCCCCAATTTGCACTCAGCGGGCCGGACGACTCCTCTTCCAACGGCCGCTGGATTCCCACTACCGCAGTGGATCAGTTCGGCGCGACGCTGGCGTCGTGGTTCGGCGTCGGCAGCGCCGATTTGCCAGCCATCTTCACCAACCTGGCGAACTTCACGACGAAGAACCTGGGCTTCCTGGGCTAGAGAATCCCCTGCTGAGGCTCAAGACTTCTTCTTCAGGCCAAGGACAACCAGAATGATGCCGCCCGCGAGCGCGAGCCCGGAGACAATCGGCGGGACCACGTAAGTCTTCTTGGTTTCGACCGTCGTTTGAATGGGCCCGATGTTCACGGTGTCCCGCTGCGTGGGCCCCGGGATTCCCTGGTAGACCAGCGCAAGAATGCTCAGGACAATCAGCACGATTCCGAGAATGATCATCACTTTCATCGGCGGCTCCTCTCTGCTCTGAGCGCTGCGTCAGGACTTGCGGATGAAGCTGATCAGATACAGCAATACGACCGCACCGACTACAGACATCACCAGCCGCGCGATCAAGCCGTAGGCGGCCAAGCCGATCAGCCCAAACAGAAACCCGCCCAACAACGAGCCGATCACGCCGACGATCAAGTTTCCAACCAAGCCAAATCCCCGGCCTTTCAAGATCTGTCCCGCCAGCCAGCCGGCTGCAATACCGATCAGCAGGATCCAGATGAGCTCGAACAGGTTAAACATCGTAGCCTCCGCTAATGGAATCAGTTTGGGCTGGGCGCCAGCCGGGCGGCCACAGTCGCGGGCATGCCCCGTCGGGCGCGGATTCTATCGCAACTCGCCCACGCAGTGCGCATAGAAAGCCGAGTAGAGACAGAATACACCCCCAGTTTTTGGGGTGCCCATCGTTGAATATAGTTTGAGGATTGAGCGTACGCGCGGCGGCGCGCCGCAGGCTAGCCAGGACGAATTACGCCTTGCGGCGGCGGCGCGCGCGAATCGGCTTGCCGGGTGCTTCGCCAACAAGCTCAGCCGTCATCAGGTTGGTGACAAACAGCTTGCGGCCGAAGCCCTGGAACTCAATCGTCGTGCGCTCGGCGTCAGACTCGGTTACGACGCCGACGCCGTACTGCTCGTGCTTGACGTACTGGCCTTCCGGAAGAACTTGCACAACTGCCTCCTTGGGACCGCTCGAAACTCGAATCCTGTTTCGGGAGCGAGTCCCGGCGCCGAGCGGCAGCAGGGACCCGCAATTAGCAGACTAGAGGCTGGTCACGTTCTCTGCCTGCAAGCCCTTTGGGCCCTTGCGGACTTCAAACTCGACCGCTTGGCCCTCGTTCAGGCTCTTGTAGCCGTCCATCTGGATGGCTGAAAAGTGAACGAAAACATCCTCGCCGGTTTGGCGCTGGATGAACCCGTAACCCTTGCTGGCATTGAACCACTTCACTGTTCCTTGTTCTTTCACTGCTACTCCTATTTCTCAAGTTGGGCTATCTGATGCCTCTTGTCCAGCCAGCCGATCGCTCGGCAACCGCTGCCCCAGCCCCGCAAAAACAAAAGGCTGCAAGCTTGGCCTTGCAGCCCTGTTGAACGAGTCAAAGGAAATACAAGAGCAACAAATGCAAAGACATAGTACCACAAATAGTGCTCTTTGTCTAGCCCAACTCGTGGTGAACGTCCGGAATCGCTCCTATTTAAATGAATAATAAGAGTTTACATTGCGCCTCCTCGGCGGGTTTCCTGCGCCCGCGCCGGGGTATAATGCCGCCGCTCCCATGGCACGCTTCTCCAGTTCGCACCTGCCCGGGATTCCCTGCTAACCTCTCCGCCCGATGCGCCGCCAATCCCTCATTGACTACTTTGCGCAGCAGTTCCGGGCGCATGCCTCAGATACGGCCTACACCGAGCCGCGCGGGTACCGCGTCGCCCGGTGGTCGTACCGCCAGATGGCCGAGGCCTGGGCCCAGTTTGCCCGCTACCTCGAGAGTCTCTGCGTCGGCCACGGTGACCGCGTCCTCCTCTGGGGGCCCAATTCGGCTGAATGGGTGGTTGCGTTCTTGGGATGCGTATTTCGCGGGGCGGTCGTGGTGCCCATGGACCAGATTGCCTCGCCCGATTTTGCCCTGCGGATCGCCCGCCAAGTGGACGCGCGGCTCGTTGTCTGCGCCCGACAGCACGCGGGTTTCGACCCCGCGCGCCCGGCGGCGGCGCTCGAGGATCTCTCGACGCTTCTAGCGCCTTATTCGCGCGCGGCGTACGCCTCGCCCGAAATCCGCCGCGACGACATCGTCGAAATTGTCTTCACCTCCGGCACCACGGCCGATCCAAAGGGCGTGGTGATCACGCATGGCAACGTCCTGGCCAACCTCGACCCGCTCGAAATCGAAATCCGAAAATACCTGAAGTACGAGTGGCTTGTTCACCCGCTCCGCTTTATGAACCTGTTGCCGTTGAGCCACGTCTTCGGGCAATTCCTGGGCATTTTTTTGCCGCCGCTGCTCGGCGCAACCGTGGTCTTCGAGGAATCGCTCAATCCTTCTGAAATCATCCGCACGATTCGTCGTGAGCGCGTCTCCTTGCTGGTCACAGTGCCGCGCGTGCTGGATTCGCTTCGCGGGAAGATCGAGCGCGACCTCGAAGCCGCGGGCCGCGCCGCGCGCTTTGCGAGCGACGTCCGCGCATCGCAGGGCCAGCATTTCTTAAGACGCTGGTGGCGTTTCCGGCGCATCCGCCGCCAGTTCGGCTGTAAATTCTGGGCCATGGTTTCCGGCGGTGCGGCCCTTACCTCCGATACGGAAGAGTTCTGGGACCGGCTGGGCTACGCCGTCATCCAGGGCTACGGCTTGACCGAGACGACTTCGCTCGTCAGCGTGAACCATCCGTTCCGCCTGGGCAAAGGCTCCATCGGAAAGGTCCTTCCCGGGCGCGAGATCAAGCTGGATGAGAACGGCGAAATCCTCGTGCGCGGCGAAAGCATCGCGGCGGGCTACTGGGAAGGGCAGCAGCTTCGGCCCGCGGGCGAGGCGGAGTGGTTTCACACGGGCGACGTCGGAGAGCTGGACGCCGAAGGCAACCTGTACTTCAAGGGCCGCAAGAAAAACGTCATCGTCACGCCGGCGGGCATGAACATTTACCCCGAGGATCTCGAGGCGGCGCTGCGGCGCCAGCCCGACGTGCGCGACTGCGCCGTAATCGGACTGGAGCGCGAGGGCAACGCCGAACCGTGCGCCGTGCTCCTGCTGAAGCAAAGCGGCGCCGATGCCGAGCCCGCCGTCCGGCGCGCGAACGATTCGTTGGCCGACTTCCAGCAGATGCGCCGCTGGCTCGTCTGGCCGGAGCAGGATTTTCCGCGCACGTCCACCGGCAAGCCGCGCCTCAGCGCGATCCGCGATGCGGTCGCCTCGCACTTCGGAGCTGCCGCCCTGGTTGCATCACCTTCTTCGACGGAAGGCGGCAGCCTTGCAGAATTGATCGCGCGCGTCACTGGGCGCGCTCCGGCGGGACTATCGCCCAACGCACAGCTTGCCACCGATCTGAATCTCACCTCACTCGATCGCGTCGAACTGCTCAGCGCGATCGAAGACCGCTACCAGGTGGACCTGAATGAGAGCGCGTTCACGGCGGCAACATCGGTGGGGGAAATCGAGCGGCTCGTCGCGGCGAGCGCCGCGCACAGCGAGCGCCGCAGCGAGTACGTCTACCCGCGCTGGGCGCAGCGCTGGCCGGTCACGTGGTTGCGCCCGCTGATCTATTATGCGCTTACCTGGCCAGCCACGTGGCTGCTGGGTACGCCCCGCATCTGCGGCCGCGAAAACCTGCGCGGCGTGCGTGGGCCCGTGCTTGTCATAGTGAATCACACGCTGTATCTCGATCCGGCGTTCGTGCTTGCGGCGCTGCCACTGCGCTTGCGGCACCGGTTGGCGATTGCCATAGGCGCCGAACGCCTGCGCCGCATGCGCCACCCGCCGCGCGAATGGAATTTGTTCCGGCGCTGGCTCTACCAGGTGAATTACGCGCTCGTCGTTGCAGTGTTCAACGTCTTCCCGCTGCCGCAGCAAAGCGGCTTCCGCGAAAGCTTCCAGTTCGCCGGCGAACTAGTGGACCGCGGTTATAGCGTGCTGGTCTTTCCTGAAGGCGAACTCACGCCGGACGGTGAGATGAAGGACTTTCGCGCCGGCATCGGCTTGCTCGCCAACAACCTCAATCTTTCCATCGTGCCGCTCCGGATTGAGGGCCTTTATCGCTTGAAGCAGCTCCAAAAGCGCAACGCGCGTTTCGGAGACGTCCGCGTGACGATCGGCGAGCCCGTCGAATCTGCGCCGGGCACGGACGCCGAGCAGATTGCGCGCGAGCTCGAAGCGCGTGTCCGCGCGCTCGGCCGCGGCCCGGACCGAAGCGCGCGGGCCGCTCCGGCCAAGCAGTGAGGGCGGACACGGACAGCACTTTTGGCTTGACGCGCGGGAATGCGGCTTCCAGAATTCGCTTATCCAGTCGGCAGCAACGCAACGCGCGGTGCCGGGAGCAAACGACATATGGAGGGGAGCGGAGTTTCGCGGCGGCAGTTTTTAATCCGGGCGTCACTCGGAGCTGGCTCGGCATGGGTTACGGCAAGTTGGCCCGCCATCCTGGCAGCGCATGAACACGCGCGGCACGCAGCGCAGGCGGCTACGCCGCCGAAGTTCGAGTTCTTCACGCCCGAGCAAGCCGCTGAAGTCGAAGCCATCGCGGCGCAGATCATTCCCACTGACGACATGCCAGGCGCGCGCGAAGCGCGCGTCGTTTACTTCATCGATAAATCGCTCGTCACATTTGCCCGCGACCAGCAGGAGCCTTTCCGCGAGGGGCTGAAGCAAACCCAGGTCAAGCTCCGCGAGCTTTATCCCGGCGCAACCACGTTTGCCGCCGCCAGCTCCGAGCAGCAAATCGCCACGCTCAAGGCTGTCGAGGAGAAGCCCTTTTTCGACGTGTTCCGCGGCGGCGTTGTCACGGGTTTCCTTTCTGACCCGGAACGCGGCGGCAACTATCAGGAAGCTGGCTGGAAGGTGATCGGGTTTGATAATGCACACGTCTTCCAGCCGCCGTTTGGCGAATACGACCGCGGCTACGCCGGCTTCGAGGCAGAAAAGAAGAAGGAAGGCGGCGCATGAGCCAGGCGAAGCCTGCAACCAAAGGCGCGAGCGACGTGGACTTTGTCGTTGTCGGCTCGGGCGCGGCCGGCGGCGTAGTTGCCAAGGAGCTCGCCGTCGCGGGATTCCGCGTGGTCGTCCTCGAACAGGGCCCCTACCTGCGTGCGCCGGACTTCACCCACGACGAAGTGAAGATCTTCAACGAATCGGCGCTTGTGAACGACTACAAGCGCCAGCCGAACACCTTCCGCAAGACGGACCAGGAAAAAGCGCAGGTCAAACCCTCGGTCATTTACGGCCGCGTGGTGGGGGGCGGCACGGTTCACTTCACGGCAAACTACTGGCGCCTGCACGAAATTGATTTCGTCGAGCACAGCCGCCGCGGGCCCATCGCGGGCACGGGCTTTGCCGACTGGCCCATCACGTACGCCGATCTCGAGCCCCATTACACCAAGGTGGAATGGGAGATCGGCGTTTCCGGCCTCGCGGGCGCAAGCCCGTTTGACCCGCCGCGCTCGAAGCCCTATCCGGTGCCGCCGCTCCCGGTGAAATCCTCCGGCGTGATCTTCGAGCGCGCCGCGCGCAAGCTCGGCTGGCATCCGTATCCGTCGCCGATGGCGGTCATCTCCAAGCCATACCCCGGCCGCGGCGCGTGCGTGCACTGCGGCTTCTGCGAGTTCTTCGGCTGCGAAGTCGGCGCGAAGTCGAGCACGCTCGCGAGCGTCATCCCCATGGCCGAGCGCACGGGCCGCTGCGACGTCCGTCCCAATAGCTGCGTGCGCAAGGTCGAGACCGACGCACGCGGCCGCGCGACCGGAGTGACCTACTTCGACGCTCAGCGGCGCGAGCATTTCCAGAAGGCGCGCGCCGTGGTGCTCTGCGCCAACGGCGCGGAAACACCGCGGCTGCTTCTGATGTCCAAGTCCAATCTCTTTCCGCAGGGACTGGCGAACTCCAGCGGGCTGGTGGGCAAATACCTGATGATCAATGGCGGCACCGCCGCCGCCGGCGTCTTCGAAAACCCTCTGAACGATTTCAAGAGCGTGGCCGTCAGCCGCGTCCTGCACGATTTCTACTCGATTGACCCCAAGCACGGCTTCTACGGCGGAGGAGGACTCGATGCGCGTTTCGATGCCACGCCCATCGGCTTCGCCCTAGGAGTTCTGCCGCGGGAGGCGCCGCGATGGGGCCGCGAGTACAAGGCAATGCTGCGGGACTACTTCACGCGGACGATGTTCGTTGTGGGCCATTCGACGTCACTGCCGCTTGAAACCAACAGCTTCTCGCTCGACCCGGAGGTGAAGGACGCGTGGGGCTTGCCCGCGCTTCGCATGACCTATCGCGACCATCCCGACGACCTGAAGACGATGCAGTTCTTCAAGGACCGCGCGACGGAGCTGCTCGAAGCCGCAGGCGCGCGCAAGCACTGGACGCTGTGGGAACCGGAGGAGCAGTCGTTCGCCTTCCACTTGCTGGGGACGTGCCGCATGGGCACCGATCCGAAGGCTTCCGTCATCAACCCCGACCATCGCACGCACGACGTCCCCAACCTGTTCCTCTGCGATGGCTCGAGTTTCGTCACGTCTGGCCGCGGCCAGCCGACGCTGACGATCCAGGCGCTCGCCTATCGCGCCGCCGGGCGCATCGTGACGCTCGCCAAACGCGGAGAATTGGGCGCCTAGACAAACTAAAATAAGAAGAATCGGCTGTGCGGTATCGACGCGCTAGCGGAACGCCGCCAGGGCGGAAGGCTCGTCAGGGTGGATTTCAAACAGCATGTCCACTTTGCAGATTTGCAGCAGGTCGTCAATCATTTTCGGCGGGCGCAGCAGCCTTACTTCGCCGCCGTGTTTCCGCGCGGTCATCTGGCAGCGCACCAGCTCGCCGATGCCGTAGCTGTCAATAAACTCCACGGCGGCAAAATTCAGCAGAAATCTCCGGTGGCCCTTGCTGACCAGGATGTGTACGGTGTCGAGCAGCGCCGTGCCGCCTGCGCCGAGCGTAAGGCGTCCGCTCGCGTCAATCACGATGATGGGCCCGGCTTCCCGCGTATTGGCCTGAAAACCCACGCGTCGCTCCTCGGCATTTCGAAGAGGCACATCATACGTCAGCCGCGCTTACAAAGGGAATGAGCGCGCCTTCGCCCGGAAACTCTCCGCCTACCGGCGAAGACGCAGGGAGTTCTTAAATTGTGCTGGAGGGACGGAACTAGTCGGCGACAACTAGTGGAGCTTGAACCGGATTGTCACGCGCGTCTGCATAGAGACAGGCTGGCCGTTCAGCTTGGCCGGCTCGTACTTCCACATGCTCATCGCGTCCATCGCCGCCTGCTGCAGTGCCACCGAACCGGAGACCACCTTCATCCCGCTGACTTTCCCGGTGGCATCGATCGTGGCTTCGATGGTGACGTCGCCTTCCAGGCCCTGCCTTCTGGCCATTGGAGGGTACACCGGCTGAACAGATGTCAGCAGGCGCGGGCTCTGCACGCGGCCCCCGGTCGGAGCGGGCGCGCCCGCGGGAGGCGCAGGTATGGCGGTCGCGCGCGCGTCGCTCGGAACGAGCCCTGCGGCAGCGCCACTTGCGCCGGGCACGGCATCCCCTCCTAGGGTTGGCGGCGCTACGTCCTTCATTTCTGCGGCCTGATTTGGCCTCGCGGCCGGGCCGACAAGCTTGCCGTCCAGGATCGGCATGCGCCGCGCCGCGGCTGTCTTGAGCTGCTGCGTTGGTGCCGCCAGTTTCGAAACGGCGGCGTTCTGCGACGAAGTTCCCTTCGCGGTGGGAGCTGGCGGTTGCGGATCCACTTGCGCCGTGACAACGACGCGCTGGGCGTCCATCGCGCCCGAGCCATTGGTGGCCTGGGTTTGCGGCGCAGCGAGTGGATTGTTGACCCCGGACGCGGCCAGTTGTTGCGCGGCAGCTGCGACCGGCGCTGCGGTTGCTGCCGGATGGCGCAGCATCATTTTGACTCCGGCTGCGCCAACAGCCATCGCAGCGACGCAAGCCACCGCCACCATCCAATGCCGACGCGGCCGCGCTGGCTTGGCAGTTTGCTCGTTGGCCTCCTCGACGCCAAAACGGCTGCCAAATACCCCGGGCTTCGGAGAAGCCTCGCGTCCCGCGGCCAAGAGATCGTCGGCGTCGCTCGAAGGTGCGGGTGCAGCGGGCGCTGGGGCCGGCACGCGCACAAATGGCAGTGGAGCAGGCGCGCTCTCGGCCGTGGCAGGCTTCGATTCGGCCTTGGCCGGCTCTGCGGGCGCGGCCGGCGGACGTACCTGCGCGGGCGCGGCCGGCGCGGGCTCATCCTTGCGCACAATCTGGAGCTTGGGCGGAGCCGCTGCGGGCCGCGCCGCGGGCTCACGTTTTTCGCTCAGGGGATTTTCTTCCCAGAAACCCGGCACGCGCTGGAGGAACTCCACCTCGGCGTAGCCCTTCACGCCTGCAGGAGCTTTGATGCTCGCCACGCGGCAAAGCGCCTGCAGGCCGTTCTGTTGATTCGTCAGGACCAGGCGGTCGCCTGCCACCAGGGTTCCCGTGAGGCGGATCACCGCGCCCTTGGGAAACACGATCACCGTGTGCGTCTCTTCGTGCAGCGGCGCGACGCTCTTCGAGAGGCCGCGCACAAATGCGGTGTACTGCGAGGCATCGACCACGACGGGGATCTCCGCCGAGACGGCGTCCGTGTGGGAATGCTGGGCCTGGGCGCTCGCGGCCGAATCTTCCGCCGCCTGCGCTGCCCCAGGAAGGGTCTCTTTGGTCAGCGTATCGGTAGCCACAACAAGCTCCTCGCAGACAATTGCGCGCAATCCCGACGCACCCATTGTTCGCCCTTCCTTTGCAGGCGCGAGATAGTACTTTGGTACTTCGTGCCCTGAGGTAGTAAACAGGAGGGGGTAAATGGTAGGCCCGTGGGGGCTCGAACCCCAGACCTCTACCGTGTCAAGGTAGCGCTCTAACCAACTGAGCTACGGGCCTCCTGCCTGGCTACAATTCTAACACACGCCCCGGCACACCTGACCGAGCGCGGCGCTCCCGCCAGCGGGCCATCAAATTCCCTCTTCACCTAGGCTTCCACGCGGCGATAGAATTCCGGCGCCATCCTGTGGAGGTTGCCTAATGGTTTCGATGAAGCGGACGTATCGGCGTTTCGCCGGCGCGGCGGTGGTTGCAGCGCTCAGTGTGCTCGCGCTCATCGCGTGCGCGCTGCCAGCCGCGGCGCAGGCCATCAACGAAAACACGTTCAAGGGCATGAAGTGGCGCCTGGTTGGCCCGTTCCGCGGCGGGCGCGTGCTGGCGGTGACAGGCGTCGAGGGCAACACGAAGACGTATTACTTCGGCGCGGTTGCAGGCGGCGTCTGGAAGACGGTGAACGGCGGCGTCACGTGGACGCCCGTCTTCGACAAGCAGTCCATTGCTTCCATCGGCGCGATTGCCGTGGCGCCCTCGGACGCGAACGTCATTTATGCCGGCACGGGCGAAGCCTGCATCCGCGGCAACATCTCGTACGGCAACGGCGTCTACAAGTCGCTCGATGGCGGCAAGACGTGGACGCACGTCGGCCTAGCCGACACGCGGCACATCGCCAAAGTTCTCGTGGACCCGCGCAACCCAGACGTTGTGTTCGTCGCGGCGCTGGGCCACGCCTACGGGCCGAACGCCGAGCGCGGCGTTTTCCGCTCGACCGACGGCGGCAAGACCTGGCAGAAGGTTCTCTACAAGGGCGAAAAAACCGGCGCGATTGATCTGGGGTTCGATCCCGCGAACTCGCACATTCTTTATGCCGCGCTTTGGGAAGCGACCCGCACGCCATGGAGCATGACCAGCGGCGGCCCCGGCAGCGGGCTCTACAAATCCACCGACGGCGGAGCAACGTGGAAGCGTGTCGAAGGCCACGGCCTCCCGGGCGGCGTCCTGGGCCGCATCGGCGTTGCCGTCTCCGGCGCGGATTCAAACCGCGTCTATGCGCTCATCGAAGCCGCGCAGGGCGGGCTCTACCGTTCCGATGACGCCGGCGAGAGCTGGCGCCGCATCAACGACGACCACCGCTTCACGCAGCGCGCCTGGTATTTCCACCACATCTTCGCCGACCCGAAGGCTGTGGACACGCTCTACATCCTGAACACGGGGCTATTCCGCTCGATTGACGGCGGCCGGACGTTCACGACGCTCTCCGCCCCGCACGGCGATCATCACGGGTTGTGGATCGATCCCGCCGACCCGCAGCGCATGATCAACGGCAACGACGGCGGCGCCACGATCACGATTGACGGCGGAAAAAGCTGGACGCCGCAGACCAACCAGCCGACCGCGCAGTTCTATCATGTCGCCGCCGACACGCGTTTCCCGTACTACGTCTATGGAGCGCAGCAGGACAACTCGACGGTCGCGATTGCCAGCCGCAGCGACCGCGGCACGATTGACCGCCCCGACTGGTATCCGGTAGGCGGTGGCGAGAGCGGCTATGTGGTGCCCGACCCGCGCGACCCGAACGTCGTCTACGCGGGCTCCTACGACGGGCTGATCACGCGCTTCGACAAGCGCACCGGGCAGGCGCTGAACATTTCTGCCTGGCCGCTCAATCCCATGGGTTCGGGCGCCGCGGAGCTCAAGCACCGCTTCCAGTGGACCGCGCCGATTGCCGTTTCTCCGCACGACCCGAACGTGCTCTACCACGGCGCCGAGGTGCTCTTCCGCTCGACCGACGGCGGCATGAGCTGGGCGGCGATCAGCCCCGACCTGACGCGCAACGACAAGTCCAAGCAACAGTCCTCCGGCGGGCCGATCACGAAAGACAACACCAGCGTCGAGTATTACGACACCATCTTCGCCGTCGCTGAATCGCCACGCGAGAAGGGCCTGATCTGGGTGGGCACGGACGACGGTTGGGTCCACGTCACGCGCGACGCAGGAAAAACCTGGACGAACGTCACGCCAAAAGGCATGCCCGAATGGAGCATGATCAGCATCATTGATGCTTCGCCGCACGACGCCGCGACGGCCTACGTTGCCGTGGACCGCCACAGGAGCGACGACTTCCGCCCGTACATCTATAAGACGAGCGACTACGGGAAGTCGTGGACGAAAATCACGAACGGCCTGCCCGACAACAGCTTTGTCCACGCCGTGCGTGAAGACCCCAAGCGCAAAGGGCTGCTCTTCGCGGGCACCGAAACCGGTGTGTACGTTTCGTTTGACGACGGCGCGCGCTGGCAATCCCTGCAGATGAACCTCCCCACCGCGCCGATGCATGACCTCCTGGTGAAAGACGCCGACCTAGTCGTCGCCACGCACGGCCGGTCGTTCTGGATCCTCGATGACATCACTCCGCTGCGGCAGTTCAGCGAAAAAGCGGCCGGCGCAGAAATTCAGTTGTACGAACCGGCGCCCGCGTACCGCTTCCGCGGGGGCGGCGGCTTCCAGATCGCGCCGGATGTGCCGGTTGGCGTAAATCCGCCCGCCGGCGCGGTGATTGATTACTACCTGAAAGTCGCGCCGAAAGACGCGGTGACGCTCGAGATTCTCGACGCGCAGGACAAGCTTGTGCGCCGGTATTGGAGCCAGCGCCGCGAAGAAGCCGAAGCGCCTCCCGAGTTCCCGGAACCGGCGCGCACGTCCGACCGCCTGACTGCGGTGGAGGGCCTCAACCGCTTCGTCTGGGATCTGCGCTACGAGCCTCCAGCGCGCGTGCCCGGCGCGGTTTCCTGGGGCGGACGGCCGGTGGGGCCAGTTGCGGTGCCCGGCAACTACCAGGTGAAGCTCACCCTGGGCGGCGCGAGCTCCACGGCGAAGCTCGAAATCAAAGCCGACCCGCGCGTTGCGGCCACGCAGGCCGATCTGGAAAGGCAGCTCGATCTGGGCCTGAAGATCCGCGAACTGCTGAGCCGCGCGCACGGCGCGGTGAATCAGATTCGCGGCCTGCGCGTGCAGCTCGATGCTCTGCACAAGCGCCTCGCCGGCGACGTGCAGCAGAAAGACCTCACCAGCGCCGCCGAGGATCTAAACAAGAAGATGGCGGCGGTTGAAGAAGCGCTGATTCAGGTGAAGTCGAAAAGCTCCGAAGACCCGCTGAACTATCCAATCATGCTTGCGGACCAATTGATGGCGCTCGGCTCCTCGGTGGATAGCGCCGATTCTGCACCGACGCAGGTGTCCTACGTCGTCTTCGAGGAGCTCGGCCGGAAGATCGGCGCCGTGCTCGCCAAATGGGACGAGCTCCGCGAGAAGGATCTGCCCGCGCTGAACGACAAAGCGCAGAAGGCCAACGTCCCCACCGTGTCCATTGCTCCTGCGGGGAGCGGAGGCGCGCCGCAGCCTCCCATGTAGGCGGCGCAACACCGGTTGGGTCCGGTCCCGCGCTTGGCGTCTGTTCACCAAAGGACTGAGCAAAGAAGCGGCGCGGGCGCGCGCGAAGATTCACGGTGACTTGTCACTCGGCCTCCACGTCCTCGAAACCGTCTCCATCCTCGGGTGAACGCCGCGAAGGGCTCGCGGGAGGACCGCTTTGCAGCGCGGCGACTCGATTCATCCAAATTGGCTGTTGGCGCGCACGGCGGGGCACTGCTACTTTTCAGGTGCCATCGCACCTGGAGTTCTTATGCCGGCAACACGAAGCGCCGGATCAACACGAAAGCCTGTGCCCCGCATCGTGCTCGCAGAATCCCCGGAGCTTGTTCGTACGGCGCGCGCTCTCTTCCAGGAATACGCCGGCGCGCTCGGCATCGAGCTTTGCTTCCAGAACTTCGAGCGCGAACTCGCCACACTGCCGGGGAAATACGCGCCCCCGGAGGGCCGGCTGTTGGTTGCGCTGGCCGGCGACGAAGCGGCGGGCTGTGGCGCGCTGCGGCCGCTCGCGCCGAGCGTGTGCGAGATGAAGCGCCTCTACGTGCGGCCTGTGTATCGCGGCCTGCGGCTCGGCCGCGCGCTCGCCGTGCGGCTGATCGAAGAAGCGCGCGCAATCGGCTATGCGCGCATGCAATTGGATACTCTGCCCTCGATGACGGAAGCTATCCGGCTCTATCGCGTGCTCGGCTTCCGCGAAATCCCGCCGTACTGCTACAACCCGGTGCCGGGCACTCTCTTCCTGGAGTTGGACCTGGGGGAATCTGGGGGGTAGCAAGCTCTCAACTTGCCGACACCCCTCTCGCTCTCAAGCGGTTACAATGAACGAACCAGCTCGGGAGGGTGGCGTGTTCGATCGAGTTCTTCGAGCCCGCAAGTTTGGGGCCGCCGGGCCATTCGCGGCGGTCCTTTCTCTCGCGCTTGTGATCTCCGGCTGCGGCAGCGGGACATCCACTGCGCCCCCGCCGCCTCCGCCGCCTTCCCTGCAACTCGAGTTGGTGCAGGTAGCCTCCGGGTTTTCGAGCCCGCTCGATATTCAGCAGCCTGCCGATAGCTCCGGCCGGCTGTTCGTCGTCGAGCAGGGCGGGCGCATCCGCATCATCCAGAGCGGCAACGTGCTGGCAACGCCGTTTCTCGATCTCTCCGTAATTCCGGGCTTTATCGAATCCGGCGGCGAAGAAGGCCTGCTGGGCTTGGCATTTCATCCCAACTACGCCGTCAACGGACGCTTCTTCGTGAATTACACGACGCGGCGGCTGACCGGAACCCTGCAAACCGTAATCGCCGAATACCGTGCATCTCCCCCGAGCTCAAATACGGCGCTGACAGCCGAGACCATTCTGCTCACCTACGATCAGCCCTTCACCAATCACAACGGCGGCGGCCTGGCGTTTGGCCCGGACGGTTTCCTCTACATTGCTTCCGGCGACGGCGGCAGCGGCGGCGACCCGCAGGGCAACGGACAAAACGTCAACACGCTCCTCGGCAAACTGCTGCGCATTGATGTGGATTCGGCACCCTCACCCGGTCTCGCGTACAAGATACCCCCGAGCAATCCTTTTGTGGGGCAAGCCGGCAAGCGCGGCGAGATCTGGGCCTACGGGCTGCGGAATCCGTTCCGCTTTTCTTTTGACCGCATGGATGGACGCCTGTTTGTCGGCGACGTGGGCCAAGACCGCTTTGAAGAAGTGGACATCGTGAGCGGCGGGGACAACCTCGGCTGGAACATCATGGAGGGCAACCAGTGTTTTTCACCTATGACCGGCTGTAACCAGACCGGCTTGAAGCTTCCGATCTTTACCTACGACCATTTGCAGGGCGATGAAACAGTCATCGGCGGCTATGTCTACCACGGCGCGAATATTCCTGCTTTGCGCGGCGCATACGTCTTCGGCGACTTCATCAGCGGGCGCATCTGGACTCTGACGCAGGACGCGGGGGGAGCCTGGACTCGCACACAGTATCTTTCCGTCGGCGGCAACAGCACGGCTTCGTTCGGGCAAGACCAGGCAGGCGAACTCTACGTACCTAACCTGAGCACCGGCACCGTCTCCCGGATTCGCCAGGTGGGCGGGCCTTAACGCGGAGGCGCAGAATCAGTCACCGTGGGCATCGGCGCGGCCGCGCGCCCAAGTAGAAAAGAAATCAGGCCCGCCAGCAATCCTCCAGACAGAATCACGGCTTCCCAAACCAACCCTACGGCTACCGTCACCGCCGGCGCCGCGCCAAACGGAGCCAGTAGCGTCGCAAGCGCCAACTCCCGCACGCCGATGCCTCCCTGCGTGACGGGCACGAGCGCCACCAGTTTGGCCAGCGGCCAGGCAAACAGCCAGACGCGCAGAGGCATGTTCAACCCGCAGCCGCGCGCGATCACGGCGGTCAGCAATACAAAGCTTGTCTGCACCGTGATCGCCAGCGTGAGCGCCAGCAGAACATGCCCCGGCTGGCGGGCGGTCGAGCGGCCGGCCTGGCGCAAACGAACCAGGCGCCGCCGCATGCGATAGGAGAGGTATCGCGCAGGGATCAGCACGGCCGCGGCGGTAACCGCGATCACGGCCGCGGCGGCGGCTACTGCAGTCCAACGAAAAACGATGCGGTACTCGGTGTTGAGCGCGCCCGGCACGAGCAGCGCACCCAGACCCGCTACGCTCGCCAGCGCCGCCACGTCCAGCATGCGGTCGAGCAGGCTCCCCAGCAGCGCACCCAGGCGGTTGCGCGCAAAGCGCATCGCCAGGCCCAGTCGCACCACATCGCCACCCACAATCGAAGGAAGAAACAGCGTGCTGAACAGCCCCGCGAAGTAGCAGCGCGCCGCCTGCACGTGCGAGATTCGTGCGCCCGCGAGGTTGATCATCAACCGCCACTTCAGCACGCCGATCAGGTGCGCGCTCAGATAGCCGAACAGCACGAGCAGCCACAGCGCAAGCGGAACCCGCGAGAGCGCCGCACCAAGCTGCTGCATGGGCAGGAAGCGAAGCAGCAGCGCCAAAATCAACAGCCCGCCGGCCACGCGAAGCGCGGGTCCGAGCCACCGCGGGGATTTTCCGGGCGCGCTCATCGAACGGCGCCCGCAGGCGCGTGCGTTGGGGCATCTGCTGAGAGGAAAAGAGGCAGGCAGAGGGTCACGTTCGCGCCGCGAGCATTATGCCGCCCTCGTGCGCGGCGAGCAAGGCGGGCGCGCGGCCCGAATCCGGTTGAAGAACACGTGGGTTTCCTTTATGGTATTCGCTCGATTCCGCACCCGTGCCTGCGCACCCGGCGCTTCGCCGCCCGGAGGCAGCCAGCGCAGCTGAAAATTCAGGGAGCCAACTTGAAAAAGAAGATTCGCGCAGTCCAATACGGCGTCGGACCCATCGGCGCAGCCATTGTGCGCCTGATGCGCGAAAAGCAAGCCATCGAGATCATCGGCGCGATTGATACGGATCCTGCAAAGGCAGGCCGCGACTTGGGCGAAGTCGTCGGCGCGCCGGACGCGCCCTGGGGCGTCAGCGTCTCCGCCGATGCAGGCGCGGTGCTGGGCGAAGCCGCGGACATCGTCATCCACTCAACGTCGTCGCAACTGCCGAGCGTCGTGGACCAGTTGATGGCATGCCTGGCCGCGGAATCCTGCGTGGTCTCGACGTGCGAGGAGCTTTCCTATCCCTTCCGCAAGTATCCCGAAATCGCTGCAAAACTCGATGCGGAAGCCAAAGCCTGGGGCGTGGCGCTCATAGGCACCGGGGTAAACCCCGGCTTCGTGATGGATAAGCTGGTGCTCACGCTGGCCGCGGTTTCGCAGCGCGTGGACGCAGCGAAGGCCATCCGCATCTTGGACGCCTCGAAGCGCCGCCTGCCGCTGCAGAAAAAAATCGGCGCGGGGATGACAGTCGAAGAATTCCGCGCGCAGGTGGCGGCCGGGGTCATCAAGCACCACGGCCTGCCAGAATCGGTGGCTATGGTCTCCGATGGCCTGGGCCTCGGCGTCGACGAAATCACCGAAGCGATCGAGCCTGTCGTGGCCAAGGAGCGCGTCGTCACCGAGTTTCTGACGGTCGAGCCGGGGCAGGCGGCCGGCGTCCACCAGATTGCGCGCGGGCTCGTCGGCGGGCAGGAAAAAATCTACATGGCGCTGCAGATGTACATCGGCGCAAAGGATCCGAGCGACACCGTCGAGCTCAGCGGGCAGCCCAACATCCGCATGACCGTTCCCGGCGGCATGCACGGCGATATTGCGACGGCCTCGGTCGTGGTGAACGCGATTCCGGCGATTCTCGATGCCCCTGCGGGACTGCGCACTTCGCGCGATCTGCCCATGTGCTTCTTCCCGCCCACCGCAAAACCCTAGCGCGGCGCCTTCTCCCAGAAGCGGGCGACGGCGGCGTAGTCTACGTCTTCCGTCGCCGCGCCTTTCACTGCGTTGTAGATCTCGCGCGCCGCGGCGGTGGCCGGCAGCGGCACGCCCGTCTGGTTGGCGAGCTCGAGCGCCAGGCCCAGATCCTTGTGCATCAGCCGCAGCGGGAAGCTCGGAGCGTACTTGCCCGCGAGCATCATCGGCGCCTTTACATCGAGCACCTGGGCGCGCGCCATGCTCGACTGCAGCACCTCGATCAGCCGCTCGCCCGCCACACCTGAGGAAGTCACCAGCGCGAGCGCCTCGGCGAGCGCGTCCACCTGCAGCGCGAGAATCATGTTCATGGCTAGCTTCACTGTTTGCCCGGCACCGTGCGCGCCGAGGTGGAACCATTTTTTGCCCATTGCGCCGAGCACGGGCTCGACGCGCTTGAGCATCTCCGCATTGCCACCCACCATGAACACCAGCTCGCCTTTTTCCGCGCCCCAAGTGCCGCCTGTTACCGGGGCGTCAAGGAATTCGGCTCCGCGCTCGGCGCAGGCCACGGCGATGCGCCGGGCAAGCGCCGGCGAAACCGTGCTCGAATCCACATAGACGCTGCCGCGGCGCAGCCCCGCCAGCGCACCGTCCACTCCCCACAGGACGGATTCGAGGGCGGGGGGATCACTTACCATCGTGAGCAGGACGTCGCACGCTGCCGCAGCTTCGCGCGGCGTACTGGCCACACGCGCGCCTTGCTGTGCGAGCGCCTCTGCCCGCGCGCGCGTGCGGTTCCACACCACCAGCGGAAAGCCTGCCTTCAGCAGGTTCGCGCCCATCGGACGCCCCATCAGGCCCAGGCCAATCAATCCTACGGTCGGTTTCACCAACGGCCTCCCATGAAGCAGGCGTGCGCCTGTAATTGCAAAATATTAGTGGAGTCTAGCACGCCAGGGCGCGCTCACAGACGTGGAGGGCTGGCCAGAGACGTCAGGCTTCTCCGGGACGATTCTTCAGGGGAAGCAGGCCAGCGCCAGACGCCGCAGCCTCCCGCGCTCTTAGGGGTGGGTCTTGCGGGGTTTCGGGCGGCGCGGAGCGCTCCTCCAACCGGACGATGCTCAGATACGGGATTTCCCAGCGGAAGTTCTTGGCCGTGCCGTGCTGCTGGACGTGCTCTTCGAGGAAGATGGATTTGCCGGAATCGCCCACAAGCGTGCCCGTGGCGGGCAGGAAAATGTTGCCTGCGCGATACGTCACTTCTACGCGACGCCCCAGTAGGGCTGGATACCGGGCCATACGGCGAGTCTCGGCCCGGCAATGGAGAGGGTCAATAGTACGAAAGATGGGGCAGATTAGTCTCCGGCCAGAAGGCTAGTGATGACCGCCGTGGCCGTGCCCCGCAGACGGCGCGGGCTCGGGCACAGCCTCAGCGGGACGCACGCGCAGGTCCGCGGTGAACATCAGAAAGAGCGGCGAGACAATGCTGTACCCGAGGAATGCGTACACCGTCGGCAGCACAAAGCTCAGCATGCCCGAGGCGTCGCGCGTCAGCCGCCAGACCAGCCCCGCCGCCAGCAGGCCCGCGAACGTCGCGAGCATGCGGCTCGCATCGGCTACGCCGAGGCGCGTCTTGCAGCCGGGACATTCCATGCCGTCGGAATAGGCCGCCATCCATCCAGCCGGGACCTTCGCCATGCAGAGCGGGCAAGTCCGGATCGCCACGCGCCACCTCGCAAGAGCAGAAGAAGATACCGCAAGCGCCCGGCGATGAAAAGCCCGCGGCGTCAGCGCTTCCGCGCCGGAGCAACGACGGGCGCGAACTCCACGCGGCGGCGCATCGGATCGATGCGCTCGGCCACGACGCGCAGGCGGTCGCCCAGCCGCCAGGCGCGCCGGGCGCGCTGCGTGACGATCGAGTGATCGTGCTCACGATAAAAGCAGCGCTCGTCGGTGAGCTCTTCCAAGCGGTTGATGGGCACAAGGCCTTCAACGAAGGTTTCCATGAGCTCGACGAAAAAGCCGAACTTCTGCACGGAGGTCACCAGCGCGTCGTATTCCTCGCCCAGGTGCTGCTCCATGAACTGCGCCGTCTTCCAGTCCATCAACTCGCGCTCGGCGCCATCGGCGCGGCGCTCCGCTTCGGAGGATTCCTCGGCGATCTCTTCGAGCTCCCCGCGATGATAGGGCCCAAGCGAAGCCTCGCCGTGCGCTTTCGCGTAGACGTGCTTCGCGGCAGGAGCCCCGTGCGCATCCGGATGCTCCAGCGCCCATTTCAGCACGCGGTGCACGATCAGGTCGGGATAGCGCCGGATGGGCGAGGTGAAATGCGTGTACTGGTCGAAGCCGAGCGCAAAGTGGCCCAGCGGATCGGCGGTGTAGCGCGCCTGCTTCAGCGAGCGCAGCATGAGGTAGGAAAGGATGCGCTCCTCGGGCTTGCCGGCGATCTTCACCGTCAGGCGCTGGTAGTGCTGTGGCTGAATGTCGATCTCCATCGCGCCCGGCAGAGCAACGCTCATCTGCCGCTCGCGGCCACCCGCCCTAAGCGAAGCCGAAGGGCGCCCGCGGCGTCCGGCTTCAGCGCGCACGGGCACGCGGCCGTGTTTGACGGCGATGCGTCGCTCGGCCAAGTCCGCCACGCCAAGTGAATAGCCGAACGCGTGCGCGAGCTCCTCGAATTCGAGCACCTTCTTCGCGTCGGGCTTCTCGTGCACGCGGTGCAAAGACGCGATGCCGCGCCGCTCGAGATACGCGGCCACGGCTTCGTTCGCGGCGAGCATGAATTCCTCGATGATGCGGTGCGCGATGTTGCGCTCGCTGCGCATGATCTTCACCATGCGGCCCAGCTCGTCGAATTCGATCACCGGCTCCGGGAGGTCGAAGTCAATCGAGCCGCGCTTGGTGCGGCGCGCGTTCAGCAGCAGGGCCAGCTCGCGCATGGCGCGAAAGCGCCCGGCGAGGTGCGCGTAGCGCGCGGTCATTTCCGGCTCGCCTTCGAGCACCTTGTTAACGTTCGTGTACGTCATGCGCTCCGCCGAGCGGATCACGCCCGGCGTGAACGACGCGCGCACAATCTTGCCCTCGCCGTCCATTTCCATCAGCGCGCTCATCACCAGCCGCTCCACCGCCGGCTTGAGCGAGCAGACATCGTTCGAGAGCGCCTCGGGCAGCATGGGCACGGCGCGGTCGGGGAAATAAACGGACGTGCCGCGCAGGCGCGCCTCTCGGTCGAGCGCTGAGCCGCGGCGCACGTAGTGCGACACATCGGCGATGTGCACCTGGAGCTGCCAGCGGCCGCTTGGCAGCCGCTCGACGTGCACCGCGTCATCAAAATCGCGCGCCGTTTCACCGTCAATCGTCACCATGGGCAGCGAGCGGAAATCCTGCCGGCCCGCGAGATCGGCTTCGCCCACCGGGCGCGCCACGCGCCGCGCATCTTCGAGCACTTCATCCGGCAGCACGTGAGGCAAATGGTGCTTGCGGATGATGATTTCAACGTCTACTCCGAAATCACCCGGCCGGCCGAGTATAGCCACCACGCGTCCCGCGGGCGCGACGCCGCGGCCGGGGAAGCGCGTCAGCTCCACATCCACCACCGCCCCATCGAGTTCCGGTAGGCGCGCGCGGCGGCCGCGTGCCTGCACGCCGAACTTCTCACGCAGCTCCGGCGTCAGCTCATCGCCCGGCGGAATCACGATCTCGTGCAGAATGCGCGCCTCGTACGGTACAACGGAATTGCCGCGGTCGCCGTAACGGAAGATGCCCACGACGGTGGCGTGCGCGCGAGCGAGGATGCGCACGATGCGGCCCTCAGCGCGCCCGTCGCTTCCGGCGCGCCCGCGCCGCTCGATGCGCGCCTGCACGCGGTCGCCGTGCATGGCGTCACCCAACGCCGCGCGGCCGATGAAAAGGTCTCCTTCCATGCCCACGACCGGCTCGTCCGGCACCACAAAGCCGTAGCCATCGCGATGCGCCACCAGCCGCCCGCTGATCAGGTTGGTGTCGGTCTTGGTGGCGTGCGGCGCACCAGCCGGCCGGCTTTCTCGGCGCGCGGGTTGAGCTGCTGGAGGCTTGGCTCCCGCCGCCAGGCGAAAGCGGCCGTTGCGCACCTCTTCGATTTCGGCTTTGCGCATGAGGCGCGCGATGATCTTTTTCAGTTCACGCCGGCCCGCGTGCTGCAGTCCGAGCGCGTGCGCGATTTCGCGGAGGTTCGCTCCCGTGCGTGCGCGTGCCAGGTGCGCGAGCACCTGCTGTTCGCTCAGTTCTTCGTGTTGCGGCATGGTGGGTGATGTAGGGGCAAGCCAACGGGCGCTCCGATTCTACCGGGTTGAGGCGCGCTGCACGTCCACAACTTTTTCTGCGCGGCCGTGTTCGAAGAAGTAGGTCAACACGAAACCGGCCCGGTTCACCTCCGTTGAACCGGGAGGAGTCCCTGCGAGGGACACATCGGGGAGGCGGCACGACCTGGGCCGCCTCCCCTTTGCTTTCTTGAGATGGATCCGGAGCTCTCAGGCGAGGGCGGCTTCGGCTTCCGCCACCGTGCCGAACGTCGCGAACAGGACATCGAGGCTCGTGATCTTCAATAGGGCACGGACGCGGTGGTTTAGGCCCGCGAGCGCCAGCTTGCGCCCCGAGCGCTGGCAGGAAGCGTACGCCTGGACCAGCGCGCCGATGGCGGAGGAATCAATGAACGGCACGTCCGCGAGATTTACGATCATGGCCGAGCCCGTCGAAGCCTTCACCGCATCCTGAAACGCGGGCACGCTGGCGACGGTGATCGGGCCATGGATTTCGAGCACATGCTGGCCGGCGCGCGAGCCGGGATGCGCTTCCACACGGGTTTCAGTCGCCATGGCGGCGCATTCTACTGGAAGACGGCCAGGCAAGCAATTTCATTCCGCGCATATAGCCGAATGTCTGCGGGAGTCTCACTTTCTATAAGCGATGCGGTAGATGGCGCCGGCGTAGTCGTCCGAAACGAGCAGCGCGCCGTCGGGCATCACCTGCACATCCACGGGGCGGCCCCAGGGGCGCTCGCCTTCAAGCCAGCCTTCCGCGAAGACCTCGTACTTCACCGCGCGGTTGCCTTGCAGCCGCACAAGCGTCACACGGTAGCCGATGGGCCGGGTGCGGTTCCACGAGCCGTGCTCTGCGATGAAGATTTGATTGCGATACTCGGGCGGGAACATCGTGCCGGTGTAGAAGCGCATCCCCAGTGAGGCCACGTGTGGGCCAAGCTCGATGGCCGGCGGCGTAAACTCAGAACAGTTGCGCTTGCGGCCGAATTCTGGGTCGGCGATGTTGCTCCCATGGCAATACGGAAATCCATAATGCATGCCTTTCTGCGGCGCGTAGTTGAGCTCGTCCGGCGGCCGATCGTCGCCCAGCATGTCCCGGCCATTGTCGGTGAACCAGAGTTCGCGGGTCCCGGGATCCCAATCGAAGCCCACCGTGTTGCGGATGCCCCGGGCAAACACTTCCAGGCCAGAACCGTCGGGATTCATGCGCAGAATGGAAGCGTAGCGCTCGTCGCCGGGCTCGCAGATGTTGCAGGGCGCGCCGACCGGAACATAGAGCTTCCCGTCGGGCCCGAAGCGGATGAACTTCCAGCCGTGATGCCGGTCGCGGGGGAAGCTGTCGTTGACGACCAGGGGCTGCGGCGGGTTCTCCAACCGGGCTTCGATGTTGTCGAAGCGCAGCACGCGGCTGACTTCGGCGACGTACAAGGCGCCATCGCGGAAGGCCACGCCATTCGGCATGTTCAGCCCGCGCGCAATGATAATGACTTGGTTGGCGCGGCCGTCGTGGTTGAGGTCGCGGATGGCGTAGACCTTGCCCTCGTCCCGCGTGCCGACAAAGAGTGTCCCCGCGTGGCTCAGCGCCATCGAGCGCGCGCCGGGCACGTCGCTGGCATAGACGCTGATCGTGAAGCCCGACGGCAGCTTGATTTTCTCAACCGGCAGGTCCCGGCTGCTCCGAGCCCGCGCGCACGCCAGCGCCAGCGCCGCGAGCACGAGCAGTTGAAGGAGGCTATTGGTTCGGAGGAATCTCAGCATGGAGAGGCTCTCCCCATTTCTTCGGCGGCTCCTTCTACGGCGTAAGTGTCTTGTAATGTATGGTGCCCAAGAGAGGATTCGAACCTCCACACCCTTGCGGGCACTAGACCCTGAATCTAGCGCGTCTGCCAGTTCCGCCACTTGGGCACAAGTGCGGCCTAACGAGGCAAATTCATTCTGCCCGCGCGCACTGCGGTTTGTCAACGCGGGCTGCCCGGGGGCCGCGATGGCAATTCGGAAAACTGGGCGCAGCTTGGCATTGACTCGCTCCCGGCAGGCCCTTAGATTAGATTGCGGTTCTGCTTCTCTCTCGGACGAGCAATCCAATGCCCAGCGATACTCGCATACACGAAAAGCGCCGCGGCGAACGCGTGCTGATTCGCGTTCCCGTGCAGGTGAAAGCCGTGGGGCAGGACAACCGCCCCGTGGAAGAAGATGCGGAGACCGCCGTGGTCAGCCGTTTCGGCGCGCTGATCCGCGTCACGTCACTGCTCAAAATGAGCAGCAGTGTGGAGGTAACCCACGGCTTTTCCCACGAAAAGGAGACCTTCCGCGTGGTCTGGGTCGCCGAGGAAAGAACCGAAGGCCGCTGGGATACGGGCGTCGAAGCCGTCACTCCTGTGGAAGACTTCTGGGGCATCCACTTCCCCTCCGCTTTCCCTGCGGCCAAAGAGCGCAAGGCGTAATCCCTCCTTTTCTTCCAGTGCTATAATCCCCCCAGCGAGGGTCCCCCTTCGGCCCAACCCGAAGGGGTTGTCCGGTACCCGGGGAGTAGAAGTCCCGCAGGGAGGGAACCATGGAAACTCCAAGCTGGGGACCACTGGCTTACCTGCTGCTTGTCTGGGCTGTCATCACCGCGGTCCTGGTTATCCTGCTGATCTACCGCAGCATCCTCTCCACCAAAGAAGAGGATCAGCTCTTTCTGGACAAGGCCGAGGAGCACATGGCCAACGAGCAACGAGAAATTTTGCAGAGGCTCGTCCGGCTCTCCAGGCCGATCGCGGCCTTTGGCGTTGCTTCGGGCGTACTGCTGCTGGTGATCGCAGGCATGTGGATTTGGGAAGGCTTGAAGAGCTTCTGACGGGACCCCGGCACTCAAGCCGGGGCTAGCGGCCCGGCACGGCCGGCTCAGACGCTGGAGGTTTAGGCGCCGGGGCGGGCGTAATCTCCTTCATTTCTCCGACCAGCGAAGTGTGGTTGTGAACGACGAGCCAGCGGCCATTCCGCTTCTCCCAGACGAGCGTCGTATGGCCGCGCGCGATGCTCGGCTTGCCGTCCACCACCGCCGTGAACTGCCACTGATAGTCGCACCAAGCGAAGTTGCCGCGCACGGCGATCAACGTGTTCGAGCGGTCCAGCGTGACGCCCTCGACGCGCTGGCGCTGCGCCCGGTATCCCTGCTCGTAGTTGGCCCAGCCGGCCACGGGCGCTTCCCAGTTGCCGCTCACCACCGTAGCGTCATCGGCATAATACTGATGCAGTAGCTCGACGTTGCCGATCTGCCAGGCGGCAAGCATCTCCGAAATCCGCGTGTCCACCACCTGCTCATCAGGCTGAGGTGGCGTCAGCGCCGACTTGTCCCCCTTCTGCGGCTTCTGCTGCTTCCGTTGCCCAAGAGCGGGCGCAGCCACCATCGCCAGCACCAGTAGAATGAAGGCGAATTCTCGAGCCGGCCTGTTCGACCTCATAGCTACCCCCTGATCGCGCAGCGTCTCATCGCGCGCACGCAGAATAGCACAGCGCCGCGACGCCGCCTTCGCTCGAGCGAATGTATGTGTCTCAGATGTCGCGGGCCACGCGGAAGCCGTAATCGGCGTACTTGAATTCCGGAGGGATGCTCGAGCGCGCCGCGCAGCGCGACACTTTGATGTGATGCCGCCAGGAGCCTCCGCGCGAGGCACGCCGCGCACCTTCCTCGGGGCCGCGCGGGTTGCGCTCCGGCGAACGCGCGTAGTAGCGCGCGTCGTACCAATCGGCGCACCACTCGTGGACGTTGTCGCCCATGTTGAAGAGCCCATACGTGTTCGGCGCGTACAGGCCCACGAACTCCGGCCCTGTCTTCCAACGCTGCGCATAATCGGGCAATGATTCGGGCGGCGTGTCGCCCCACGCGTAGAGGGCGCCTTCCGCTCCGCCACGCGCCGCGCGCTCCCATTCAGCTTCCGTGGGCAAACGATAGCGGCGGCCCGTCATGCGGTTGAGCCATTCGCAATACGCCGCGGCGTCAAACCACGAAGGCGCGACGACAGGCTGCTGCGGGTGATTGAAGTTCGGATCGTCCCAATGCAACGGCGCAGGATGCTTCGTGTCGGCGAGGAAGCGGGCGTATTCGGCGTTCGTGACCTGCTGGATAGCTAACGCAACCGCGTCCACCCAGATGCGATGCACCGGTTGTTCGTCTTCGCGGCCGGTTGCGCAGCCCATGTGGAACCAGCCCTCGGGGATGCGCGCCACGCGAGGCTCGATGAATCTGGGCAGCGGCTGCTGAAGCGCCGATTCAGATTCGCGCGCGAGCATCACTTCTCGCCTTTGGGCTTGGCGCGCGATTGGCTGAGCAAATTGACGAAGAGTCGGTACGCGCCGGGTACTCCCTCCGGCAATTGCCGGAAGAATGCGAGACCAGTATAGGTGTACACGCCCTTCCCCGTGCGTGCGTAGAGCAAGCCGCCGTCCATCTCGTCTTCGCCGGGATCCCGCAGTCCGAGAATCGGCTGATAGTGTGAGTCCCACTCGCGCCAGTAATAGAGCCCGCGCTCTTGAATCCAGCCCTCGAAATCCGCCCCCGTGATTTTGTTCGGAAAATTCAGCACAGGATGATCGGGCGCTAGGAACCGCACGGGAGAATCTTCGACGGTCGTGCGCAGCGTGACCTGGCCCATCGTGGCCGGGAAGGGACCGGGCTTCAAGGAATCCCAGATGGCGTTCCGCTGGTACTGCACGACAAGCGTACCGCCTGCCGCGGCGTAGTCGAGCAGACGCTGATTGGCGCGCGCCAAATCGCCGCGCAACTCGTAGGCGCGGATGCCGATGGCAATCGCGTCGAAGCGCTTCAGGTCGCCAAACGCGAGCGCCACCGGATCGAGCAACTCCACCTGGACGCCCACCTGTCGCAGCGCATCGAGGATGGGATCGTTTTCCGCAGCGACGTAGCCCACGCGCAGCCCTGCGGGCACAGCCACGTCAAACACATGCACCGCCACCTGCGAAGGTTCGCTCCAGAGGCGCGTCGGCAAGGTGGGCAATGGCTCGAGCGAAGTGCTGAACGTTTCGCCGCCACGCTGCGCGGAGGCTCGCAGGATGTAGTTGCCCGCCGCGGGGTTTGCCGGGGGTGTCACCTCGAAGCGCACAAGCTGGTCACCGGGGCCCGCGAACTCAAGTTCCTGGGGCGGGGAGACTCTCCATCCCGCTGGCGCCGCAACGCCCGCCCTGATCTTGGCGGCCGTTGAACCGTAATAGTGGACGCGCGCCAGCACTTCTAACCCCTTCCCTGGGCGCTCGATGGGCAGTACAAACTGGTGCGGCTCGACGGAAATCGTCACGGCGGAAACGAGCATCACTGGCAGCACATCCGCCCGCGTTGACGTGACTCGCTGCGCCATCACGGGCGCTTCCACCTCGAAGGCGTAGCCCTCCACAACAGCGCGGACGCGCGCCCGCATGAGGGGCGGCGGCACGGGCAGCATCCACTCATCGGGCGCGTGGAGCGTCTCGGTTCCCCTTGGAACGGCAACCGTGAATCGCGGAGCGCCCGAAGCGTCCGTATCTTCTTTCGTGATGCTCCAGCCGCGCGGGAGCACAAGCATCGGCTTGCCCACGTCGGCGAACGTTCCCGCGCGCCGGCGAATTCCCACGCGCACCGTGAAACTTTCTCCTGCGACCACTTCACTACGGTCGGCGCGTGCCTCGATCTCAAACGCCGCGGCCTTCAACAGCGCAGTATCAATGTGCGCGCGAACGCGCTCGAGTTCCCACTGCGCTTCGGCGGGCACCTGCGAGCCCAGCACGGCCTGGAGCTCCACGATGCGGCTCCCGGCCTGCGCCAGCTCCTTCACCGCGCCCGGCCAGTCGAGCCTGAGCGCCGCCTGCCACGCCGCAGCCAGCGAGCGGTCTGCCGGTTCCAAAGCTGAACGCAATTGCGAGTCCAACGCGGGGAATCGCGCAGCGAGTGAAGCAAGCGGCTCGGACAGCGCCGCGGAATCGAAGGCGGCGCCATCCGCCCGCTCAAGCGTGTACGTCCGGCGGAAAAAGGGTGAGCCCACGAACCCAGCTACGCCCTGTGATCGGTGATGAAGCAGCGCCTCCGCGGCGAATTGCACGTGGCTCTTTCCCCAGATCGGAGAAATCTCTTCAATGGGAACGGGCCAACGGTTGGCGCCTTCGCCGCGCGCCGGCTGCAGCAGCAGCGAAGCACGCCAGGGCTTCAAGCCTTCGGCCAGTTGATCGGGAAAAGCGGCCGGATCGGCAGCGGCCTCAAAGGCTTTCGGCGTAAGATAGCCGGAGGCTTGGTGATTTCCGTGGCCGCTGCGTGTGGTATCCCAGCCGTTGATGATAATGTTCGGGCGCAGGGTGCGGATCACGCGGACCATGTCAGCTAGGGTGTGGTCTCCCCAGATCTTCAGCGTTTCCTCCAGCGTTTTTGAAAAGCCGAAGTCAGGCGCGCGGGTGAAAAAGAGCTTCACGCCCTGCACCTGCGTAGCTTCCAGGAGTTCCTGGCTGCGGATGGCGGCGAGTTGCGGGCCGAGCTCAGGGCCGATGGCGTTCTGTCCGCCCTCGCCGCGTGTCAGCGTGAGCAGAGCCACATCGGCGTAGCGTCCGCGCGCTAAGTAAGAAAGTAAGCTGCCTGCTTCGTCGTCCGGATGAGCGGTGATGAACAAGATGCGCGTGGTCACGCGCGCGCGCTGGATGGCTTCGAGCGCTTCCGGCAGGCTCTGCGCCCGTGCCGGGAGTGCAGCCAGCGCGATGCAAACCGGCACCGCCAGCCAGCGCACCTTCATCGCGCCGCCCCGGCAAGCGGCTCGCCCTGAGCCCTGTCGAAGGGCCATTCGTTCTGCGCTCGCGCGCGGATCAGAAACACGCCCACCCCCAGTGCCATCACGCCCGTGGCTGCCAGCGCCAGCCAGCGCGTGGAGAGAAAAATCAGTGCCCATCCGCTAATGGCCGCCAGCGCCGGCAACGGGTACAGCCACATCTTAAACGGCAGCCGCGCGGACGGCCAGCGCCGCCGCAGCATCATCAGGCCCACCGCCTGCCCGATGAACTGCACCAGGCAACGCATCGCGATGATCGCGCTGATCACGAAGCCCAGCCGGAAGAGCAAACTGAATACCAGCCCTGTGCCGCACAGCGCCAGCAGCGAGACATGCGGGAAATGCTTGGTCGGATGTACGCGGCCGAACACGGCCAGGAAATTCCCGTCTGTTGCGGCGGCGTAGGGAATCCGAGAATACCCCAGCGTGAGCGCAAACAGCGACCCGAACGCGACCCACAGGATCATCCCCGTCGCCACTTTGCCCCAGAAGGGTCCGTAGAGCGTTTCGACAAACGTGCTCACAATGAACTTCGACGTCTGCGCTTGCTGCCAGGGTACGACGCCCAGAATGCTGATTTGCATCGCGAGGTACAGCACGGCGATGCCGCCGATCGAAAGAAATATGCTCCGCGGAATCACGCGCTCGGGATCTTTCACCTCGCCGCCGAGGTGGCACACGTTGTAGTACCCGAGGTAGGTGTACATCGTCTTCACGGTGGCCTGGCCCAGCCCGAGGAAAAACACCCAGGAAAGATTCCACGCGCCCGCGGGGTAATCGAAGGCGCGCCGCGCATCGAAGTGCGTCACGCCGCCCCAAATCAGCCATCCGATCGTGCCGATGACGCCCACCCAGATCAGCAGCGAGATCTTGCCGATCGCTCCGATACGCCGGTACAGAAGAAAGGTGAGGAGCAAGATCAGCGCGGCGCGCACGATGCGTTCGGCCACAGGGCCAAGCGGCACCAGATAGCCGAAATACTCGCTGAAGCCGATGGCCGCCGACGCCATCACCAGCGGCGCCTGGATCAGCGTCTGCCAGATGAAGAGGAACGACATCAGCCGGCCCCAGCGCCCGGGCCCGTACGCTTCGCGGAGGAACACGTAGCTGCCGCCGGCCTGCGGCATCGCCGCGCCCAGCTCCGACCACACGAAGCCGTCGAGCACGGAAAGCAGCGCGCCCGCCAGCCACGCCAGCAGGCATTGCGGCCCGCCCATGTACTGGATCACCAGAGGGATCGTCACGAAGGGCCCGATGCCCACCATGTCGATCATGTTGAGGGCCGTGGCTTCTTTCAGGCCCAGGCCGCGCTCGAGTTTGGCTGCTTCGCCCGTCATGTGGTCAAAAGAACCCAAAGCATAGCAGATGCCCCGAGGCGCGCCAAAAATCGCGCGAGTGCGCTACCATCAATCGCGTATGACCAAGCTGGGAGTGGTCCTCACGGCGGCAACGCTCACCATTCTGGTGGCCGAATTTCTGCGGCGCCGCGCGCGCGCGTTTCCGCCGCACGGCTGGCTGGGGCTTGCAGCGCTGGCGGGCGCGGAGTGGCTGATGTTCCGCGGCGTCGAGCCGGTGGCCACCTATTTCACGCCGCTCGCGTGGACCGCGTACATCCTCATCGCCGACGCCGCCGTTTTCGCCATGACGGGCCGCTCGCGGCTACGCAATGCACCCGGCGAGCTGCCCCGCATGGCGCTGCTTTCCATCCCGCTGTGGCTGATCTTCGAGCTATACAACCTGCGGCTCGAGAACTGGGCCTACGTGGGCCTGCCGATGAATCTCCCTGCGCGCTGGCTGGGTTACGCGTGGTCGTTTGCGACGATCACGCCGGGAATCCTGGTCACGGCGGACGTGGTCGCGGCCTTTGGCTGGTTTGCGCACCCTGCGCCGCCGGTGCGCTGTTCTCGCCGCGGTGAAACAGTAGCCGCCGTGATCGGCGCCTTGCTGCTGGCCGCGCCGCTCGTGGCGCCGCGGCAAATCGCGGCGTACCTGTTTGCGCTCGTTTGGGTCGGCTTCGCTCTGCTGCTCGATCCCATTAACCATCGTCTTGGCCTGCCGTCGCTCACGGGCGACCTCGAGCGCGGCAGCCGGAATTGGCTCTATTCGCTGCTCGTCTCAGGCTGGGTGTGCGGATGGCTGTGGGAATTCTGGAACTATTGGGCCGCGGCGAAGTGGCACTACATCTTCCCCATGTTCCAGCACTGGAAAATCTTTGAGATGCCCGCGCCGGGCTACCTTGGCTTCATTCCTTTTGCGGCGGAATGTTTCGTCATGTACGTTTCGGCGTCGTGGCTGCTCGGCTGGCAGAAAAGAGCATGAAGGCTCTCCTGTTCCGCATTTCGCTCTTCTGCGTCGCGGCGCTGAGCGCAATCCTGTTCCTTTGTGCCGTTTCTGCCCACGCCGGGAAGCTCAACCTCCCGCCCGAAGCAACACAAGGCCTGCAGCAGATGTACGCGGGCGATCCCGACGCCGCCATCGAATCCTTCCGCAAACTCCAGCAGCAGCGGCCGGACAATCCGCTCGGCTATCTGCTCGAGGTCAACGCGCGCTGGTGGAAAATCTACTGTGCTTCCTGTGAGCTCAAGTGGAACCTGATCGACGTCTGGCGCCGGCCGCGCGCGCCCGAAGACGACGCGTACTTCGCGCTCGCCAACAAGACCATCGCACTTGCCGAGACGCGCATTGCGCAGACCGATTCAGCCGAGATGCGGCTCTATGCGGGAATGGGTTACGCGCTCAAGGCGCGGCTGCTTGCCGCGCGCGAAGAAAAGCGCGCCACGGCCCGCGCCGGCGTGAAGGCCCGCGAGCACTTTCTGCGCGCGAAGCAACTCGATCCCGAGCTGGCCGACGCGTACACGGGCCTCGGCCTCTACAACTACTACGTGGATACGCTTTCGCCCATCGTGAAGCTGCTGCGCTTTTTCATGGGCATCCCCGGCGGCAGCAAGCACGAAGGCCTGCGTCAGCTCGAGCTCGGCATGCAGAAGGGCGAGTTAACCGCCGTCGAAGCGCGTTTCTATCTCGCGAAGAACCTGCGCAATTACGATGAGAAATACGAGCGGGCGGCGGAGTTGCTCGAGCCGCTCGTGAAGCAGTATCCGCAAAACCCCGTTTTCCAGCTCCTGCTTGGTGACATGAACGCGAAGCTGAATCGGAAGGAAAAAGCCGCGGTCAGCTTCCATGCCGCGGAAAAAATCGAAGTGCGCGACTCCGCCTGCCGCGCGCGCACGCGCCAGCTTGCCTCCGCCGCGCTCGCCGCCCTAGCTGCCCGTCGCAACGACTAGATGAAAGCCGCCCTCCCGCGCACGTCATACGCGGGCGGCGGCTTCCTGCTCGAAGGCGTGGTAGGACGAGCGCACGAGCGGCCCCGACTCGACGTGCTTGAAACTCATTTGCTCACCCAGGCGCTTGTACTCGGCGAATTCATCAGGATGAACGAAGCGCACCACCGGCAAATGCTCGCGCGTGGGCTGCAGGTACTGGCCGAGGGTGAGGATGTCGGTGCCTTGCGCGGCCAGCTCGCGCATCGTGACCAGCACTTCTTCCCGCGTCTCGCCTAAACCCAGCATCATGCCGGTCTTCACCGGCATCGCGGAATCCATCTGCTTTGCGCGGCGCAGCAGCTCGAGCGAGCGCTCGTAGAGCGCGCCCTTGCGCACCTGGCGGTACAGCCGCGGCACAGTCTCGACGTTGTGGTTCAGCACGTCGGGCCGCGCTGCGATGACCGTCTCGAGCGCCGGCCATACGCCGCGGAAGTCCGGGATGAGCACCTCGATCTTGCAGCCGGGCACGCGGCGGCGGATCTCTTCAATGGTGCGCGAAAAAATCCCCGCGCCGCCATCGGCCTCGTCGTCGCGGTTCACCGAAGTTACCACCGCGTAGCGCAGGCCCATCTTCTCCACCGCTTCGGCCACGCGCCGCGGCTCGTCTTCATCCGGCGGGCCGATGGGCTTGCCCGAAGGCACGGCACAGAAGCCGCACGCGCGTGTGCAGATGTTCCCCAGGATCATGAACGTCGCTGTGCGGTGGTCCCAGCACTCGCCCATGTTCGGGCAGCGCGCGCTCTCGCATACGGTGTGCAGATCGAGCGTGCGCATGATGCGCTTCAGGTCCTGGTAATTCGCCCCGCCGAAGAAGCGCACCTTCAGCCAATCCGGACGCGGGTGCATATTGGGCGGCGGGACGGCCGCCGGCGGCGAAGAATTCGAGAGGATGTTGAATGGCGATGCCATAGCAAACCGCAAAAGATGATTCTACGGCCCCCGCGGCGCGGACTCAAGTGAGTTTGGGCCGCTGTCCCTTGAGAAATGCGCGCGCTTGCCCGGACGCCTTTGGGTGTGTCTGCAACAGTGTTGAGACGAAATGTTGTATGTTAGCCACACCGAGCTGAATTCTCACCTATTCTGTATTATAAACCTCACAAAAACAAAGAATTGCAAACAAACTGGTTGGCTGCAAGAATGCTTAGAATAAGGCCGATAGTGAGCTACCAGACCACAATCGAGCGGCCGGCCGAAGCCGAAGGCATTGGGCTTCACACCGGCGCCCGCGGCCGCCTGCGGCTGGTTCCCGCGCCCGCCGACACCGGAATCGTCTTCCGCCGCACGGACCTGGACAACTTCCCAATCGAAGCCGATGGGCGGAACGTTGCGCGAGTCAGCTACGCCACCAGCCTGATGAAGAAGGGCGTGTGGATCTCCACCACCGAGCACCTGCTGGCAGCACTCTATTCCTACGGCATCGACAACGTTTACGCAGACCTCGATGCCATCGAGGTCCCCATCCTCGACGGCTCTGCCGGGCCGTTTGTCGAGCTGCTCGAGCGCGCGGGCATCCGCAAGCTGCGCCGCCGCCGCAAGTACATGAAAGTGCTGCGGCCGCTCGAAGTGGCCGAGAAAGATCGCCGCATCGGCATCTACCCCGCCGATGAATTCCGCGTGCGCTGCCTGGTGGACTATCCGCATGCGCTCGTGGGCCGCCAGGAGATCGAGCTGAGAGTCGGTCGCGCAACCTTCCGCCACGTGCTCGCGCCCGCGCGGACATTCTGCTTCACGCACGAAATCGAGCCGCTGCGCGCGATGGGTCTGATCCGCGGCGGCTCGCTCGAAAACGCCATCGTCATGACCCCCGACGGCATCATGAACGGCCCGCTGCGCTTTCCCGACGAGTTCGGCCGGCACAAGACGCTCGACCTGATCGGCGACCTCGCGCTGGTGGGCCGGCCGCTGCTCGCGCAGGTCATCGCGCACAAGGCCGGCCACGCGCTGCATACACAGCTCGTCACCCGCCTGCTGGCCGACCCCTCCCTGTGGACCGAAACCACGGCGGCCGAAGCCGGCGTCCCGCTTGCCGCTCCCGAAGCGGTCCCTGCCAAAGCGGTCCCTGCCAGCGATTGAGGGTGTGGGGGGGGGGGGGCGGGGC
>JBGQHO010000012.1:0-68062 GCA_041497955.1 Terriglobia bacterium | reverse complement strand
ATATGGAAGTCCTTTTCGACCAGATTCCGCTCGGCGACGTGACCACTTCAATGACCATCAACTCGCCCGCCGCGGCGATCTGGGCGATGTACCTGGCCGTCGCGGAAAAGCAGGGCGCCGACTGGAAGAAGATCTCCGGCACGATTCAGAACGACATCCTGAAGGAATACATCGCGCAGAAGGAGTACATCTACCCGCCCGAGCCTTCCATGCGCCTCGTGATCGACACGTTTGAATTCGGCACGAAGCACACGCCCCGCTTCAACACGATTTCCATCAGCGGCTATCACATCCGCGAGGCGGGTTCGACGGCGATCCAGGAGCTGGCGTTCACGCTGCGCGACGGCATCGAGTACGTGGACTGGGGCCTCCGCCGCGGGATGCAGGTGGACGACTTTGTGCCGCGGCTCTCGTTTTTCTTCAACGCGCACAGCGATTTCTTCGAAGAGATCGCCAAGTACCGCGCGGCGCGGCGCATCTGGTACAAGACGATGCGCGAGCGCTTTGGCGCGAAGACGGCCCGCACGTGGATGCTGCGCTTCCACACGCAGACGGCGGGCTGCTCGCTGACCGCGCAGCAGCCGTACAACAACGTGGTGCGCACGGCCGTCCAGGCGCTGGCCGCCGTCCTCGGCGGCACGCAATCGCTGCACACGAATTCGCTCGACGAGGCCTGGGCGCTGCCCACCGAATTTGCCGCCACCATTGCGCTGCGCACGCAGCAGATCCTGGCGCACGAGAGCGGCGTGACGAATACCGTGGACCCGCTCGGCGGGTCCTACTTCGTCGAAGCGCTCACCAGCGAAGTCGAGCGCGGCGCGTGGGACTACATCGAAAAGATTGACGCGCTCGGCGGCATGGTGGCCGCCATCGAGCGCTCCTACCCGCAGCGCGAAATCGCCGAGGCTTCCTACCGCTACCAGATGGCTGTGGACAACAAGGAAAAGATTATCGTCGGCGTGAACGACTTCGTGGCCGAAGAGAAGCCCATCGACGTCCTTTACATCGACGAGAGCGTTGCGCAAAAGCAGAATGAGCGCCTGCGCAAGCTGCGCGCGGAACGTTCCGGCGACGAAGTGAAGCGCCGCCTGGCCGCGCTGCGCAAGGCCGCCGAGGGCAAAGAAAACCTCATGCCCTTCATCTACGAGGCTGTGAAGGCGTACGCGACGCTGGGCGAGATCTGCGACACCATGCGCGACGTCTTCGGCACCTACGAAGAAGTCGCCATCACCTAGCCGCGAAACCACAGATCAACACAAATGAGCACAGATATGAGGGAAAGGCCGCGATGAAACATCTGCGTTGGGCATTCAAGCTGATCCTCGTTCTTGCAGTGGCTGTGTCGGCAAACGCTCAGACACCGAAGACGAAGAGCGGGTTCGTCAAGACTTCGGATGGGATCAGGATTCACTACATCCAGGCAGTCGCTCCTGCAGCCGGGTTGACCGACACCGGCCCTTTCCAGTTGCCGAAATCCGGACCAGGGGGAACGCCGCCGACATTTCCCGGGAAGGTCCCGGAGAGCAGGCCTGGACCCGTGGTGACGATTCTATTTGTTCCCGGCTGGACGATGCCGGCGTGGATCTGGGAGAAGCAGATCGAGCACTTCTCGAAGAGCACGCGCGTGGTGGCGATGGACCCGCGCGCGCAGGGTGAGTCTTCCCAAACCGGCGAGGGGCTTTATCCTGCGGCGCGGGCGCGCGACATCAAGGCCGTCGTGGACCAGCTTCACCTTGCGCCGGTCGTGCTCGTTGGCTGGTCCATGGGCGTGACGGAAGTGGCGGCGTACGTGGACCAGTTCGGGACACGGGGCATCGCGGGTATCGTGCTGGTGGACGGGATCGCAGGCGGAATGGATGCGCAGTTTGCCAAAGCGATCCTGGATCTCGGGGCGAAGCTGCAGGCGGATCGCCGCAAGCAAACCGAAGCGTTCGTGCGCTCGATGTACCGCAAGCCGCAAACGGAGGACTACATCCAGCGCGTGACGAACGCTTCACTCGGAACACCCACGAATTCCGCGGTGGCGCTTTTCGTCGGCGCGTTCGGCGCCGACTATCGGGCGGCTCTTCCGAAGATCAACGTGCCGACGCTTGTGCTCGCTGCCGGCGACGACGCATCGAACCCCTTCATGGTGAAATACAAAGAAATGCAGCAGGCGATTCCGGGCGCGCGGCTGGAACAATTTCCGGGTTGCGGACATGCGCTCTTCGTGGACGACGCCGGCCGCTTCAATTCCCTGCTCGACGAGTTCCTGCGCTCGCTGAAACAAGCGCCTTAGGGCACGGCATGCCGTACCACTACAAAGTTCCGCCTCTTTGAAGTATTCTCTTGGCCTGATGGCGGAGAAGAAGATTCGGGTGCTGATTGCGAAGCCGGGCCTGGACGGCCACGACCGCGGTGCCAAGATCATCGCGCGGGCGCTGCGCGACGCCGGCATGGAAGTGATCTACACCGGCCTGCGCCAGACGCCGGAGATGATCGCCTCCGCCGCCGTGCAGGAAGACGTGAACGTCATCGGCCTTTCGATCCTCTCCGGCGCGCACAATACGATTTGCCCGCAGCTCATGGAACTCCTGCGCAAGAAGGACATGCAGGACGTCACCGTGCTTGTCGGCGGCATTATCCCCGAAGCCGACATCGCCGGCCTCAAGAAAGCCGGCATCGCCGAAATTTTCCTTCCCGGGACCTCTACGCAGGACATCGTCAACTTCGTCCGCAAACGCACTGCCGCAAAAGCTTGAGGCGCGTGGCATGTCTGCCTTCATCCGCACGCGGCGCGAAGCAGACATCCTCGTCGTCGAACTCGCGCATCCGAGCGGTTTCCCGCGCCTCACGCGCGCGCTACTCGTGGAGCTGCACCAGAAGTTCGATGAAGTTGCGGCGATGACCGGCGTGCGCGGCGCCGTGCTCACGGGGACAGCGCAATGCTTTGCCGCCGGCGCGGACCTCGGCGAGGTGGCCGCGCTGACGCCGCTCGAAGCGCTGCGCTTCTCCCGGCTGGGGCAAAGCCTGATGCAGAAGATCGAGCGCTGCGCCAAGCCGGTGATCGCTGCCATCCGCGGCCATTGCCTGGGCGGAGGCCTGGACCTCGCGCTGGCGTGTCACCTGCGCGTGGCTTCAACCGACGCCCTCTTCCGCCACCCCGGCGCAAGCCTCGGCATCCTGACGGGCTGGGGCGGCACGGCGCGGCTCCCGCGCCTGCTCGGGCCCGGCGGACGCGCGCGAGTGCTTGAAGCGCTCACCGCAAGCAGCGAGATTTCCGCGAGCGAAGCTTATGCCTGCGGGCTTGTGCAGCGCATCGTGCGCCCGGAGGAAGTAATCCCTATCGCGCTCGAGCTGGCCCGCAAAGCCTCCTCTTCGAATGCGCTTTCCTATCGCTGCTTGTAGTGGTCGCGCATGGCCTTGTGAATCTGCCGCCAGCGGCGCTTTTCTTCCGCGCGCATTCCGGCGTCGTGCTTCGCCGCCTGAAAGCGCAACTCGCGCTGGAGTCTCCGGTAGCTTTCCCAGCGCGCGGGATCGAGCGCGCCCTCCGCAAGTGCGCGCCCCACCGCACAGCCCGGTTCGCCGCCGTGGCGGCAATCGCCAAAGCGGCATGCCGCAAAGAGCGCTTCCACATCGGCGAAGGTCTGCCCGACTCCCTCGCTCGCGTCCCAGGGCTCCAGCTCGCGCATCCCCGGCGTGTCAATCAAAATGCCGCCGCCCGCCAGGACGAAGAGCTGCCGCGCCGTGGTAGTGTGCCGGCCGCGTTCAGCGCGCGGATTCACTTGGGCCACGGGCTGCGCCTCGCGGCCAAGCAGGCGGTTCAGCAGCGTGGACTTCCCCACGCCCGATGAACCCAACAGCGCGATCGTTTGCCCGCGCTGGAGGTAAACCTCGAGCGCTGCAAGGCCGGCGCCGGTTGTCGCGCTCAATGCATGCACGCGAGCGCCCGGCGCCGCGGCTTCGGCTTCGCGGAGCGCCGCCGCGACTTCTCCTTCCGCGGCCAGGTCGGCTTTGTTCAGCAGCACCACGGGCCGCGCGCCGCTCGACCAGATCATGGCCACGTAGCGCTCGATGCGCCGCGAACTGAAATCGCGGTCGAGCGCCGAAACGTGAAACAGTGTGTCCACATTGGCCGCCACAATCTGTTCTTCGGTTTGCCGGCCTGCCATCTTGCGCGAGAGCCTTGTCCTTCGCGGCAAGACGGCCTCGATCGTCCCGCGGCCTCCGCCCGGCGCCACGCGCACGCCCACCCAATCGCCCACGGCGGGCAGATCGAGGCGTGCCGCCGCGTGATAGTGCAGCTTCCCCGCGATCTGCGCCCACCATTCGCCTTCGGCCGCGCGCACGCGGAAGAGATTCTTCTGTTCTTCCGTGACGCGGGCGGGCACACAGCCGTCCAATGCCAATTGTGACCACTGATTTTCAAAGGCCGAAGTCCAGCCCAGCTCATTCAAGTCAAGCACGGATATCTCTTTCGGACTCACCGTCCGCATGCGCCGGCGCGCGATCGCGCCAAGGCGGAAGGACACCTACGCGTCAAACTCCTGAAGTAAACGCAAGAAGGGTGAGGGCAATGGCGGCGAAGGCCGCAGCTCAGGAGGTCCAGCAGGAGGGAAAACGAACCGGGGAACTGCTACGCCACGGGCCGCCTGCGGACACCCCTGCCCTCTTTCATTGTGGCAAGGACGGTCACAGGCAACTCCTTTTCCGCCGCAGCGGGAAATGACAATCTCAAACAGCTTTGATTCTACCCCTTCGTCGCTCTGAAGTCTAGAGAGCCTCTTCGCTGGCGCTATGGCTTGATGTTGCCGTCGGCGTCGCGAATTTCTTCTGCCCCCAGGTTGAGCTTCTTCAGCTCCGGCTCGATCTTGGCGCGGTCGCCGACCGCGATGACGATCATCTTGTCCGCGTCGAGATACTTTTTCGCGAGGGCCGCCACGCTCGCCGCCGTGACGCTCGAGAGACGGTCGGGCAGCTTCGCATAGTAGTCGAGCCCCAGGTCGTAGAGGTAGATGTCCGAATAGCTGCCCGCGGCGCTGGCGCTGGTCTCGAACAAACCCGGCAGCGAGCGCGACTGCGAATCTCGCGCCAGGTTGAGCTCCTCGCCGTCAGGCGGCGTGCTGGCCATGCGCCGCACCTCGTTGAAGATCTCCGCCACGGCCGGGGCGGTCACGTCCGTGCGCACACCCGAGCCGATCAGGAACGGCCCCGCGCCACGGCGGTAAACAAACGCCGAGCCGGCGCCATAGGTGTAGCCGTGCTGCTCGCGGAGGTTCAGGTTGATGCGGCTGCTGAAGAGCCCGCCGAGCGCCGCGTTCATCACTTCGAGCGCCGCATAATCCGGCGTCGAGCGCGGCACGCCAATCTCGGCCACGCGCAGCTGCGTCTGCGGCGCACCCGGCGTGTCCACCACAATCAGCCGCGCCTTGGTCGTCCCCGGCGAGCTCAACTCCGGCCGCGCGGCCTGGCCGGGCTGCCAGCCACCGAAGGCTTTCTCGGCGAGCGCGCGAAGCTCTTCGATGTTGATCTGCCCCGCCACGACAAGCGCGGCATTGTTCGGAACGAAGTTGCGCTTCCAGAACGCCTGCATATCGTCGCGCGAAGTGGCCTTGACGGCCGCCTCGTTGCCGAGCTCCGGGTAGCCGTAGGGATGCCGCGGGCCGTAGAGCGCCGCTGCCATCACCTGGCTGACGACGGTCGCGGGGTTCTCGCGCCGCTGCACGAGACCCCCCAGGCGGCTGGCGCGCTGCCGTTCGATTTCCTGCTGCGGGAAATTCGGATGCAGCGCCACGTCGGCTAGTAGATCGAGCGCGGCGGAAAAATTCTTCTTCAGCGAGCGCACAGTCACGAACGAGGCGTCCATGCTGGAACTCGTTCCGAGCGATGCGCCCAGCAGCGCGGCTTCATCGGCAATCTGGGGCGCGTTGCGCGTGGCCGTGCCCTGGTCAAGCATGCCCACGGTGAAATTTGCGAGCCCGGGCCTATCCGGCGGGTTCGCATCGCTTCCGGTGCGGAACACGAGGTTCGCCGCCACGATCGGGAGGCCGGGCCGCTCCTCGTACATCACGGTCAGTCCATTGGCCAGCTTGAACGTCTTGGGGACGGGCAGATGCAGCGCCCGCGCCGGGCCCGGCGGAGGCGGCGACGCGCGCCAGGGCTCGTCGGCGTTCACCGACTCCGTGCCCTGGCCCGGCGGCGCCTTCTCCCCCTTTGGTGTGGGCGTTTCGGCTCCCAGGTTCTGCGTCCCCGGAACGCCGTAGACCACCACGCGCGCGCTCGTCTTCAATTGCTGCTCTGCGAACTCGCGCACGGAGGCCAGGGTTGCCTTCCGGTAGCGCGTAATGTCCTGCGCAAGATAATCCGGCGTGGCGAGATACTGGTTGTACTGGTTCAGCCGGTCCGCGCGCCCGCCGAACGTCTCCAGGCTGCGGATGATGCGCGTCTCCATGGTGTTTCGCGCGCGCTCCAGCTCCTTGGCGTCCGGACCCTCGCGGCGGAATTTATCGAGCTCCTCGTTGATGGCCTTCTCGATTTCCTCAGCCGTGTGACCCGGCCGGGCGGTGACCTGAATCGTGAAGAACGAGCCGAGCTGTAGGGATTGCTGCTGCGCGGCTACGTCCTGCGCGATCTGTTTTTCATAAACGAGCTTCTTGTAGAGACGGCTCGAGCGGCCTCCGCCCAGGATCCCGGCGGTCATATCGGCGTCCGCATCGCCGGGCTTGAAAAACGGCGACGTAATCCAGCCCATGTACACGCGCGGCAGCTCCACGCGGTCCTGGACCACGGCGCGGCGCTCCGCGGTGATCGGCGGAGTATTCGCGGCAATCTTGGGCACGTCGGCGCCGCGCTTGAGCGGGCCGAAGTACTTCTCCACGAGTTTCTTCGCCGCGGCCGAATCAAAATCGCCCAGGATGACGAGCGCCGCATTGTTCGGCGCATAGTAGAGCTTGAAGAATTTCTGTACATCGGCCAACTTGGCCGCCTGGATATCGGCGTGCGAGCCGATCACGTTGCCGTAATACGGGTGCCCGGGCGGCACGAGCTGGTGGGTCAGCGCCTCTTCCACGACGCCGTAGGGCTGGTTCTCGAGGCTCTCGCGGCGTTCGTTGCGCACCACGTCCTGCTGGTTTGAGAGGTTCGCCTGGTCGAGCCGGTCGAGGAGATAACCCATGCGGTCGGATTCAAGCCACAGCATCAGCTCGAGCTGGTTCGCAGGAACCGTCTCGTAGTAGTTCGTGCGGTCGTAGTCGGTAGTGCCGTTGAAGTCGCTGGCGCCCGCGGCTTCGACCATCTGGATGTGCTGATTCGGAGGCACGTGCTTCGAGCCCTGGAACATCATGTGTTCGAACAGGTGCGCGAAACCGGTGCGCCCCGCTTCTTCGTTGGCCGGGCCCACGTGGTACCAGATATTCACGGTAACCAGCGGCAGGCGGTGGTCCTCGGACAGAATGACTTCCAGGCCGTTCGGCAGCTTGTATTTTTCGAACGCAATGCGGGGAATGTCTGAAACCGCCGCCGGTGCGGTTTTCTGCGCCGCGGCCGGAAACGCCAGAGTCAGCGCTGCGAAAACCAGAACGAAGCAAGCCAGCCACTTCCGAGGAATCATTCGAGGTCTCCTTGTCTTTCTGCAAGCAGGTGCGAAGCCACTATCATCGCCGTCCCGGGAGTTTCTGTCCAGCCGCCGGAATCCCTTTGGATATACGCAGCCCCCGCACGGGTTGTTTCCTGCCCTCGCGCAAATCCGGCGAAACGCGGTACACTGCTCGCGGTCCGCTGTAACGTTAGACGGCGCCAGCCGGCCGCTCGCTAGCCGGCTCCTCCGGCGCAGGCCGCGCCGGCCGATTCCGCGCGAGAGGTCGCAGACTTGTCGAGCTCCGTCATCGAGACCCGCCTGAACCGCAAATCGCCCGACTTCACCAAGAATGCCCGCCAGATGGTGGACCTGCTCACCGAAATCAAGAACGAAGAGGAGCAGATCCGCCAGGGCGGCGGGGCCAAAGCCATCGAGGCGCAGCACAAGAAGAGCCGCCTGACCGCGCGCGAGCGCATCGCGCGGCTGATCGACCCGAAGTCCGCGTTTTTCGAGCTGGGCGGCTATGCGGCTTACCGCATGTACGAGGAATGGGGTGGCGCGCCCGCGGCGGGCACGATCACAGGCCTGGCGCGTGTCGCCGGGCGGCTGATGATGATCATCGCCAACGACGCCACAGTGAAGGCCGGCGCCTTTTTCCCCATGACCGCGAAGAAAGTGATTCGCGCGCAAAACATCGCCATCGAAAACCGCATCCCCACGATTTACCTGGTGGACTCGGCCGGCGTCTTCCTGCCGTTGCAAGAGGACGTCTTTCCGGACACGGACGACTTCGGGCGCGTCTTCCGCAACAACGCCGTCATGAGCGCGATGGGCATTCCGCAGACCACGGCCATCATGGGCATGTGCGTCGCGGGGGGCGCGTACCTGCCCGTGATGTGCGACCACATCCTGATGACGGAAGGCTCTGGGCTCTTCCTCGCCGGGCCCGCGCTCGTGCAGGCCGCCATCGGCCAAAAGGTTTCCGCCGAAGATTTGGGCGGCGCCAAAGTCCACGCGCGCATCAGCGGCACGATTGATTTCCGCGAGCCGGACGACGAAGCCTGCATCCGCCGCGTGCGCGAGCTTGTGGACAAAATGGGCCACAACGCGCGCGCGCCCTTTGACCACAAGGAGCCCGAGGCACCCGCGCATCCCGCGGAGGATATCTACGGAATTTTCACCGGCGACCCCGCGAAGCAATACGACATGCGCGAAATCATCGCGCGCATCGTGGACGCCAGCCGCTGGGAAGAGTATCGCGCGGAATACGGCGAAACCGTGCTGTGCGGCTACGCGCGCATCGGCGGCTGGGCCGTGGGGATCGTGGCGAACCAGAAGAAGCACGTACAGACTACCGCGCCGGGCACCGGCGAGCGGCGCGTCGAGTTCGGCGGCGTGATCTACACGGAATCGGCGGAGAAGGCCGCGCGGTTCATCCTCGACTGCAATCAGAACCTCGTGCCGCTGATTTTTTTGCACGACGTCAACGGCTTCATGGTGGGCAAGGAAGCCGAATGGAGCGGCATCATCCGCGCGGGCGCGAAAATGGTGAACGCGGTTTCAAACAGCGTTGTGCCGAAGATTACCGTGATCTGCGGCGGGAGCTTCGGCGCGGGCCACTACGCCATGTGCGGGAAGGCTTACGACCCGCGGTTCATTTTTGCATGGCCTACGGCGCGCTACGCGGTGATGAGCGGCGAATCCGCCGCCGGGACGCTGGTCGAAATCAAAATCAAGCAGCTCGAGCGCGAAGGCAAGAAGCTCTCCGACAAAGAGAAGAAAGACCTCTTCGAATCCGTCCGCGCCACGTACGAGGCCCAGACCGACCCGCGCTATGCCGCCGCGCGGCTCTGGGTGGACGGCATCATTGACCCGGCGCACACGCGCGAGGCGCTCATTTGGGCGCTTGAAGCCGCATCGCTCAATCCCGAGGTGCGCGAATTCAAGACCGGGGTCCTCCAAACCTAGAGCCAACCACAGATGAACACAGATTCACACAGATGGATCCCATAAAGCTTATCGAATGCCCACGCGATGCTTGGCAGGGACTTCCGGAAATAATTCCCCCCAAGGTGAAAGTAGATTATCTGCACGCGCTGGTTGACGCGGGCTTTCGCCACATTGACGCCGTCAGCTTTGTTTCACCGAAGCATGTCCCGCAGATGGCCGACAGCGAAGAGGTGATGCAGAAGCTCCTTGCCTCCTTGCCTCCTGCTTCCCTGCCTCCAGAAATCATCGGCATTGTCGTCAACGAAAAAGGTATGGAGCGCGCGCTGGCCACACCGGGCGTGACGACGCTCGGGTATCCGTATTCCATTTCCGCGTACTTCCGCCGCGCCAACGCCAATATGTCGCGCGCGGAATCCCGCGCGCTGGTCGAGAAGCTTCAGAAAGCGACGAAGGCGGCCGCGCGAAATCTGGTCGTCTACATCTCCATGGCGTTCGGCAACCCCTACGACGAACCGTGGGGCCCCGAGATTGTCGAAGAGACGCTCATTTGGCTAAAAGACGTCGGCGTGCGCCAGGTGTCGCTCGCGGACACGGTGGGCACCGCCACGCCCAAGGAAGTCGGCGCGCTCTATCGCGCCGCAAAAGACTCCGTGGCGGGCATCGAGCTCGGCGTGCACCTACACAGCCGGCCTACGGGCGCGGCGGAAAAAGTTCGCGCCGCGTACGAAGCGGGCTGCCGGCGCTTTGATAGCGCGCTGACCGGGCTTGGCGGGTGTCCTTTTGCTGGCGACAACCTCGTCGGCAACATCGCCACCGAGACGGTTGTGACCACACTCGCCGAGCACGGCGTGGACACCGGAGTCAGCCCTGAGGTGCTCGACCGCGTCATTGAGCTGACCAACCGCATCCGCAACCTCTACGCCCACGCCGAACTGAGCTGACGCGGCGACGGCGCGCGGCCCTTGCTTCGCTTGACGCCTGCCTCTATTCTTGCGCCATGCCCTACGCCACGCTCACGCTCGCTGTCGAAGGCGACCTCGCCACGATCACGCTGAATCGCCCGGAGAAGCGCAACGCCATCTCGACCGCGATGATCGACGAATTGCTCGCGGCGCTCGGCGAAGCGGAAGCGAGCGCGGCGCGCGTCGCGATCCTGACGGGCGCGGGCAAGGCCTTCTGCAGTGGAATGGACCTCGACGGCCTGGCGGCGCTTGCGCGGCAAACGCCGGAGCAAAACCTGGAAGACTCGCGCCGCATGGCGCGGATGTTCCGCCGCATCTGGAGTTTTCCGAAGCCGCTCATTGCCGCAGTGAACGGCCCGGCCATCGCGGGCGGCTGCGGCATCGCCACGTTGTGCGATTTCACCCTCGCGGTGCCGGACGCGAAGTTCGGCTACACCGAAGTGCGCATCGGGTTTGTTCCGGCGATTGTTTCCGTTTTCCTGACGCGGCAGATCGGCGAAAAGCGCGCGCGGGACCTGCTGCTCACCGGGCGCATCCTCGATGCCGCCGAGGCGCACGCGATGGGCCTGGTCACCGAAATCGTGCCTGCCGACCGTCTGCTCGACCGCGCGCGCGAGTTGGCGGCGACATTGCTTGCCAATAGCCCCACGAGTCTTTTGCGCACCAAGCACCTGCTCTCGAGCTTCGTTGCCGGGCAGGTGGACGCGTGCCTCGAACGCGCCATCGCCGAGAACGCGGCGATCCGCTCGACGGAGGATTTCCGCGAAGGCCTCGCTTCGTTCCTCGAAAAGCGCAAGCCCAATTGGAAAGGCCGGTAGGTCTCCGCGGCCTGCGGCTGCATCCACAGCATGTGGCCCACGCGGCCTCCGCGAGAGGCTGACGGCTGCTCCGCGTCTCTGCTACACTTCCCCGGCTTGTGAGCGAGATCGGCGAAACCCGGCTGCGCGTGCGCTACGCCGAAACGGACCAGATGGGCGTGGTCTATCACTCGCACTTTCTCGTGTGGTTCGAGATCGGCCGGGTGGAATTCCTGCGCCAGCTCGGGTTCAGCTATCGCGACATGGAGCGCGAAGACGGCTGCTACATCCCCGTGGTGGATGTGCGCTGCCGCTACAAGGCGCCCCTGCGCTATGACGACGAAGTGCTGATCCGCACGCGCCTCGGCAACCTGCGCGGCTCTCTGCTGCACTTCACGTACGAGGTCGTGCGCGCGCTCGACGGCACGCTCTGCGCCGAAGGCGAAACCACGCACATCATCACCGACGCAAAACTGAACCGCCGTCAGCTCCCGGAGAAATACGCCCGCGCGTTCGAGAAGATCGTCAGCTCTCCCGCATGAAGACCTTGTTCATCAACGGCAACGACCTGACCTTCGCGCAGCTTCACGAGGCTGTGTTCGCGGGCGCCGAAGTCTCGCTCGACGCTGCGGCCCGCGCGCGCATGGAAGCCTCGCGCGCGGTGATCGAGCGGCTGGTGGCTTCGGGCGCAACGGCGTACGGCGTGAACACCGGCTTCGGAGATCTCGCAATGATGCGCATCTCCTCCGACCAGATCCGCCAGCTGCAGGTGAATCTCGTGCGCAGCCACGCGTGCGGGGTGGGCGCGCCGCTCAGCGAGCCGGAGGTCCGCGCCGTGATCCTGCTGCGCGCGAACGCGCTGGCAAAGGGATTCAGTGGCGTGCGGCCCATCGTTGTGGACATGCTCTGCGCGATGCTGAACCGCGGCGTGCATCCCGTGATCCCGTCGCAGGGTTCCGTCGGCGCGTCGGGCGATCTAGCGCCACTCGCGCATCTGGCGCAAGTGGTGATCGGCGAAGGCGAGGCGGTGTATCAGGGCAAGAAGATGCCCGGCCGCGAAGCGCTCGAGCGCGCGGGGATTGCGCCGCTGCAGCTCGAAGCCAAAGAAGGCTTATCGCTGCTCAACGGAACGCAGGGCATGCTCGCGCTGCTCGCTCTGGCGCTGCGCGAAGCGGAAATCCTGGTGGACACGGCCGACGTGGCCGCCGCGCTTTCGCTCGATGCGCTGCGCGGCAGCCCGGCGGCGTTTGACGAACGCCTGGCGCGCGCGCGTCCGCACGAGGGGCAGGCCGCGTCGGCGCAAAACCTGCTGCGCCTGAACCGCGGCAGCCAGATCCGCGAATCGCATCGCTCGGCGGAGCGCGACCCGCGCGTGCAGGACGCCTACAGCCTGCGCTGCACGCCGCAGGTCCACGGCACGGTGCGCGACGCGATCGCGCAGGCAGCGCGGACCGCAGCCATCGAGCTCAATAGCGCCACCGATAATCCGCTCGTTTTCGCCGATACCGGCGACGTCATCAGCGGCGGAAATTTCCATGGCCAGCCGCTGGCGGCCGCCGCCGACCATCTTGCGATTGCGCTTGCCACGCTTGGCGGCATCGCCGAGCGCCGCATCGAGCACATGACGAATCCCCACACGAGTCTTCTTCCCGCGTTTCTCGTCGCCGAACCCGGCCTGAACTCCGGCTTCATGCTGGCGCAGGTGACCGCCGCGGCGCTCGCGGGAGAACTGAAGGTTCTTGCCGCGCCGCACTCGGTGCATTCGATTCCGACCTCGGGCAATCAGGAGGATTTCGTCTCCATGGGCATGGGCGCTGCGCGGCGCTTGCGGCCCATGCTCGATAATCTGCGGAACATCATCGCCATTGAGTTACTCGCTGCTTGTCAGGGAATTGACTTGCTCGCGCCGCTCGGCACCGGCGCCGAAGCGCAAAAGGCATGCAACCTTGTGCGGGCTCTCTCGCCGCGCCTCGACCGCGACCGCTCGCTTGCGCCGGACATTGCGGCCGTCGCCGCACGGATTGCCGAAGGCGCCTTCCAGAAACTTCTCGCGTAAGTTCAAAACCGGCCTGAAAGCTGCCGCTCCATCAGTTCTCTCAGGTGAGGTGTTCGAGGAAGAAGGCACCGAGGCGGTAGCCGGCGATGTAGCTGAACGGCGCAAGCTCGAGCGAATAGTGGCCGCAGGGCAACACAACGGATTCGTGGTCAATGCCGTTGCCGCGCAGCGTGCCCAGCATCTGCTGGGAAAACTCAAACCAGAACGTGGGATCGTAGCGCCCGGAGATCATCAGGTATTTGCGGCCCGCGCCTCTGCCCTGCTCGACATACGGAAACGGGCTGATCGGGCTCCAGTAGCGCCGCAATTCGTCGGCAGAGACCTTCGGGCGGAGCCCTTCCCAAACATGCATCGTGGTCATGCCCGTGCGGACGACGTCGGCAAAATACGTCGAGACGTGAAGAAAGACCGCTGCGCGCACGGCGGGCTCGTGCGCCATGGTGATGTAGCCGATCGAAGAGCCGATGCTCGTGCCCAGCAGCCCCAGCCGCGTGTAGCCCTGCTGCTCGAGCCAGCGCAGGCAGCGGCGCACGTCGGTGACGGCCTGGCGGTTCGCGGCAAGCGTGAGGCCGATGTTCGGGCCCACGAGCTGGTCGGCGCGCTCATGTCCCGGGACCATGCGGCGGTCGTGGTACGGCAGGCTCAGCCGCAGCGCCGTGATGCCCAGAAAATTCAGCCAGCGGCAGAGGTTCGCCTGGCCGTCCCACTTGGCATTCCAATTGGGCAGGACGACAACCGCGGGGCCGGATTTTTTCGCCGGGAAGAATCGCGCGTGGACGAGATTATTTTCCGGCCACGGAGAGCGGATCTGGCTCGTAAACGTGAGCACGCCATCCTGGAGGCGGTAATCATCGGCGGGCGTTGTCGCGAACCAGTCGTCGCTCGCGGCCAGCGTTTTGTCCACCCAGCGGTCGAGGAAGGCGCGAGGGTCAGGCTCGCCGGCGCGGCCGCCGATATGTTCGAGGCCCCATTCGAACGGGAACACGCGGCGGTTATCGTCCGCCGTCCAGCGCCGGTGCTCGTAACGGCGGATGCTCTGTTCCAGCCAGCTCATTGTCAGGAGACGCATGACTATAGCGCAGGCCGCGCGCGCGCCGCAAATCACGGGTCGGTTAGGCATCGGGCAACGCGCCCGCGCGTTGCCTTGAGGCTGCTGCGCGCTTGTGGCACAGTCGAACTGTGATCGCCGTTTTCTCATTCCTGCTGGGCCTCATTGTCGGCAGCTTCCTGAACGTCTGCATTCTGCGCATCCCTGCGGGCGAGTCCGTGGTGAAGCCCGCGTCGCGCTGCCCGCAGTGCAGGGCGCCCATCCGGCCCTACGACAATATTCCGCTTGTGAGCTGGCTCCTGCTCGGCGGCAAGTGCCGAAGCTGCAAGGCAAAGATTTCTCCGCTCTACCCGACTGTTGAGCTGATCACGGGCCTGCTCTTCCTGGGCTGCTATCTGGCGTTCGACCTGACGCCGGAAGCCGCGAAGTGGGCGGCCTTCGCCGCGCTTCTTGTCGCGCTGACGATCACAGACGCGCGCGAGCGTATCCTGCCGGACAAAGTGAATTTTGCCGGGCTTGGAATCGGCCTCGTGTTCAGCCTTTTCACGCGCCCCATTGACGGCACGGCGCTCTGGCTCGCCAACCGCGCGTTCGAGTTTCCGCCGCCTGTGCCCGTGCTGTCGTTTGCGGACGCCGTTCTGGGAGCCGCCGCTGGCAGCGGCCTGCTGTGGGTTGTAGCCGAGGGCTACTTCCGCTTGCGCGGGCGCGAGGGCATGGGGCTCGGCGACGTGAAGATGATGGCCATGGCCGGCGCCTTCCTCGGCGTAAAGCGCACGCTGCTCACGATTCTGGCCGGGTCCCTGCTCGGCAGCGCCATCGGCTTGATCCTGATTGCAGCGAGCGGCAAAGGGCGCGACTACGAGCTGCCGTTCGGCACGTTTCTCGGCGCCAGCGCGCTGCTCGTGGTCTTTTTCGGCACCCCGGCTCTGCATTGGTATCAATCAATGTTGGCGGTGCGCTGAGAGGCGAAGCAGGCATGCTCGCAGCCATCCAAGTTCCGGCTCCCTGGTCGCTCTGGCTCGGCGGCCTGTTGTTCATGGTGCTCGTACTCAGCTGCGTGCTGCTGATTTCCTTCGCCCTGCGGAAATTGCTGCGCGCCCCGGTCAAACCGCCTACCGAGGACCTCTTCGCCCCCAAACCAGCAGGTGATAATCCCGCCGCGTTCATGACGGCCTCGATGCAGGCGGTGATCCAGCGCCTGCGCGAGCAGGAAAAAGAGCTCGCCGCGCTCCACCGGCTCGAAAAGGAGCGCGCGCAGCAAACCGAGCGGCTGAGCGAAGCCGTCACGCGCAACATGCCCGCCGGGCTGCTCCTGGTCAGCGCGACCGGCCTGGTGATGAGCGCCAACCCGGCCGCCGAGGCCGCCCTCGGAGTGCGCAACCTTCTGTTCCGCCGCTTCAAAGACGCTCTGGGCCCGGATTCCCCACTGTCGAACTTGCTGACGCAATGCCTCCAAAACGCGCAGACCTTCCGCCGCGAAGAGGTCGAATACGCAACGCCCGCCGGCGAATTGCGCCAGCTCGGCGTCACCATTTCTCCCATCGCGCACACGCCCGGCAAGGTGGCCGGCGCGCTCTGCCTGCTGAGCGACCTGACCGAGCTCACGCTGCTGCAAAAGCAGATGCGCCTGAAAGAAAACCTGGCTTCGCTGGGCGAGCTTTCGGCCGGCATCGCGCACGAGTTCAAAAATTCGCTGGCCACCATCTCCGGCTACGCGCAGATGATCCGCAGCGAGGCGGAATCCGGCGACGTCGCGGAGAACGCGTCGCGTATCCTGGAGCAGACGCGGGCGCTGGCCCACGTGGTGACGGAGTTCCTGCGCTTCGCGCGGCCGCTCGATCTCTCCTATGAAAGCGTGGCCATCCAGCCGCTGCTCGCGCGCGTGATCGCCGAGATACAGGAAGCCGCGCCGAATGTCTCCGTGTCCACCGAGGGCGAGTTTCAAGAAGTCTCGGGGGACGAAGGCCTGCTGCGCCAGGCGCTGCTCAACCTGGCGCGCAATGCCGCCGAAGCGGCTTCGACGCAGCCCTTCAGCGGCCGCGTCATTGTGCGCGGCACCGTCGAGCACAGCACCGGCCACGACCTCCAGCGCATCGCCATCGCTGACAACGGCCCGGGCATCCCGCCGGAAGACCTGCCGCACATCTTTTTGCCCTTCTACACCACCAAAGCAAACGGCACGGGGCTGGGCCTGGCCGTGGTGCAGAAGATCGTCGTGCAGCACGGCGGCGCGGTCGAGGCGCGGAACCAGCCCGGGGGCGGGGCCGAGTTTATCGTTTGGCTACCTTTGCACCGCGAGGCCGCCCAGGCAGTTGAACCGGCCGCAAACGGCATCTACACTAAGTAGGGCGTCCTCCCGGCCAGCCCCCGGCCAGGCGCCTAAGAGGTTACAGCCATGCGCAAAGCCATTTTTGGTGTTCTGACCGCCCTTCTGCTGATGCTGCCGCTTGCCGCCGGCGCCCAGCAGCAGTCAGTGGCGGAAGCCGCCCGCAAAGCCCGCGAACAAAAGAAGGCGCAGACCAAGCCTGTCAAGGTCATTACCAACGACGACCTCAGCGCAAAGCCGGGCCAGCTTTCCTTGCCCAGTAGCCAGACGGCGCAGGCTGCCCAGCCGGGCGAGGCAAAGCCGGGCGCTGAGGGCGACAAAGGCGCCAAGGCGGAGGAAAAGGGCGAGTCGTACTGGCGCAAGCGTTTTGCCGATACGCGCAGGAAGATCAGCGACGCCGAGAAGGAACTCGACATCCTTCAGCGCGAGCTGAACCTGAAACAAATGCAGTATTACTCGGATCCCGCAAAAGGTCTGACTGAGCAGTACTCCCGCGAAGAAGTCAACGAGTGGACAAAAAAGATCGACGACAAGAAGAAGGAAGTCGAGCAGCTCCGCAAGAAGCTCTCCGATCTCGAGGACGAGCTTCGCCGCTCGGGCGGCGATGCCGGCTGGGCCCGCGAATAGCAGTTGCAAGCGACAGTAAGCCCAAAACGACTGCCTTACCTGACTCCGCACACGCGCGGCGTTCCTTCGCTGCACCATTCCGGAACGTGGTAGAAAGAACGGTCATGGAGCCGTTGCTGCTGGTCGAAGATAAGGCCGAGCTGCGCGCGATGCTGCGCAAGGCGCTCGAGCGCGCCGGCTACGCCGTGGAGGAAGCTCCCGACGGGTCTTCGGCCGTCAACAAGGTTCGCGCCCAGCGCTTCCTCGTCGTCCTGACCGACCTGAAGCTGCCCGGCTGCTCCGGCCTGGACGTTCTCCGCGCGAGCAAGGAAGCCGACCCCACGATTCCCGTCATCCTGATCACCGCGTTCGGGTCGGTGGAAGAAGCGGTGACGGCGATGAAGGAAGGCGCATTCGATTTCATACAGAAGCCGGTGGACCTGGACCACCTGAAGCTGCTCGTCGAACGCGCGGCGCGCCAACAGGAACTGCTTCGCGAGAACCTGCTGTTGCGCGAAGAATATTCCGCGCGCTACGGCTTTCCGCGCATTGTGGGCGAGCACCGCTCGATGAAGGAGGTTACGGCGCAGGTCCAGCGCCTGGCGGCAACGGATTCGACCGTGCTTCTGCTCGGCGAAAGCGGCACGGGCAAGGAGCTTTTTGCGCGCGCCATCCATCACCTTTCGGCGCGGCGCGACTACCCCTTTGTGGCCTTGAATTGCGCGGCCATCCCCGAAGGTCTGGTAGAAAACGAATTGTTCGGGCACGAGCGCGGCGCGTACACCGGCGCGGGGGCGCGCAAGATCGGCAAGATGGAACTAGCGCACCGCGGCACGGTTTTTCTCGACGAAATCGGCGAGCTGCCTCCGGCCATCCAGTCGAAGCTGTTGCGCGTGCTCGAGGAGCGGCGCTTCGATCGCGTCGGCGGCACGCAGCCCATTGAAGTCAATGTGCGCATCCTCACCGCGACGAACAAGGACCTGCGCGGCGCGGTGGCCGAGAAATCCTTTCGCGAAGACCTGTACTTCCGCATCGCCACCGTGCCCATCACGATTCCCCCGCTGCGCGAGCGCGGCGACGACGTCTTCCTCCTGGCCGAACACTTTCTTGCCAAGTTCCGGCAGGAGTTTCGCAAGGCTTCGCTGCAATTGACGGAGGAGGCGCGAGCGCGGCTGGCTTCCTATGCGTGGCCGGGCAATGTCCGCGAGCTGCAGAATGCGATGGAGCGCGCCGCGATTCTTTCCGATGGCCACGGTATCACGCCCGCGGATTTGCAGCTCCCCACGCCGCGCCCGGATTCCGACCAGATACCCGGCGGCACGGTGCAGGAGAGTTTCAATTGGGAGGGCACGTTGCGGGACGTCTCTGCCCGCGCGCTCGAATACGTCGAGCGCTTCAAGATCGAAGCCGCTCTGCACGAGTGCAAGTGGAACAAAACCCGCGCCGCCGAGAAGCTCGGCGTCTCTTACAAAACCTTGCTCAACAAGATTCGCGCTCTCGGCCTCGGGGGTTAGTCCGAAACATGCCGGCCTCCCTCGGCTCCGCTGGGGGCAGGTGAAGCCGGCGCTACAGGACGCGCCCCCGGTGCAGAGCAACGCTGCCGAATGTCCAGCGCTCGAAGCGCACGTCGCGGAACCCGGAGCGCTCCATCATCGCCGCCAACTCCTCGGGCCCGGGAAACTGCGCGACCGAAGCGGGTAAGTAGGAGTACGCCGCCGGGCTGCCCGAAACCGCCCCACCCAGCTTCGGCACGATTCGCCGCAAGTAGAAACGATACGCGGGGCTGAAGACCCCGCGCGCTTCGGAGAATTCTAGGATGCCCACTTCCCCGCGCGGCCGCAGAACGCGGCGCATCTCTCGCAAGCCGCTCTCGTAGTTGGCCAAATTGCGAAAGCCGAAGGCCGTGGTTACCAAATCGAAGTTCGCGTCCGCGAAAGGCAGTCGCAGCGCGTCCGACTCGACAAAGGCGATGGAATCAAGCTGCTCGGTCTTCTCAAGAGCCCGCACGAGCATGGGATGCGCGAAATCGCCGCCCACCACTGCGGCGCGTCCTCCGCGACGCAGCGCGATCGCCAGATCGCCGGTGCCGCAGCAAAGGTCGAGCACGCGGGCATCGGCGCGCCCCAGAATGTGCCGGAAGCGGTTCACGACGCGCCGGCGCCACAGGCGGTCCAACTGAAAGGAGAGAAGGTGGTTCAGGAAGTCGTAGCGCGGCGCGATGCGGCTGAACATCTCGCGGACGCGCTCCGCGGATTCCTGCTCATCGCGCGCACCCTCCGGACGCGTGCCCGGAGCAGTCGCCCGCGCTGGCCCCTGCGCGTTCACGGAAGGCTTCCGACCAACGCAGGCAATTCGCGGAGCGTGCGAAGAACGAGGCGCTCGGGAATGCCGTCCGCCGCGACCGCCTGGCCGATGCGCTGCGGCAAGATGAACCGCAGCCGGCCTGCGTGGGCCTTCTTATCCGCGCGCAACGCTGCCGCGACGCGAGACGCCACGACTTTCGGCAGCGGCGGTAACGGACCTACGCGCGACACCAGGCGAACAATCCGGGCGGCCGCCCTAGCGTCGAGCAGCCCCAGCCCGCCGGCAATCATCGAAGCGGCGATCATGCCCCAGCCCACAGCTTCTCCATGCAAGTACTTGCGGTAACGGGTCACGCTCTCGAGAGCGTGACCCACCGTATGGCCAAAATTCAGGATTTGGCGGAGGCCTGCTTCGCGCTCGTCGCGGCTGACCACTTCAGCCTTCGCGCGGATGCAGCGCGGCACGACCCAGTTGAGCGCGGCCGCATCGCGCTTCAACACGCGATCCAGCGAGCGTTCAAGGAAGGCAAAAAGCTCAGGATCACCGATGATGCCGTACTTGATGACCTCGTAGAGCCCCGAGCGATACTGCCGCTGCGGCAGCGTGGCCAACACCTGCGGATCTACGAGCACGATCTGCGGCTGGTAGAACGCGCCGACCAGGTTCTTCCCTTCCGGCAAGTTGACGCCGGTCTTGCCGCCGATCGCGCTGTCCACCTGCGCGACAAGCGTCGTGGGCACATGGACAAGGCGTACTCCGCGCAGATAGCTCGCGGCAACGAAACCCGCTACATCGCCCACGACCCCGCCGCCCATCGCGACCAGAATCGCGCCGCGGTCCGCGCCGGCGCGCACAAGCTGGCGCGCGACGCGCTCCACCGTGGCAAGGCTCTTCGCGGTTTCGCGGTCGTCGAAGAGGATAGTCTTCGCGCCCTGGCCCCGGAAGCCTATCTGCGCGCTGCGGCCCCAGCGCCGCCACACGTTCGGGGACGACAACAGGAAGACACCGCTGTGCGTTCCCAACTCCGCGACAAGCGAACCAGCGCGGCGCAAGAGTCCGCGCGCGCACAGGGCCCGGTATTCACCCGAAGGCGTCGCGACGCGAATGGAAACAGCTCGTTTCATCTCAAGGAACGAAGACTGTAGCACATTTCATCCGGGCCACTTCGCTCGCCGCGGGCGCGCTCATCCCGCGCGGAGGAAGACCTGCTTCGCCTGACGGTCGAGGGGGGATTGCGGGAGAGCGGGCGCTCAGCGAAACTTCTTTTCGAGGTCGCCCAGCGTTTCCAAAAACACGTGGCCGATAATGGCCAGGCTGCGCGGGCTGATTTTGTCGAGCGTGTCTTCGTTCGTGTGCCAGTACGGCGCTTCGAGGTCGATCACGTCTACGCACGCCACGCCGCGGCGCAGGAACGGCATGTGGTCGTCGTCGACGGGAAACGCCTCACTCACAAAAATATTCTGGTAGCCCAGCCGCGCCGCGACGGACCAGACCAGATCCGTCAGCCACTTCGTGGAGTTCTCTTCGCGCCGGACGCGCAGGTTGCGGTTGCCGATCAGATCGGCCAGCAACATCGCCTTGATGCGCTTCAGATCCCCCGAAGCAGCCAGTTTCGCGGCCATTTGCCTGCTGCCGTAGACGCTATCCGTCGGGCTCCACACCTCGAATGCTTCTTCCCCGTCGAAGAATGCGATCCACACGGTCAGCGCACCTTTGCGCCCGCAGAGCACGCGGGCCAGCTCCAGGAGCACGCCGGTCGAAGAGCCGCCGTCGTCGGCGCCGACAAACCCCGGCAGGAGCTTCGTATCGTAGTGCCCGGTGAACATCACCACGTCGGACTTTGCGCCCGGAATCTTTACAAGGAAATTCCGCATCTCCACCTGTCCGAGCGGCGTCGAGGCGTGAAAGGCGTCTTCGTCTACGGCGCAGCCAAAGCTCTGCAACTGTGCGCGGATGTATTCCTGAGTCTTGTGAATCCCGTCGGAGCCGGGCGGGCGCGGCCCGATGGCGACGACCCGCTCGACGTGGGCGAACGCTTTGTTGCCGTCGAAGCCGGCGGTTTTTTCCGGCGGCGGTGCCGGATCCGCGGGCGCAACGGCCTGCGTCGTGCTCGCGGCCTTCTGCGGCTGCGCGCCGCAGCCGCTCGCAGCGCCCATGGCGAGCAGCCCTGCGACCGCGATGCCTGTAATGAAGCTGCGGCGCAAGAGGCCGGGGAAGGCAGCGTATTCTTTGGCGCGACTCATCGAGCTCAGCCAGCGCGACGCTTGCGGCGCACGACCATCGCAGAGACGCCGATGCCCAGCAGGTAGAGCACGATCATTGGCGCCATGAAGATGGTCATGGTGAGCGCGTCGGTGGTCGGCGTCACAACCGCAGCGACGATGGAGATGATCAGCACGGCGTAACGGAAATTATTCCACAGGAACTTCGGCGTCACGATCCCGAAGAGCGAGAGGAAGAAAATCAGAATGGGCATCTGGAAAACCAGCCCGAGGCCGAGCTCGATCACCAGCGTCATATCGAAGTAATCGTTCATGCTGATCATCGGCTTGAACTGCGAGGGGTTGCCGATCGTCAACAGGAAGCCCAGCGTCATCGGCAGCATGATGTAGTAGCCGAACAGCATCCCCGCCAAAAACAGGAGCACAGACGAGGCAAGAAATGTCACCACGGCGCGCCGCTCGTGCTTGTACAAGCCCGGCGCGATGAACAGCCATACCTGGTACATCACGTAGGGGAGGGCGATCACGATGCCGAGGTACAGGCCCACGGTGATGAACAGGTGCAACGGCCCGAGCGGGCTTGTGTACACCAGCTTGTCGTCCATTTTGGCGTCGCGCAGCGCCTTGAGCATCGGCTTCGCCAGAAACCGGTAACCAGCCTCCGACCAGTACAGGCCGACGCACAGGCCGATGCCGACGGCCACCAGCGAATGGATCAGGCGCGTACGCAGCTCGACCAGGTGCTCGAAGAAGGACATCTTCGGGGTGGACTCTTCCTCAACGCTGGCGGGATTGCGGTCAGGCTGGCTTGGGGTCGCCATCGAGAGGTTTCTCTGTAGTTTCGGAGGACTCCGCGGTCTCAACCGCCGTCTGCGGCGGCGGGTTGGAACCCGAGCCGGCAGGGCCATCGGGCAGCGGCGCGGGTTCTTCAGCGGGATTGAGCGCCTGGCTCGTCTGGGTTTCCAGCTCGCGGGTGTGGCGGTCCAGCTCCCGCATCTCGTCTTCCACGGCCACCCGCAGCTCCGCGGACGCGCGGCGGAACTCCCCCAGGGCCTTGCCGATCGTCCGGCCCAGCTCGGGCAGCTTCTGCGGGCCGAAGACCACCAGGGCGATGATGAAGATCAGGATGAGCTCGGGAACGCCGATGTTTCCCACTGCAGGATGTTCCTCATTCGCATCATATAGAGAGGCTTAGAGGGTGTCAAACCGGCTTCCGTTGTATGCTATACTGACCTTTCGAGTGGAAGAAAGCGAGGCGTTGATGCAAGCGGACAAGCGCGGCGCGCTGCTAGTTGTCGGTGTACTCGCTCTTTCGGCCATCCTCGGTGGAATCTACGGCCCCTCGGTGCGCGCCACCGCCGCCAGCGCCAACGACCTCCAGGAATCGGTCAAGAACTTCACCCGCATCCTGGCCATCGTCCAGGAAAACTACGCCGAACCAGTGGACGTGGACCACACGATCTATCAGGGGGCGATTCCAGGCATGCTGCGGGTGCTCGATCCGCACTCGAACTTCTTCGACGCGCGCCAGTTTTCACTGCTGCGCGAAGACCAGGTCGGCAAATACTACGGCGTGGGCATGACCGTGGCACCGCGCGGCGGCCACACGATCGTCCTGGCCCCCTTTGTCGGCTCGCCCGCCTATAAAGTCGGCATCCGCCCCGGCGACGTCATCATGAAGGTGGACGACAAGCCTGCCGACGGCCTGAGCACGGCGGAAGTCGCCGACCTGCTCAAGGGCCCCAAGGGCACGATCGTGCACATCACCGTCGGGCGCGAAGGCTATCCTGAGCCCATTGCCTTCACGATTACGCGCGACGAAATCCCGCGGCACACAGTGGACATCGTCACGATGATCCGCCCCGGCATCGGCTACATCCGGCTTTCCGGCTTCAACGAGACCACCGACCGTGAGCTGGCCGACGCGCTGCGGCAATTGAACGTCGCCTCGCTGACCGGGCTGGTCTTCGACCTGCGCAACAACCCCGGCGGGCTGCTGAACGAGGGCGTCGCCGTGGCGGACATGTTCCTATCGAAGAACCAGCTGATCGTCTCGCACCGCGGGCGGACTTCGCAGGAGCGCCGCTACTACGCCGTGCGCGGGAACCAGGGCGTCGAAGTCCCGCTGGTCCTGCTGGTCAATGGAAACTCGGCCTCGGCTTCTGAGATTGTCGTCGGCGCGCTACAGGATCATGATCGCGCGCTCGTCGTCGGCGACATCAGCTTCGGCAAGGGACTCGTGCAAACGGTCTCGCAGCTCAGCGAGAATACCGGCCTGGCGCTGACCACCGCGAAGTACTACACGCCCAGCGGCCGCCTGATCCAGCGCGACTACAAGTCCACGTCTCTTTACGACTACCACTACAACCGCAAACCGCTCGAGAAGCCCACGGAGATCAAACTCACCGACAGCGGGCGCCAGGTCTATGGCGGCGGCGGAATTACGCCGGACGTCGCCGTGGAAGCGCCGAAGCTGAACCGCTTCCAGGAAAACGTGCTGCGCCGCGACGTCTTCTTTGCCTTTGACGCCGGCGTGGGCGGCTTCACGCGCTTCTTCCTGGCCACCAAGCCCGAGATCACGAAGGACTGGACGGTGGACGGCTCGGCGATGGATCTGTTCCGCCGCTACCTCGACAAGCAGGACATCCGCTACACCGAGCCCGAGATCGCCGAGAACCTCGCCTGGATCAAGAACCGCATCAAGAAGGAAGTGTTTATTTCGATCTTCGGATTGAATGAAGGCTACCGGGTGGCGCTCGAGGACGACGTCCAATTGCAGAAGGCGATCGAATCCATCCCGCAGGCGCGCGCTCTGTACGAGAACGCGCGGCGCGTCATCGCCCAGCGCTCGGGCAACGGCCAGAGCCCGCGCTAGATCCCACCGTAGGTTTGCACACCGCCGCCGCGCTGAATTGGCAAGCACGGCGTCGTTTGCTAACATAAATGAGAATCGTGGGCGGCTAGCTCAGCTGGGAGAGCGCCTCGTTCGCAACGAGGAGGCCGTGGGTTCGAATCCCATGCCGTCCACCAGTCATCTCGGCGCCTTCGGCTCAACATGACATTGCCCATCCGCAATATCGCCATTATCGCCCACGTGGACCACGGCAAGACGACGCTCGTGGATGCCATGCTCCGTCAGAGCGGAATCTTCCGGGAAAACCAGGCCATGGTGGACCGCGTCATGGACTCCAACGATTTGGAGCGCGAGCGCGGCATCACCATCCTGGCCAAGAACACGGCGCTGACCTACCAGGGCACAAAAATCAATATCGTAGACACTCCCGGCCACAGCGATTTCGGCGGCGAGGTGGAGCGCGCGCTGCGCATGGTGGATGGCGTGCTCCTGCTGGTGGATGCGAGCGAAGGGCCGCTGCCGCAGACCCGCTACGTGCTGCAGAAGGCGCTGCAGGCCAAGCTGCCGCCCATCGTGGTGCTCAATAAAATCGACCGCGCGGACGCGCGCGAGGCCGCCGTGCTGGACGAAATCTACGACCTATTTATCGACCTGGACGCCACGGAAGACCAGCTCGATTTCCCGGTGCTGTACACCAACGCCAGGACGGGCGTGGCCTGGCGAACCATGGATGCGCCGCCGGGTGGCGCGCCCACGGGCTTACAGGCGCTGTTTGAGACCATCATCGAATCCATCCCCGCACCGGCGGGGGATCCCGAAGGCGTGCTGCGCGTTCAGGTGACCAACCTCGATTACAGCGATTATCTGGGCCGCATCGCCATCGGCCGCGTGTTTGGCGGGACCCTGCGACGCGGCGCCGAAGTGGGCATCGTCAAGCTTTCGGGCGCGCTGGAGACCACGCGGATCACCAGACTCTTTACGTTTCGCGGCTTGGAGCGCGACGAAGCCGAGGAGGTGGTCTGCGGCGATATCGTGGCCATCGCCGGCGTCGAAGGCATCCAAATCGGCGAAAGCATTACGGACCGCGAGCAGCCTGCGCCGCTTGAGCCTTTGACCATTGATGAGCCTACGCTGGCCATGGTCTTTACCGTGAACACTTCGCCGCTGGCCGGGCGCGACGGCCAATGGGTGACTTCGCGCGATCTCCGCGACCGCTTGCACAAGGAATTGCTGACCAATGTTTCCATCCGTTTGGAGGATGCGGATGCTACCGACGCATTCCGCGTCTTGGGGCGCGGCGAGCTGCAGTTGGCCATCCTGATTGAAACCATGCGGCGCGAAGGTTACGAGCTGATGGTGGGCAAGCCGGAAATCGTGGTGCGCACGGAGGCCGGACGGCGTCTGGAGCCACTGGAATTGCTGGTGGTGGATTGTCCGGAAACGTTCATGGGCATCGTGATTGAAACGCTGGGCAGCCGCCGCGGCGAAATGACCAAGGTGGTGAACCACGGCTCCGGGCGCGTGCGCATGGAGTTTCGCATTCCCTCGCGGGGATTGATCGGATTGCGCGGCCAGTTGCTCACCGATACGCGCGGCACCGCGCTGCTGCATTCCGTGTTCGCAGGCTGGACGGAGTACGCGGGCGAGCTGGCCTCTCGGCCTACCGGAGCGCTGGTGGCCGACCGCGCCGGCCAAGCCACCGCTTTTGCGCTGTGGAACCTGCAGGAGCGCGGCGAGCTTTTCATTGGACCCGGCACCGAGGTCTATGCCGGCATGATCGCGGGCGAGAACGCGCGCGACTCCGATATGGACATCAACGTCACCAAGGAAAAGAAGCAAACCAACATGCGCGCCTCCACCGCCGATGAAGCCATCCGCCTGATTCCCCACCGCGAGCTCAATCTCGAACAGGCTATCGAGTTCATCGCCGACGATGAGTACGTCGAAATCACGCCGAAATCCATCCGCCTGCGAAAAAAGGTGCTGGATCCCAAGCGCCGGCCGCGGCGTTGGCAAACGACGCGCGCCAATGCTGAGCCTTCGGTAACCTAAAGAGTCCGGGCCGTGCGTCGCGCGTCGACCCAATGGTCGTGCCCACCTAGCAAACGGCTGTAACCTCCCGGCACTCGCGGCAGAGGTAGCTGAAATTCGCGTTCGACAGGACCCATTCGCTGCGGCACTGCGCGCAGTTTGCGGGCGCGCGATCCTCGCAGTCGCCGCACACTTCGTCGCCCGGCAGCGGCGATTCGATCAGAAACTCGCCAAACGGCACGAGCGCGTGGCAGCGTGTGCATTCGATCGCAGCCAGAAGCGTACTGGGCGCCGTGTGCTCGCCCAGGCCCCGCTTGCTCTCGTAAAGCTCCAGCGCGCGCGCGGCGATGTGCTCGGCGGTCAGCCCAAAGGCCTGCACGAGTTCCCACGGCTTCCCGGAAAGGCCAAAGCGATCGCGCACACCGATCATGTCCAGGAGCAGCGGGAGTCCGGGGTTGTGCCGGTGCCGCAGGATGGCGCCGGCAATGATGTTCCCGAAGCCGCCCACTTGATGCTCTTCGGCCGTGAGCATCACCTGTGTTTCTTCGGCTGCGCGCACGAGCGCCGCCGTGTCCAGCGGCTTCACCGTATGCACGTTCAGGATGCGCGCTTCCAGTGCGTACTCCTCTTTCAGGATCCACGCGGCGCGCATCGCTTCGGGCACCATCGGACCGCAGGCCACGATGGAGAGGTCTTCGCCCTCGCTGCGGTACTCGCTGGCCAGAACCGTTTCGAACGCGTCGGCGAATCTCGGCTGCGCGCCGCGGAAGCGAATCACGTTGGCGGCGCCAAACACGTACGGCGTCTCCTTGCTCGTGACCACCGGCGTCGCTTCGCGTGCAAACCGGAGATAGGCCGGCCCCACAACGCTCAGCAGACAGTGCAACGTCGCCTTCTCGGTCTCCACCGAATCGCATGGCACCGCCACGTGCATGTTCGGCAGGATGCTCATCAGCGAGATTTCTTCGAGCGACTGGTGCGTGGCGCCGTCGGGTCCGACGGAGACTCCTCCGTGCGCTCCGGCAATCTTCACGTTCAGATTCGAGTAGCAGATGGTCGTGCGAATCTGATCCCATGCGCGGCCTGAGGCGAATACGCCATACGTTCCGGTGACCGGAATCAGCCCTTCCCGGGCAAGGCCGGCGGCCACGCCCATCATGTTTTGTTCGGCGATGCCCACGCTGAAGACGCGGTTCTTGCGCTCGGGGTGCTTGGCTTCGAAGTCCACGATGCGAATCGAGCCCGAGATGTCGGCGTGGACCGTCACGACGCGCTCATCCTGCCCCGCCTGTTCCAGCGCGCGGCCGAAGCCCATGCGCGTGGGGTCCATCTCGACCTTCATGACGTCGCCGGAGTTCCACGAAAAGTCGCGACGGAAATGCGGAATGGAGTCTTTCGTCTCGCGGGTTACGTTGCGCGCGTTCTCTGCGGCGCGCGCGAGCAATGCGGCGCACCGCTCGGCGGGCACCGCGGGCGACTTCAGCTCTTCGATCGCTTTCTCGAACTGCTCCTTATTTGGCGCCACACCATGCCACGACGCCTGGTTCTCCATGAACGAGACGCCCTTTCCTTTCACGGTATGCGCGACAATCACGGTAGGCCGGCCCTCGCAGCGGGCCGCGCGGTCAAACGCGTCAAGGATCTGCTGCATGTTGTGCCCGTCAATCTCGATTGCGTTCCAGCCGAAGGCGGCGTACTTCTCCGCCAGCGGGTCCACGTTCATGACGTCGCGCACCCAGCCGTCGATCTGGAGTTCGTTCTTGTCCACGATGGCGCAGAGGTTGTCCAGGCGGTAGTGCCCGCCGGCCATGGCAGCCTCCCAGATATTGCCTTCCTGCTGCTCACCGTCGCCCATGATGCAGTACACGCGGTTTGCGCGGCCCAGCAGCCTGGCGGCTAGCGCGTTGCCCACGGCGATGCCCAGGCCTTGCCCAAGCGAGCCGCTCGAGACTTCCACGCCCGGCACCTTCAGCCGGTTTGGGTGGCCTTCGAACCCCGAGCCGAGCTGCCGCAGCAGAACCGTGTCGTCCAGCGGGAAGTACCCCGCCCGGCCAAGCGCCACGTACAGCGCGGGCGCCTTGTGTCCCGCCGACCAGAAGACGCGGTCGCGCTCCGGCCACGCGGGCTCGTTCGGGTCGTGGTTCAGCGCGCGGAGATACAGGGCCGTGGCGATGTCCATGATGGAAAGCGTGCCCCCGGGGTGCCCCGACCCCGCGGCATAGATGTCAATCAGGTCGATGGCGCGCATTTCGGCGGCCGCCTGCTGGAGTTCTTCCAGGTTCAGGCGCGGGCCGCGCTGCTCACGAGTGGTCATGGCTGATCTCCTTCGATGAGAGATTGCGCGCGCTTGCGCACAGGTTGCGGGGAAAGGCGCGGAGTGTTGTGGTAGCGAAAGTCGAGAACGCACAGGCGAGTGGGGCCTTGGGCGGAGGGCATGTCTCGCCCACAAGCCGTAAGTCCTTGTATATCAATGTGATGCTTTGGGGGCTGCAAAACGCCGTGCCCCGCAAAAGAAGGGGCGGACCGAGGCCGGCGGGCGCAATTACATTTCACCGCTGTGTAGGAGAGCAAGCGCACAGCCAGAGGCGGCCGTTCAGCGATTATTCCGGCTTGGGCGCCCGAAAATAGAACTCGTATTGAAATTGAATGATGATGCCGTGCTTGGGGCCGTTCGGGCCGAGGCCGATGGGAGCGGAAACGCCGATCTCGATGAGCGTCTTGCGCGGCGTCATGTAGCCGTAGCGAATCCCCGGCGCGACCACCCAGGAGAGCTTTCCCCGGCGCTCGCCCACGGCCACGCCGGGTTCGACCTCCTGTCCCCATGCGCCGCCGCCTTCGAGGAAGACGTGGATATCTTGATTGCGCCCGTTGGCGGACGGCCGCTCGAGCGCGCGGATGCCGAGCGCCGTGGCCCAGTCGGCGCCGTGGAGCACAAAGCGCGACGCGGAGCCGGGCGTCGTATCCTGCGCGCGCGGCAGAACGTGATAGTTGAACGTGGTGTAGAGAAATACCGGCCCGCCCCAGTCCTTGCACGCCGCCGCGTCCCAGGCGAAGCCTGCTGAGCCTGCGCCGGTTCCTTTCTCCACGCTGCCCGACGGAAGAATCACCTGCGGGCCCATCGTGAGCGTAATCGGATTCTTCCCTTCGTGGAGTAATTGATAGCGAATGCCCACGAGCCCGTCCGCCAGCGCGAAATCGCTCGCGACCGTGCTGCCGTTGATCCGCGTGCGGCTGCCGTTCACCGGAAGCACGAGATCCGTTTCCCAGCGGTCGGTGATGCCGTATTCCACGCGCTGGAAGAACAGGAACGCATCTTCGTTGCGCCGCCCGCCGGGATCGGCGAACCGGCGCGTGCTGTACGCGGTCTGATGGATGAACTGCATCGTGTTCTTCACCTGCGTGTACGCGCTACCGGAGATGAAGGCGAAGTCCGGCTCTTCCGGCTCGCTCTTCGACGCAGGCGCGCCCTGCGGCCATGCGGGCACGGCCATGAGCATGGCGAAGATCAAGAGCGAGAAGAGTTTCATGCGCGGAGGCGCTCGATGCTTCGATGGAGGATGCTTTCCACCGCGGTGGAAACGGCCACGCGTCCCTGAGCGAATTCCTTCGTGCCGCCGCCCTTTCCGCCTGCGGGCGAGAGGATCTCCCGCAGTAACGCGTTCATCTCGCCTGGCAGGCCTGCCGACTGCGCGAAGACCACGTTGCCGTCGCGGGAAGCCAGCAACGCCTGCACGCCGGGCTGCGCGACCAGCTTCGTCGCCAGCAGGCGCATGTAGTCCGCGTCTGCGGTTTCGAACACGTGCATCACGATCTGCGTTCCCTTGCCCTTCCCCGCGTGCGACTTCGTGGCCAGCAGCATGAGCGCTTCCACTTCGGCCAGTTGCTCGACGAGCTTCTGCCGCGCGTGGTGGCCTGTCTGGCGCTCTTCCAGCGCGCGCGCCACCATCGCGGGCACGTGCGGCAGGCCGCAACTCAGCTGCCCCGCGGCTTCGCTGAGCGTTTCGAAATCGCCGCGGGCCGCGCGCAACGCCCGATGCCCGCAGACAAACTCGACGCGCCAGTTCTGCTTCACTCGCTCGCACTTCCGCAGCAGCACCAAGCCGATCTGCCCTGTCCGCGCGACGTGCGTGCCGCCGCAGGGCTGGCGGTCGCAGCCTTCGATCTCAATCGCGCGCAAAACACCTTCGCGGTCCACCGCCTTGCGGATGCCGGCTTCGGCCAGCTCCTGCGCCGTGCCGAAGCGAACGGCAACCGGCCGGTCGGCGAAAACGATTTCGTTCGAGCGCCGCTCAGCCGCTTCGAGATGCTCGGGCGCGACCTCCTTCGCGGCAAGGTCAATCGTTGAAATGTCACGTCCCAGATGAAATGACACGGTTGGGAACTCGAACAGGCTCAGAAACACCGCCGAGAGGATGTGCTGACCGGTATGCTGCTGCATGTGGTCGAAGCGCCGCTCGGCGTCAATCACGCCGCGCGCCGGGCCCACCGGGACCGCGCGGTCGAGCACATGCACGATTGTATGGTCGTCGCGCTCGATGACTTCGACGACGCCGGCATCGCCCAGCCGGCCCGTGTCATGCGGCTGCCCGCCCGAGGTGGGATAGAACGCTGTGCGGTCGAGCACGGCGTGCCAGCGGCCGCCCGCCGCCTCGCAGGAGAGCACGCGCGCGTCAAACTCAAACAGGTAGGAATCTTTGTAGTAGAGCCTCTCCCCGGCCACGGTTCGGTTTTTCCTTCGTCGCTTCGACCTTCGACCCTTAGACTTTTTAACTCAGCGCCCTCTCCCACGCTTCGCTGTACTTGTAACCGCTGCCCGTATTGAACAGCACCACGGTGTCGGCGGGCTTGAGCCAGCCCTTCGCCGCCAGCTTCCGCGCCGCCACCAGGGTTGCGGCGCCTTCCGGCGCGGCGAAAATGCCTTCGAGCGCGGCAAGCTCCTTCCCTGCGCTGAGCATCTCCGCATCGGTGGCCGCCACAGCCGTGCCCTTGCTCGCGCGAATCGCGTCGAGCACCAGGAAATCGCCCAGTGCCTTCGGCACGCGCAGCCCAGCCGCAATCGTCGCCGCGTTGTCCCAGAATTGCGAGTCCGCGGCGCCCTTTTCGTATGCCGCGACAATCGGCGCGCAGCCCGCCGCCTGCACTGTCACCATCCGCGGCCGCTCCGCGCCGATCCAGCCCATCGCCGCCATTTCGTCGAACGCTTTCCACATGCCGATCATGCCCACGCCGCCGCCGGTCGGGTAAATGATCACGTCGGGCAGTTTTCCGGCGAACTGTTCCCAGAGCTCGTAGCCCATCGTCTTCTTGCCTTCGATGCGGTACGGCTCTTTGAGCGTGGAAACGTCGAACCAGCCTTCTTTGTCTTTGTGCTCCGCGACGTAGCGGCCGCAATCGGAGATGAGCCCGCTGATCTTGCGCACGTCGGCGCCGAACGCCCGGCATTCCATGACGTTGGCGGCGGGCGTATCGGCGGGCATGACGATGACGCTCGGAATCCCCGCCTGCGCCGCGTAGGCCGCGAGCGCCCCGCCGGCGTTGCCCGCCGTCGGAATGGCGATAGTCTTTGCGCCCAGCGCCTTCGCCTGCGTCACCGCCGCCGAAAGCCCGCGCGCCTTGAACGAGCCGGTCGGGTTCAGCCCTTCGTCTTTGACGTAGAGATTCTTGAGGCCGAAGCGCTCACCCGTGCGCCGCGCGTGGATCAGCGGCGTCATGCCTTCGCCGAGAGAGACCGGCGGGCTGCCGGGCAGGACCTCGGCGTAGCGCCACATCGTGGCAGGCCGCGCGGCAAGCGCTTGCCGCGTCAGCGTTTTCGCCGCAGCTTTCAAGTCATAGCGTGCCAGCAGCGGCTTCCCGCAGGCCGTGCACAGGTTCTGCAATTGGTCGTGCGCATGCGCCTTGCCGCACTTCGAGCATTCGAGATGCGTAATGGTTGATCTAGTTTCCGGCGACATGAGCCTGGCAGTTTAGCATACGCATCAGTGGCACATGGATTGCGAGACCGCCGGCGCTCCAGGCCATCAAAAAAAAGGGCCGCGGGAATCCGCGGCCCTTCGCGACTTGGCAAGTCTGTCGACTACTGCTTGTCGTACACCGCGGTGCTGGTGAACTTCTTGCCCTTGGCATCAGTTCCGTTGACGGTGACGGTGCGGGTCTTACCGTCGGCCGAGACGACGATGCTCATGGTCATGGTAACCTTGCCGCCCTTCTTGACGGCCAGCGACAGGGTGTGCGCGTTGACCCGCGTATACGCCCGCATGTCCGACGCGGGATCACCGGTCACCGGATAATCTTTGCCGTCGAACTTGCCCGTCCACTCGTTATGCGCGGGCTTGCCGTCGGCATCGACGCCGTCCACGGTGATTTTCACGCTGTCGCCCGCGGCCGCGTAGATGACGGTGGGATTCTTCCCGGTTCCGGGGGCGAGCTTGGACTTGGCCTCGTTCAGCTTCCACGTGCCGATCTGCGCGTCGGCGGCGAAGCACACCACCGCGGCAACGAACAGCGTCGCCAGAGTCAACAAGATTGTCCTTGTCTTCATGTGATCTCCTCTCACGGATTTTTCTCTTTAACCTCGAAAACGCACGGCATTCTACATCAATTCCCACCCATCACGACCGGCAAAGAACCCACCCGCCAACGCGGACACGCGCCAGTACCGAGGGGCCTGCCCTGGCTCGATTTCAGGCATCAGCAAGCGTAGAATCGCTCAGCGGAGGAGAACATGAAGAGAAGCATCGCTAAGACCGTCGCCGGACTCACCCTTGCTTTGGCCACGATTCTCTTGGTCGGCTGCCCGCAGGGTGCCTCCATTGCCGACATCAATCGCGACCCAGGTCGCTACAGCGGCAAGGAGGTGACCGTCTCGGGAGCGGTGGTTAGTACCTTCGGGCTCCTGGGTCAGGGTGCCTTCGAGGTGGATGATGGAACGGGACGCATCTGGGTACTCAGTGAGAGTTTCGGTGTGCCCAGCCGGGGCGCCCGCGTCAGGGTGACCGGGCGGATTCAAAGCGGTGTCACCCTTGGTGAACGGTCCTTCGGCACCGTTCTGCGGGAAACCCAGCGCCGCAAAGACTTGGGCGGCTGATATTCTAGACTGTCCTAGCCTCCTCGGACCTCGAGCCATCACGAACCTAAGCCTGCCCAGCCGGGCGGTAGTGCGGATCCACATCCGGAGCCCTGTCGCTACCGGGCAGCATCCAAAGTGTGGTACGCCAAGATTCCAACCGGAGGTCAATGTGGCAACAACAAGAGTGGCGATAGCACCAATGAAGGTGGCGCAGGTTCCCAGAGCAGGAGGAGACTTCGAGATCGTCGAGCGAGAGGTGCCGCAGCCAGGCGCGGGACACGTGCGTATCAAGGTGCAGGCCTGCGGCGTCTGTCACAGCGATATGTTCGTCAAAGAAGGAGCTTGGCCGGGGATTCAGTACCCCCGTGTTCCGGGACACGAAGTCGTGGGGGTGATCGACGAGCTGGGCGCCGGTGTAACCGAATGGAAGAAGGGTCAGCGCGTGGGAGTGGGCTGGCATGGCGGTCAGGACGGAAAGTGCCTGGCGTGCCGCCGGGGGGATTTCCGCAACTGCGCGAATCTGAAAGTCACGGGAATCACCTTTGACGGCGGGTACCAGGAATACATGGTGGCATCGGTGCAGGCGCTGGTCACGATTCCGGAAAGCCTCGACGCCGCGGAAGCAGCGCCGCTTCTCTGCGCCGGAATCACCACTTACAACGCCCTGCGGCACAGCAGCGCGCTCCCGGGCGATCTCGTGGCTGTGTTGGGGGTCGGCGGGCTGGGTCATCTCGGAATTCAGTTCGCGAGCAAGTTTGGCTACAAGGTCGCGGCCGTCGGACGCGGGCCGGAAAACGCGGCGCTGGCAAGGAAGCTCGGCGCGAGCGTGTACATTGATAGTAAAACGACGAATGCAGCAGAGGAATTGCAGAAGCTGGGCGGAGCACAGGTGATCCTGGCGACAGCGCCAAGCTCGAAGGCGATGTCGGAGCTGATCAATGGGCTGGGAGTGAATGGCAGGTTCGTGGTGGTGGGCGCGACGATGGATCCCATCGAGGTCACGCCGATTCAACTCATTACAGGAAGCCGAAGCATTCAAGGATGGTCCTCGGGAACACCGACGGATTCCGAGGACACGCTACGCTTCGCGGAGCTGAGCGGGGTACGTCCGATGATCGAAAAATACCCGCTCGCAAAAGCGGCGGAGGCTTACGCGCGAATGATGAGCGGCAATGCACAGTTCCGCGTGGTTTTGACGATGTAGATTGAAATGGGTTGGAGCACCAGCGAGGCTCTGCGACAGATCCTCTTGTCACTTGCTGACCGTCGGGCGCCTGAAGCAGCGGACGCAGCGCACCAGCTACTTCGCCACCTCTCAGCGATTTTCGAGGAGTGCCGACGGGCCGATTTTGATCTTGTTGTCTTTCATTAAAGCTGCGTTACCGTTACGACCGGGCCGTGTGCCCCATCCTTCTCGCGCACTGGGCGAGAAGGGTGGGAAGGTTCATGTTCACTCTATTGTCTGCTCCGCGTTCACTCCCCTCGCCACCCACGCCTGTACTTCGCCGTGAACTACCGCAGTGGTATCATGCGCCCAGCGACCGGGTCGAGAGAGCAAGGAAAGGTATCTTCGTTGGACAAGAGGATGGGCCACCCGCCACGTGTTTCGCCCGTAGACGACGAGGAGCTATAATTCAGCGTTGGAACGTAGGTAGTTGAGCGGGTTTCTTTATGGATGTCATTTCCGAACTTAAATCAAGCATTCGAACTCGCGATGTTCGTGCTGTCCGAGCCATCTTTTTTGCTTCTGGCAAACCCGAACTTAAACCGGGTTTCTTTCGTGAAGACCAATTGTGGGACTACAAGGAAGACTGCCCGAACCCATCGAAGTCTAGCGATCTTGAGTGGGCAAAGATCGCTGCCGATGTCGCTGCGTTCTACAACCAAGAAGGCGGCGTTCTTTTCTTCGGAGTGAGAGACAGAGACTACAAATTTGTCGGCGCAAGCTCAAGGTTAGACACGAAGCTTTTCAACGACAAAATCCGTAAATATGTCGGAGACAGATTCTGGGTCAGCTTCTCGCGGGAGTACATCCAAGCGGACCAAAGGTATCTGGGTGTTGCGCTGATTCCCCCCAGGTCTGTTGATCAGGTTCGCATGCTGCGTGACGCTCCTCCCCTTGAGGGAAAGCCTTTTTTTCGCACAGGTGACTTGTGCGTGAGGGTCGGAGATGAGACAAGAATTCTTCGGGGCTCCGAGGCCATTACTTTTTCCGCCACCAAAGGGTTGGGCGTATCAGGCGCAACCTTCGTCGTCGACGAGCCAAACTTCCGAGTTCTCCGGCCCGATTACAAGCAGTTCATCCACCGGGAGAGCCTCTGTAGCCAGATTGAGAATGCGATTAAGAGCTCACGAACCTACGTAACATCACTGACCGGCATCGGGGGCATTGGCAAGACAGCTCTCGCCTGTTGGATGACATTGGCCGCCTACGAAAAGAAATGGTTTGATTTCATCGTCTCTGTGAGCGCCCGAGATCGGGCTCTGACCTCGGCCGGTATCGTTGCTACTTCCCCAACATTGTCGTCACTCACGGATCTGTTGCGTGAGATCTGTGAAACGACAGGCTTCAGTGAGTATGCAGACGTCGAATCTGAAAGTGAGCAATTAAGATTGGTTAAAAGCGAAATCCTATCCCATTTTCCGGGGCTCCTATTCGTCGACAACCTTGAGACGGTGGATGACCCAAGGATTGTCACTTTTCTCGAAGACTTGCCCATCCCAACCAAGGCCATTGTCACATCGCGCAAAGCAAAAATCCGCATCGCCAACTTCCCGATTGAGATCGGCCCGTTCGATAGGAGTGAGGCAGTGCGCTTTCTGGAGGAGACTGCGCGGAGCGTCGGCAAGGATTTTTTTGCTGAGATGAGTCGCGCCGAGAAAGAGGGCATTGTAAATGCCTGCGACCAAGTTCCGCTCGTAATAGAGTGGCTGATCGGGCGCTCTCGTGATCCTGAAAAGGCTGCCAAGCTCGCCTCCGGACTGGAAGCTCATGGAAAGCACGGCGAGGAGTTGCTTGAATTTTCCTTCCGCCGGGTATACGAGGAGATGACCGAAGCCCAGAAACTCGTACTCCAGGTCGTTTCGCTCATAAACCGGCCATTGCCAATAGAAGCGGTCGCGGTTGCCTCAAATATGCCCGTCCATAGAGCATCTGACGCGCTGGAAGAGCTTAAGGACTACTCGCTTGTAGAGAGGGTGTACGACGCGAACTACCACGACCTTGTGTATTCTTTGCTTCCGGTCACCAGTACCTTTGTATACCGCGAACTTGGGAAAAGCCTTGGGGTTGAGTCGGCGATCAGAAAAAGGCTCGCAGATTGGTACGAAGCCAGAGACATTCGAGATGTTAACCAGCGTCATCTGGTCCAAAAGGTTCGTAGTGGAGAGAGAAACCCAGAATTGACTCTCCTTCAGGTTGCGCGGAACTACCTGGCCCAAGATGACCTCGATAATGCAGAGAGCTGTTTCAAACAAGCATTGGAGCGCAACCCGCGGAATTGGCAATGTCACCGTGAGCTCGCAGAGTTCTATCGCCATCAGCGGAAGGCAACGGCTAGTTGCTTGAGGCATTACAAGCAAGCGGCTGAGTTAGTGCCCAAACAAGGACCGGACAGGGGGAAGATCTTCCGTGAGTACGGTATCGTCTTGCGAAATTCCGGACTGCCGACTGGGACGCGAGAGGCAGCAGAACAACTGGAGGTGGCGCTAAAGGAGATGCCTGGCGACGTAGTGTGCAGACACGCCCTCGGTGACTGCTACGTCAGAATGATGTTCTATGAACGCGCCCTAGAGGTTCTAACGCCGTTGGAAGACTCTCCGTACAAGGACACTCGACAAAAAACCTATCCACTGCTGGAGCAGTGTTATAAGGCAACCAACAGTCTGCTTGAGCTCCAGCTTCTAAGGGACAAGGCGGCGAAGGACAAGACTCAGGTTGGCTAGTCCCCTTCTCCAGCGGTCTATGTGGAAAAAGATAAGCAACCGAGCAATACCCAAAACTCCGCCCCTCCCAAGACGAGGGATGGGCCACCCACGCCCGTACTTCGCCGTGAACTACCGCAGTGGTATCATGCGCCCAGCGACCGTGGCGAGAGAGCAAGCAAAGGGAACCCTCGTTGGACAAGAGGACGGGCCACCCGCCTCTGGGTAACAACGGTCGGAGCACAGGTTCAATTAAAATCAAAAATTACGGGTTTGCAATAGGAGCAGGCGATGGTGGCTGCACTTTAGCGGGGAACTCGTATACGAACTTCAGCAGCATCTCCAGGAACGTGATTAGGTCGCTGGCATCTCCGGAAGACATGACCTTAATCTCGTGGTTTGCTTCATTTCCCTTAGTGCGAATGTAATCCACCCATCCCTTGCCATCTGGCGGAACATAGCCCTTTTGCGCTAGATAATCCACGTACTCCAGGAACGTTTTGCCCGCCTGCGCCCCCTTTTCGACGGCAACGTGCATCAGCAGTTTGCGACAGGTCAGCACGACGGACGTGAACGAGTTCACCGTCATGCAGGACCGAGCTTCAGCATATAATGCGGCGACGTCTTGAGGCAGTGACGCTACAGCGTTTCCAAAAGGGGCGCCTGGATACTGCTTGCTCTGAGTGTCAAAGTATGTCGGGCTGCCGCAGTACGAACACAAGTATATACGCGCCTGGGGATTCGTGTTTGATGTCCCCCACCCCTGCGCTGGGCCGACGCGATGGCCGCAATAGCTGCACACGTAGCCGTGAGGTTCGATTCCATGTGGACTTTGCCAAACGAGGACCACAGCTCATTAGAGCATGTCCGGTAGCTGTCCGGTAACAAGATTCACTCTACTCCTGGGAGTCAATCGACGCCCCGCCTACCGACCATTCGGACGAATAGTCAGCTTACCGTCTATGGGAACCGGTCGAGCCAAGTTGCTGTAGAGCGCGTCACACGGCCAACCGAGCGACGCTCACTCGACTGCGCAATCACGAAAACTCTTTGATGAAACGCGGGTGGCGCGGCCTTCTACCCGCGCCGGCTGTTGAGGGTGCCGATCCCTCTCGCGCACTGGGCGAGAAGGGTGGGAAGGTTCATGTTCACACTGTTGTCCACTCCGTTGTTCACTCCCCGCGGCCCTGAGTTTTCTTGCTGTTACCGGCCCTAGGCACGCTCGAATACATCCCATTTCTCTTTGATCCTCACCGGTGCGCTAAAATGGAGTACGACCTGCGAGGGTCGTCAGATCGTCAGATTGCGACGGATTCTGTCGAACTACGCCGCACTCTGGCGAGTTGTGCCGGCTTGCCCGCCTGGGCGGGGCCTGCCCCCCGACCCGATCGTGGCGGGCCTGCCCGCCTCGGGCGGGCTGCCACGGGAGAGATACGAGACATGGTCGCCGCGCTAAGTCCTCTGAAGCCCATACTTACGAATTTTGACCCTGCAACCCCTTTGTTTTCGCTACATACAAAATCATTGGACTTAATCCCTCGTAGAATCAATACATACGAAAAAAGGGGTGGGGGTCCCCCCTTATTTTCCACACCCCCGGCCCAGCTAACTCCTTGTAACACTGGAGGAAAGCGAAGATCGCGGCCCGCACACAGAACGCGTTACAATGTGCCGATGCCGGTCCGGCTCATTGCGATTGATATTGACGGCACGCTGCTGGACAGCCGCTGGCAGGTTCCCGAGGCCAACCGTGAAGCCATCGCGCGCGCCGTCGCCGCGGGCATCGAGGTCGCGCTGGTAACCGGCCGGCGGTTCGACTTTGCGCGGCCCATCGCCGACCAGCTCGCCTGCCCGCTGACGCTCATCGTAAACAACGGCGCGCTGATCAAGTCGCAGGACGGCGCCACACGGCTGCGACATCTCCTGCCGCGCGCAGTGGGACTCGCCGTGCTCGCGGCCACAATGGAATTCCGCGCGGGCACAGCGGTGGTCTTTGACCGCCCGCGCGAAGGCCAGATCATGTACGAGCAGATTGATTGGGAAGACCCCGGGCGCAAAAGCTACTTCGAGCGCAACCGCGAATTCATCGCGCAGGTTACTCCCCTCGAGGCCTGCCTGACCGAGGACCCCATCCAGGTGATGTACAGCGGCCCGGTCGCGCGGATGCGCGAGGTGGAGGCTGTGCTGCGGGCCATGCCCGCGCGCGACCCGTTCTCTCTCGCGGTAACCGAGTACGAGGCGCGCAACTTTGGCCTGGTGGACGTCATCCGGCAGGGCTGCTCGAAGGGCGCGGCGCTTGCCGAATGGGCGAGGGTGCGCGGCCTGACGCCCGCGGAAGTGATGGCCATCGGCGACAACCTGAACGACCGCGAAATGCTCGAGTACGCGGGCGTGCCTGTCGTGATGGGCAATAGCGTGCCGGAGTTAAAGCAACTCGGCTGGCGCGAGACACTGACGAACGACGAAGGCGGAGTGGCCGCGGCGATTGAGGCGTACGCCCTGGGAACCCGGGCCTGAAGAATCACCGCAGAGGCACAGAGGACGCCGAGAAGCAAGACATCATGCGAAGATTTCTACAGCTCACGGCACTGGTACTGATCTTCGCGCCCGCGGCGCAGGCGGAATATGCCGTCCTGCGGAGCGGCCAGCGGCTGCACATCACCGGCTACGAGCGCCTGGGCGCCACGATGCGCCTGCAACTCGAAGGCGGCAGCGTGGACTTGCGCACAGAAGAAATCGTTTCCATCGAGCCCGAAGACTTCTTCCCTGCCCTGCCGAAGCCGGTCCTCGATGTGCCCTTCGCCGAGCAGATCCGCGCGGCGTCGCTCAAGCACGGCGTGGACGCCATTCTGATCGCGAGCGTCATCGCCGTGGAATCGAACTTCAATCCGCGGGCAATCTCCGCAAAAGACGCGCGGGGGCTGATGCAGTTGCTTCCTGAAACCGCCGCGCGCTTGCGCGTCGCCGACATCTTCAACCCCGCTGAAAACATCGACGCCGGCACGCGCTACCTGAAAGAGCTTCTCGCGCGCTACAAGCAGGACCTCTCGCTGGCGCTCGCGGCCTACAACGCCGGGCCGGATCGCGTGGAGCAATACCGCGGCGTCCCGCCCTTTGCCGAAACGCGCGCTTACGTCAAGCGCGTCACGCAACAGCTCCGCGACCGTAAGCGCATCGGCGCCGATCGCTCGAGCGCGCGGCCGGCTACAGCCGCCTCCGCCCGCCCGTAGCGAATTGCAGCATGTGCGTGCGCGGCGCGGCCGCGTGACACTGATTCACAATCTGAAATTTGAGATTTGAAATGGAAGGCCTACTGCGGTGTGCGAGGCTGCGGCGGAGTGGGCATTCCCGGCGTGACGGTTCCTGTGGCCGGCTGACCCGGCTGTTGAGGTACCGCGCCCACAGCGATGGCGTCCTTCGTGGGATCCCAGATGAATTCCCACTCGATATAGTTGCTCGCGCCGTCGTAAATGCGCAGCGACGTCCGTCTCACTTTGCTGCCCACTCCGATGATGTTCGCCCCGAAGATCTGGCCTTCGACGGCGGGCGGAGTAGCGCTCACCGGAGTCGTGGAAGACGGTTGCTGTTCGCCCGGCTGGCGGCCCGCATCCGGCGGCGGAGCCGCGGCGCCGGGCGGCCGCGGCTGCTGCGGTTGCAGGCCGGTGAGCTGAATCGCAGCCTGCGGCTTCATGCTCCCGATCAATTGTCCGTTCGGCCCGACGTAGATCAGCCGCCAGCTTCCATCTTCGCGGTTCATCGGATCGCGATATTCTTTGCGCAGGAAGCGCACGTCGCCCTTCGGCTTCACCAGGTCTTCCATGGATTGCGGGAAGCGGCCATTCTTGCGGTAGTAGAGTTTTACCGCGCGCGCGTACTGCCGCCCGCGCCACACCATTTCTTCTTCCCTCTCGCGCCGGCCCTGGGTCAGCAGGTTTGGCGCGGCCGCCGCCGCCGCGATCAAGAGCGCGGTCACGAAGAACATGATCAGCAGGAGCGAATAGCCGGACTGCACGCGGCGCGAGGCTCGAATTGCGGCAGGCGGCTTCATCCCTGTGGCACCGGCTCTTCCATAACCAGCGTCGCGCGGCGGCCCGAAGCGGTTTCTTCCAGATCGGCAACGGAATTGCCGATGCGCAGCAGGCGGAAGCGGCCGAGAAGCGTCTCGCCCTCGGCGAGGATGTAGATATCCTCGCCGTTGGTGAAAAAGGCGCGGCGGCGGCCGCTCGCAGGGTCTGTGGCGTAGCCAAAGAACTTTACCGCCACGTCCAGCGGAGGAGGAGGCGGAGGCAGCTGCGGCCCGCTGGGACGGCGGTCCGACCCGGCCGGCACGAGCGGCGGCGGCAGGCTGGCGCTGAAAACGTTCCGGTGGCGGCCACTGTACTCGAACCGCCGGATGCGCTCGAGCATGTCAACCCGCAGCGAGGGATTCTCCACGCTGAGCGGCAGATACTTCACTTCCGGGCCGGCCCCGCCCGAAGCCGCCGGACCCGCGCCGCGCTTGGAGGCCCACTGCCACACGAGAACCGCCGCCAGCACAAGCAAGAGCGCGCTCAGGAGGTAGACTTGGGTTCGGCGCGACATTTAGGAGCGGAAATATGTCCGCAATTGCAGATTGAGTTTCAGACTTCCCGCCTGGCTCGACGAGGCCAGCATCAAACTGTCGAGCACATAGAAATTCCTGGAGCGTTCGAGCCCGTTGATGAAGCTCACCAGGCTCGGATAATCGCCTTCGACCGTGGCCGACACCTGGACCTCGGTCACGCCGCGGCCCGCTAGCTCCTGCTGGCGGAACGTGACGGCACTGGTCTTCAGCCCCGCGCTCTTCGCTAGGCTTCCCAGGTCGGCCACGACGGAGGAGTACCCGCTCGACGCCTCGCGGAGCTCGCGCTTGAAGAACTCATCGCCTTCGCGTTGCACGCCCGCGAGCTTCTTCTGGATGTCCGTGGCGCGGCGCACATCCGCGGCGAGCAGATCGTGCTGCCGCTGCAACTGCTCGATTTCCCTGCGGCGCTCCTGCACGCTGGGCCCGGTACGCAGATTCAGGCCGAGCAACACCAGGTCGGTGACCAGCAGGACAGCGAGCGTCCAGCGGATCGTGGTCTTCCAGCGATGCGATTTGCGGTTCATCTATGTGCTCGAATAGAGCGTGGTCAGCTCGAGCATCACCTGGTCGGACTCGCCCGGCTTGGTGGGCCGCGTCTCGGCCAGCAACTGGATGCGCGTGAAGTCGCGCGAACCCTCGAGCGCGCGGAGGAACTTCAGCTTGTTCTCATCCGAGCTCGCGCCGACGAGCAGCTTCACCTCGACTCCGTTCGGCGTCATCTTCGGCGCGATGCTGACCACGCGCACGCCCTCCGGGAGGATGCGCTCAAGGTCCATGAAGATCTTCGTCCATGGAAAACTGCGCTGCTCGATCAGCGCGTTCAGGAAGGCGGACCGGTCGCGCAACTTTACGTTCTCCGGCTGGTTGAAGAAGAGTTCCAGGCTGCGCCGCTTCTCGCGGAAATCGTTCATCTCGGTTTGAAGCTGGGCCATGCGGGAGCGGTACTCATGGTCCGCGCGCCAAGAGGAGTAGGCGCGCCAGGAGAAGGCCGCCAGCCCCGCGAGCGCCACCGTCCCCACCAGGACCGCGCCCAGGATGAAGCGCCGCTGGTTTTCAAGCGGCGAGGTGGCCAGATTGAGCCGAACTTTCATCGCAGTTCTTTCCGCGCAGAGGTTCCACGCATCACGCGCCCCGATTCAGCATCCAGCCCACCAACGGGTCGAGCTGCCGGTCGGCCAGCGGCCGCGCGGCGTCCGGAATGCGCCCTTCGCCCGCCGCCGACTGCAGCAGGCCTCCGACCGGGCAGCGCAGCTCCTTCTCCAGCGGGCCGCGGAATTCTTCCAGCCGGTCATGGAGTCCCGCCAGGCGGATGGATTGAATGCCTTCGCGCCAGGTGTCCTGGTAATACGCCGCGACGGGATACAGCTCGTCCAGCAACGTCTGCGGCGTCAGCCTGCCGAGCTCAACGGGCAGGTCCGTGCAACGGTACCCGCACAGGATGCCTTCGCGGAGCGTCGCGGTGGTCAGGGAATTGTCCGAGATGCGCGCCAGCATGGTGGGCCGCGCGTCGTCAAGCAGCGGAATCACGGCCAGGCTGGAGTTCATCACCACACCGGGGACCATGCCGATGGTTTCGGCCAGCAGCTCGTATTCGCGCACGATGCGCAGCCGCGCGAGGCCCGTCACGATGTCCACGCCGTCCTCGCGCGGAGCCTGCCGCATAAAGGAGATCAGCGTCTCCTCGGCCTCGAACGGTACGCTCTTCTTCAGCTTCCAGCGAAGCATGGGGATCGCTTCCTGCGGGCTCCGCGGGAACTCGTCGAAGTGGAGCACAAAGACGCGGATCACCGGGTCGGGAATCAGGAGCGCGAGTTCCTGCCCACGCGCGTGGAGCCGCCCGAGCACGCTGGCCACGGCGGAGCGCACCGCCGCGGCGTTCACGAGATTTGTCTCCACCGCCGAAGGAACCACCGCGCCCGCGGGAAGCGGCTCGACGGCGAAGCCCTCGAGGCCGGCGCCGCCCCGCGACCACCGCGCCGCGGCAACGTGCGTGGCCGCGATCTCGCACGCCAGGGCCGGATGCGGCGGCACGTCCAGCCAGCGCGCGACGCCGCGCACGAGCCCGCTGCGATAAATCCCCTGGCGTACGCCGCTCACGCTACTCAATGAAGGTCACCTTGTTGATCTCGCGCAGTGTGGTGACGCCCGCGCGAACCTTGGCCAGCCCCGCCGCGCGGAGAAAAGCCATGCCTTCCTCGCCCGCCGCGCGCTTGATCTCCGACGTGGGCCGGCGGTTGATGATCATCTCGCGGATGCGGTCGGAGAGGTCGAGCAATTCCCCGATGGCGGTGCGCCCATGGAAGCCCGTGCCGGAGCACTCCAGGCAGCCGCTGCCCTCGGCAAACGCCATGCCGGCCCATTCATTCGAGTCCAGCCCCGACTCGCGCAGCACGTCCGGCGAATAGCGCACCTGCTTCTTGCAGCTCTCGCACACGACGCGCACCAGGCGCTGCGCCAGGATGCAATTGAGCGCCGAGACGAAATTGTAGGGCTCCACGCCCATGTTGATGAACCGGCCGATGACGTCCGTCACGTTGTTGGCGTGCACGGTGGTGAAGACAAGGTGGCCGGTGAGCGCCGATTGGATGGCGATCTGCGCGGTTTCCTGGTCGCGGATTTCGCCCACCATGATCTTATCCGGGTCGTGGCGCAGGATGGACCGCAGGCCGCGAGCAAACGTGAGCCCCTTCTTCTCGTTCACTGGAATCTGCGTGATGCCGCGCACCTGGTACTCGACTGGGTCTTCGATGGTGATGATCTTGTCCTCGTCGGTCTTGATCTCGTTGATGGCCGCATAGAGCGTCGTGGTCTTCCCTGAGCCCGTCGGGCCCGTCACGAGCACCATGCCGTACGGCTCGCGGATGTAGCGGCGGAACTTGCGCAAATCCTCTTCGTCGAAGCCGATGACGTTCAAGCTGAGGTTGTGAAATTTCTCCGAGAGCGTCTCTTTGTCGAGCACGCGGAGAACGGCGTCTTCGCCGTGGATCGAAGGCATGATCGAGACGCGGAAGTCCACGAAGCGCCCCTTGTAGCGCACGCGGAAGCGGCCGTCCTGGGGCACGCGTCGCTCGGCGATATCGAGCTCGCTCATTACCTTGATGCGTGAAAGGATCGTGGAGTGCCACTCCTTGGCAATGGGCTGCATGGCGTGCTGGAGCACGCCGTCAATGCGGTACTTCACGACCACTTCCGTGTCGCGCGCTTCGATGTGGATGTCGCTCGCGCGGCGTTCGAGCGCCGTGAAGATCACCGTATCCACCAGGCGCACGACGGGGCTCACGGCGGTATCGCGCGTCAGCCGGTCGGCGGAGATCGTCTCCTCGGTCTCCTCTTCCTCCTGCACCACCTGGAGCGTGAAGGCTTCGGTGGCCTGCTCCAGCACGCGCTGCGACTGCTCGGTGCGCTTCAGCAGGTCGCTGATCTGCGATGCGGTAGCCACTTTGAGGACGAGCTTGCGCCCGAGCAGTAGCGGCAGCTCGTCGCTCAGCAGGACCTGGCTGGGGTCGGCCACTGCGATGCTGAGGGAATTGTTGTGCACTTCAAGCGGCACGAAGTTGAAGCGGAACATCAGGTCGGCCGGGATGCTGCGGAAGAGTTCCGGATCAATGTGCTGTTCGCGCAAGTCCACCAGGGGGCAGCGGTAACGTTCTGCCAGACGCAGCGCGCGTTCGCGCTCCTGCTGGTCTCCACCCACTGCTTGCTGATTCACATTCTGGTTGTAGGCACCCATGGTCCCATCACCTTCCCGCCGCGCCCATCGAGAGGCTGAAGACGGGCAGATACAAGGAAATCAGAATGAACGCAACGACCAACGCCATCACGATGAGGATGCCTGGCTCCACCCAGGCGAGCACTTTGGCCAACCGCAGGTTCACTTCCTCCTCATAGAACTCGGCCACGCTGCCGAGCATCGAGGGCAGCGCGCCGCTTGCCTCGCCGACTTCGATCATTTCAAGCGCCAGCTCGGGCATAAGCCCCGATGCGGCCAGGCTCGCATGCAGTGACTGCCCCTGGCGAACACCCTCGGCTGCCTGCCGGATCGCCCGCGCCAGCAGTCTTGTACCCACCGAATCGGCCGCGGTCGAAAGCGCCGCTACGAGCGGCGTACCGCCCGCGAGGAGCGTGGAAAGCGTGCGCACAAATTGCGCCACCTGCGCCTTCAGCCAGATATCGCCGAGCACGGGGAGCCGGGGCTTCAGCCGGTCCAGCGCCAGGCCGCCGGCTTCGCTGCGCGACCACAGGGAAAGCCCCGCGATGACCGCTACGAGACCCGGAGCCAGGATGAACAAATACGAGCGCAGCGGCAGCGCCACCGCCAGCAGCGCTTTCGACATCGGCGGAAGCTCGACGTTCAAATCGGCGTAGAGCTTTGCGAACTCCGGGATGACGTAGGTTACGAGATACGCCAGGATGCCGGTGACCACGATCACAAGAATGGTTGGATAGATCAGCGCGACCAACAGCCGATTGCGGAATCCCGTGCTGACCCGCTGGTAGGTAATGTAGTAGTCCAGAACGCCGGTCAGGTTGCCGCTCTTTTCGCCGGCCAGGACCGCCGTGGTATAGACCTTGGGGAACGCGCCCTGTTCTTCGAGAGCCTCCGAAAGCGACGCGCCTTCGCGCACGCGCTCGCGAACGTCGGTCAGCAGCGGCCGCAGCTTGGGCGAAGCCGCGCGCTCAGCCAGCAGATCGAGCGCTTTCAGGATGGGAAGCCCCGCTTTGACGAGCGTATTGAACTGCTGATTGAAAATCAGGAAATCAGAGCCCCCCACGACACGTTCGCGGCGCCGGGGGACGATGTAGGACAGCAGGCCGCCCCGGGGGCGCACGGAATAGACGTAGAGGCCCCGGTCGAGCAGCTTCTGCCGCGCTTCGCCGATGGTTTGCGCGGCTTCGAGCTGAGAGAAGACACGGCCGGTGGAGTCCGCGACTTTGCAGAGAAACTCTGCCATTGGGCCAGTGTACAACATCCCCCGAAGGGTCAAAAGAAAGGGCGCAGCCGCCGATGGCGGAAAAGATAACCCTGCGTGCTCCGCGACCCCGTCCCTGACGACGTTTGGCGCCCCGGCTGGAGGATGGTCAGCGAATCACGCCGCCGATGGATGATTCGTCCACGATGGCCACTCCGGCGGGCGGGCTGAAGTGAAACAGCGCTTCGGGGAGCGGCAGGTTCTTCTGCCAATCGGCGAAACGATACTCGATTTCCACTTCGCCGGCGCGACGAATCAGGACGCGCGCCAGGTCGCCGGTCGCGGCATCCACCTCCAACAGCACCTCGCGGAAGTACGGCTCTTCATCGCCTCGCGCTGCCAAATTCCCCCTCGGCAGGCACCGCAAAACGACATGGCCATCCGGCGGAGCCCCGGTGGCCAGCTCGATGTGGCCGCAGTAGCTGGAAAGCTTAGCCTTCCCCGCCAGCAGCGCCAGCGGAGTGCGCCAGTCGGAGCTCTCGCGCAACGGCGCGCGCGAGGCGGTGCGGTCGGCCGGCACGTAGAACCACGCCGTCTTTCCATCCACGAGAAACAGTTTGCGCTCGGGCGATTCGTACTCCCAGCGCATGCGGCCCGGCTGGCTGAAATACACCGTGCCGGACTCCACGTGGAGATCGCCGCGTCCTTCACTGTAGCGCTCGAGGAAGGTCGCCTTCAGCTTGTTTGCCGAGTGGTAGCGTTTCTCCACCATCTGCACGGTGCGCCCCACATCGGCCAAAGGCGGGGGCGATGCGAACAAGACAGAGCACACCGCCAGCATCAGGGAGAGCAATTTCACAGAAACAGTGTAGCAGGAAGCGGGCCGCGCCGGCCGCGGTGCCAGGCGTTTCAGGGGTTACACGGGAGACGAACTAGGAAATCGGCGGGTCGCTGGGCCCGGCCACTGCGCTGGCGTTGCGCTTGATAACCATGGTCTGGTCCACGAAGAAATAGTTCTGGCCGGTGGTGCCGGGGTTCAATGGATCGCCGTTCACTGTATAGACGTCCATGGTGCCGTCGCCGTTTACATCCACGGCGGCATACGTGAAGCGGTAGCCGGTCTTGACCCCGGCCGCGAGCACATCGTCAATCAAGCCCGCATTGTTCGCGTTCACTACCACCGAGCCGCCCCCCGGCGGGCCCAGCTTGGCCAAATTGGACGCGAAGCCAATCCCATAGGTGGTTGAATAGCTGACTTCCGCGGTGCTGATGGTGCGAAGGTTCGAGACTGCAGCCGCCTCGTTGGCCCTCATCTTCGAGCGTATGAAATTGGGGATAGCGATGGCAGCGATCGTCAGGATGACGGCAACAACGATCAAGAGCTCAATGAGGGAGAATCCCCGGGCGCCGTGAGAGGAGCGGTTCCGCTGTTTCGGTTGAACCTTCATCTTTCGTCTCCACTTGCGCCACTCTCTTCAGCCCTTGAGAAAAAAGGGGAGGAAGCTTGAGCTCCCTCCCCCGGTTGAGGTGAAGTCGATTATTGGAGCGGAGCGCTGGTGACGGTGGCCGTGGCCACTGCGTCGAAGCGGATCACCCCGGACTGGTCAGTGAAGAAACCACGCTGCCCGGTCGTGCCTCGCGTCACCGGGTCGGCAACATTCGTATAGGTGGTGTTGCCCACCCCGCCGACCGTGTAGACGAACGTGTAGCCGCTCTTCGTGCCAGCGGCGAGAACGCTGTCAATCAGGTCTGCGTTGGCGGCCGTAGCCGGGGCGGGGGGCCCGAGGCTCACAAGCGTTGGCGGGTAACCGGCGCCGTAGGTCGTCGAGTAGCTCACGCAAGCCGTGTTGATCGACCGCAGTGAACCAACCGCCGAGGCCTCATTGGCAGACATCTTCGAACGCAGCAGGTTCGGGATGGCAATCGCCGCGATGATCAGAATGATCGCCACGACGATCAAAAGCTCGATCAGTGAAAAACCCTTTTGCCTGTTTCGCATAATCTCTTCTCTCCTTCGAAAATTCGGTAACCGTACCGTGGGTACCTAGCGCATATAACAGCAATACCGGTTCCAGTTCTCGGTGGAATGTTAATGCTTATGGCACATTTGCTGCAAGCACCACAGCCTGTGAGACTTAGGGCACTCTTTGAAGGCGAATTCTCAATGGCAGCCCACGTTGGGATGCCAAGCCGCTCCGGGAAACGCCAATAAATGTCATGGGTAAAGGTCAGAAAGCGGCGCCTGCTACAAACTTCCCTCCGATCGTTCAGGTGATGTTGTACTTCTTGGCGTAGTGGCGGAAGGAGCGGTAACTCATCTGCAGCAATTCTGCCGCGCGCGTCCCGACGCCGTCCGACTTCTCGAGAGCAGCCAGAATGAACGCGCGCTCCGTATCCTGGAGATGCTTTTCGAGGTCCATCCCGCCTTCGGGGAGAAGCGGACGGTGGTTTGTGCCCGCGGCGGCCGCGCGTGCGGTATCCGCGGGCCGCGTCACGCGCTCCGGCAGCACGCTCGCAGAGATCATGCCCCCGGTCTCTAGCGCCACCGAGCGCTCCATCGTATTCTCCAGCTCCCGGACATTACCCGGCCAGTCGTAGGCTTCGAGGTACCGCATCGCTTCCGGATCAATGCCCTCAATCGGCTTGTTCATCGCCGCGCGGAAGCGCTCGAGGAACGACCGCGCCAGCAACGGAATGTCTTCACGCCGCTCGCGCAGCGGCGGCAAGTGAACCGGGATCACGCTCAGCCGGTAGTAGAGGTCTTCGCGGAAATTGCCGTCGGCAATCTCTTTGTCCAGGTTCTTGTTTGTCGCTGCAATGACGCGCACGTCCACATCAATTTCTTCTGTGCTTCCGAGCGGCCGGACTTTACCCTCCTGAAGCACGCGGTAGAGCTTCACCTGCATGGTGGGGCTCATGTTTCCGATTTCATCCATGAACAGCGTGCCGCCGTGCGCGGCCTGGAAAAGCCCTTGCCGGTTCTCATTCGCTCCGGTGAACGCGCCCTTCAAGTAGCCGAAAAGCTCCGATTCGAGCAGCGTTTCGGGAAAAGCTCCGCAGTTGATGGTGATGAAGGGCGCCTGAACGCGCGTGCTGTTCTCGTGGATGGCGCGCGCTACCAGTTCCTTGCCCGTGCCGCTTTCGCCGGTGATGAGCACGCGGCTCGCCTGCGGCGCGACCGTCTGGATCAGGTCGAAGATGGCACGCATCTTCGGGCTGCGCCCAATGATGTTGTCGAGCCCGGTCAAGCGCCGCAGCTCGCGCCGCAGGTAGCCGGCCTCGGACTTCCACTTCATGTTCTCGGCCACCTGTTGCACCGCGCGGCGCAACTGATCCACGAGCTCATGGTCCTTGATGACGTACCGGTCCGCGCCGGCATTCACGGCGGCAATCGCTGAGTCAATCGTGGGAACGCCGGTGATCAGCAGGAACACGGAGGATGGAGAAACTTCCTTTGCAAATTTCAGCAGCTCGACGCCGCCGGTATCAGGGAGGCGGATGTCGGAAACAACGATGTCGAAAATTTGCGACTCGAGCTTGCGTCGGGCGGCTTCGCCGCTGGAGGCCACCTCCACGCGATGGCCCTCTTTGCGGAAAGTGATCTCGAGCAACTCGCAGATCGACCTTTCGTCGTCCACCACCAGGATATGTGCCATACGCGAAGTCCTATCCTAAGACCTTCCACGCCGTGCGCGCGCTCAGGCCACGCGCGGAAGTTCCACGGTGAATTCCGCACCGCGGTCCTTCTCCGAGGTCACGCTGATGCGTCCGCTGTGCGCCTGCACGATCTGATAGACAATCGCCAGTCCCAGCCCCGTGCCGCCAACGAAATTCGACTGGAGCGGCTCAAAAATCTTTATACGCTGCCTGGGGTCTATACCGACACCGGTGTCGCGGAAGCGGATACGCAGCCAGAACGGCGCCAGCTCCAGCCGGACCGTGAGCGTGCCGCCTTCAGGCATAGCGCGAAGGGCGTTGTCGCACAGGTTCCAGAAAACCTGCTTGAGCCGGCTGGGGTCCACGCGCGCCCGCACCGAGCTCCCCGCCAGGTCGCGCTCGATCCTGTACTTGCCGTTCATCTGCGGATGGCGTTCGAGCAGCGTCAGCGTTTCCTCCAACAGCTCGGCGACGTTGGCTTCCGAGAATTCATACGTCTTCTCGCGCGAATAGTTCAGAAACTCGCTGATGATCTGGTTCAGCCGCTCCGATTCGCGCGTCACGATGCCCACCAGATGCTTCTCGTCCTCCTGCAACGGCATCATGCGCGCCAGCTCCTTGATCGCGCCGGTCATGGCCGTGAGCGGCTGGCGGATCTCATGTGCGATGGCCGCCGAAAGCCGGCCGAGCGCCGCCATGCGGTCTTTGGTGGCCACCTCCTGCTCGAGGCGCCGCAGTTCCGTCAGGTCCTGGAAATTGAAGACGTAGCCGCTCGTGCCCCCTTCGCCCGTGCGCAGGGGAGAGACGGAAATTCCCAAGTAGCGCAATTGCCCTTCGGCAGTGCGGAACTCAAGCTCAGAGCGCGGCACCAACCCTTCGCTGTCCAAAGCCTTTGCCGGAAGCCAGAAATCCGGAAACACGTCGGCCAGAAACCGTCCGCGGACCACCTGGAAGCGATGACCCGTAATCTCTTCGCCGGTTCGATTCAGCAACAGAATGCGGCCGTCAAGATCCGTGGTCAGCAAGCCGCCGCGCATCGAGTGGATGATGTCCTCGTTGAAAGCCTGCAGGTCCTGCAGTTCCTCGCTTTTCTCTTCGAGCTCGACACCCTTGCGGCGCAGGGTCTGCGCCAGCAAGCTCGAGAGATACGCCACGGCCAGAAAACCGAACAGGTTGCTGAGAATCCAAGTCTGCAGAGCTTTCTCGCTGGGCATCGCCACAGCCGTGCGCAGGATCTTGTTGTAAAAACTCAGCTCCACCAACGCGCTCAAGAGTACAAAGCTCAGGCCGGCTACCAGAAACGTGCCCCGCGTGGAAAACAGGATGCTGGCCACAATGATCGCCAGCAGGTACAGCGAGATGAAATAGCTCTCATGCCCGCCGGTCACGTACACCAGGCCGGTGATCATCACGACGTCGCAGACCAGCTGGAGCGACGCGTGCCACCGGACCTGCGGAATCCATCGCAGCAGGATGACAAAGAAGAACGCCACGGTGTACCAGAGAACGATGAGGGGTACGAAATACTTCGTAGGCGCCGAAAGGAGAGTAGCCCCTCGCAACGCAAGCACGATCACCAGGCTGAACGTGATGATCAGAATGCGTACGCGCGACAGCCAACCCAGCCAGCCTTGAATGCTTTGCGTGGATTCCATCCGGGCAGACCTATTCGTGACTCTCCACCGCGTTGCGGAACAGGGTCAACCGAGCCGGGAACAGCGCTTGCGAGCGCGCTGCTCGAGACGAGCTGGCGCCTTCGGTCGGGAACGTCTACTTGCCCCCGGTGCTCAGCTTGCCGATCAGCGTGAACAGCGGCAGATACATTGAAATCACGATGCCGCCGACCACCACGCCCAGGAACACGATCATGAGCGGCTCCATCGCCGATAACAGGTCCTTTACGGCCGCGTCCACGTCATCCTCGTAGAAATCGGCGATCTTCGAGAGCATGGCGTCCATCGCGCCCGTCTGCTCGCCCACGCTGATCATCTGCGTGACCATCCCCGGAAACACTTCTGTTTCCTTCAACGGGTCGGCCAGGGTTCGCCCTGCTTCCAGGCCCTTGCGCACCTGCAACAGCGATTTCTCAATCACGGCATTGCCCGCGGTGCGCGCGGTGATGTCCAGGCCCTCCAGGATCGGTACGCCGCTCGAGATCAGCGTTCCCAGCGTGCGCGCGAACCGCGCGACCGCAATCTTGCGCAGCAGAACGCCAATCAGCGGCAGCCGCAGGAGTCCCCGATCAATGGCCAGGCGACCCACAGGCGTGCCGTACCAGACTTTCATCCCGATCGCCAAGCCCACCGCGAACACCAAGATCAGAAGCCCGAAGATGCTGCCGACAAAATTGCTCATAGCGATGACGGTGCGTGTGGGCAACGGCAGATCTACACCGAGCCCGACGAACAACGTGGCGAAGATGGGCACCACTTTCCACAGAAGGAGCACGATGACGCCCGCGGCCACCAGCAACACCGCCACCGGATACACCAGCGCGGACTTCACAGCGCGCTTCAACTTGACGTTCTTTTCGATGTACGCGGAGAGCCGCTGGAGAATCGTGTCCAGAATACCGCCTGTCTCTCCGGCTTCGACCATGTTTACGTAGAGCGCGTCGAAGACCTTTTCGTGCTGGCGCATCGCTGCCGAGAGCGTGGCCCCGCCCTCCACGGCCCCGCGCGTCGCCGTCAAAACTTTCTGGAACGTGCGGTTCTCCTGTTGCGAAGCCAGGATTTCCAGGCATTGCACCAGGGGCAACCCGGCGTCAATCATCACCGAGAATTGGCGCGTGAAGACGGCGAGTTCCTTGGAGTTCACGCCTCCGCCGAACGTGGGCAGGGAGAACTCCTTGCCCTTCTCGGACACTCGCGTCACGGTGATCTGCTGCCGGCGCAGCAACGAGGCGAGGTCGGCCTTGCTGGCCGCCACCTGCTCTCCGCTCACGCTGCCGCCTGCCTGGTTGGTACCGCGGTACGCAAATACCGGCATAGCTATACCCTCCTAATTCTCTTTCCCGCTCTCGCGGATTTGATTTTTTCGCTTCTCTTCACCGTGAAAATCTCGCTCTTCGCTCCACTCAGCGCCGCGCCGGCGCCGGCGTTGTACCGCGGGTCGCCGGTCCGGTTGTCACACCACGATTGATCATATCCTGCAACTCATCCTGATTCGATGACCGCGAAAGCGCAGTTTCCAGAGTGATTAACTTGCTGAAGTACGCGTTCGCAAGGGACTGATTGAACGTCTGCATGCCCGACTGTCCCGTGCCGGTCTGCATTGCGGAATAGACCTGGTGAATTTTGTCCTCACGCACCAAGTTCCGGATGGCGGCGTTGGGGATCAGGATCTCCATCACCATCACGCGCCCCCGGCCGTCGGCCCGCGGCAGCAGCGCCTGGCAAAGGATGCCTTCCAGAATCATCGAGAGCTGCGTCCGCACCTGGGACTGCTGGTGCGCCGGGAAGACGTCGATGATGCGGTTGATCGTGGAAATCGCGGAGTTCGTGTGCAGCGTGGCGAACGTCAAGTGGCCGGTCTCGGCGATGCGCAGCGCGGACTCAATCGTTTCCAGGTCGCGCATCTCGCCAATCAGCACCACGTCCGGGTCCTCGCGCAGCGCCGCGCGCAGCGAATTGGCGAACGAGTGCGTGTCCGAGTGCACCTCGCGCTGATTCACCAGGCACTTCCGGTGGTTGTGTAGGAACTCGATGGGGTCCTCGATGGTGATCATGTGCTCTTCGCGCTCGTTGTTGATCTTGTCGAGCATCGCGGCGAGCGTGGTGGATTTGCCCGAACCCGTCGGTCCGGTGACGAGCACCAGCCCGCGCGGCTTCTCGCAGAGCGTCTTCACCACCGGCGCCAGCCCCAGTGCGTCGAAGCCCTTGATCTCCCACGGAATCGTGCGGAACACCGAGGCGACCGCGCCGCGCTGGTTGAACAGGTTGCCGCGGAAGCGCGCCAGGTTCTTCAACCCGAACGAGAAGTCGAGCTCGAGGTTTTCCTCGAAGCGGTGCTTCTGCGCGTCGGTGAGCACGCTATACGCGAGCGCCTTGGTATCGGCCGCGGTGAGCGGCGCCATGTCCAGAGGCCGCAGCTTGCCGTGCACGCGCACGCGCGGCGGGCTGTTTGTGGTGATGTGCAGGTCGCTCCCGCCCATTTCGATCATTTGCTTCAGCAGTTCGCTCAACGTAATGGTCGACATCGCTCCCTCTCTTTACAGAACAGACTCGCGGACAACTTCCTCGATGCTGGTCATGCCTGCCGCCACCTTGGTCAGGCCGCTGCGCCGCAGTGTGATCATGCCGTTCTCAAGCGCTTTCTTCTTCAACTCCAGCGCCGAGGCTCCCACCAGGATCAGCTCCCGCAGCTCGTCGGTAATCTCCATCACTTCGTACAAGCCCACGCGGCCCTTGTAGCCGCTCTTATTGCACGTGCCGCACCCCTTGCCCTGATAGATCGTGACCGTCTTTGCTTCCTCCGCCGAGAAGCCCGCGTCGAGCAGGGCCTGCTGCGGCACTTCGAGCGGCTCCTTGCAGCTCGCACAGACGCGCCGCACCAGCCGCTGCGCGCAGATCAGGTTCACCGAAGTGGCCACCAGAAACGGCTCGATGCCCATGTTCATCAGGCGGCTGATCGTCGAGGGCGCATCGTTGGTGTGCAGCGTCGAAAGCACCAGGTGGCCCGTCAGAGCGGCTTTCACCGCAATCTCGGCGGTTTCGAAGTCGCGGATTTCGCCGACCAGAATAATGTTGGGGTCCTGCCGCAGGAAGGAGCGCAACGCCGCGGCGAAATTCAGCCCGATTTGCTCTTTCATCTGTACTTGGTTGATGCCGGGCAACTGGAACTCGACCGGGTCCTCGGCGGTCATGATGTTGGTTTCGAGCGTATTGAGCCGAGCGATCGAGGAATAGAGCGTGTTCGTCTTCCCCGAGCCGGTCGGCCCGGTAACGAGCACCATGCCGTAGGGCCGCAAGATTGCGCGCTCGAATTTCTGCAACGATTCCAGCTCGAACCCCAGCTTGGTCATGTCCAGCCGCAGGTTTTCCTTGTCCAGCAGCCGGAGAACGATCTTTTCGCCGAAGAGCGTGGGCACCGTGGAGACGCGGAAGTCCAGCTCCTTGCGCTTGCCGTCCTTCCGGTACTTGATCATGATGCGGCCGTCTTGCGGCAACCGCTTCTCGCTGATGTCCAGCTTGGCCATGATCTTGACGCGGCTGGCGACCGCGTCCTTCAGTTTGAGCGGCGGCGACATCACCGACTGCAGGATGCCGTCAATGCGGAAGCGCACGCGCAGCTCTTTCTCATAGGGCTCGATGTGAATGTCGCTCGCGCCGCGCCGCACCGCGTCGATCATGACCAGATTCACCAGTTTGATGATCGGCGCTTCTTCGGCCGCTTTCTCAAGCGTGGCCAGGTCCATCTCCGCTTCTTCGGCCGCGAGTTCCAGCGCCTCGCCCTCTTCCGAGGCGAGGTCCTTCATCACCTTGGTGAGCTCTTCGTTGCTCTCTACCTCGCCGTAGAATTTATGGATGGCCTCGGAAATGGATGATTCCGAGGCCACGACCGGTTCCACGTTGAACCCGGTCATGAACTTGATGTCGTCCATCGCGAAGACGTTCGTGGGGTCGGTCATGGCGATGGTCAGCGTCGAGCCCACGCGCGAAAGCGGTACGATCTGGTAGCGCACCGCCGTGTCCTGCGGGATCAGCTTGATCACCGTCGGATCCACTTCGTAGTATTTCAGGTTGATGGAGGGAACGCCGTACTGGCGGGATAGCACCGTGGTGATCTCGTCGTCCGACACAAATCCCATCTTCATCAAGCAATTGCCCAGGCGGCCGCCGTGCTCCTTCTGGTATTCGAGCGCCTGACTCAACTGCTCGGTGTTGATGAGGTTCTCTTTGACGAGGATCTCGCCCAGACGGGCAGACATCCGCGAACTCCTTGCCTAGACCTACCCGCATTTAACGTAGCAGAATGGGAAGGAGCTTCCTAAAGCCACTTTGCTCCGCGGTGGTGAATCCGGCAACCCTGTACTTGCGTACAGGTGTGGACTTTCTGCCACACTGCGCCTTGACTTGCCCTCGCGGCCTCGCTATCGTGCGTTGGAACGAGTTTTTCGATGGCTTCCCCACTTCCCGTCATGCCTGAAGCAATGCGCCGCAATGCGTCTGCGCCGCGCGCGAGGCGTCAGCAAGCTGCGGGCGTCGCGCCGCGGATGCCGCCCCTGCGCGAGTTCTACCGGACGCTGAGCGCGGCGCTCGGCCCGATGCGCTGGTGGCCGGCGAAAACGCCGTTCGAGGTCATCGTCGGCGCCATCCTCACGCAGAACACTGCCTGGGTGAACGTCGAGCGCGCTATCGCCAACCTGCGCCGCGAACAAATGCTCGCGCCGCGGGCTCTCGAGCGCGTGCCGTTCGCAAGACTCGCGCGCCTGGTGCGCTCTTCAGGCTACTTCCGGCAAAAGGCCAAGAAGCTGAAGGCTTTCGTTCGCTTCCTGCGCGAGGACTACGGCGGCTCGCTGGCGCGGATGTTCCGCACGCCAACCGCTGAGCTGCGCGAAAAGCTGCTCGCCGTTCACGGCGTTGGCCCAGAGACCGCGGACTCCATTCTGCTCTATGCCGGTAGGCACGCGGTCTTCGTTGTGGACGCGTACACGCGCCGCGTCTTGCTGCGCCATGGCCTGATCAGCGAGAAGGCGAATTACGCGGACATCCGGCAACTTTTCGAGAGCAACCTGCCGCGCGACGCGAAGCTCTACAACGAGTACCACGCGCTTTTCGTGAACGTGGGCAAAGATTGGTGCCGCACGAAGAACCCGAAATGCCATGCGTGCCCGCTCGGCCGGTTCCTCCCGCCCGAGGGGCCGCGCCTGGTGGAGATTTCCTGAGGCGCCCGTGAGCCCGCGCAACCGCAAAACACAACTCTGGCTGATCTTCGGCGGGCTGCTGATCGCCCTGCTGCTGGCGGCCGTGTTCACGCTCGGCTCGCTCGACCTGCCGTTCCAGCCGCGCCAGTGGACCGAAGTACTTATCCTCTACGCCGTCTCCACATTCATCGTCTCGGCACTTCTGGTCTTCGGCCTGGTGCTGGCGCGCACGGTCCTGCGCCTTTGGGCTGAGCGGCACGCGCACCAGCCCGGTGCGCGGTTCAAAACGAAGATGGTTTTGGCGGCGATGGCGATCTCACTCTTGCCAGTCGTCACGATGTTTATCTTCACCTACGGACTAGTGAGCCGCACGATGGAAAGATGGTTTCCGCGGCCGCTTGAAATCGCCGTGGATGAAAGCCAGAAGCTTCTCGCAGACTTCGGCCGCACGCAGCACGAGCGGCTCAGCCAGCTGGCTGAACAGGTGAGTATGGGAGAAGTCAGCAAGAACTCCCGCAGCCCGGCGTACGCTGCGCTGATTTATGGAGCCGATGCGGCGTGGAGACTTGATGTTGCGGGAAATCCGCTCGAGGTCCAAGTTGGCACCCGCTCTTCCGGGACTGCGCCGGACGCCGTCCAGACGATGGACCACCCTCCCGTTCCGCGCATGATTCGCATGCTGCCCGGCGGCGGGGAGCTGTGGAACCTCGGAGGCGTCAACTACGTCGCCGGCCGCGCCGTGCGGAATGACGGAACGTTGGTAGTCGCTCGGCGCCTGCCGGCGGACTTTTTCCAACGCTTCACTTCTGTCGAAACAGAGATGCGTACCTACTCATTGCAGCACCAGCAGTACCGCGTGTACAAAGGACAGATCTATCTCGTCTTCTCTCTCTTTACCCTGCTGCTACTGTTTGCCTCCACTTGGTTCGCGCTGTTCCTCTCAAAGCAAGTCACCGTGCCCATTCAGGCGCTCGCCGAGGGTACGCGCGAAGTGATGACAGGAAATTTCGACTATCGCGTCGAGGCGCAGGCGCAGGACGAGCTCGCCACGCTGGTGCGTTCGTTCAATCAGATGACCGCGCAGCTCGGCGAGAGCCGCCGCCAGATTGACGATTTCACGCGCAACCTTCAATTGGCCGTGCAAGAGCTGGAGCGCCGCCGCAAGGTGATGGAGGCAATCCAGGAAAATATTCCCACGGGCGTGCTCTCGCTCGACGACAACGGCGCGATCCTGCGCTCCAATTCCGCGGTCACGAAGATCTTCGGCGAGCGCGCGCGCACCGCGCAGTCGCTCGTGGACCTGATGGGCGAAGACGCCGCGCGTGGCGTGCAACACCTGATGCGGCGCTCGCTGCGCATGGGCGCAGCGTCCAAAGAACTCGAAGTCGAGCTCCCGGGCCGCGTGCTGCACGCAGCGGTGACAGTCAGCTCGCTCGGCCCGCGCCGGTCAAATCCCGGCTTTGTGGTTGTAGTGGACGACCTTACCGACCTCCTCCACGCGCAGAAGGCTTCCGCGTGGCAGGAGGTCGCGCAGCGCATCGCGCATGAAATCAAGAACCCGCTCACGCCAATCCAGCTCTCCGCCGAGCGCCTCGGGCGGCATCTCGAACGCCAGCACGCCGCAGGGACGAAGCCAGCCGACCCCGACCTCACGCACCTGGTCGGCGAATGCTCGGCGTTGATCGGGCGCGAGGCCACGGCGCTGAAAGCGCTCGTGGACGAATTCTCGCAGTTCGCGCGCTTCCCCACCGCGCGACTTGTCTCGACGGATTTGAACGCGATCGTTACCAGCGCGCTGGACATCTTCGCGGGGCAGATGGACGGCGTTACGGTGCGTACCGCGCTCGCACCAAACCTTCCCGCCATCAAGGCCGATCCCGAACTGCTGCGCCGCGTGGTGGTAAACCTGATTGACAATGCGGCCGAAGCGATGGAGGGCTCCGCGGTGCGCGCCCTTGCCATTGCCACGGCGCCGGGCACCGACGGCGAAACCGTGCACATCGAGGTCGCTGACAGCGGGCACGGCATCTCGCCCGAAGACAAGGACAAACTCTTTCTGCCGCATTTCTCGACCAAGGACCGCGGCACTGGACTGGGCTTGGCGATTTCGGGCCGCATCATCGCCGAGCATCACGGCACCATCCGCGTCGAGGACAACACGCCCGTTGGTGCGCGCTTTGTGATTGAATTGCCTGTCGCCGAAGTGCCTGCGACCCCGCTGCCTTCGGAAAGCTGAGCGAAGCGTTTCATGTCTCATTCCATCCTCATCGTGGACGACGAAAGCGGCATCCGCCAGTCGCTCTCGTCCATCCTGCGCGAAGAGGGCTACCAGGTGGAGGCGGTCGCCTCGGGCGAAGAGTGCCTCGCCGCGGTGGAGGCAAAGCCGGTGGACGTGGTGCTGCTCGACATCTGGCTGCCGGGCATGGATGGACTCGCCACGCTCGAGCGCCTCCACCAGAGCGAACGGCCGCCGATGGTGGTGATGATCTCCGGTCACGGCAACATCGAAACGGCCGTACGCGCCACGAAGCTTGGCGCCTTCGATTTCGTAGAGAAGCCGATGTCGCTCGAAAAGACCATCCTCGTGGTTCGCAACGCGCTGGAGCACCTGCGCCTCGAAGAAGAAAACCGGCGCCTCCGCGCGGAGATCGAGCACAGCTACCGGGTGATTGGCGACAGCGTGCCGATGAAAGCCCTGCGCCAGCAGATCGCGCTCACCGCGCCGACGAACGGCCGCGTGCTCATCTACGGCGAAAGCGGCACAGGAAAGGAGCTGATTGCCCGCGCGCTCCATTCCGCCAGCCTGCGCAACAGCAACCCCTTCGTCGAAGTGAATTGCGCTGCGATCCCGGAGGAGTTAATCGAGTCCGAGCTGTTCGGCCACCGGCGCGGCAGCTTCACCGGCGCGAGCGAAGACAAGGTGGGCAAATTTCAGAAGGCCGACGGCGGCACCCTGTTCCTTGACGAAGTCGGCGACATGAGCCTGAAGACGCAGTCCAAGGTGTTGCGCGTGCTCGAAGAGCAGCGCTTTGAGCCGGTGGGCTCGAACCAGGCCGTCACAGTGGACGTGCGCGTGATCGCCGCGACGAACAAGAAGCTCGACGACGAGATCGCGCGCGGCAGCTTCCGCGAGGACCTCTTCTACCGGCTGAACGTGATCCCCTTCTACGTGCCCGCGCTGCGCGAGCGCATCGAGGACCTGCCCATCCTGGCGCGGCATTTTCTGGGCGAGTTCTGCCGCGCCTACGGGCGCAAGCCGAAAGAGCTCAGCGAAGCGGCGCTCGACGTGATGCTGCGCTACCCCTGGCCGGGCAACGTGCGCGAGGTGAAAAACCTGATCGAGCGGCTCGTCATCATGTGCCCGCAGGTGCGCATCGAGCCGCACCACTTGCCGCCCGAGCTTTTCCGCGGCGCCGCGCGCAGCCCGCAGCAGCCGTATGCCACCCTGCACGAAGCCCGCGCCGCTTACGAGCGCGAGTTCATCCTGCGCAAGCTCGAAGAAAACCAGTGGAACATGACGCGCACCGCCGCCGCGATCGGGCTCGAGCGCAGCCACCTTTACCGCAAGATGAAGTCGCTGGGGATTTCGCCGGTCGAAGAAGTCACGAACCCTTGAGGGCCGTTCCCGCCATTATTCGCCCGAGAGCCGTTCCATCTGCGCGCGCCAGTCCAGCAGGCGCACGAGCGCCGAGTTGTCACGCCAATTGGGTTGCACCTTCACGTGGAGCTCGAGGAAGATTTTCACGCCGAGCATCTGCTCGAGCTCCAGCCGCGCGGCGGTGCCGATCTTCTTGATGGTTTCGCCGCCCTTCCCGATCAGGATGCCCTTCTGCCCTTCGCGCTCGACGTAGATCGTCGCGCAGATGCGCACGAGTTTCTGCCCTTCTTCAAAGCTGTCCACGAGCACGGCGATGGCGTAGGGCACTTCCTGACGCGTGGCGGCAATGGCCTTCTCGCGCACGAACTCGGCGGCGAGGAACCGTTCGGGCTGGTCGGTGAATTGGTCTGCCGGAAAATGCGGCTCGCTCTCCGGCAGATTCTCGGTGAACTTCTCGACGAGCAGCGGCAGGCCGTCGCCGGTGCGTGCGGAGATGGGGATCACCTCGGTGAACTCGTGCTCGCGGCGGTAGGCGTCAATCAACGGGAGCAGGCGTTCCTTGGGGATCGCGTCAATCTTGTTCGGCAACAGAAATGTGGCGCCGTGAAATTGCTTGACCCGGTCGAGCGCGAAGCGGTCGCCTGCGCCGGTTTCTTCGTTGGCGTCCACGAGCAGCGCCAGAACGTCCACGCCCTCGAGCGCCTGGTTCAGTTCCTGCATCATCAGGCGGCCCAGCGCGCTCTCCGGCCGGTGCAGGCCCGGCGTATCAATCAGCACGATCTGCGCCCGCTCGCGGTTGACGATCCCTAGGATGCGGTTGCGCGTGGTCTGCGGACGCGGCGAGACGATGGCCACCTTGTGACCCACCAGGCGGTTCACGAGCGTTGATTTGCCGGCGTTGGGCCGGCCGATGATGGCGACGAAGCCTGCGCGGAATCCAGAAGTCATGATCGGCGTCAGGCATCCATCTTATCGGAGTCATGGAGCCGCGTGCTACACTTCTGCGTCTCGCAGCCCTTCAAGGCCGATTTCGCGCAGAGGAGAGTGCCATGCCGGCGACCCCCCACATCGAGAAACACTTCATGGCCAGCGACACGGTCCGCGATGTTGTGATCGGGATGGCCGACGGCCTCACGGTGCCGTTTGCGCTTGCGGCCGGCATATCGGGCGCCGTCGTCGGGAGCTTCAACGCCACAACGCTCGTCGTCACCGCGGGCCTCGCCGAGATTGCCGCCGGCTCCATTGCCATGGGCCTCGGCGGCTACCTGGCCGCGAAGACCGACGTGCAGCACTATGAATCCGAGCGCCAGCGCGAAATCCGCGAAACCGTGGAGCTGCCGGACCAGGAAGTGGAAGAGGTCGCCCAGGTTTTCCGCGGCTACGGGATGAAGCAGGAGGAATTCGCGCCCGTTGTGAACGCGATTTGCTCCGACCAGAAGCGCTGGGTGGATTTCATGATGCGCTTCGAGCTGGGACTCGAACCGCCCGACCCCAGGCGCGCGCGGCGCAGCGCTTCAACGATTGCGGCGTCCTACATCTTCGGCGGGTTGATTCCCCTGGGGCCCTACATGGTGTTGCACAACGTGCTGACGGGTCTCTGGTACTCCGTCGGCATCACGCTGCTCGCGCTGCTCGCTTTCGGCTTCATCAAGGGCCGCTACACCGGGATCCACCCGTTGCGCGGCGGCCTGCAGACGGTTTTCACGGGCGGGCTGGCCGCCGCAGCCGCGTACCTGCTCGCGCGTTGGATCAGCTAGGACGCGGGCGCCACAGCCGTGGCGCGCCGACGGGCGCGCAGGCGAAGCACTTTGCGCTGGTTGGCTTCGAGAACAATAAAGCGCACGCCGTCGTAGTCAATCGATTCGCCCGCTGCGGGCACGTGCCCCACCAGCGTGTTCAGCAGGCCTGCGACCGTGGTGGCCGCGCCGGCGGTGACTTCGTCAAACTCCACGCCAAAGAGCTCCTGCACCTTGCCGAGCGGCACGCTGCCGCGCAAGACCAGACTTCCGTCGCTCTCGCGCACGACATCGGGCGCGGGGCGATGGTCTTCCTCGCCGATCTCGCCCACGATTTCTTCCACCAGGTCCTCGACAGTGACGAGACCGGCCACCGAGCCGTACTCGTCCACGACAATGGCCATCTGCTGATTCTTCTGCTGCATTTCCTTGAGCAACTGCGAGCCCAGCTTCGTCTCCGGCACGAAGAGCGCCGGTCGGACGAGTTCGCGCACTTTGCGCCGCAACGTTTCGCGTTCAGGAATTTGCAGAAGGTCGCGCGCGTACACGATGCCAATGATTTCATCGAGCGCGCCTTCGTGAACCGGGATGCGCGAGAGCTTCGCTTCCACGACCAGCCGGCGCAGGTCCTCGACCGTGGCGTCGGCGGTGATGGCTACGATGTCCGGCCGCGGCGTCATCACCTCGCGCACACGCTTGTCGCTGAATTCTACAAGTTGCTCGATCAGCGCTGCCTCGTCGCCGACGAGGATGCCTTCCTCCTGCGCCGCTTCCACCAGCGCTTCCATGCCTTCCTGGTGCGTCTGTGCCGCCGGCAGGTCCTCGTCTTCGGAGATGTGCGCGAGGGAAATGGCCAGCTCCACGAGCACGCGGAAGGGCGTCGCAATCAGCACAAACGCGCGGATCGCCGGCATCAGCGGCCTGAGCCAGCGTCCCGTCGTGCGCGTCACCACCAGGTGCGGGATGAAGTGCATCGCCAGCAACACTTCCACGCATAGGAACACGACCATCTCGACCAGCGCTTCCCACGCCGCGGGCACGAAGAAGATCACACCGCGCGCGGTCTCGACCGCCACAGCGACCAGCCAAAAATGCGCGAGGAGGCTGAAAGTCAGGGCGCCGCGCCGGCGCTCCAGGCCCAGCTTCGGCTCAATTTCCGCTTCGAAGATGTCCAGATTGGCGTGAAGGCGGCCCGTCGTGACGCGGCCGAGCTCGCGGTAGATGCGGTCGAGGCAAGAGAACACCGTGAGGCCCGCGCCGAGCGCGACAACGGCAAGCGAGTAAAGAAAGATGGCTGTTCCCATGGCCTAGCTCAACCCCAGGCGCGCGCGCAGGCGATGTTCGATGCGATCCATCTCTCCGTGATCAGCTTCGTGGTCGTAGCCCACGAGGTGCAGCACGCCGTGCAAGATAAGAACGCGCAGCTCTTCCGGAAGCGTGCGCCCAAAGCGTCGCGCATTGCGGCGTGCGACGCCAGGCGCAATGGCGATGTCGCCCAGATTTGGGGCGGACTGGCGCGTGCCGTTGCCGTGCGCCGGAAACGAGAGCACATCGGTAGGCTTCCGCTTGCCGCGGAATTTCCGGTTCATGCGCTCGATCTCAGCATCGCTCACCAGACACACAGTGACGTCGCGGCCCCTAAGGCGCAGCGCGCGCTTCACGTCGCGCAGGAAACTCCCCAGCGGCCGGGTGGCCACGCGGATGCGGGACTGGCGATTGAGAATCATGGGGCGGAGACGAACTACCGCACCGAGCCGTTCTTTTCGTTCTCCGATGCCGCAGCGCGATGGGCGTGCTGGGAAGCGTCGAACTCGTCGTAGGCCTTGATGATCTGCTGCACCAGGTTGTGGCGCACGACGTCGCGTTCGTTGAAGTGGACGAACGCGATGCCCTCGATCTTGCCGACCACGTCCATGGCTTCGATCAAGCCGGAGCGCCGGCCGGAAGGCAGGTCGATCTGCGTGATGTCGCCGGTGATCACGGCCTTCGAGTTGAAGCCCAGGCGCGTGAGGAACATCTTCATCTGCTCGCTCGTGGTGTTCTGCGCCTCGTCGAGGATGACGAAGGAATCGTTGAGCGTGCGGCCGCGCATGAAGGCGAGCGGCGCGACCTCAATGATGCCCTTCTCAAGGAAGCGCTCGAGCTTATCCGCATCCAGCATGTCGTAGAGCGCGTCGTAGAGCGGGCGCATGTAGGGGTCAATTTTTTGCTGCAGCGTGCCGGGAAGGAAACCCAGCCGCTCGCCCGCTTCGACGGCCGGCCGCACCAGGATGATGCGGCTCAACTGCTTTGTGAGCAGCGCGGAAACGGCCATGGCCACGGCGAGGTAGGTCTTGCCCGTGCCGCCCGGGCCGATGGCGAAGACCATGTCGTGGCGCTCGATGCAATCCATGTAGAGCCGCTGGTTCGAGCTTTTGGGCGCGACGCTTTTCTTGCCGAACGCGCGATTGCGCGAAGGCTCCAGGATGCGGCGCAGCGAGGCGTTGGGGTCTTCGGTGGCCACGCGGAGCAGCGCCTTCACTTCGCCGTTGTCGAGCGCGCGACCCTCTCCCACCAACTGGTTGTATTCGTCGAGGAAGCGGACGGCACGGTCCACGTGGGCAGCGTCGCCGTCAATCAAGAGTTTATTGTCGTGAAGGTGCGTGGTCACGTGGAGCGAAGATTCCAGCAGCTTGAGGTTCTCATCCAGGGTCCCAAAGAGGGATTCCAGGCCACCGGTTACATCTACTGTTCTTCGCATCGAGAAGGGTCTTTAGAGATCTCCGAACCGAGGCCCTGCATTTCTTGCGCCCGGACGACCTTCGACTCACTAGCCTAATAGAAGCACTGCGAGGCGTCAAGGGACTGCTCTGCAAGTCTCATGGATGCAGTGACTTATAAAAACGAACGCCTACGAGTTCCAGTGACGGAAATAATAGAAACGCTCGACGAAGTCATCGACCAGCCAGCCTAACTCACGCAAACGGTCACCGGCACCATACTCCACCGGAAGGCTGACTGTAATCCATTCACGGAGTCGCCGACATGCCCGGCTCTTCACGAGTGGCGAGGCCAGATGAGGATCGCCGGTCCCGAAATCTTCAACCCAGGAAAGCGTTGGGCACTCAACCTGATCCACGTAGATCTCTCCGAGAGAGTCTGCGCTCCGCCGCAACCAAGTGATCGAGTCAAGCGGCAGCCGCGGGAAATCCGACTGGCGACGGGAGAGATAGAGCGAGCAGTTGCCACCCGAAATCTCGTAAAGAGTTCCAACAAAACTGCAGCCTCCGACGCTGACCTGAATCGTGTCCTGCTTGCCCGTGTGTTCGCTGCGGGGATCCATGAGACTCTCGCAAACCATCAACGCTTCGGTTGCCCGGGGCAAATGTGAGTAGGCTCTCCCATCCAGGCATAGGTTTGACAAAGCTCGATGCGTCGGCTACTGTAAACGATTCGTTGTGCGCTGAAAAGGAGATCTGAATGGCGCAAGGTACGCCCACGAAGGTCAAGAAGCGCAAGAAGTCGGTGCTGAAGCGCGCCCGCCAGGCCCGCCAGCGCGCGGACGTCAACCGCGCGAACCGCACCGCGGTGCGTACGATGATCAAGCGCATCCGCGCGGCTCTGGGCTCCGGCGACGCCACCGCCACGGGAAATCTGCTGCGGCCCACGCTTTCTGCTATTGACCACGCGATCTCGAAAGGTATCCTGCGCGAGAACACTGCGAACCGCTACAAGTCCCGCCTCACATTGGCCTACAACGCGCTGCGCCAGCCCAAGAAAGCGTAAGACCTCAGGGGCTAGAACCCAAGTCCTTTGGCACCGCAACGGTTCCGGTGAGTTTGGCCACGAGGAACTCCATGACGGCGCGCGCGTCCGCCGGGCCCGACTTGAGCCGACTATCGGCCTCGGAGAGAGCGGTCAATCCGTCAAGAAGTTGCGGCCGGGGGATCTTGCGCGATTGACGCATGGCCATCTCCGCCGTGTCAGGCCGGACTCCCAGCTGCCCCGCGGCCTGATACTTCGAAAGCGTGCCGGGAATTTCCTGCGCCTCGATCAGCTTGCGGCACATCCACGCCATCGCGCCCACGAGGGCGGCCGGCTGCTCGCCTTCGCGCAGCAGGCTATCGAGGAACGCAACAGCCTGCGGGCCGTTGCGGCTGGCCAGCATGTCGGCAAGCTGCCACACAGAATAGCGTTTCGCCGAAACCACCAGCGCCTCCACGTCCGAGCGCGTCACCTTTTGCCGCTCGCCCACGTAGGTCGCGAGCTTCGCGAGTTCCGTTTGGACCCGCGCCAGATCGCCATCGCAACTCTCCACCAGCTCCTCGGCCGCGTCTTCCCCGAGCTCGACGCCCTGCTGCCGCGCGATATCGCGGGCCATCAGACCGCCGACCGCCAGCCGGTCCTCCAGCGACTCGCTCAGCTCCACCGACACAACCAGCGTCGCTTCGCTCAGCGCCTTGAACACTTTCGTCCGCCTGTCGAGCAGCGCCGCTTCAAAAACCAGGAGCGTGAACGGCGCAGGATCGTCAAAGTACCTGCCCAGCCGCTCCAGGACGGCGTCTCTGGCCGCGTCGCCCAGCCGCTCGAGCGATTCCGCATCTTCGGCGAAGAGCACCTGCCGCTCGGCCAGCATGGGCATCGTCTGCGCCTGCGCCAGGACGCTGTCCATGGAATCGTCTTCGAGCGAGAAGCGCGTCACGCCCCATTCGCGCGCGGCTTCGGGAACATACGTTTCGATCAGTTTGGCGCGGCACAGGTCGCGCAGGTAGCGATCGCTGCCCAGCAGCAGAACCCCCGGCACCGGCTTGCCCTTCTCCACGCGCTTGACGAACTCCGTGGCGGAAAGACCGGCCATCAGAAGTTCTCCAGGATGGCGGCGACGAGCTTCGAGGCGAAGTCGCGCGCGAGGCGGTCGAGCGCAGGGTTCTGCTCCTCGAAGAAACTGGCCACGTCGGTGGAGACCTCGTACTGCTCGCGGAAGAGCAGGTTGTCGTTCTGGAAGAGGACGTT
>JBGQHO010000011.1:0-69566 GCA_041497955.1 Terriglobia bacterium | reverse complement strand
GTGGATCGAGCAGGTGATCAGGAGCACCGCGGGGTTTTTCGCGATGATGCCCTCGGCTTCGTTGGGCTCGAGCGTGTAGGTGTACGCCAGGCGGCGCTGGTTCGCGCGGATTTCGTCCAGCCGCGCGAGGTTTGCCGGCGAGGAAATCGTCAGCAGGAGGAACGGGTTGCCCATCGTGGATTTGCCAAGCTCCGCGACGCGCACGCGGTCCGACGCGCGCGCGGCCATGCTCATGTACTCCACCACCTGCGGCCAGCTCGCAATTTTCTTGTCCGTGCCCACGCGGAAGCCCAGATACTGCTCGGGCGTGGGCAACGACTGCGCACATGCGGCGCCGGCCGCGGCGCACACGATGCACGCCAGCAGGAATGCAGAGAGAACGCGCGGTGCGTGACGATTTCTCATGGCGGGCAACCTCCGACGAGAGTCCAGTGTGAGTGGACGCGCGCAAGGAAAACAAAATTTCCACCAAAACGCAAGCGCCGCGCGCGGCGCTTGACCTTTTGCGCCGCTGGATTCAACATTCCGGGTTGTCCCCGAATACGCTCTTTTCGCGGCTCGCGCCGCAGAGACGGGAGCTCCCATGGCCACCGCTACCACGACTTCGCAGGTTTGCCGGAACTTCATCAACGGGCGCTGGGTGGAGTCGCGCTCGACAAAGACGGTCGAGCGGCGCAATCCCGCCAACCTCGATGAACTGATCGGGCTGGCGCCGCTTTCGACGCGCGAAGAAGCGCGCGAAGCCGTCGCCGCCGCGCACGCGGCGTTCGCCGCATGGCGCGATACGCCCGCGCCCACGCGCGGCCGCGTGATCGCCAAAGCCGCGCTGATCATGGAGCAGCGGAAGGACGACCTGGCGCGCATCCTGACGCGCGAAGAAGGCAAGGCGCTGAAGGACTCGCTCGGCGAGGTGCAGAAGTCCATCAACATCCTGGAATTCATGGCTGGCGAGTCGCGGCGCATCGGCGGCGAAACGCTCCCGAGCGAGCTGCCGAAAAATTTCGCCTATACATTGAAGCAGCCGCTGGGCGTGGTCGCGGCAATCACGCCGTGGAATTTTCCGGTGTCCATCCCGGTGTGGAAAATGGCCCCGGCGCTGATTGCGGGCAACACCGTCATTTTCAAACCCGCCACGCTGACGCCGTTCACCGGCGCGAAAGTGGTGGAAATCTTCGAACAGGCCGGCGTGCCGGCCGGCGTGCTCAACATGGTCGTCGGCTCGGGCAGCCAGGTCGGCGACGAATTGCTGCAGCATCCCGACGTGCGCGCGGTGTCGTTTACCGGCTCGAATGAAGTCGGCAGCGAGCTCTATGCGCAGGGCGCGCGCAAAATGAAGAAGTGCCAGTGCGAAATGGGCGGCAAAAACCCGCTCGTCATTTTGGCCGACGCGGACATGGCGCTGGCGGTCGAATCCGCGGCCTTCGGCGCGTTCGCTTCTACCGGGCAACGCTGCACAGCCACGAGCCGCGTCGTCGTGGAAGACAATGTCGCCGACAAGTTTGTCGAGATGCTCGTCGAGCGCGCTCGGAAATTCAAAGTCGGCAACGGGCTCGACCCCACCGTGGACATGGGACCGGCGGTGGACGAGAGCCAGCTAGCCACCGACCTGAAGTACATCGAAATCGGAAAGAAGGAAGCGAAGCTGAAGCTCGGCGGCGAGCGGCTGCGCGGAGCGGAGTACGACCGCGGCTACTTTGTCGCGCCGACCATCTTCGACCACGTCGCCTGGGACAGCACGATCGCGCAGGACGAGATTTTCGGCCCCGTGCTTTCGGTGATTCGCGTGAAGGACTTCGACGAAGCTCTGCGCGTGGCCAATTCCGTGCGCTACGGCCTTTCGAGCTCGCTCTACACGAATGATGCCGTGAAGATTTTCGAGTTCATCGACAAGATCGAAACCGGCATCACGCACATCAACTCGCCGACGGTCGGCGGCGAAGCGCAGCTTCCCTTCGGCGGCGTCAAGGGCACCGGGATAGGCATGCGCGAGATGGGCCGCGTGGCGATTGATTTCTACACCGAGCTGAAAACGGTCTATATCGACTACACGGGCCGCAAACGCGATTCCCACGTGTATTGAAACTCGATGAAGAGCCTGCTGAACACCATTCCGTGAGGAAAGCTGCCTTCACTTTCGTCCTGCTCGCACTCCTTTTGAGCGAACTTTTTGCCGGAACAACGCGGGCGGCGGACGATCGGATTCTGTGGAAGCCGGTCGAAGACGCCATCCTGCGAATTGACGACCGGCCGGCAAAGACATGGAACGTCTATCGCCCGGAGAAAAAGGACAAAAGCCACCTCTTGCTCGTCGAAATTGGACGGCGCTTCCTGCTCCTCGATTTGCGTGCAAAGGAAATCTTCGAGCTTGTCCCCGAAAAGATCGAGCGCAAGGGCAAGGAGCTGCTCTGGCGCGAGCAGGACAAGCCCGCGAGCCCGCTGCCCAGCACCGACTGGACGATCCGCGACGCCGGGCGCACGCGGCGCATCCGCGCGCGGCTCGAAGGCGAAGGCCGCGTGCTCGACGTGCAGTTGCCGCAAATGCCCGATTTGCGCGGCTTGTATTGAGGACGCACGATGAACGCGCCTGAAACCAACCCGGCAACGCGCGCCTCCGCGCTCGATGCGGAGACCGTGCGCACGAGTTCGCTCTATAACGAAGACCTCGCGCCCGTGCCCGCCCAGCGCCGCAGCTGGGGCACGTACAACTACGCCGCGCTGTGGATCGCCATAAGCGTGAACATTCCCACCTACATGCTCGCCAGCGGCATGATCGCTGGCGGCATGAACTGGAAGCAGGCCATCTTCACAGTGTTCCTGGGCAACATGCTCGTGCTGATCCCCATGCTGCTGAATGCGCATGCTGGCGCGCGCTACGGAATTCCCTTCCCCATTTTCGCGCGGTCGTCGTTCGGCGTGCTGGGCGCCAACATCCCCGCGATGCTGCGCGCGCTTGTGGCCTGCGGCTGGTTCTCGATTCAAACGTGGATCGGCGGCGAGGCCATCAACGCCATGCTGATTGCGCTCGCGCCTTCATGGAAGAATTTCCAATGGGGCGTGCCGGCGTGCTTCCTGCTGTTCTGGCTGCTCAACGTGCTCGTCATCGCGCGAGGCATCAAGACGATTCGCTTCTTGCAGGGCGTCTCCGCGCCGTTCCTGCTGCTGATCGGGCTCGCGCTGCTGCTCTGGGCGCGCGCGAAGGCCGGCGGATTCGGCCCCATGCTGGCGACACCTTCGAAATTTCAGACCTTCGGCGAATTCTTCCGCTTCTTCATTCCTTCGCTGACGGGCGTGGTGGGCTTCTGGGCCACGGTAGCGCTGAACATCCCCGACTTCACGCGCTACGCGCGCAGCCAGAGCGCGCAGGTGCTCGGACAGGCGCTCGGCCTGCCGACGACGATGACGTTCTATTCGTTCATCGGCATCGCGGTGACCTCCGCCACGGTGATCGTGTTCGGCGAAGCGATCTGGAATCCGGTGGCGGTGCTCAGCCGCCTGGGCAATCCGGTTGCGGTGGTGCTGGCGATGATCGCGCTGCTGATGGCCACGCTCAACGTCAACGTCGCGGCCAACGTCGTCTCGCCGGCGAACGACTTCAGCAACCTCTATCCGCGCCGCATCAGCTTCCGCACCGGCGGGCTGATCACATGCTTCCTCGGACTGGTGTTCCAGCCATGGAAGCTGCTGGCCAACCAGAACAGCTACATCGTCGGCTGGCTGGTGGGCTATTCGGGCTTCCTCGGGCCGATTGCGGGCGTGATGATCTGCGATTACTTCGTCGTGCGGAAGAAAATCATCCTCGTCGAGGACCTCTACCAGCGCGGCGGGTTCTACGAGTACACGCGAGGCGTCAACTGGAGCGCGGTCGCGGCGCTTGTTGCGGGAGCCGGCCTGGCGTTCGTGGGCCTGGTTGTGCCCTCGCTGCGCGCACTCTATGACTACGCGTGGTTTGTCGGCTTCGCGGCGAGTTTTGTTGCCTACTACGCGCTGATGCTCACGCGCCAGCCCGCCGCTGAAGCGGCCGAATAAAGCCCTGAAAACCCGAAATTCGAAATGCGAAACTCGGGCACGAGTTCCGAGTTTCGGATTTCTAATTTCGAATTTCCCTCTCTTCTGCGGTTCCGCACAAGCGGCAGCGGCGCGGGCGGCGCACGATCGAGGCATCGCGCGGGAAGATCATTCCGAGCGACCAATCTATCGCCACCTGTAACTGCTTCTTCAGCCCCACCAGCTTGTACAGGTGCAGCGCGTTCCAGAAGAGCCACGCGAAGTAACCGCTGAAGCGCAGCCCCGCGATGTTGACTACCGCGTGGTTCATGCCCAGCGAGACCAGCATGCCCTGCGCGACGTAGCGGTAACTTTCGAGCGGCTCGCCGCGCTCGAGGTGCACGATGTTGTGCGCGGCGATTTGCCCCTGCGCGATCGCGACGGGCGCAACGCGCGGCGCATCGGCCGCCGTCAACGCGGCGGCTGAATCGCCCACAATGAAAACTTCCGGGTGGCCATCGAGCTGAAGGTGTTCGTTCACGACGGCGCGGCCGATGGGGTCGTGCGGCCCCGGTAGCGCTTCCACTAATTCGTGTGCGCGCACGCCGGCCGTCCAGACGAGGGTCTCGCTCGGAATGAACTCGCTGCCGTTCACCTCCACGCCGCCGGGAAAGCATCGTGTCGCGCGGGCGCCCAGGCGCACCTCGATGCCCTCCACGCGAAGCCGCTTGAGCGCGTGCTGCGCGAGCTTCGGATGTACGCCGCGCAGAACTTCCGGCGCGGCCTCGAGCACGATCAGGCGGATATCCCCGGGCGCGATGTTGCCGTAGCGCCGGGCGATGTAGCGAAACAGAAAATCGTGCAGCTCGGTGACCAGCTCGACGCCCGTGTAGCCGCCGCCCACAACCACAAACGTGAGCATCCGGCGCCGCTCGGCCGCGTCCGGCGTGTGGTCGGCGTGCTCGCAGAGATCGAGAACGCGCTCGCGGAGCACGACGGCGTCTTCGAGCGTCTTGAACTCCCAGGTGTGCTCGCGCGCGCCGGGCGTATTGAAGTAATCCGTGCGGCTGCCGAGCGCCATGATGAGGTAGTCATAGGTGGCGGAGCCTTCCGCGAATTCCACCGTGCGGCGGTCGAAATCAATCGAGCGCACGCGGTCACGGCGAAACCCGAACCGCCGGCGGTCGCGGATATCGCGCACGGCCTGCACGATGTGCCGCGGGTTGATGTAGCTCGAGGCGATTTGCGGCAGGAGTGGGGTGAAGAGAAAAAAATTCTGGTCGTTGACGAGAAGGATTTCTAAGTCGCCGTGATGGCGGAAGACGCGTTCGAGCTCAATCGCAGTTTGCAGCCCGCCAAAGCCCGCGCCCAAGATGACGATGCGCTTGCCCACGCTCTCAATTTAGCACGAGCGGAAGGCTGGCTGCTGCGGGCCGAGAGCTGTCTAGTTTTCACGCGGCGGGGCGCATTCGGCCGAGCCTAGCTTGCGCATACGGTCGTTCCACGACATCGGCGGCTGGCCGGTATCTACCTGCTTCATGGTGATGCAGTTCTCCACCGGGCACACCAGCGCGCACAGGTTGCATCCCACGCATTCCTCGTCGATGATGCGCGGCACGTGCACGCCCATGCCGTTGACGTTCTTCTTGCCGTTCCCCGCCACCATATACGGTGAGATGCACTGGTGCGCGCCGTCTTCGCAGGCCACGTAGCAAAGCTGGCAGCCAATGCACAGGTCGTCGTTGATCACGGCGATGATTTTGTAGTTGAGGTCCAGGTCGCCCCAGTCCATCACGTTGGGCACAGCGCGCCCGCGGAAATCTTCAATCGTGCGGAAACCGTGGCTGTCCATGTATTGTGAGAGGCCGTCCGCCATGTCTTCGACGATGCGGAACCCGTAGTGCATCGCCGCGGTGCACACCTGCACGGTCGAGGCGCCCATGGCGATGTGCTCCGCGGCGTCGTTCCAATAGCCGATGCCGCCGATGCCGCTGATCGGAATCTTCACTTTCTTCGCCACGCTCGAAACCAGGTGCAGCGCAATCGGCTTCACCGCGGGGCCGCAGTAGCCGCCGTGCGACGACTTCCCTGCCACCTCCGGGCGCGGCGCGAACGTCTCCAGGTCCACGCCCATGATCGAATTGATCGTGTTGATCAGGCTGACGGCGTCGGCGCCGCCGCGCTCGGCGGCCTGCGCGATGCGCGTGATGTCGGTCACGTTCGGCGTCAGCTTGACGATCACCGGCGTCTTCGCGGCTTCCTTCACCCACGACGTGATCATCTCCGTGTATTCCGGCACCTGGCCCACCGCGGCGCCCATGCCGCGCTCGCTCATGCCGTGCGGGCAGCCGAAGTTCAGCTCCAGCGCGTCCGAGCCGGCGTCTTCGGCGCGGCGTACCATTTCGTGCCACGACTCGCGTTTCGATTCCACCATCAGCGACGCAATCACCAGGTGCTTCGGGTAGCGCTTTTTGACTTCGGCGATCTCGCGGAGGTTGTCTTCGATAGGGCGGTCGCTGATCAGCTCGATGTTGTTCAGGCCCATCATCTTTACACCGTTCAAATCAATGGCGCCGTAGCGCGAGCTGGTGTTGACGATGGGCTCGCCGATCGTTTTCCAGACCGCGCCGCCCCAGCCGGCTTCAAACGCGCGCATCACCTGGCCGCCGGTGTTGGCCGGCGGCCCCGAGGCCAGCCAGAACGGGTTCGGCGACTCCAGCCCGCAGAATTTCACGCGCAGGTCAGCCATGGTTCACCTCACAACCACCCAAACTCGAAGTTCGACGCTCGAAAACCGGGCAACCCAACAGCGTCTTTCCTCTTGTGCAGCGAGGTTCGATTTTCGAATTTCGCATTCATGCAGTCTTCGCGCGGGGGGAGCCAAGCCAGGCGTCCAGGCCGCGGGCGGCGGCCATGCCTTCGGCGACGGCGTCTACCACTTCCTTGCCGCCGTTCGCGCAATCGCCCGCAGCGAAATATTTCGCGTTGCCGGTCTGGTGGCGCTCGTTCACCACGACCGTGCCGTCCTTGCGCAGCTCGATGCCGCGCACGCCGCGCAAGATTTCTGTTACCGGCTTCTGCCCCACCGCGCGCACGACCATGTCCACGTCGATCCGGAACTCGCTGCCCGGGATCGGCTCGGGCGTGCGGCGACCCTTCGCGTCGGGAGCGCCCAGGCGCGTGCGCAAGCATTCGAGGCCGGTTACGACGCCGTTCGTGCCGAGCACGCGCACCGGCTGCGTCTGCCAGAGAAACGTGACCGAGTCGTTTCGTGCCAGCTCGTATTCGTACTTAAACGCGGGCATTTCCTGCTCGCCGCGGCGATAGACCAGGTAGACCGGCTCGGCACCGAGCCGGCGCGCCGCCGTGACGACATCGATGGCGGTGTTGCCCGCGCCGATGCAGGCCACGCGGCGGCCCACTTCAACAGCGTGGAACGCCTGTACTTTCGTTTTCTCAATGAACTCCATCGCGCCGCAAACGCCGTGCAAATCTTCCCCGGGCAGATTCAGCGCCCAGGTTTCGCCGAGTCCCAGTCCGATGAAGATGCCGTCAAACTGCTTTTCGAGATCGGCAAACGAAATGTCGCGCCCGACTGCGGTCTTCTGGCGGAACTCGACGCCGAGCTGGCGAACAAACTCGACTTCGCGGAGCGAATCCTGCGCGCGGGTTTTGTAGGCGGCGATGCCGTAGGTGTTGAGCCCGCCGGCCAGCTCGTTGCGGTCGAAGATCGTCACGCGGTAGCCGCGCTGCGCGAGCTCCGCGGCGCAGGCGAGAGATGCCGGGCCCGAGCCGATGCAGGCCACGCGCTTGCCGTTCGCCGCGCCGGCGCGGAAGAGCGCAATCTTGTTGTCGAGCACGTGGTCCACGGAGTAGCGTTGGAGCCGGCCGATCTCGATGGCCTTCTCGCCCTTCTCGTGCATCACGCAGGCGCCTTCGCAGAGCACTTCGGTGGGACACACGCGCCCGCAGCTCTCACCCAAGATGTTTGCCGAAAGGATCACGCGCGCGGAGCCACGCAGGTTGTCCGTGGAGATTTTCTTGATGAACGCGGGCACGTCAATGTGCGTGGGACACGCTTGCGTGCACGGCGCGTCGAAGCAGTAGAGGCAGCGCGCGGCTTCAATCAGCGCCTGGCGCCGCGTCATCGGCGGCGCGATGTCGGCAAAATTCTGCTCGTACTGCTCAGCCGGAAGTTTTGGCGCGGTTTCGCGAAGGGGCATTCCAGTTCCTCGCGGCAGTTTCCCCAGAGACGCGCAACCCGGTGGATTACCCACCGGGTCTGAACCCTTTCAGATGGCGCCATTTTAGCACCACGCCGCTCAGGGGGAGTCAACGCTTTCGTCCGCGAGTGCCGCCGGCTCAATTTTACAAGGCCTGCGGGCTTGCCCGTAGCTTGGGCGCTGGCCTAAGATGCCGGTTCTTGAGACTAGAAGCTCGAGGCTGGAGGCTTGAATCTCATGCGCTTCGACACCGTCATTCAGAACGGCACCGTCGTCACCGCCACTGACACCTACGCGAGCGACATCGGCATCCTCGGCGGCAAGATCGCAGCGATTGCGCAGTCGCTGCCCGTGGAAGGCGCCGACAAGCTGATCAACGCCGCGGGGCGCATGGTGATGCCCGGCGGCATCGACGTGCACACGCACCTCGACATGCCCTTTGGCGGCACCACGAGCGCTGACGACTTCGAGACCGGCACGATCGCTGCCGCCTTCGGCGGCACAACGACGCTGATTGATTTCGCTATCCAGTACAAGGGCCAGACGCTGCGGCAAGCGTTCGAAACGTGGATGAAGAAAGCCGAAGGCAAAGCGGTGGCGGACTACGCCTTCCACTGCATCATCACCGAGCTCGGCGACGCGCAGCTCGAAGAGATGGGCCAGCTTGTCCGCGAAGGCGTCTCGAGCTTCAAACTGTTCATGGCCTATCCGGGCGTGTTCATGCTGGACGACGCTTCCATCTTCAAGGCCATGTCGCAGGCGGCGAAGCACGGCGGGCTGATCTGCATGCACGCGGAAAACGGCGGCGCCATCGACGTCATCGTGCAGCGCGCCCTGGCCGAGGGCAAGCGCGCGCCGAAGTATCACGCGCTCACGCGGCCGACGACCGCCGAAGCGGAAGCCACCGGGCGCTCGATTGCGCTCGCGGAAATGGCCGGCGCGCCCGTCTACATCGTGCATCTCTCGTGCAACGAGGCGCTCGAAAAAGTCCGCGAGGCGCGCGACCGCGGCCTGCCCGCGTACGCGGAGACCTGCCCGCAGTATCTTTTCCTTTCGCTCGACAACTTCGACGTGCCCGGCTTCGAAGGCGCGAAGTACGTCTTCACGCCGCCGCTGCGCGAGAAATGGCACCAGGACAAACTCTGGCAGGGGCTCGCGCAGGACACGCTGCAAGTGGTCTCCACCGACCACTGCCCGTTCTGCTACAAGGAGCAGAAGGAGCTCGGCAAGGACGACTTCACGAAAATACCCAACGGCGGGCCGGGCGTGGAGAACCGGCTGAGCCTGATCTACACGGGCGGGGTGCACGGGAAGCGCTTCTCGCCGAACCGCTTCGTGCAGCTCGTCTCCACCGCGCCCGCGAAGCTCTTCGGCCTTTACCCGCGCAAGGGCACGATCGCCGTGGGCTCCGACGCCGACCTGGTCATCTTCGATCCCAACGAAGAGCAGGTGATCAGCGCGAAGACGCACCACATGCGCGTGGACTACTCGATGTTCGAGGGCATCAAGGTGAAGGGCATCCCGAAGACGGTGCTCTCGCGCGGGCGCGCGGTGATCGAGAACGGGAAATTCGTCGGCAAGCCGGGCTCAGGAGAATTCCTTCGCCGCCAGCCCTACTCCGGCGCTTAGCGGCGATAGACGCCGTAGACCCAGGGAATGCCGACGACCCCGCTCTGGACCTTCACGGTGACAATGTCGCCGCGCTCGATACGGTTGAAGTCGTCGCGGCTGACCGGCACACGCTCAAAGCGCCGGTCCCCGCGCCACGATGTGACCACGAGCCGGCTGCTGCGCACGATCCCGGGCATGCTGAACTTCCCCACCACGGCAGCCTCCTGGGGCGTGGGCGGAGCGCTGTCGAAGCGGCCGTTGGCAAACAGCAGCGCCGCCAGCAACCACGGAATGGGCACCAGCCCGAAATAGACGCGCTTGATGGCGTCCACTCCCGCGCCGCGGCGCGCCCGCCGGTCCACCCATATGGCCAGACCCAGCGCGACAAAAAACACCGCGCCGAAGAAGATGAGCATGGCATCGAGCTCGAGCGGCGGGTAGAGCTGGCTGGCGGGAACAAAGGCGACGGCCCCGAGCAGGAACCACGCCGTGCGGCTGAACAAGCGGCGCCGCAGCATCACTTCCGCGGCGGCAGACGTGAGCCCGCAAACGTCGCACTGGTCGCCCGCGCGCTCGGCGCCGCAGTCGGGACACCGCGTCATTTGTTTGCCAGGTTTTCCAGCAGGTCCATCAGGCGGAGACGATCCTCTTCTTTATTCAACGTAAAGCTGAGACCCATGCCGCGGCCGGGAACGACGCGGCGCACGACGCAATCCACCGCGAGGGGCGGTTCGAGAAAGAGCCGCGAGGTGAACCGCGCGCCTACCCAAAGGGGATCATGGGTCTCGATGAACATGCCGTCGGCGCTGAGCTCGAGCACCTTCCCCTGGATCTTCGTGGAGCCCCAGTCAATCTCCAGGCCGCCGTCGAAGGAATAGCGGCGCGCCCTGCGGCGTTCATCCTGCGGATCGGGAGGTCGGACCGGGCTGATCTCCATGGCTTCGCTTCCTCGGCGATGCTATGCGGGCCGGAGGCGTGTGTCAAGAAATGGCCACCGGGATTTCTCAACGGCCATACGGGCGGTCGTCAGTCGACCCGCGTATAATCGCACGCATGGAACTGCGCGATTTCTTCCTCAAGCAGAAAGAAGTCATCCGCACTCGGACGCGGCAGGTGGCCGGACTCATCCGCGAAGAACACCTGGGCTGGCGGCCGGAAAGAGATGCGCTGAGCCTGGGCGAGATGCTCCGGCACATCTGGGTCTCGGAGCAGGGCGTGCGACGCGTGGCGCTCGAAGGCGATTTCGCTTACTACGAGACGCGCATCCCCAAGGGCCTGCGCGCCGTGCTGGGCACGCCGGGCGCGCTCGAAGAAGAGCTGGGCAATCTCGAACGCGTGCACCAGGAGACGCTCGCCGCGGTGCGCGGCTTCCCGCTGGAGCGCTGGGAAGAGGAACGCGTGCACGAGAGTCTGGGGTTTCGCCGGAAGATCGGCGTGATCCTGATGGGCATCAACGAGCACGAAGTCCACCACCGCGCCCAGTTGATGACCTACCTGCGGATGCTCGGCACGCCCGTGCCCGAAGCCGTGGCCCGCCGCTGAGCGCCCCGCGCTATTAATCCTTCTTGCCGCCGGGAAGCTCGAACGCCTGCACGTAAATGGCGTGGTAGCCCTCGCGCATCGTATGCATGCCGGTCACGCTCACCTGCTTCGCGAGCAGCGGAATCAGCGCTTCGCGCAGATCGGCCTTGGCGTAGCGGCGCGGGTCGTGCTCCTCGGCCAACACCAGGTACAGCGCGCCCTCTGCGGTTACCAGGCCGAACGGCTGGCCGTTCTTCAAGCAGTCGGTGCCGCAGGGGATGTGTTTTTCGCCCCGCTTGCCGAGCTGCAGGAAGCAGCTCACTTCCACCAGCTCGCCCGTCACGGTGATTACTTTGCCGGAGGCGAGCACAGCCTTCTGCTCGGGCGTGCCCGCTGCGGCCGTCGTGGTGTCCGTCCACTTCGCGGTGTCTTTCTTGCCGACCTGCGCCGGCGGCGCAGTCTCCGGGGCCTTTACCGGGGCAGACTTCTTTGCCGGAGCCGCCTTTTCCTGCCCGAGCACTGTCCCCGTCACCAGTGAAATTGCCACCACGCCGATCGTCAGCCACACGCCAAGAAATCGCTTCACGGCAGCCTCCCTCTCGTTCCCCGCGTGAGATGAACCTGCCCGCGGGACGGTCCCGGACATCTTCCCCGAGCGCCCGCAAAATTGCAACGCCGCTTCAAACGCCGCGGGGCTTGCGCGCTCGCGGCGCCCGGGAGCGCGGGCGCCCGCTCGGGGTTCCGCCCCCGCGCCGCGCCAGCTCATCGCGGATCCTGTGCTTGACGTGCGCCGGAAGCGTGCTGAGCGCCGCGAGCTCTTTGAGGTCGCGCGGCGTCAAGTCGGGAAGAAACCCGATCACGCGCGTGAGCGGCGCCTTGGGGTGCCGCAACAAGGCGATTCGAACGTTGTAGAGCTGCGACCACCGCGCGTGCTTCGCGATTACCTCCACAACCGGCGCCGCGAGGTTCACCCGCGAGAGCACCTTCAGAATCTGCGCCTCGTTCAGGAACGCATTGTCGAGTGCGACGCGCGCCACCTGCTCCTGGCCTTCCGCAATCAACCCGCCCGCCACGCGCGCCGAGCCGCGCCGCGCCAGCGTCAGCTTCTGCCCCAGCGGCAATTGCGGCAGCCGCACAAGGATCAGCTCTTCCGCCAGACGCCGCAACTCGACGGCCGCCGACGGCAGTAGGCTGAGCTGCACCAAGTCCATCAGGTAGAGCTGGCGCGCCATGCGCATCGCCGTCAGGCGCGGCGTGTGGACGTGAAAGGCCAGCCGGCGCTTCACTGCGTATTCGGCCAGCCATTTCTTGCGCCGCGCAACCTCTTCGAGGAACTCGCCGCTGAGCTCCTTGCGCTCGAGCAGCAAACTGAGGTGGGCGGCGTCAAATCGCGGATTCTCCAGCAGAGCAGCAAGTACGTCTTCGCTCGGGTGATACAGCAGCGCGGGAATTTCTTCGCGCGCAGCCGCGCGCGCGCGTTCGGCGTCGGGATTGGCTTCAGCGGCCATGCGGCGCTATGCGGGCAGCGGCCAAGCGTTGCGCCAGCCGGGCCGCACCAATAGCGGGGGCGGTGCGGAGGAGCGTGATCCCGGCGCGCGGCGCGGCTTCGCAGAGAATAGAATCGAGCGTGTCGTCGAGCCAGCGGCTGCGGCCGAACACACCGCCGGTCTTCACCAGAACGAATTCCTGCTCGCCGAGACTGAGCCTGCGAATCACGGCGCGCGCGATGGCAGCCAGAGACAATGCGGCTTCGAACAGGAGTTCGCGCGCAGCCGCATGGCCTGCCGCGGCAGCTTCCACGACGACCGGGAAGACGCGCGGAAACACGTCGTCAGGATGCGCGGCGATGCGCTCGATCAGCTCATCCCACGAAGGACATTCAAGTGCGCGCAGAATTGCTTCCGCAAACTCGGAGGACTTGCCCGCGGCGTCGCTAGCCCGCGCTGCGGCGGCGACCGCGCGCCGGCCGATGTCGTACGCGCTGCCTTCGTCGCCCACCCACGGCCCGTGGCCGCCCGCGCGTGCGGTTTGGCCGGCCGCGTTTCGCCCGTAGGCCGAGGAGCCCGTGCCGGCAATCAGCACGACGCCCGGGCCCGCGCCTGCTTCGGCTTCGAGCGCGATTTCAAAATCCGTTGTAACGTGCACGAGAGCCTGCGGAAATATTTTTTGAAGGAATGGCGTCACGCCCGCGACCACATGGGGGCGGCCCGCGCCTGCGAGTCCTGCGCAGGCGGCCGTCACCTGCTGCGGCGTGAGCGAAGCTTGCGCCAGCGCCGCCGCGCCCGCTTCGCCAAGCGCGCGGCACGCCTGCTCGAGCCCCACGCGCAGCGGGTTCGAAGGCCCCGCGACCGCGCGGCCCAGCACGCGGCCCGCGCCATCGAGCACGGCGCACTCGGTTTTCGTGCCGCCGCCATCAAAGCCAATGAAATTGCTCATGGGGTTGCGCTTGACGCCGCTCGGAAGCGGCATTTATCATCGCGCCGCTTCGCCGGACCCGGCGCAATGCGCATCCGTCCTCTCGACCTGGCTGTCATCGCCGCCTACCTCGTCGGCATCACGCTGTTCGGCATCCGCTTCCGCAAGGGCCAGAAGGACATTCGCGACTACTTCCTCGGCGGCCGCACAGCGCCGTGGTGGGCGCTGGCGTTTTCCATTGTCGCGACGGAAACCTCCACGCTGACGATCATCGGCACGCCCGCGCTGGCCTTCGCCGGCAACATGGGCTTCCTGCAACTCGTCTTCGGCTACTTGATCGGCCGCGTGGTGCTGGCGATTGTCTTCATCCCGCGCTACTTCCGCGGAGAATTCTACACGGCCTACCAGCTTATCGAGAAGCGCTTCGGCGAGCGCATGAAGACGGTGGCCGCGGCGACGTTTCTCATCACGCGCACGCTTGCCGAAGGCGTACGCATCGCCGCCATCGCCAAGGTCGTCAGCGTGGCGTTCGGCACCGATACGCGGCTCTCCGTCCTGCTTGTCATGGGCCTGACGCTGATCTACACGTTCGAAGGCGGCATGAAGGCCGTCATCTGGACCGACGTGATCCAGCTCCTGCTCTACATCGGCGGCTCGGTGCTCAGCTTCATTCTGCTGCTGAAGCTCATCCCCGGCGGCTGGGCCGAAGTCACACAGGTGGCCGCGGCGTCGGGCGATAAATTCCGCATCTTCGATTTCACGTTCAGCCTGACGCTGAAGTACACGTTTTGGGCCGGCGTGCTCGGCGGGACGTTCCTCACCATGGCGAGCCACGGCACCGATCAAACAATCGTGCAGCGTCTGCTCGCGGCGCGCAGCGAACGCGAGAGCAAGAAGGCGCTGCTGGCGAGCGGCGCGATCATTCTCGTCCAGTTCACGCTGTTCCTCGTGCTCGGCGTGATGCTCTTCGTCTTCCACCAGCACGCGCCGCTCAATGTGAGTGACCCCGACCGCATTTTCCCGGAGTTCATTGTGCGCGAGTTGCCCGCGGGACTGGCGGGCCTTGTGCTCGCGGCCATCGGCGCCGTGGCGATGTCGAACGCCAGCGGCTCGCTGAACTCCATGGCCGCTTCGAGCGTGGTGGATTTCTACAGCCTGCGCGGGCGCCAGGCCGACCCGGCGCATTTCCTGCGCCTCTCGCGCCGGATGACGCTCGTGTGGGGCGTCATCCTGATCGGTCTGGGCATGTTGCGCTGGGGCCCGGTGCTCGAAGCCGGCCTGACGATCGCCTCGATCACATTCGGCAGCCTTCTGGGGCTTTTCCTGCTAGGCTTCTTCAATCGCCGCGCCACGCCGCACGGCGCGCTGGCCGGCATGATTGCGGGTCTGCTGACGATGCTCTACATGCAGTTCGGCACAAACCTCGCGTGGACGTGGTTCGTGCTGGTCGGCACGCTGGCGACATTTCTCGCCGGCTCGATCGCCAGCCTCTTCGACCGCGCCCAACCCAATCCCGGTGCACCGCTTCCTAAGAACTCATGACGCAGCCTGGCCCAAACAGAACACTCGAGCTCGTGAAGGGCCTCGGTACCTCGGCCGCCATCGCCATGGTGGTCGGGCACATTATCGGCACGGGTGTCTTTCTTGTGCCCGGCCCGATGGCGAAGGCCACGGGATCGGTGGGGCTGATCTTTCTGGTTTGGATTGTCGGCGGAGCGCTTTCGCTTTTCGGCGCGCTGACTATCGCTGAACTCGGCGCGGCCATGCCGGAAGCCGGCGGTGCGTACATCTACCTGAAGCGCGGCTTCGGTCCGTCGTGGGGCTTCCTGTTCGGCTGGATGAACAACCTCGTGGGCAAGCCGGCTTCTATTTCCACGATTGCCGCGGGATTTCTGATTTTCCTCAGCTTCTTCTTCCCGGGTGTGCGGACGCCCATCTTCACGCTGCATTTTTCGCTTCCCTTTTCAGGGAGCCCTCACGAGTTTGTCTTTACCTGGGCGCAGCCGCTGGCCGCGGCGGCGATCATCTTCGTTTCATTCATCAATTATCTCGGCGTGCGCCTCGCCGGGCGCCTGCAGGTGGTGCTGACGGTGATCAAGATCACCGCCATTCTCGCTGTCGTCGTCCTCGGGTTCCTGCTCGCAGGCCGCCGCGCCCCAAGCAGCACGCCGCTCTTCCCCGCGTCGTTGGGCCTCGGCCTCGCCACCGGCTTCCTGACGGCGATGGTCGGCGCGCTGTGGGCCTACGACGGCTGGATTGACCTGACGTTCGCCGGCTCCGAAATCCAGAACCCGCAAAAGAACATTCCGTTAGCGGTGGTGGGTGGGACGATCGCCGTCGGCGTGATTTATCTGCTGGCCAACGCCGTGTATTTCCACGTGCTGCCCATCGAGCGGGTGGCCCAGGTGCAGAACGTCGCTTCGGAAACGGTGCGCGTGTTTGCCGGCGCGGGCGCTGCGGCGTGGATTACTGCGGCGATGGTCATCTCGGCGTTCACCACGCTGAATTCATCCATATTGACCGGCGCGCGCGTCCCCTACGCCATGGCGCGCGACGGCCTCTTCTTCCGCATGACCGACGGCATTCATCCGAGGTATCGCACGCCGGCCGGCGCGCTCGTCTTTCAGTGCACGATGGCAAGCGTCATGGTGCTGACCGGGCAGTTCGAGGACCTCTTCTCGTTGTTTATCTTCGCGCAGTGGATTTTCTACGCGCTGGCGGTGGCGTCGGTATTCGGCTTGCGGAAAAAGGAGCCGGACCTCCCGCGGCCCTACTGCGCGTGGGGATACCCGGTGCTGCCGGCGCTGTTCGTTTTGGGAGCCGCGGCGCTGACGGTCAATCTTTACATTCAGCGGCCCATTCGCTCTTCGATCGGCCTGCTGCTGATTCTCTCCGGCCTCATCTTCTACCGCCACTGGCAAAAGACCGCCGCGAGCGCCTGAACGCTACTTCGCCGCAGCCGTCGTTGAGGTGGTGCGATAGCCGGGGCCGAGCAGGACTTGCCCCGGGCGCGCGCCGGTGTGTTTGCCCTCGGCAATGACCACTTCGCCGTTCACCAGCACGTAGCGGAAGCCTTCGGAATACGCATGCGGCTTTTCAAACGTCGCGCGGTCGCCGATCGTCTTTGCGTCGAACACCACCAGATCCGCCCACATGCCCGGCCGCACCAGGCCGCGGTCCACCAGCCGGAAGCGCTGCGCGGGCAGCGAGGTCATCTTGCGGATGGCTTCTTCCAGTCGGATGACGCTCTTTTCGCGGACGTACTGCCCGAGTACGCGCGCGTTGGTGCCGTAGCCGCGCGGGTGCGGCACGCCGCGGCCGAATTCGATCACGCCCGCATCGGACGCCACCATCGAGTACGGGAACTGCATGATGCGCACAACGTCGCGCTCGTCCATCGAGTGATAGACCATCTGCTCGCCGCCCTGCTCCATCATCCACATCACGGTCTGGATTTCGCTGTCGAGGTTCGCCTTGTGGCCCTTCTCGCGGTTGATCTGCGAAAGATTTTTCCCTTCGAGCGACGCGTCCCAGCGGCACGAAGCCACGAACCCGTAGTCGAGTTTCTTTCTACCGTTGCGCTTCTGAATCCCGTCTTTCATTTCGCCGGCGATTTTCTTGCGTGTCGCGGGATCCGCAAGGCGCTTCTTCATCTCCTCCGAACCGCCCGAGAGCGCCCACGACGGCAGCAGCACGCCCAGGTTCGTGCTCGACGCGGTGTAGGGATACTGGTCCACGGTGACGTCAAGCCCTTCGGCGCGCGCCTTCTCGATCAGCGCGATTGTGCGCGTGCTCTGGCCAAAGAGCTTCTTATTCGCCACCTTGAAGTGCGAAATCTCCACGGGCATGTTTCCGGCGCGGCCGATGTCAATGGCCTCCGCGATCGCGGCGAAGACGCCGCCCTGCTCGTCGTCGCCCTCGTTGCGGATGTGCGAGGCGTAGACGCCGTTGTACTTCGCGGCGGCGCGCGCCAAGCCGACGACCTCGGACGTCTTCGAATACGTACCGGGGATGTAAATCAGGCCGGTCGAAAAACCCACGGCGCCGTCGCGCATCGCCTGCTCGATGAGCGCTTCCATGCGCGCTTGCTCGTCGGGCGTGGGGTCGCGCTTTTCCGTACCCATGATGGCGCGGCGCACGCTGTTGTGGCCCACGAGCGTGCCCATGTTGATGGAGATTCCCTTTTGGCGCAGGTCGGTGAAGAACTTCGGCAGCTCGGTTTCCGAGCCTCCGCAATTGCCCGTGATCAGCGCCGTAACACCGTCGAAGAGGAAATTATCCGCCGTGGGCTGGCGCGGCAGGCTCTCTTCCACGTGGACGTGCACGTCAATGAAGCCGGGCGCGACCACCAGCCCGCGCGCGTCGAGCGTGCGCTTCGCCGGGCAGCCGTTCGCGTCGCACAGCCGCCCGATCGCGGCGATGCGCCCATCGCGGATGCCCACGTCGGCGACGTACCAGGGGTTGCCGCTGCCGTCCACGATGCGGCCGTCGTGCAAAATCAAATCGTACGTCGCCTGCGCGGATGCCGCGCCTGCGCAGAGCAATGAAGCGGCCACAAGCAAAATCAGCTTACGCATGATGACTCCTCCCTCAGCCCTCACAGAAAGCGGCCGATTCCTTCTCAACGGTAGAGAAGATACTTCTCGCGCAGGGCCTTGAATCTCTCGAGGTCGTCCGCCCAGTCGGCCACGATCACGGTCGGCGCGTCGCCATGTTTCAGGCGCTCGAGCGTCGCTCTATTGCCGAGCAGCGTGATGATCTTCTCGAGCTTGAAATCCTGCGCGTAGAGCTTCCAGAGTGCCGCGGCGATTTCGAGGCCCGTCAGCATCGAGTTCAGCGAAGCGCGGTCCGTGATCACGAGCGCCGCGCCCTGGCATTTCTGGTCCTTGTAGAGGCCGGAGTTGGGCGTGAACTGCGTCGGGACGAAGCGCACGCCGGCCACGAAGCGCCGGTTCAGGTAGTCGGCTAGCTCCGTAGCGCGAATCCACGGCGCGCCGAATTGCTCGAAGGGCGTGTCCGTGCCGCGGCCGACGGAGACGCCGCCGTTCTGCAGGATCTCGATCCCCGCGTAAAGCAGCGCCGCATCGAGCGAGCGCAGGTTCGGCGAAGGCGGGATCCACGTCAGCCCGGTGGCTTCAAACGTGTCGCGGCGCCGCCAGTCCTTCATGGCGATGACGTGCAGCTCGCAGCCGATTCTGTTTTCGGCGTTGAACATCTGCGCCAGCTCGCCGAGCGTCATCGCGTAGCGCGTGGGCAGCGGAAAATAGCCGACGAAACTCAGTTTGTCGCGGTCTAGCACCGGCCCTTCCATCGCCACGCCGCCCAGGGGATTTGGCCGGTCGAGCACATACACGGGGATGTGGCGCTTCGCCGCTTCCTCCATCGCGTAGCCCATCGTGGTGATGTAAGTATAGAAGCGCACGCCGGCATCCTGAATGTCGTAAACCAGCGCGTCAATCCCTTGCAGCATCTCGTCGGTGGGACGTCGCGTGTCGCCGTAGAGACTATAGATAGGCAAGCCCGTGGCGGGGTCGCGGCTTGAGGCCACCTTGTCGTCCATGCGGCCGGCGATGCCGTGTTCAGGGCTAAAGAGCGCCACCAGGCGCACGCCCGCGGCGTGGGCAAGCAGATCGAGTGTGCTGCGGCCGTCGCGGTCGAAGCCGGTGTGGTTGGTGATCAGACCAACGTTCTTCCCGCGCAGCGGCGCGAAGTTGTCCGCCTCGAGCACGTCAATCCCGGCGAGTGTGTGACCGTTCCGCGCGGGCTCGCGAGCCGCAGCCACGCTGCGCTCGTTCGCTGAGGTGATCCCCTTGCCGCCGCCGATGTTGAACGCAGCCGCAATCGCCGTCGCCACTTTCGAGCGCAGGCTCGAAGTCGCCGGGCGCTCGTGCGGATGCACGCTGTTCGCCAGCAGCACGTAGAACGTCTGGCTCGCGGGGTCCATCCACACGGCGGTGCCGGTGAAGCCCGTGTGGCCGAAGGTGCCCAGCGGAAACAACTCGCCGCGCGGCGCCGAATACGCCGAATCAATGTCCCAGCCGAGGCCGCGCACCGCAGGGCTCCACGGCGGCGTCTGCGGCGTGGTCATTTTCTGGACTGTGGCTGCGGCGAAGATGCGCTTGCCGTTCGGCGCCACGCCGCCCGCGAGAAGCATCCGGCAGTAGAGCGCCAAATCGTCGGCCGTCGAAAACAGCCCCGCATGGCCCGCCACGCCGCCCATGCCTCGCGAGCGTGGGTCGTGCACGACGCCGCGCAGCACGCGCCCGCGGCCCGAGCCGGCTTTTGCGCCTTCGGGGAGGTCGATCTCCTCGGTCGGCGCGATGCGCGGAAACCATTCGGCGGGCGGGCGGAAGCGCGTCCAGCGCATGCCCATCGGGCCGTAGATTTCGCGTGCCGCAAATTCATCGAGCGGCACTCCGCTCACGCGCCGCACTATTTCGGCAAGCACGATGAACCCGCAATCGCTGTAGAGGAACCGCGCGCCGGGCGGCGAAACCAGCGGGTCGTCGTAGATCGCTTTCAGGACGGGCTCGACGCCCGACCAGTTCCCTGTCAGCCGCGGAATGGGTCCGAGGCCGGCGGTGTGCGTCAGCAGATGGCGGATCGTCACCTGGTCCTTGCCGTCCTGCTTGCTCGCGGCGAATTCAGGAATGTAGCGCGCGAGCGGATCGTTCAAGCGCACCTTGCCTTGCTCGACCAGTTTCATCACCGACGCCGTCGTAGCCACCAGCTTCGTCAGCGAAGCCAGGTCGAAGATGGTGTCCACGGTCATGGTTTCGCGCGCGGGCACGAGCGCGCGGGAACCGTAGGCCTTGCGGTGGACGACGCGGCCCTGATGCCATACGACCAGCACCGCGCCGGGAATTTCATCGGCCGCAATCGCCTTCTCCAGGATGGGATCAAGGCGCGAAGCAAGATTCGGCGGGTCAAGCTGCGGGGCGGAAGCCTTCCGCGGAGCTTTCTGCGCGAGCGCAGCCGAAGAGAAGGCCAGCAGGCAGGCGAGAAACGCAAACAGGCGGGACACGGAACGAAACATCATGTGAGCGGTTTGGTTGTGTCGCAGCAACCCGTGTGCTATATACAGCCGCGGGATGCAGGCGTCAACACACGAAGCCGCGTCTCACGGTCATGTCTAAACGCTGGCTTCCCCTGCTGGTGGCTCTCCTCTTGATCGCGCACACGGGCCGCACTCAGAAAACCCCGCCGAAGAAGGCGCCCGCCTCGGCCAAGCTCACCGCTGCCGAAGAAAAATGGGTTGCGGCGACGCTCAAAAAGATGACGCTCGAGGAGAAGATCGGGCAGCTCCTCCTCGTGTACTATTTCGGCGGCTTCCTTTCCACCGAGAGCGAGCAATACAAAGAGCTGCTGCGCCAAGTAGAAAAAAACCGCGTGGGCGGCTTCGTGGTGCAGGCGCACGGCTCGCCGCTCGGCATCGAGCGCAGCCAGGTGTACCCCACCGCAGTGCTCGCGAACGAGCTCCAAAGGCGCGCGAAGGTTCCGCTGCTCGTGGCGGCCGATTTCGAGCGCGGCACATCCATGCGCCTGGACGAAGGCACGTCGTTCCCGCAGGCCATGGCGGTGGCGGCCACCGGCTCGCCAAAAGACGCCTACGCGATGGGCCGCATCACGGCCATTGAATCGCGCGCGGCGGGCGTGCACTGCGTGTTTGCGCCGGTCGCCGACGTCAACATCAACCCCGACAACCCCATCATCAACACGCGCTCGTTCGGCGAAGACCCGCAGCGCGTGGCCGAATTCGTGGCGGCGTTTGTGCGCGGCGTCGAAGAAAACGGCGCACTGGCTACGGCAAAACATTTCCCCGGCCACGGCGACACGAGCACAGATTCGCATCTCGACCTGCCCACGGTGAAGGGCGACCGCGCGCGCCTGGAAAGCGTCGAGTTGGTGCCCTTCCGCGCGGCGATTGCCGCGGGCGTAAGCACGATCATGACCGGCCACCTGGCCGTCCCGGCCTTCGAGCCCAACCCGGACGTGCCCGCGACGCTTTCGCCCAATATCCTGACCGGCCTGCTGCGCAAAGAACTGGGCTTCGACGGCGTTGTGATCACCGACGCGCTCGATATGGGCGGCGTGACGGTGCGTTACCCGCCCGCGGAAGTCGCCGTGCGCTCGATCCTGGCGGGAGCGGACATGCTGCTCGTGCCGCCGGTGCCCGATGCGGCGCTTGAAGCGCTGAAGGACGCGGTGAAGTCGGGCCGCATCCCCATCGCGCGCATCGACGAAGCCGTGACGCGCGTCCTGCGCGCAAAGGCCAGGCTCGGTCTGAACAAGGACAAGCTCGTCGACCTGAACCAAATCAGCGAGAAATTCGGCAAGCCGGAATACCTCCGCGCGGCGCAGGACATCGCCGACCGCGGCGTCACACTGCTGCGCGACACGGCGCACCGCCTGCCGCTCGACGCCACGAAGCCGACGCGCATGCTCCTCGTGGCCGTCGCCGGCGACCCCGATCCCTATCCGGGCGAAGATTTCGAACGCGAGTTGCGCTGGCGCGTGGACTCGCTGGTGGCCGTGCGCACGGACACGCGCTTTGTCCGCGTGGACACCGTGAAGCTGCCGCCGCCCGATAGCTACGACGTGGCCGTGGTGGGGCTTTTTGTGCGCGTCTCCGACCGCAAAGGCACCGTGGGCCTCCCCGACGACCAGGCGGCTTTCGTGAACCAGGTGCTCGCGACGGGCAAGCCGGTCGTGGTCGCGTGCTTCGGGAACCCGTATCTCATCGAACGTTTCCCGAACGTGCCGACGTGGCTCGCCGCATTCAGTAACGTGGACGTGGCACAGCGCGCCGCGGCGCGTGCGATGTTCGGCCAGACGGCTGTCGGCGGGAAGCTGCCCGTCAGCGTGCCGGGTGTGGCCAGGCTCGGCGACGGGCTGGCTGTGCCGGCGGACCCCATGAAGCTGCGCGCGGCGTCTGCGGAGGAGGAAGCCCGCCTCAAACCCGCGTATGAGGTGCTCGACCGCGCCGTCGCCGAGCAGGCATTTCCCGGCGGCGTGCTCGCGGTGGGCTACAAAGGCAAGTTGATCGTGCACGCGTTCGGGCGGCAGACCTACGACGCCCGCTCGCTCGCCATCACGGCGGAGACGATTTACGACGCCGCTTCGTTGACGAAGCCGGTGGTGACAACGACGCAGGTCGCCATGCTCGTTGCCGCGGGGCGCGTGCAACTGGAAGCGCCGATTGACCGCTACCTGCCCGAATTCGCCACGGGCCCCAACCCGGAATGGCGGCACAAGATCACCGTGCGCAACCTCCTGACCCACACTTCGGGCCTGCCGGCTCACAAAGACTATTTCAACTCGGCCAAGAGCAAGCGCGAGTTACTGGCCAAGATCTTCGCGGAGCCGCTGGTCTTTGAGCCCGGCACCCAGGCGGCGTATTCCGACCTGGGCTTCATTCTGCTCGGCGAGATTGTCGAGCGCATGACGGGCAAGCCGCTCGACGTGCTGGGGCGCGAGCGCGTCTTTGGGCCGCTGGGCATGAACGACACGATGTTCAATCCGCCCAAGTCGCTGCGCGCGCGCATCGCGCCTACGGAAAACGACACGGCCTTCCGCAAGCGCCAGCTCCAGGGCGAGGTGCACGACGAGAACGCCTGGGCCATGGGCGGCGTCGCAGGGCACGCGGGGATGTTTACCACCGCGGCCGACCTCGCGGCGTTCTGCCAGATGATGCTCGATGGCGGCATCTACGCGCATCAGCGCCTGCTGCGGCGCGCGACGATCGAGCAGTTCACCTTTCGCCAGACAATCGCTGGCGGCACGCGCGCTCTCGGTTGGACGGTTCCGACCGAAGGTTCTTCGAGCGGCAAATATTTCTCCCCGTTAAGCTACGGGCACACCGGCTTTACCGGCACTTCGATCTGGATCGATCCCGAGAAGGATCTTTTTGTCGTGCTGCTGACCAACCGCGTCTATCCCACCCGCGAGAACCAGAAGATCGAGCAGGTGCGCCCCGCGGTGCACAACGCTGTCGTGGAGGCCCTCGGCCTGGTCCCCCAAGGCCAGGCTCAGAAGTAGCCGCGCCTTCGATCCGCCCCGCTTTCCCCCTGCCTAGTGCCGATTTCGTTTCTGCTGCGACTCACTGCGGCTTCCGCAGTTATAATTGTGGGGTGAAATCCAGGCGCGCAAAGGCGAAACTCACCGAGCAACGCAACCCGCGCTCTCGCGGGCTCGATTTGCTTTCCACCGAAGAAATCCTTCGCGTCATCAATCGCGAGGACGCGCGCGTGGCGGCCGCGGTGTCGCGCGAGATCCCCAGGATTGCGCGCGCCGTGGACGCTATCGTCCGCGCCATCGCCCGCGGCGGGCGGCTGATCTACGCCGGCGCGGGCACCAGCGGGCGGCTGGCGTCGCTGGACGCGGCGGAATGTCCTTCGACGTTCGGGATTCCTGCGCGCACGGTGCAGGCCGTGATCGCCGGCGGGCGTCGCGCGCTCACGCACGCCGCTGAAGGCGCCGAGGATTCCGCTTTGCAAGGCGCGCGCGATCTGGCGGCGCGGAGAGTCGGCGCGCGAGACGTCGTCGTCGGCCTGGCCGCGAGCGGCTCGACACCCTACGTCCTGGGCGCGCTGGCGTACGCGCGGCGCAAGGGTGCTTTCACCGTGGGCGTGACCGCGAATCCTCGCTCGGCGCTGGCGCGCGCGGCGCACGTTGCGATTGCCCCGCAGGTGGGGCCCGAAGTGATTGCCGGCTCCACGCGGATGAAGGCGGGGACAACGCAGAAGCTGGTCCTCAACATGCTCAGTACGGCGGCGATGGTGCGGCTCGGCCACGTCTACGACAACTGGATGATCAACGTGGCGCAGACAAACCGGAAGTTGCGCCAGCGCGGGCTGCTGCTGCTGGTGGAAGCGAGCGGGGCAAGTGTGTCTGAGGCGCGACGCGCGTTGCGTCAGGCGGGACACGATCTGCGCGTGGCCCTGGTGATGCTCAAGGGCGATGCCAGCGCAACGGAAGCGCGGCTCCGCCTGCACGGCGCCGAGGGCAACCTGCGCGGCGCGCTCGGCGAGTGGCCCGGGCGCAGGACAAGGCGGGCGCGGCGTGGATAAGTTCGTCATTGAAGGCGGCCGGCGCCTGGAAGGCACGGTGCGCATCAGCGGCGCGAAGAATTCCGCGCTGCCGGCCATGGCCGCGGCGCTGCTGACCACGGCTCCCGTTCACCTGCAGAACATCCCGCGCGTGCGCGACATCATCACCATGGCTCGGCTCCTGGCGCACATGGCCGCGCGCGTGGAGATGCCCGACGTGCCTCCCACCGACGTGACCATCCAGGCCGAGCGCAACCCCGATGCCGAAGCGCCCTACGAGCTGGTGCGCACGATGCGCGCTTCGATCCTGACGCTCGGGCCGCTGATGGGACGCCTGGGCCACGCGCGCGTCTCGCTGCCGGGCGGCTGCGCGATCGGCGCGCGGCCCGTGGACCTGCACCTGAAAGCGCTCGAACAAATGGGCGCGGAGATTTCCACCGCGCACGGTTACATCGAGGCGCGCGTGCCCCGCGGGCGTCTGCGCGGCGGGCGCATCGCCTTCGAGAAAATCACCGTCACCGGCACGGAAAACATTCTGATGGCCGCGGCGCTCGCCGAGGGCGAAACGCTGCTCGAGAATTGCGCGCGCGAGCCCGAAGTGACGGACCTCGTCGAGCTGCTCGTCAAGATGGGCGCGCAAATCGAGGGCGCGGGCACGGCCACGCTGCGTGTCCACGGCGTCGAGAAGCTTGGCGGCGCGAAGCACGTCGTCATCCCCGACCGCATCGAGACGGGCACGTTCCTTGCGGCCGGCGCGATCACGGGCGGCGAACTCGAAATCACGGACTGCCAGCCGCTGCACCTGGCTTCGGTGATCGCCAAGCTGGTGGAAACAGGCGTCGAGATCCGGCAGGAGGCGCCCGATCGCCTGCGCGTGCGCGCGGCCAGGAAGCTGGTCGCCGCCGACGTCACCACCGAGGAGTATCCCGGCTTCGCCACCGATATGCAGGCGCAGTACATGGCGCTCGCAACGCAGGCCGAGGGAACCTCGGCGATCACCGAGACGATTTTCGAGAACCGCTTCCTCCACGCCAGCGAGATGGTGCGCATGGGCGCGGACATTTCTCTCGACGGCCGGCAGGCCATCGTGCGCGGGCCGGCGCCGCTCAGCGGCACCAGCGTGATCGCCTCGGACTTGCGCGCCAGCGCGTCGCTGGTTCTGGCCGGACTGGTGGCCCGCGGGGAAACCGTGGTGGACCGCGTCTACCACATCGACCGGGGCTACGAGCGAATCGAGGAAAAACTATCCGCTGTGGGCGCCCGTATTCGCCGGGCAAAGTAGGCCCTGCCCATTCACCGCCCCCGGCGGCCCGCCGGGAGGGTCTTACTCTTCTTCCTTGACACAACCCTTGTAGTTTGATATCTCAGCGGGTAAATGGGGCGTTGGGGGTGGGTGTGAGAGTGGGTTTCCAGGGCGGATTGCCCGCGCAGTTTCTCCACTGTAGTCCGCATCTGCTCAAGTTTGCCTTCAGGGGGAAACCATGAGAATCGGAAAGACTTTGCAGGCCGCAGGCCTGGCTTTCGCGGTGGTGCTGCTGGTCGCGAGCCTGGCGAGCGCGCAAGTCTCCACGTCCAATATTTCTGGCGCGGTGACGGACAAGTCCGGCGCCGTAATCGTCGGCGCCAAGGTGGTGGCCAAGAACGAAGCCACCGGCGTGACCTACCAAACCGTGACAAGTTCTGCCGGCGACTACGGGATCAGTTCCATCCCGCCCGGCGCCTATAGCGTCACCGTCACGCTCAGCGGCTTCCGCACGTTTACCAGCGTGCATAACTCTCTGAACGTGGGCGCGCCACTCGTCGTGGACGCCGTGATGGAGGTCGGCCAGATCTCCGAGGTGGTCCAGGTCGAGTCCAGCTACACCAAGCTGGAGACCACGAACGCCACGGTTAGCGGCGTCGTCACGCGGCGCGAAGTGGCAGAGCTGCCGCTGAACGGCCGCAATCCCCTGAACCTGATCATCCTCGAGCCCGGCCTCGTGCAGCGGACGAACAACTCACTGGGTTCCGACACTCATGTCTTCGGCTCGCGCGACCGCGCGCACAACGTCACGGTGGACGGCATTGATGCCAACGAATCCTCCGTGCCCAACCCGCAGGGCAACCTCCTCGGCCTGACGCCGGACAACGTGCAGGAATATCGCGTCGTTACGCACGCGGCGACGCCCGAATACGGGCGCAACAGCGGCGCCAACGTGACGGTGGCAACCCGCGGGGGCACGAACGAGATTCACGGCGACGTCTTCTATTTCCACCGGAACACCGCACTGAACGCCAACGAGTTCTTCAACAGTGCCAAAGGCGGGCTCACGCCGGTCTTATTGCTCCACCAGTATGGCGCCGACGGCGGCGGCCCCATCATCAAGAACAAGACGTTCTTCTTTGTCAGCTTTCAGGGAAACAAGATTATCCAAACAGCGCCTATTGCCTCGTCCTTTGGTGAGCCCACTGTGCTCACGCCGCTGGCCAAGCAGGGGATTTTCCGCTTCCTACGGGGCGGCACAAACTCCACATCGCTCGTGGATTCCAAAACGGGCGCTCTGAAGCCGGGGGTCGCCACTTGTGGTGGCGCAGTAACGACGAACTGCGTGGACACTTACAATATCTTTGACCCGAATAACAACAAATCCGGGCTCGGGCCGGACACCTCCGTCAACGGCGTCCTCGCCACTTTCCCCAAAGCCAACGACTACACCATTGGCGATGGGTTGAACACCGCCGGCTTCAACTGGAACCCTCCCTCGCAGTTCACCGGGCCGTTCTGGATGGGCCGCCTCGACCACAAGTTCAACGACAGCAACAACATCTTTTTCCGGTGGGCCCAGCGCGACTACAACACGACGCAGGGCGACTTTCTCAACGGCCGTCCGCAGGTATTTCCCGGCTTCGCGCCGCTCGGTGAAGTCTTCCGCATCGGCAAGAACGCGGTCTTCAGCTATCGCAAAGTGTTCAGCCCGAACGTCGTGAATGAGTTCACCACGGGCTTCAACTATTTCAAGTTCACGTTCACCTTCGGCGAATCCAATCCGAGCCTGGCCGACCCCACCAAGGACCCGCCGTGGGCCCAGGCCTGCATCTCGAATTCGTTCTCGATTATCAACAGCCCGTTCTGCAACTCGCCGCACACGCAGCGCGCCGTCAGCACGCTCCAATACATTGATAACCTGAGCGTCATCCGCGCCGCGCACACCGTCAAAACGGGCATCAACTTCCGCTTCTACCGCCACAACGACAGCCGCGGTCTGGCCGGCGGCCGCAACCTGAACCCCGAGGTCCTGTTCAGCGGCAGCAGCCGGGATCCCTCGGGCGAGGGCTGGATATTGCCGACGGGAATCAACTCCACCAGCGATCTCCCCCGCCTCAAGACTGCGATTGACATCCTGGCGGGCATCCCCGCGACGCTCCAGAAGGGTTTTTCAGGGTACGTGGGCCTCGATTCATTCCCGGGCGGAATCCAGGTGGTTGGAACGCGCGAGAAGCAATACGACTGGTACATTCAGGACGAGTGGAAAATCGCCCGGACGTTGACCATGACGTACGGCGTGCGCTGGGAATGGAACGCTCCTCCGACTGACGCCAGTGGGGGAGTGCTGGTCCCCGACCTGGCGGTCAATGGTTCGCAGGGTGCCGTGACGTTCGTCAAGGCCGACACCTGGTACAACCGGAGGAACGCCAACGCTTTTGGCCCTTCGGTGGCTTTCGCCTGGAACCCGCACGGCGGCAAGACCGTGTTTCGCACAGGGTACCGGATGGCGTTCGACACGCTTTCCACCTTCCAGGTCACAGCGATTTCGGGCAACGCAGTGGGTGCTGTTGTCAACTGCGTCGTCTCGCTGACCCAGCCAGCTCCACCTACGGGCGCAGCGCCGGGTACGATTACGGCCCTGAGCACCACCACATCCCCGGGCTGCATTGCGCCGTCCTCCGGGCTGAACACCACCATTTCGGGAGGCTTCCCGCTCACGATCACCTCGCCGACGAAGAAGCCGAGTGACTTCTTCCTGGCGCCCAATGCGCCTATGGACACAGCGCTGACTACCGCTGCCTTCGACCCCAACCTGAAGATGCCGACGGTGCACGAGTGGGACCTGACGATTCAGCGCGAGCTGCCGGGGGGGTTCACGGTCGAGGTCGGCTACATTGGCAAGCATGGTGTCCATCTCTTCCGCTCCTATGACCTCGAGCAGCTCAGCATCAGCCAAACGGGCTTCCTCAACTCCTTCCTGGTCGCCCGAAACAACGTCGGGAACGGCTGCAAGCCGGACGGTACCGGCTGTCCAGTCGGCGTGACTGGCGTGCAGCCGACGCTGTTGCTCAGTCTTGCCTCGGCGGCGTTCCTGAATAACTCGACCGTGGTGACACAGTTTCAGCGCAACGATATCGGGACCTTGATCCGGCGGATGGACAGCTCGACGAACGGGAGTTGGAAGGTGACCTGCGCGACTCCTGGCACTCCTGCCGCTCCCTGCTTCCCGTCTACCTTCGCGCGGCCGAACCCCCAGTTCGGCTCGATCTTCTACTTTGATTCGGGCGGAAGCTCCGTGTACCACGCGGGAATCCTGAGGGTGCGCCGGCGCTTCGAGAAGGGCCTGACGATGGGCTTCGCCTACACCTACGGGAAATCCATTGACGACCTGTCCGTGGATCCAGTGGGCGCGAGCTCCGGCGGCGGGCTTAGCAGCACAAGCTCCCGCACGCCGACCGACATCAATAACTACGGGCTCGACCGTGGCCGCTCCGACTTCGACGACCGGCACGTGATCGTGGCCAACTTCCTCTACGAGCTGCCCTTCGGGCGCGGCAAGTCGTTCGGGAAGGATTGGCCGGGCGCGTTGAATCAGGTTCTCGGAGGGTGGACGCTCACGGGAATCTCCACGTACCAGAGCGGCGAGCCCTACACGATTAATAGCGGGGTCCGCACTGGAAACGGCGGGCTGAAGGTCGGCCGGGCGGACCTCATCGGGCCGCAGCCGGACGCGGGCTTAAAGCCTGCCACGAGTACCTCGATCGTCGGACCGGTGTTTTTCAACGTCTCTCCCGCCGTCAGCTCCAGCCTGGCACCTGGTCCAAACGACCCGAAGTTCAGCACGTGCAAGCAGGTGACCGACGGCGCCGGCACGTCGTTTTTCTGCATCCCGGCGGCAGGGTCGTTCGGCATGGGTCGCAATACGATCCAGGGTCCACAGAACTGGAACATGGACTTCGGGATCCTGAAGACCTTCCCGATCACGGAACAGTGGAAGTTCCAATTCCGCGCGGAGTTCTTCAACGTGTTCAACCACCCGAACTTCGAGAACCCGCGCAACGCCAGCTCCGGTTCGCCGACGCTGAACAGCAGCGCCTTCGGGCAGAGCTGTTGCATCACGGCCTCCTTGCCCAGCTCGGCCACGATCATTGCGCTGGGCGAGCCGAACCGCGTGATCCAGTTCTCCGCGAAGATTGTTTTCTAACCTCCCACCAAGAAGCGGGGGCGGCCCGATCGGGCCGCCCCCGTTTTTTTTTTGCGCTGAGATTTGTAGGGGCCGCCCTTCAAGGCGGCCCAGGTGGGAGATTGGCGCGGGCTGAAGCCGCCCCTACAAGACGGACCTAGTGGCCTGCCTCGCGCTGCTGCTTCTCGCGCTGTTCGCGCAGAAGCGCCTTGCGCGAGAGGCGGATCTTGTTGCCTTCGATGGAGAGGACCTTCACCAGCACCTGGTCGCCCAGCTTGAGTTCGTCGCGTACTTCCTTCACGCGGTGCTCGGCGATTTCGCTGACGTGCAGCAGGCCGTCGGTGCCGGGGAAGATCTCGACGAACGCGCCGAACTCCGCCAGCCGCACGACCTTGCCGAGATAGGTTTTCCCCATCTCCGCCGAGGCCGTGACCTCGCGAATCATCTGCAGCGCCGTGTCGGCCGCGGTGCCGTTCGCGGCAAAGACGTTCACCTTGCCGTCGTCCATCACGTCGATCTTCACGCCGGTGGCGTCAATGATCGAACGGATCTTCTTGCCTCCGGGCCCGATGAGGTCGCGGATCTTGTCGGTGGGAATCGTGAGCGTGTAGAGCCGCGGCGCGTAGGACGAAATCGTCGTCCGCGCCGTGTGGAGCGCCTGGTCCATTGTATCCAGGATCTGCAGCCGGCCTTTGCGCGCCTGCTCCAGCGCCTCGCGCATCATGGTGATGCTGATGCCGCTCACCTTGATGTCCATCTGCAACGCGGTGATGCCGGCGCGCGTGCCCGCCACTTTGAAGTCCATGTCGCCGTAGTGGTCTTCGGCGCCCGCGATGTCCGTCAGGATCGCGTATTTCTCGCCTTCCACCACCAGGCCCATGGCGATGCCCGCGCACGCCGAGCGAACCGGCACGCCCGCATCCATCAGTGCGAGCGAGCCGCCGCAGACCGTGGCCATCGAGGAGGAGCCATTCGACTCGAGGATGTCCGAGACGAGCCGCATGGCGTACGGGAAGTCCGCTTCCGGCGGCAGCAGGTTCAGGAGCGCGCGTTCCGCCAACACGCCGTGGCCGACCTCGCGGCGTCCCGGCCCGCGCAGGAATTTCACTTCGCCCACGGAGAACGGCGGAAAGTTGTAATGCAGCATGAAGCGCTTGAACGCGTCCTCCTCGAACAGCAGGTCCAGCCGCTGCATGTCTTCCTTCGTGCCCAGCGTGAGCGTGGCCAGCGCCTGCGTCTCGCCGCGGGTGAAGAGCGCCGAGCCGTGCACGCGCGGCAGCAGGCCGACCTCGCAGGTAATGGGCCGGATCTGGTCGAACGCGCGCGCATCGGGCCGCCGGTGGCGCAGCAGCATGTCGTCGCGGAAGTAGCGTTCGCGCAGCCGCTCAACCGCGCGGCCCGCCAGCTTGCGCCGCTCCTGCCCTTCCTTGGTGTCGTCGGGGATGCCCGCGAAGATCTCCTTCTTGACGGCGTCCACGCGCTGGTGGCTTTCTTTCTTGGGATATTTCGCCGTGTCGAGCGCGTCGTGCAGCTTTTCGCCGTACTGCTGCTCGATCTGCTGGTAGAGCGCCTCGTCAAAGGCCGGCGGCGGCACCACCACTTTCGTCGGGTTCACCTTGCCGTACAGCTCGCGGATCGCGGCAATAATCTTGCGTATTTCCGCGTGCCCGAATTCAAGCGCATCGGCCACCGTCTCTTCGGAAACTTCGAGCGCGCTCGCCTCGACCATCACGATGGCGTCGGCCGTGCCGGCCACCACGATGTTCAGCAGGCTCGTCTTCTGATCGGCCACGGTCGGGTTGGCCACCAGCTGGCCGTTCAGCAGGCCCACGCGCACCGCCGCAATGGGCTTGTCAAACGGAAGGTCGGAACAATACGCTGCGGCGGAAGCGGCGGTAACGGCGATGACGTCCGGATCGTTCTCGCTGTCGGCGGAAAGCACCATGGCCACGATCTGCGTCTCGTTGCGCCACCCTTCCGGGAAGAGCGGGCGCAGCGGCCGGTCCGTCTGCCGCGAAACCAAAATCTCGCGCTCCGACGGCCGCCCTTCGCGCTTGAAGAACCCGCCGGGAATCTTTCCGGCCGAGTAGGTGTACTCGCGGTAGTCCACCGTGAGGGGAAGAAAATCTCTCTCATTCACCTTCGCATCCATGCAGGCGGTCACCAGCACCACCGTGTCGCCGTAACGCGCCACCACGGCGCCGTTCGCCTGCCTCGCCATTTTGCCGGTTTCCAGCGTCAGCGCGCGTCCGCCGACTTCCACCGAAACTTCGTGCTTCATTGACTGCACCATGACTTCAATTCCTTTCGCTACCCCGGGCACGTCTGTGCCCGCAAGGGTGCGGTTCTATTCGAGAACCTTCGAGTTTTGTGCCGGAGAAGACGCAGGCTTGAGCAGCGGGCTCGTCCGATTACAAAAAAAGCGGCCGGCCGATCACACGGCGCGGCCGCCGGAAATTCGGGCGACTCCGCAGAGATTCGGTGCTTTGGGTTGCGCGCGGGACGGCTCTCGCCAGTCCCCTACTTGCGCAAACTAAGGCGTTCGACAAGCTCGCGATACCGATCCGGGTCGCGACGGTTGAGGTAATCGAGCAGGCGGCGGCGCTTGTTCACCATCATGATCAATCCGCGCCGCGACGCATGGTCTTTCACGTGCGATTTGAGGTGCGTCGTCAGGTAGTTGATGCGCTCGCTCAACAGAGCGATCTGCACTTCCGGTGAGCCCGTATCCTTTGCGTGGGTACGATATTGCTCAATCAACCCTGACTTGGCTTCGCTCAACTCGCTTCCCCCTCGCGCCCTGTACTCAACACTCTTTCGTCTTCATCTTGGCCGTTAAAAGCCTATCACAGCGCCTCAGGGGAGGCAAATATTTGTCGGCGCTGCGGGTCGCGCGCGTTCCCCGGGCGCCGGAGGCCGACCTAGGATTTGCGCGCGTGAACGAGCGCGAGGAATTCGTCGCGCGTCTGCTTGTTCTCGCGGAAAGCGCCGAGCATCGCGCTGGTGACGGCCTGCGAATGCTGCTTTTCCACTCCGCGCATCACCATGCACAGGTGTCGCGCCTCGATGATCACGCCCACGCCCTGCGGGCTCAGGTTCTGGTAGAGGGCCTGCGCGATCTGGTTCGTCAGCCGCTCCTGAATCTGCAGCCGCCGCGCAAACATGTTCACCAGCCGCGGAATCTTCGAGAGCCCCACCAAGCGCTTGCTCGGCAGGTAGGCCACGTGACACTTGCCGAAGAACGGCAGCAGGTGGTGCTCGCACAGGCTGTACAGCTCGATGTCCTTCACCACCACCATTTCGTCGTAGCACACGGTGAAAACGGCGCTGTTCAGGATTTTCTCCGGGTCCTGGTGGTAGCCGGCGGTCAGATAGCGCAGCGCCTTCTCAAAACGCTCGGGCGTCTTGCGCAGGCCCTCGCGGTTCGGGTCCTCGCCGATCAGCACCAGCATGCGGCGCATCAAATCGGTAATCGATTCGGTTTGCGGCTCCTCGATCAGGATGTCTTCGGTCGCCTTCGTTGGGTCACTCATGGGCGCTCCCGTTGTTCTCTCCGGAATACGAAAAACTGTTCAGGCTGGTCTCTCCCAGGCGCACGCGCACCAGATGCGCGCTGGGAAATCTGCGCAGCCGGTCGTAAATCTCGATGCACAGGTTTTCCGTCGTCGGCACGCGCTCCCGGAACGCGGGGATTTCCTCGTTCAGGTTCCGGTGGTCGAAGACCTCGAGCACTTCGCGATCGACAAACGCGTCCAGGTCGCCGAGATGCGCGATCATCCCCGTCGCCGGGTCCACCGGGCCCGTGACGGTGACTTCGAGCTGATAGTTGTGTCCGTGCCCGTACGGGTTGTTGCATTTGCCGTACGCCCGCCAGTTCTCTTCCTCGCTCAGGCGCGCGCTGTGCAGCCGGTGCGACGCGGCAAACGAATACCGGCGCGTCAGGTGCAGCGTCATCGCGCCGCTCCGTTGCCGTAGCAGTCCACGAACAGGTCCGGCGTCTCGTACAGGCGCACGCGGTGCAGCCTGCCCCGCGTGATCCTGGGCTCCAGCCATTCCCAGATCACCGCAGCGATGTTCTCGCACGTGGGAATCTTGCCCGCAAGCTCGGGCACCTCGTAGTTCAGGAAGCGGTGGTCCATGCGCTCGATGATTTCGCGCTGGAGAATTTCTTTCAGCTCCTTCAAGTCCAGCACCATGCCCGTCGCCGGGTCGGGCTCGCCCGCAACCGTCACTTCCAGCACGTAGTTGTGCCCGTGGCCGTGCGGGTTGTTGCACTTGCCGAAGATGCGCCGGTTTTCCTCCGCCGAAAACGCGGGGTTGTGGTAGAGGTGCGACGCGGAGAATTCAATTTTGCGCGTGAGATGGATCATGGTTTACCGGTTCGGCGACCCTACGGCGTAGCTGCGGCCCTTCCAGACCACTTGCCCGCGCGCATAGCGCCACGCCGAGGTCGCCAACGCAGCCGAATACAACGCCACCGCAGGCCCATAATATAGGATACGCGAAATCGGGAAACGATTCGCGCGCAGCACGCCGCCATAAGCCGCGTGGCGCCCCGCCAGCAGCAGGACTCCCAGGAGCGGAAAAATCCATCCAAGGCGGCCCAGGAAGAAAAGCGTCACGGCGGGCCACGGAACCACTGTAAGCAGCTCCCACGCCACCGCCCGCGCCGAGCCGCCCATCAGCGGATACAGATTCTTCGTCCAGCCCTGCCACATTTGCATGAACGTGCGGTACATGCGCACGCGCGCAATGCCCTCGCCCGAAGCGAAGTGCAGCGCGTAGCCCGCCTTCTTCGCGTGCCGCGCCAGCGCGACGTCTTCGAGCACCTCGCCCGCAACGGCGCGGTGCCCTCCCAGCCGTTCATACGCCTCGCGGCAGATCAGCAGGTACTGGCCGTTCGCCGCAGCCACGGGCGACGCCGGGTCGTTCACCGCGGCGTAGGAATATTGCTGCGCCAGGCGGCAATAGATAAACGGGACCAGCGCCCGCTCCCACCATGCGCGCGTCTCCTGCTGCGGAGAATACGAAACCAGCGCCGCCCCGGATGCCGCCGCGTCCGCCAGCGCTCGCGCCGCCGAGCCCGGCAGGTGCACCGCGTCTGCGTCGGTAAACAGCAGCCAGTCCCCTGCCGCCTGCTGCGCTCCCAGCGACGCCGCGTAGTTTTTCCCCACCCAGCCCGCGGGCACGTGCTCGACTTCCAACACGCGGAGCCCAGGCACCTGCGCGGCGAGTTCACGCAGAACGCCGGCCGTGCCGTCCGCCGACTGGTCGTTTACGACGAGGATCTCGCCGATTTCCGGCTGCTCGGCCAGCGAAACCACGGCGCGGGCAATCGTCGATTCCTCGTCGCGCGCCGGGACAATCGCAGAGACAGTTGGCCGGGAGTTCATGGAGAAGCGGGCGGAATCGCTCGCGCAGACTCAGGCGAACACGCTATTATAGGCCTTGGAGCAGATGCATTGAAGAGCAAACTCCTCAGCGGAATCGCGCTGGCCGCGGCGGCGGCGCTGGTGCTGGTCTTTGCTTCGCCCAGCTACCGCCAGGGCGAGCCCAGCATCGCCGGCAGCAGCGCGCCCGAATTCGAGTTTACCCTTAACGGCAAGCCCGCGCGCATCGCCGACCTGCGCGGGCGCGTGGTGGTGCTGAACTTCTGGGCCACCTGGTGCCCGCCGTGCGTCGAGGAGATGGCTTCGCTCAACAAGCTGCACCAGCAGATCGCTCCGCAGGGCGCGATGGTGCTCGGCATCAGTGTGGATGTCGACGCCGCCATCTACGAAAGATACCTGCGCGACCACCCCGTCGTGTTTCCCACCTACCGCGATCCCTCCAAACAAATCGCCGAGCGCTACGGCACCTCCATGTATCCCGAGACCTACATCATCGGCCGCGACGGCCGCATCGCCCGCAAAATCATCGGCCCCCAGAACTGGACCAGCCCCGAACTGGTTGGCTATGTCGAGGGTTTGCTGTCAGCAGGGAGCAAGTAGCAAGCGGTAGGTCACAGGTTGCAGGCGTTGCTATTCGTAACGTAGCGCCTCGACAGGATCGAGACGCGAGGCGCGGATAGCGGGCCAAATCCCCGCGGCCAACCCGATCACGGTGAGAATGGCAGTGGCCGTGGCCAGCGTGGGCCACGCGATGCGGAGCACGATATCGCCGTCGCGCGCCTGTTCGCCATAGATCGCGCTCCAGAGCGGCAGCGGCCCGAGGGCGGACGTCACGCCATAGGCCAGCAGGATCCCCAGCAAGCCGCCCGCAAACGTGATCAGCAGCGCTTCCGCCATGAATTGCGTCAGGATGTGCCGCCGGCGCGCGCCCAGCGACTTCTGCGTGCCGATCTCGCGCGTGCGCTGCATCACGGAAACCAGCATGATGTTCATCACGCCCACGCCGCCGATGGTCAGCGTCAGCGCGCCCACGAAGGCGAGCAGCACCCTCAGCGAGCCGGTGATGATGCGGATTTCGTCCAGCTCGTTGACCACGTCGAAGACGCCCAGGGCGCGGCGGTCCGTCGGGCGAAAGCCCAGGCGCTCGCCCAGCCGCTGGCGGATCTGGCGGACCACCTGGTCGTGCACGCCCCCGCTCTCCGTCTCGATCGCGATCGTGCTCAGGTAGCGTGTGTCGTAAATCATGCTCATCGTGCTGAACGGGATGAACAACTGAAGGCTGTCGGGTTCGTCCGTGTCCTGAACGACGCGCTTGAGGATGCCGACGACGTCGAAGCTCACGCCGCCGATGCGAATGGATTCGCCCACCGCCGGCCGTCCGGAAAACAAGCGCTGGCGCACTTCGGAGCCGATCACGGCGACGCGCGCGTGTTCCACTTCATCGGACTCATCGAGCCAGCGGCCCTCGGTGGTTGCCATACTCCGCATGCGGCCATAGACCGGATACACGCCGTTGACCGTGAACTCCTGCGAGCGCGTGCCGTACACGACCTTGAACCGGCTGTCCACCTCCGGGCAAACCGTCTTCACCAGCGGCACGCTCGAGCGGATCACTTCCATATCCGCAAGTTGCAGCCGAATTCGCTTCCCCGCCTTCTCGCCGCCGGCCTGCTGCGACGTGCGGCCCGGAAAAATGTAAATCACTTTCGTGCCGAAGGATTCCATGGCCATCAGCACGGTGCGCTCTAGACCCGTGCCGTAAGAAAGCAGCAGCACGACGGTCGCGATGCCCCAGGCGATGCCGAGCATGGTGAGGAAGGACCGCCGCGCCTGGAACCGCAGCGCGTTCCACGCTTCCTTGCAGAGGGTGCCGAAAACACCCATTCTGCTTCAGACCTCCTGCCGGATGGCTTCCGCGGGCGTCAGCAGCGCCGCCCGCTGCGCCGGCAGCAGCGATGCCGCCATGGCCACACACGCCAGCACGGCAAAGGCGAGCAGGCCTACGCGCCAAGTCACCGTGGGCGGCGCAAACCCATCGGGAAAGGGCAGGCCCTGCAGAAGCTGCGAAATTCCCCAGCCGAACAGCAGGCCCGCGCTGCCGCTCAGGCTGGCGAGCGCCAGGCCCTCCAGGAGAAACTGCACCAGGATGTCGCGATGCGTGGCCCCGAGTGCCTTGCGCACGCCGATTTCGTGCGTGCGCTCGCTCACCGAGACGAGCATGATGTTCATCACGCCGATGGCCCCAAGCCCCAGCGTGACGACTCCCACGCTGCCCAGAAACACGTCCATGGCGTCGAAGATGGCGTTGAGGCGGTTGAAATTCTCGATGGTGTCCCACTCCTCGATCGCGGTCTTGTCGTCCCGCGCGAACCCGTGGATCGGGCTCAGCGCCGCGTGAAACTGCGCCACGGCTTCGGCGTGGCGGGCGGAAGTCACCGGGCGGACAATCAGATTACTCACGGCGCCAGGATAGATGCCCTCCCGCGGGTGCGGGAAATGGCGGTGCATGGCCTCAAACGGGATCAGGATGCGCGCGTTGACGCCGACGGTTCCCTCGCGGCCGATGTGCGCCACGGTCCCGACCACCTGGAACGGCATCTGGTCGAGGCGGATCTCCTGCCCGATGGCGCGCGAGCGCGGAAAGAGCTGCTTGCGCACCTCGTCGCCCAGCACGGCGACGCGCCGCCCTTCGGCCACGTCCTGGTCATTGAGCAGCCGGCCGTCGCCCAGGGGCGTGAAGCGCAGGTCCTGGTAATTCGGCCAGATGCCGGCCACCTGGAACGAAACGTTGTTGCTCTCGCTTTCGGCGCGGATGTTGCCGCGGCTCAGCACGGGCGAACACTCCAGTACCGCGGGACATGTGCGCAGGATCGCCTGGCAATCCGAGACCGTAAGCGTGACGAAGCGGTCGGTCTGTCCCGCGCCCGAAACCGTGCTCACGCGCCCGCCGAACACGAAAATCAGGTCGGTGCCAAGTTGCGCCAACTGCCTCCGCTGGCCGATGCGAAAACCTTCGCCGATCGAACCCAGCAGCAGCAGCGACATCACGCCCCAGGTGATGCCGAACATGGTCAGCGCGCTGCGCAGCTTGTGCGCCCAAAGCGTCTGCGTTGTCTGCCGGACCACGTCGCGTGCATTCAGGTGTACGGCCATGGATTTTTGGATGCCCTAATGGAAAGACGAACATTCTACCTGAAGTGTTCCTCGCACCCGGGGAAAGCGAAGGGGAGGAGTTCCTGCGGTCAGGAGGGCTATTCGTAGCGGAGCGCTTCCACCGGGTGGAGGCGCGCGGCGCGCAGGGCCGGCACCAGGCCGCTGATCACGCCCACAAGCACCAGGATGGCGGTCGAAATGGCGATGGTTCCGAGCGAGATGGTCAGGTGGATGTCCATTTTCCCGCTGGCGTCCTCGTAGGCGGGCCCCAGAAACGGAAGCGTGCCGATGAGCGCCGCGATCCCCTGCGCCAGCACGATGCCGATCGCGCCCGCCAGAAGCGTCATCACCAGCGCCTCGGCCAGGAACTGCAGGCGGATGTGCCGCCGCCGCGCGCCCAGGGCGCGCCGCAGGCCGATCTCGCGGATGCGCTCGTCCACCGAGACCAGCATGATGTTCATCACGCCCACGCCGCCGATTCCGAGCGTCAGCGCGCCCACGAACATCAGCAGCGCCTCCAGGCCGATGGTGATGCCCTCGAGGATGGGCTTGAATTCCTCGCGGCCGAACATCTGGATGGCGCGGCTGTCGGTGGGCGAAAAATGCTGCCGCTTGGCGATCGTGGCGCGCACCTGCTCCATGGCCTGTTTTTCAAACCGCGGCGCGATGGGCACGAAGACGATCACCTGCGCATAGCGCGTGTTCCAGATGTCGCCGGCAGTGGTGTACGGGATGAACGCCGATTCGTCGTCGCTCGTGAAATAGTTGCTGTCCTGAAATTTTCTGTCCATCACGCCGATCACGGTGAAGCGCAAACCGTTGATCTGCACCGTCTCGCCCACGGCCGGCCGCGTGCCGAAGAGCTTCTCCCGCAGCCTCGCGCCAAGGAAGACCACGCGCCGGCGCTCCACCAGATCGTCGGCGGAGATCCAGCGCCCCGCGCTGGGTACTTCGTTGCGCATTTCGCCGTATTCGGGGCACACGCCGCGGATGGCCGTGTTTGCAAAGCCGGGCTCGTGCGCAATCCCCAGAAAGCGCACCGACTCGCGGCACGCCATGCGCACCAGGCTGGCTTCCTGGAGGATGGCTTCGATTTCTCCCTGTTCGAAGCGCACGATCTTCCCCGCGCGCTCCCCGCCGGCCTGCTCGCTGGTCGTGCCGGCCCAGGCCGTTACCGCGCCTTTGCCGAAGGCTTCAAACGAATACATCAGGATCGAGCGGAACGACGAGCCGTAGGCGATCAGGATGGTGACCGACACGATGCCCCAGACGATGCCGAGCATCGTAAGGAAGCTGCGCAGGGGATGCCGCCGCAGCGACTCCCAGGCCTGCCGGAAGATCTCCCGGAGCATTTACGACCCCGCCTCGAACCGCAGTGCCTCAATCGGATCGATGGCCGCCGCGCGCCGCGCCGGATACAGCGCCGAAAGCATGGCCACGGTGCCGAGAAGCGCAAACGAGAGCACCGCGGTGCGCCAGTCCGCCAGCAACCCGGCAAAGAACGGCGGCATAGGAATCAGGTTCACGAGCGCGCAGAGGCCGTAGGCGAACCCCATGCCGATTCCGCCGCTCAGAAACACGACGATGAGCGTTTCGACGAAAAACTGGCTCAGGATGGCGCGGCGCGTGGCGCCCACGGCCTTGCGCACGCCGATCTCGCGCGTGCGCTCGCGCACGGCCACCAGCATCACGTTCATCACGCCGATGCCGCCGAGGAACAGCGTCGTCACGCCGACGGCGCCGAGGAAATAGTCCATCCCGTCCACGATCAGCTTGAAGGCCTTGGCATCTTCGACGGTGTCCCACACACCGGCGGCTTCCTTGTCGGCCCGGTCGAAGTTGTGAATCCGCCCCAGCGTGCGCCGCACCTGCGCCTTGCAGGCTTCATGGTCGTCCCACGAGCGCGGCACCACGATCAGCCGGTCCACGCTGTCGGCAGGCAGCGGCAGCCGGTTGGGGATGTCGCGGATCATCGAGCTGAAGGGGATGAACACCTTGCGCACGTCGAACCCGTCGTAGCTCGAGTTCTGCTGCTTCTCGCGCATCACGCCGATGATGACGTAGGGCAGGCCGTTGAGCTCGATCGTCTCGCCCAGCGCGGCCCGCGTGCCGAAGAGCTGCTTCTTCGCGTCGCTGCCGAGGAACGCCACGCGGCGCCCTTCCGCCACGTCCTCGGGACCGTAAAAGCGCCCCTCGGCAACCGGCAGCGAGCGGACTTCCGCGAACTCCGGAAACGAGCCCGTGATGAGGATGTTGCCGCTGTTGTAGAGGCTGCGCACGGTGGCGTTGTTGCCCAGCTCGGGCATGACGTACTTGCACGCCGTGGCTTCCCGCTGCACGGCGCGCGTGTCGCTATCCGTCCACCAGACGCGCCGGCCCGCGCGCATCCCGCCGGCCTGCAGGCTCGTGCGCCCGGCGAAAACGATCATGATGTCCTTGCCGAAGTTTTGCGACTGGCGCTCCTGGCCGACGCGCAGGCCTTCGCCGGCGGCGACCATCAGCGTGATGGAGATGATGCCCCAGGCGATGCCGAACATCGTCAGGAACGTGCGCAGCTTGTGGCTCCACAGCGTACGCAGCGTATCGGCCAACAGGTCGCGGAACGCCATGGGTGGCCCGAAGCTATTGCAAAACGACTTTCTGTCCTGTGTTCACGCCGGAGAGGAGCTCTGTCTTGACGCCGTTCGAGATGCCCAGCTTCACGGGGACCTTCTTGCGGCCCTTTTGCGCTTTCGCGTCGGGGAGTTCCACGGAGGCGCTGCGGTCCTTGTCGTAGATCACCGCGGCTTCCGGGATCAAGAGAACGCCCTTCTTCTCTTCGAGGATGATCTCGGCGTTCGCGCTCATGTTGGCGCGCAGCTCGCCGGAGGGGTTGTGGATCGAAACGCGCACTTCAAAGGTCGTGACGTTGTCCTTTTCCTTGCCCAGCGGAGAGATCTTCGTCACCTTGCCTTCGTATTTCTTGTCCTTGAACGATTCCACCACGATGCGCGCCTGCTGGCCCAGATAGACCTTGCCGATATCCGCCTCGTCCACCTTGCCGAGCACGTAGACGTCGCTGATGTCGCCGAGCGTGAAGATCAGCGTGGCCTGTGAGCCGAGCACGAGGATGGAGCTGACCGCATAGCCCACCTGGACGTCGCGCGAGAGCACGATGCCGTCAATCGGGCTGGTGATCGTCGAATTGCGCAGGTCTTCTTCGGCGCGCTCGAGCGAGGCTTGCGCCTGCGCCACCTGGGCTTTCGCCTTGGCCATTTCCGCGCGCGCCACGGAAATGCTGCGCTGCGCAGACATCTGCCTGTTCAACCCGAGCTGGTACGCCTTCTCGGCGTCCTCGAGGATGGCCTTGGCGATCAGGCCATCCTTATAGAGCTGCTTTCCGCGCTCCCAACCTGTCTTCAGGAACGGCACGTCGGGGCCTTCGGCGTCCACCTGGTTGCGCTCATAGGTGGCCTGCGCGGCCTCCTGCGCCGCCTGCGCCGCTTGCAGGTTGGCCTGGGACTCGCGCATGGCCGCCTGCAATTGCTCCTTGTCCAGCTCGGCCAGTATCTGCCCCCGCTTGACCACGTCGGAGTAGTCCACATACAACTGTTTTACAATTCCGCTGGCCTTCGATTTCACCTCGACGTTCGCCAGGGGCTGAATCTTGCCGGTGGCCACCACCGAGCGCGCGATATCGCCCTTTTCGACCGTGGCGATCTTGGAAGGGTCAATTTGATTGTTGGGGCGCAGCGCAGCCGTGACGCCGTATCCGATGCCGATCAGCACCACCAAACTCACCACGCCGATAATGATCCGGCGGCGGCGCCGCTTCCGGCCGTTTTTCCCGTTGTTCGTCATGCGTGTCTCCACCCCTGCCCGAGGTTACGTCTAACCTCATATACGCACGCTGGGTCGCGGTTTGTTCCCTTAGAATACCGCGTGCCCCGAAACCTGTGAACCTGAGATGCGCCTTTCGGCCTGAGCGCCACCCTGACAGGGCACCGGCCTGCCTTGTTAGACGCCAATCGGGGGCGAAAGTCTTGTTGGCAGCGGCCGCAATTCCCTGGGGCCAAATCCGCAAGAAATGGCAAGCCAGCGGGGGGCCACCCGGCTATAGTTCCGCCGCACCAACCGTGGCCAGGGCGATCTGAGATTGACACCAGAGGGCGGCTGGCATATGGTTTTGCACAAAGACAAAGTTGAAATCGGAAACTCCGCAAAGTGCGGGCGGTGTCTCATTCTCACGAGGAGGGTCCGATGTCGAACCCCAAGACTGCTCCTTCGGCTGCTAAACCAGTTGTGCAGAATGGCTGGGTCCGCAAATCGGATCTGGACGCGTGGCTCGACCGCTTTTTGCCCATCCCCACGCAGGTCATCTCAAACGAAGAATTCAATCCAATGCCCCAGACGCCGGAACAACGGCGAGTCGAACGCGAAATCATCGCCGGCGCCGAACGCGAGGCGCGCCACACGGGAATCGATCGCCGCCGGTTTCTGCGCTCGTCGTGCGGAATGGCGTTGGCCTTCGCCGTTATGAACACGGTCTATGGCAGGTGTTTCCGAGTAGACGCCGCCGAGTTTAAGGACCCCACCGCCGTGGACGAGAAGAAAATCCGCTTCTTTATTTTCGATGTACAGACGCATCACGTCGCCACGCCTGAGCAGGTCCCGCATCCGGACCAGGCTTTTCTCGACGGCCTCTTCGGGCTGCGAAAGTCTGCCAGCCGGGTGAACCCCGCCTTGAAAAACCGCGAGGCCAAACTGGAGGACCTCTATCTGGCGAACTACATCAAGGAGGTCTTTCTCGACAGCGAGACCGATGTTGTCGCCCTGAGTGCCTTGCCCGGTTCCTCGGAGGAATCCGACGTCCTTACCCCTGAGGTGATCTACAAAAGCCGTTCCTGGATTAATGAGGTGACCCGTTCGCCGCGGGTCATCAGCCACGGCTACTTTTCCCCCGACCTTGGCCAGCAGAATCTCGAATACATGCACGCACAGCTCGAGAAGATCAAGATCGAAGCGTGGAAGGGCTACACCGGTTGGCCGAGAGCCAAGGGCGTGGAGCGATGGCGGCTGGACGACGAAAAGCTGACGTATCCAGCCTTGGAATTCGCACGGAAGAACGGGATTCGCAACATCTGCCTTCACAAAGGGCTTCCTTTTCCCGGCGACCCCAACCGTTGGAGTCCTATGGACGTTCCCAAGGCTGCCCTGGATTTCCCCGACATGAACTTTCTCATCTACCATTCTGGGTTTCGCGGCGCGGAGGAAGTGCTTCCGGCGGCACGAGAGGGCTTCCAGAAGAATTCCTACATCCCCTGGACATCGGATCTTTGCGCGTGGAAGAAGAAAAACCTGCAGGTGAAAAACGTCTACATGGAAATGGGCAGCACTTTCGCTCTCATGGTTTCTTCGAGCCCCGTGCTCGCCGCGCATGTGATCGGGATGATCGTGGATGCATTCGGAGCCGACCACGTTCTCTGGGGCACAGATTCAATTTGGTGGGGCTCGCCGCAATGGCAGATCGAAGCCTTCCGCCGGCTGGAGATGCCCGAAGATTTGACGAAGCGGTTCGGCTGGAAGCCCCTGACCGATGATGTCAAGCGCCAGATTTTCGGACTGAACGCCGCTCGCGTGTACGGTGTGGATCCTGAAACGAAGCGCAATCCGATGCCCGCAGACTATCTCGAAAAACTCCGTAAGACATACAAGCAATCAGGACTCATCGCGCCGAGCAACACGCAGTACGGCTGGGTCCGCGCGGACTCCCGAAGTTGTCCCGCCTTTAGTTGAAGCCTAGAAGAAGGAAGCAGCGGCTCACGGGCTAATCAAAATTCCAGCCAAGAATCTTTTCAGCACCGTGTTATAGCGCCAGCCTGCGCAGGCGCAGCGCGTTGCTGATCACGGAGACGGAGCTGAAGCTCATCGCCGCGCTCGCGATCATCGGATTGAGCAGCGCGGCCGTGCCAAACAATGGATACAGCACACCCGCCGCGAGCGGCACGCCCAGCACGTTATAGACAAACGCAAAGAAGAGGTTCTGGCGGATGTTGCGCATCGTCGCGCGGCTCAACCGCCGCGCCCGCGCGATGCCGCGCAGGTCACCCTTCACCAGCGTCACTCCCGCGCTCTCCATCGCCACGTCCGTGCCCGTGCCCATGGCGATGCCCACGTGCGCCGCGGCCAGCGCCGGCGCGTCGTTAATGCCGTCCCCTGCCATGGCCACAATGCGTCCCTGCGCGGCCAGCCGCTTCACCACTTCGCTCTTCCGCGCCGGCAGCACTTCCGCTTCCACTTCATCAATGCCCAGCTTGCGCGCCACCGCCTCGGCCGTCGCGCGGCTGTCGCCCGTAACCATGACGATGCGGATGCCGTCGCGGTGCAGCTCCCGGATGGCTTCCTCAGTGGACTCCTTGATCGGATCGGCCACCGCGAGCAAGCCGACGGCGCGGGCGTCCCGCGCGAGAAAGACGACCGTCTGTCCTTCGCGCCGCAGCGCTTCGGCGCGTTCGGCCAGCGCGCCCAGCTCGATGCCTTTCTCCGCGAACAGCGCCGCATTGCCCAGCGCCACTTCGCGGCCTTCGATGCGGCCCACAATTCCCTTCCCGGTGAGCGACTCGAATTCAGCCGCCTCGGAAAGATCCAGGTTCTGCTTCTCTGCTGCGGCCAGGATCGCGCCGGCCAGAGGGTGCTCGCTCTTGCGTTCGAGGCTCGCCGCCAACCGCAGCACTTCCGCGTCCCCGCCACCCGCGCCCTCGACCGCCGTCAGCCGCGGCTTGCCTTCGGTCAACGTGCCGGTCTTGTCCACTACGAGCGTGTCTACTTTTTCCAAAGTCTCAAGCGCTTCGGCGTTCTTGATCAGCACGCCCGCGCGCGCGCCGCGGCCCGTGCCCACCATGATGGACATCGGCGTGGCCAGACCCAGCGCGCAGGGGCACGCGATGATCAGCACGGCCACGGCATTCACCAGCGCGTAGGCCAGCCGCGGCTCCGGCCCGAAGCGCGACCACACGATAAACGTCAGCGCCGCCGCCAGCACCACCGCGGGCACGAAGTAGGACGAAACGACGTCGGCCAGCCGCTGGATTGGCGCGCGGCTGCGCTGCGCTTCGCCGACCATGCGCACGATCTGCGCGAGCAGCGTCTCGCTGCCCACGCGCTCGGCGCGCATCATGAAGCTGCCCGTCGCGTTCACCGTGCTGCCGGTCACGCGGTCGCCCGGCCTCTTTTCGGCCGGGAGCGATTCGCCGGTTACCAGCGACTCGTCCACCGAGCTCGCGCCGTCGAGCACCACGCCGTCCACCGGGACCTTTTCCCCCGGCCGCACGCGCAGTTGGTCGCCGCGCTCCACTTCGCCGAGCGGCACGTCAATCTCCGTGCCGTCCTTGCGCACGAGCCGCGCCGTCTTCGGCTGCAGGCCGAGCAGCGCGCGGATGGCGCTCGAAGTCTGCCGCCGCGCGCGCAGCTCGAGCACCTGGCCCAGCAGCACGAGCGTGGTGATCACGGCCGCAGCTTCGAAGTACACCGCCATTTCGCCGTGCATGCCGCGGAACGACGCGGGAAAAGCGTCCGGCGCGAGCGTGGCCGCCACGCTGTAGGCGTAGGCCGCTCCGGTGCCCACGGCGATCAGCGTGAACATGTTCAGCCGGCGCGTGACGATCGAGCGCCAGCCCCGCTCGAAGAACGGCCAGCCTCCCCAGACCACTACCGGCGTCGCCAGAAGAAATTGCACCCAGACGAGCGCCTGCGGAGAAAGATTGACGACCGGCCGCCCGAGGATCGTTTCCGACATCGTGAGCAGGAGAATCGGCGCCGTCAGCGCGACGCTCGCCCAGAAGCGCCGCGTCATCGAGACGAGTTCGTCGTCGGGCTGCTCTTCGAGAGTCACCGTGCGCGGTTCGAGCGCCATGCCGCAGATCGGGCACGCGCCCGGCGCGTTGCGCACGATCTCCGGATGCATCGGGCAGGTGTACTCCCCGGCTGCGGACGCGGGTTGCGGCGAAGCCGGAGCAGGCGCCGCATGCATGCCCTCGAAAACCTCGGCCCCGGCGTAGCTTTCCGGCGCAGTCTTGAACTTCTCCGCACAATGAACGCTGCAGAAAAAGTATGTCTTGCCGCCGTATTCCGCGCGCGCCGCGGCTTTCTGCGGGTCCACGTTCATCCCGCACACGGGGTCCCTGGCCAGGCCGCCGCCCAGAACAGGCAGCACGCTCGCGGGCTTTGGTTGGGAGTCCATGGGATGCGTCTTATCCGGCTGCCTATATTAGATGATTTTAGGATTCTGCGGATTGCGTGGTGCGGGGGCCGCAGGCGCTCGGCCGCTGCGGACATCTTGCTATAATGCGGGCATGACGCTGGTCGAAATCACCTACCAACTGCAAGAGCCGCTCAGCCCCGCGCAACTGCGCGCGCTGGGGGCTTTCGCGAATACCTACGGGCTGCGCTGCTTCCGCGTAGACGAAAAAAAGAACGAGCTTTCGTTTGAATACGACGCTTCACGGCTGAAAGAGACCGAAGTCGAGCACGTGTTGCGGCAGGCGCGGATCCCTGTCCTGCGCCGAGTAGAGTCCAACTAAAGCGGGAGCGCGTCGAGGAGAAAAGGAAAGGGGCTCCTGCTTGGGGTCAGGAGCCCCGTGGAGTGCATTCTATTTCCCGGCCATTTTTGGGCCGGGGCGTGGGGTCATCCATCCTAGCTTCCCTCTCAGAGGCAGGTGGGAACGACCTCCGCCAGACGGCGAGCAAGCCCCTTCCCCCTTGCTCTCCAATCCGTGCAGGTCGTCATTAGAATGCACCCCGCGCTTCTCTTTGCAAGAGGTCGGCCAGCCTGCCGGCGTTTTCACTCCGTTGATAAATCACGAGTTGCAGTCTTGCTGTTCGTGAAGAGAAAACGCTGCGAGTCCCGGACTGGCATCCCGGTTCCGGATTGAAAATCCGGGCAGCCGGGACCCCGAATGTCACAAAATGTCATGACCCGGGCCGGGCTCGCTTCATGGCGGACCTGGTTCCATGACCCGGGTACCGGAAAATTGGGCCACGTGCTCTATCCCTGCCGGCCTGCATCCTGGGCGAGCATCCAGGCATGCGAGTCCTGGCGCGAAACGCAAGGGTTGTGGCGACCGCGACGCTGCTCTTCGCCGCCGCGGCTCCCCTGGCCTGGTGCGAACGGCACGAGCCGAGCCCCTCGGCGCGTTCGACGCTTGCCTGCTATTGCCAGTGCAACCACAAGGACAAGAAGCAGCAGTGCACCAAAATGTGCGAGCTGCCCAAGTACGAGTCGCGCTGGTGGGCCACCTCGTGCCACAAGCGCCCCGCGCGCCCGTCCAAGGAGCCGGCTAACCCCTCCCATTCCCCGCGGCGCAGCGGTCCCGAGCACGCCCGCCAGACGGCTGCCCCGTTGAACACTGCCCAAGCCAGGCGCTAGCGCCCGCAACCTCCGTTCCTGCAAGGCCATCCAATCGAGTTGTCCGGAGCGGCCTCCGTTTGACCCGGCCCAGAAGCCGCTCAACTAGAGTGCCATGCGGCTCGATGAAAAGGCTGGACACCGAGGGCCCTTTTCCTGAGATACTTTTTCGCCGGATATTTTTCCCTGGTCAGGTTCCAGGGAGTGCTTTCTAGGGGATGTGAGGGGCCAGGGAATGAGCGGTAAGAAGATCGTTTTGGCGGCAAGCGATTCCGAGTCCAACGAGTACCAGCGCAGCACGTGGCGGCAGATGCTTCTGGCCACGCTCCCCATGAAGTACGCCAAGTACTTCGGCACCGCCTGGTCTCTCAAGAACGAAATCCACCCGGACGGGCAGGCCAAGTATGTTCCCCACGGCCTGCGCGTGGTGGAGGCGCTCCTGCTCCAGCGGTTTTCTCCGGACGATATCGCCGTCTGCTATCCCGACCAGATGGGGCAGTTCATCGGCGACGACACGCGCGTCGTCGGACTCCACGCCCACAATCCGCTCGGCATCACCTTTGCCACCGACATTTACTCTTATTTCTACGGTAACGACGCGGAGCCCATCAACGCGGCCGAGTTCCGCGAGCTCATCCTGCATCCCGCTCTGCGCCGGCACAAACATCATTTGAAGCTGATCGTGGGCGGCCCCGGCTCGTGGCAGATCGAAAAGAAAAATCTGCAGGACGAATGGCAGATTGACTGTCTGGTGGACGGCGAAGCGGAAGACCTGGCGCTGCCGCTGTTTGAGGCGGCCGCGCGCGGCGAGTCCATCCCGCGCAAGGCCGTGGGGCACAGCCCGGACCTCAGCCACATCCCGCCCATCCATCACCGCTCGACGTTCGGCGCCGTAGAGATCACGCGCGGCTGCGGGCGCGGCTGCCAGTTCTGCTCCGTGGCGCTGCGCGCGGGCAAGAGCATCCCGCTCGAGCAGATCCTTCACAACGTGCGCGTGCAGGTAGCGGAGGGCGCGGACACGATCCTCCTGACCACCGAAGACATCTTCCTCTACGAGCAAGGGCCCCGGTTCAATACCAACGTCCCGGCGCTGAAGCGCCTGCTCAAGTCCGTGGCCGCCGTGCCCGGCGTGGACTACATCATGCTGACGCACGGCACGATGGCGCCGGTGGTCAAGGAGCCGCACGTCATCGAAGAGCTCTCCGAATTCGCGGTCGGGCTCAGCGCGAACCGCCACCCGGCGTCCTCGCATCCCCAGGATCGCTACGCGAACCTCTTCGTCGGCCTCGAAACGGGCTCGGTGCGCCTGTTCGAGCAGCACATGAAGGGCAAGGCCTATCCCTACCGGCCGGAGCAGTGGCCCGACGTGGTGCTGAAGGGCATGCAGATCCTCAACAAGAACAACTGGTTCCCCTTCTGCACGTTCATCATGGGCCTGCCGGGCGAAACGCGCGAAGACACCCGGCAATCGCTCGATCTGCTCTTCGCGCTGCGCGACGCCAAGTGGTGCGTCATCCCCACGCTGTTCGTGCCGCTCGAGGACACGCGCCTCCAAAAGAAAGGCGCGCAGAGCGCCAAGCTCGTCGAGCTCACCGACCTGCAGTGGGAGTTTTTCTTCACCTGCTGGCGCTACAACATCGATTTCTTCCGCAAGAATGCGTCGGTGCAGTGGCGCTACAACATGGCCGTCCCGTTTTATTACTACCTGATGGGGCGAAAGCTTTTCGGCGAGGAAATGAAGTACCCGCTGTTCCGGCTCGGCCACTTCCCCGAGTGGATGCTGCGGCGAAAGCTCTATCTGGATTTCAGCGGGCGGCAGGATCCCAAATTCCGCGTGCCGGAGCACGTGCACATCCCCGAAGAGCGCCTCCGTCCCCCCATCCCCGAATTGGCCACGATCCAATCCGGCGCGTAGGGGCAGGCTTCACTTGTCCCGCCTGCCCTGCTTGCCCCGAGCCTGTCGAGGGGAGCCCGTCGAAGGGAGCTTGTCGAGGGAGCCTGCCCGGTCTGGGGCGCCCCTAATCAATTGGAGGGACGATTGCCTGTGATTTTTGTCCCAATCACTTCGCCGGATACGATGATTTCTACGCGCCGGTTCTGCTGGCGGCCGGTGGCCGTGCTGTTGCTTCCCACGGGCATGGTCGGTCCGAAGCCCGACGATGTGATTGCCTCCGGGCTCAGTCCTTGCTGGATGAGATAGGAGCGCACGGAGTCGGCGCGCTGCTCGGAGAGTTTCTGGTTGAATTCGTCGCTTCCCGTGCTGTCCGTGTGACCTTCAATCTCCAGCTTGAGGCCGGGGTGGCCCAGGACGATTCCGGAAAGTTTGGCCAGCGCTTCGCGGGCCGCGGGACGCAAATTGTATTTTGCGATGTCGAAAAGAACGTCGCTCATGTTGACCATCAGCCCCCGAGGCGTGTCCCGCGTCGGGAGGATGCGGTTGAATTGCTCCAGCAGGGCGGAGCGCAATTCCTGTTTTTCGCGCTCTGCTTTGGCAGCGGCTTCCCGAGCCTCCGTCTCCTTCCGCAGAGCCGCCTGGCTGGCAGCTTCTGCTTCGGCGCGCGCCTGCGCTTCCCGAGCCGCCTCGCGTTCCGCCTGCTGCTTCTGAGCCTCGGCTTGCTTCTGCTGCGCCTCTGCCTGCTTCTGCTGTGCTTCCGCTTGTTTCTGCTGAGTCTCTGCCTGCTGCCGCTGGATATCGGCTTGGCGACGCGCCTCCTCTTCCTGCCTCTGTCTCGCCCCAGCGGCTTCCGCTTCCGCCCTCGATCGAGCCTCGCGTTCAGTCCCCGCTGCTCTTTCCTGGGCGCTGCGCTCGTCTTCTCTTCGTCTTAGCGTAATGGCTCGCGCATCGGCGGCGGTCTGCACGGCATCGCGCGAAGCCTGCACGATTTCCTTCCGGTTGGCCTTGCGCTTCAGAAGAGTCTCCGCCTGCGCCAACGAAGCCTGCGCCTTGGCGAACGTCTCTGCCGCATATTTATCGGCGCCGGCCTGTTCGGCAATCAGGACGGCGTTGCGCGCCTCATAGACCTCGATGGGAGTGCTGGGGCTGAGAGTCATGGCCGAGCCGGCCTTGGCGATGTCGTAGGTGTATTGGCCGCGTTGGATCAATTCGTAGTTGGCAGAGACGGGTTGGGACGTTGCCCGGGTGTCGGCCCGCAGCGCATTCTCCAGGACCACGACGTCGCTTGGCTGGGTGACCGCGAAGTAGGGTTCCGCGGTCACAATCAGGCCAAAGGATTGCAGCGGGGTCGTTACACTGAGCTTGCTGTTCGTTCCGTTCAGGAGCACCTCGCCCAGATTGCTCGGCTTGCCCTCCGGCGTGATGGCCCATAGAACGTAAGTCACGTACTCCGTGCCGAACCGTTGCGCGGGCTGCAGGTTCCGGAATCTCGCGTCAATCTGGATCCGGCCCTGCTTGCTTTCCACGGTGGCTTCGCCCTTGGCGAGAGGCAGCACAGGAGTCCCTTGAAAATCAATCTTCGTTGCCCCGCTGCGGTGCTGGTAGTTGATGGCCGTGATTGTGCGGCCCACCATCGTGACTTGATAAAAGGGCTTCTTCTCTTCTTGCTGGGAGCCGGAGGCTTGCTTCGCGAACCCGGCGAAAGCCAGGACGCTCAGTCCCACCCACACCAGAATTCGGATGCGCGGTTTCATCATTTTCTCCTTGTCGGCATTATACGCCACCGCATTGGGGGGAGGTGGAGGGAGCGTCCGCGGCCGCCCATCCCCGAACTCGCCACTATCCAGCCGAGCGCTTAGAAGCAGGGGAGTCAGCGAAAACACAGCACCGAACATTTGGAAAAGGCCCAGAGCAATGCGCGCTACGGAAAAAATTTTTCAGCTGGGGCAACAGCCCCCTACTCTCTTGATCTTTGCCAAGGCCTTGCCGTCTCCGCGAATCTCAGGAACGTCGCGGAAGCAACTTTTCAAACAGGCAAACAGGTTCTGCTGGAACAGGCTCTCTGCAGGCGTCAAACGGTAGAACACCCACAATCCGCCTTTTCGTGCTGAAACGAGTCCTGCCCTGCGCAGATATCCCAGGTGCCGCGACGCGGTTGGTTGGGGAACACCCAGCACACGCACGATATCCCCCACACAGAGTTCGCCCCGCAGCAGAAGGTGAAGGATGCGGAGCCGGGTGCGGTCTGAAAAGGCCCGGAACATCCGGTTGACCTCTGTTCTTGGCATGGAAGTATATTCGCCCAAGCGATTATACTATGCGGGGGGCTTGGAGGCAGAACCAAAGTCTTGGTGCCAAATGCCGCACCTCGTGCGCAAGGGCTCCCTACCTCCGGACCGTTGCAGGAACAAACGAGACCACGCCTTGCGGCTAAACTGGGCCCTTCCATTCGCTTAGAGACTGACAGGATAGGTCCTTCGTTTTGGCGTCACATGTGCATATTCGCTTAGACGAATGGAGCTTTGAGAAATGCCAGCCCGCACGGTGTTTGAACTCGCGAACAAGGAGAAGCTCGCTTCATGAAGATGATGAGACTGGTCGAGAAGCTCCAGGATTTCAAGTTGCTGCCGGTTCTTGTGTTCCTCAGCATGGTCGTCGGCGTAGCAATCGGCAAGATCTATGGGATCTCCAATTTCGCCCTGACGCCGCCGATTGAGGCCATCAAAGCGATCTTCCGTGGCAGGTACAGCTTCACGCTGCCCAATACGCTGGCTCTGGGCGTCGTCGTCGGACTGTTCCTGATGATCTATCCGGCCATGACGAACATCCGCTTTGACGATTTGGGCAAGGCCGTGCGCAGCAAGCGACAGCTTTTGACTGTGCTCTTCTTCAATTTCGCCGTTGCACCCTTCGTGATGTACGGGCTGGCGAGCCTCTTTTTCCGGCCCGGTACGGACTTTCACACCGCTCTGGTGCTTTACGGCCTGGCCCCATGCATCGCCATGGTGATCGTGTTCACATTTCTAGCCTTGGGAAACAGCGCGCTGGCCATCGTGCTTGTGGCGATGAACTCGGTCCTGCAGATGGCGCTCATCCCCGTCTATGCCCACTGGCTGCTCGGCAAGGTGAGGTTTGATGTCTGGGTCGTAGCCGAGAGCGTTGTGCTCTACCTGGGCGTTCCACTCCTCGCCGGCATTCTGACGCGGCGGTGGGGTGTCCGGAAATACAGCGAACAGGGGTTCCGCCGGGTGAAGAGCTTCCTGGACACCCTGTCAATTCTCGGGCTCCTGTTTACTCTGATCGTGATGTTCGCCCTGAAAGGAGACTTGATCCTGGGCCACCCGGGAATCATCCTCCAGCTCGCTGTTCCGATGACCCTGTTCTTCTGGATCATGTTCATTGTCGTTCATCTGGTAGGGTGGCGGTTGGGGTTCAGCTACGAGGATTCCGTGGCCGTTGCATTTAATTCTACGGGCCGTGACTTTGAAATCGCCATTGCGATTGCGATCACGGCATTCAACCCGACGGTAGCTCTAGCGACCGTCGTTGGCCCGCTCATTGAGGTGCCGGTCATGCTCGTCTTGGTGTGGCTGGCGCGGCAGACTCGAGAGCGACTGTTCGCTTCGTTGCCGGCTCCTGTTCCAGTGCCGGAGCCGGAGAGCCACTGAAATGCTTGCGCGCGCCCTGTTTGCGACAGAGCTGTCAAAGGAGAATCAAAAATGAACATCAAAATCCTGCTGTGCAATTGCAAGGGGCTGTGCCAGTCGTTCAAGGACAGCGATTTCAATACGCTGCCCTTTTCAATCGAGTCGGAGCTCGACGTGAAGTACGCGGTGCTGCACCCGCAGCTTTGCGGCCAGGGCGGCAACGAAGTGCTGGCCGAAATCCTCCGCGGATCGGGGAAGGACCCCGAGACTTACATCATTTCCGGGGCCTGCGCACCGGAGGTCCAAGCAAAACTCTTCCAGAAGCTTTTCCGGAAAACGGGATTTGACGAGAAGCGGTTTGTCGCGGTCGACATCCGCGGCACGAACAACGAAGGCATCCTCGCACGCCTGAAAGAAGCCGTGGAAGCGCTGGTCCACCAGCACGAACAGGTCGTGGCCTGAGAGCTCCACGCGCGCGAAATGCAGCTTGCCGCGGAGGATGGCATGAACCCGAACATCCCGAGAGAGAAGATTACGTGGCACCCAACGATCAACTACGACACCTGTACCGGCGACCGCGCCTGCTTCGACTTTTGCGCGAATGACGTGTTCGTTTGGGACGAAGAGAATCAGCACCCCATCGTCCAAAATCCCCTGAACTGCGTCCTCGGCTGCGACAGCTGCGCCCAGACATGTCCCGTTGAGGCGATCACCTTCCCCAGCAAGGACGATTTACGGAAGCAACTGCGCCAATTGCGCGCTGAGATGCAGCATGCCACGGCATAACACTGAGAAAGGAACCCTGCGTATCATTACGTTCTCTTGGAGGACAACATGAAATCCTGCTACGGCACCATCTTTCCGGATCTTGCGAAATTCCAGTTTTTCAAGCCGGCGACCGGTAAAGTCTTCCAGGTACAGGTCAACACACTTGGCCCTGGACACCGCGACACAAAGCTGGAAGCGGACTTTGAGGAATGGCAGAAGTGTACAAATTGCGAGGAGTTTCGCAGTTGTTATGACTTCTCCATGGCCATGCTTGCCTTCAAGCAGGCCGTGGTGCGGATCTAACGAAGGGGGTGTCAGGTTTGGAAGGGTGGGGAACTTTGCCGGGCCCCATCCTTACTCGCGCACTGGGCGAGAACGGTGGGAACGTCCATTGTCCACACTCTTGTCCACTCCGTGTTCACTCCCCCTCGGCCCTGAGTTTTCTTGCTGTTACCGGCCCTCGGCACATGCGAATACACCCCATTTCTCTTTGATCCTCACCGCTGCGCTAAAATGGAGTATGCCCCTGCGAGGGTCGTCAGACTACGCCGCACTCTGGCGAGTTGTGACCGGCCTGCCCGCCGACCCTATCGTGGCGGGCCTGCCCGCCAGACTTTTGGCGGGCTGCCACGGAGGGGCATACAAGACATGGTCGCTGCGCTAAGTCCTCTGAAGCCCATACTTACGAATTTTGACGCCGCAACCCCTTTGTTTTCAATACATACAAAATCATTGGACTTAATACCTCGTAGAATCAAATACATACGAAGAAGGGTGGGGGTGGCCCCCCCTTGTTCACAGCAGGCAAACGGCCGCTACGCAAGCTCGTGCGGCTCGCGCAGAGGCAATTTCAGCAGGGCCTTGCACCCTCGCGCCTCGGCGCGATTCTGGAGCACGAGCGCGCCGCCGTGCGCTTCGGCAATCTGCCGGCTCAGCACCAGGCCGATTCCCGAGCCGCTCGGCTTCGTCGTGAAGAACGGAACGAAAAGATTCGCCGTGTTGGGCAGGCCGGGGCCTTCGTCCTCGACCGACACCATGAGGAAGGCGCCGTTGCGCGACCACGTCACGCTGACGCCGCCGCCGGTTTCGAGCGCGGCATCCACGGCGTTGCGCACGATATTGATCAGCAATTGTTCCAGCTGGTCACCGTCGGCGCGGATCACCACCTCCGGCCCGGGCCGCAGCCCGACCGGCAGGCGCGTCTCCAGTCCTACGACGCGGCGCACCCACGGCCCCACCTCGACAGAACGAAACTGCGGGGGAGGCAGCCGCGCCAGGTTCGAGTACGCGTTCATGAAGCGGCTCAGCGCTTCGGCGCGCGAGCCGATTACGCCGAGCCCGTGCCGCATGTCTTCTTCCCAGTCTGCGGCGCGCGCCGGGCGGCGCAGAATTTTTTCCAGGCTTTCGGCAACGGACTTGATGGGCGCGAGCGAGTTGTTCAGCTCGTGGCCGAGCACGCGGATCAGCCGCTGCCAGGCTTGGCGTTCCTCTTCGCGCAGCGGGCGGCTGAGGTCGGAGAGCACCAGCAACTGGTGCGGCAGGCCGCCTTCGCGGAACGTGCTGCGCCGCAAACCCCAGCGCCCGCTGCCGCCGGGAAACGCGAGCTCCACGGTGCGTGCCGCCGGGCCCGCAAAACATTCGGCCAGGCCCAGCTCCGCCGCGTCCGCGCCGAGCATGCGCGCGGCGGGAAGTCCGAGCAATTTCTCGGCGGCGCGGTTCAGCCACAGCAGGTGCGCTTTGGAGTCAACCGCGAAAATGGCGACGTCGATTTCCTCCATCACCTTGCGCAGCAGCGCGGTGGCTTCGAGCGCACCCAGGCGCTGCTCGCGCAGCATTTCGCCCAGCGCGTTCACCTCGCGCGCAACTTCGCCCAGCGCGTCGTCGCGCCGCGCGCCGCGCGCCCGGAAGGAGTAATCTCCCTCGCGCAGCGCGCTGATGAGGTTCGAGAAGGTTTGCAGCGGCCGCACCACGCGCTCGTTCAGCGCCAGCACAAAGCCCAGCCAGAAGAGCGCGATCACCAGCATCACGGTCCATTTCGTCTTGCTCTCGTAGGGACCGATCCAGAGCAGCACGCCCGCCACAGCCACAGCGGGAAGAGCGGCCATAAGCGCCATCAGCGCGAGGCGCCGTTCGTAGCGGAGTTCTTTCATAGGCCGTACTTTTGCAGACGCCGGTACAACCCGCTGCGGCTCAGGCCCAGCGCCTCAGCGGCCTGCGTCACGTTGCCCTGCGCCCGCTCGAGCGCCTTCTGGATGAGCACGCGCTCCACTTCTTCGAGGCTCATTTCCTCCAGGCGCGGCGCGGTCTCGCGCACTCCGCGCAGCGCGAAGTCCGCCATGCGCACCTGATCGCCCTGGGCGAGCAGCACGGCGCGTTCGATCGCGTGGTCGAGCTCGCGCACGTTTCCCGGCCAGGTGTATTCGAGCAGCGCCTGCATCGCGCCGGGATCGAAGCCCGCAAGGGTCTTGCGGTAGCGCTCCGCGTATTGCCGCAGGAAATGCGCCGCCAGCAGCGGAACGTCTTCGCGGCGGTCGCGCAGCGGCGGCAAGTGCAACTCGACCGTGTTCAGGCGGAACAACAGGTCTTCGCGGAAGCGCCCGCCGGAGATTTCGGCGCGCAGGTCTGCGTTCGTGGCGGAGATGATGCGCACATCCACGCGCCGCGTGCGCGACGACCCCACGCGCTCGATCTCGCCCGTTTCCAGCACGCGCAGCAGCTTGGCCTGCAGGTTCAACGGCACGTTGGCGATTTCGTCCAGGAAGAGCGTGCCGCCGTCGGCCAGCTCGAACCGGCCCACGCGGTCCGCCTTCGCGTCCGTGAACGCGCCCTTGATGTGACCGAAGAGCTCGCTCTCGAACAGGCCCGCAGAGAGCCCGCCGGCATTCACCGTCACCATGGGTTTCGTAGCGCGCGGCGAGAGCGCGTGCAGCGTGCGCGCCAGAACTTCCTTCCCGGTGCCGTGCTCGCCGGTGATCAGCAGGTTCGCGTCCGAAGGCCCCACGCGCCGCGCCATCTCCATCACCGGGCGCATCGCCGGCGCCTCCGCGATCAGCGGCGGCATGCCCTCGGCGCGCAGGAGCGCGTTCTCCGCTTCCAGGCGCTGGCCCTGCCGCAGCGCGCGGCCGAGCTCGGTCTGCGTGCGCACCACGGCCAGCAGCCGTGCGTTCTCCCACGGCTTCTGGACGAAGTCGCGCGCGCCGCGCCGCATGGCTTCGACGGCCAGGTCCACGCTGGCCCACGCCGTCATCACCACCACGGGCAGCAGCGGGTCCGACGCTTGCAGCCGCATCAGCAAGTCGAGGCCTTCCTGTCCCGAAGTCGTATCGCGCGCGTAGTTGAGGTCCATCAGGATGACGTCGAACTCGCCGCTTTCGACCGCGGCCAGCACGCCGCGCGGCGAAGAGACCGCTTCGCTCTGGTAGCCTTCGGCTTTCAGCAGCAGCTTGAGCGCCTCGCGCACGTCGGGCTGGTCGTCGGCGATCAGCACGCGTGGCGTAGATTTGGCGGCGGGTTTCATTCCTGGCTAAAGCATGCGTAAAACGCACAGGCCCTCGCGACACCCCTCCCCCGCGGCCCAACGGCCGCAGGCTCGCGGGTGTGCGAGCTTCGATTCTAGGGCAACCGATGCTTTCCGGGTAGGCTAGTCAATCTCCACGCTGCCCGAGGACGTGGTGGCATAGAGCAAAACCACGAAATCCGAGAACCGAAACTCGCGCTACTCCGGCACGATCCAGCCGTCGAAGAGCTTGATGACGCGATTGCTGTAGGCGGCATTCTGCTCGGAGTGCGTCACCTGGATGATCGTCGTGCCCTCGTTGTTGAGCTTGCGGAAGAGCTCCATGATTTCCTTGCCCTGGCTCGAATGCAGGTTGCCGGTCGGCTCGTCCGCCAGGATGAGTTTCGGGTTGGCGATCACCGCGCGCGCGACGGCGACGAGCTGCTGCTGCCCGCCCGAGAGCTGCGACGGGTATAGGTCCTTCTTGCCCACGATGTTGAAGCGGTCGAGGACGTCGGCCACGGTGGACTGCCGCTCGGCGCGCGGAACGTTGCGATAGGAGAGCGGGATGTCCAGGTTCTCGTACACGGTGAGGTTGTCGATCAGGTGGTAGCTCTGAAAGACGAAGCCGACGTATTGCTTGTGCAGGCCGTTGCGCTCCTTCACGCTCAGTTTGTGCACGACGTGGTCGTACAGGAAGTATTCGCCGGCCCACGCGCCGTCGAGCATCCCGAGGATGCTCAGCAGCGTGGACTTCCCCGCTCCGGAGGGGCCCATGAACGTGATGAACTCGCCCTCGCGCACGTCCAGGTTGATGCGCCGCAACACGTAGCTCTTGCCCGCGCCGACTTCGAAGAACTTCTCGAGGTTCTGCAACCGAATCATCGGCTGGAGACCTCCGGCAGGATATGCGCGTGATGTAGACTTTTCTTCTGCGTGCGTTCTGCCAAACATGGGTTCCTCCTATTCATAACGCAGCGCGACCATGGGGTCCACGCGCGCCGCCCGCCGCGCCGGCACCCAGCACGCCAATGCTGCGACGCCCGTCAGCAGAATGGCCACGCCGGCAAACGTTGCGGGGTCCGTGACGCTGACCTCGAACAACAGGGTGCGCAGCACACGCGTCAGCGCCAGGCCAGCGCCGAGGCCGAGCACGACCCCCAGCAGCGTGAGCCGCAGGCCGCGGCGCAACACCCAGCCGAGCACGTCGCCCGGCCGCGCGCCCAAAGCCAACCGCACGCCGATATCGTGCGTGTGCTGCGTTACGGCATAGGACATCACACCATAGATCCCCACAGCCGCCAGCAGCCCCGCTAATCCCGCAAACAGGCCCAGCAAACGCATGTACACGCGCTGCGAAACAACGGACTCGGCGATCACCTGCTCCAGCGTGGTCACCCGATAGATGGGGAGATTGCGGTCCACCGACCATAGCGCCTGGCGCACAGCGGAGATCAAGCCCGAGCGCTCGGTGTGGGCGCGCACGACAACGTTGAGTGAGCGGTCAATCCAATTCCAGTGCATCGGCGCGGCCTGCGCAAAAGGCACAAACAATTCCGGCCGCGGCTCGGAATCCAGTCCGAAGTGTTTCACGTCGCCGATGACGCCCACGATCTCGACCGGTGTCTTCTCATTGTCATCCATCGTGAAGCGCTTTCCGAGCGGGCTCTCGTTGGGCCAGTACTGCCGCACCATAGTCTGGTTGATCAAACCGACGCGTACGGAACCTTCGCGGTCGTTCTCATCCAGGCCGCGGCCGGCGCGCAACGGCGCGCCGAGCACGCGGAAATACTCGGGACTGACGATCCGCAGATAAGTCATCTGGACTTCGCCGGGCGGGAGGGCCGGACGGCCTTCGATGAAGATGGCGAGGTTGAACCCAGAATCGTCGAGCGGCAGGTGGGAGGTGAGCGCAACTTCCTCGCCGCCGGGTGTGGCCCGCACGCGCTCAAGGGCCTGGCGGTAGAACGCCACGACCTGTGCAGGTTCCGCGTAGCGGTCTTGCGGCAGGGCCAGCCGCATGGAGACTAGTCCTTCTGGACGGAAGCCCGGCTGCACGGCCTGCAGTTGGACAAAGCTCTTGATCAGAAGACTAGCGCCGATCAGCAGCACGACCGCCAGAGCGACTTCGGAAACCACCAGCGCGCTGCGCAGCCGATGCTGGCCGGCGCTCGCGCCTGTGCCGCGGCTTCCTTCCTTGAGCGAATTGTTCAGATCGACGCGGGAAGCCTGTAGCGCGGGAGCCAGCCCAAAAACGATGCCGGTGGCTACGGCAATCACAAGCGTGAAGCCCAGCACAGTGGTGTCAATCCCCGTCCGGGCAAGCCGCGGGATGGAATCCGGCAGGGTGGCCACCAGAGCGTCGGCTCCCCACCGAGCCAGAAAAAGGCCCAGCGCGCCGCCCACAAAAGCGAGCAGCACACTTTCGGTGAGCAACTGCCGCAACAGGCGGACGCGGCCCGCACCGAGCGCAGCCCGCACGGCGATTTCGCGCTCGCGCACCAACGCGCGTGCGAGCAGCAGGTTGGCCACATTCGCGCACGCGATCAGCAGCACCAAGCCCACGGCGCCCAGCAAGATCAGCAGCGACCCGCGCACGTCTCCAACGACCTGTTCCTGCAGCGGGAGCAGCATCACGCTGATGCCGGTGTTTGAATGCGGCCGCTTGGGCACAATGCCCTCGGCAATCGACTTCATTCGGGCCTCAGCCTGTTCGCGCGTGATGCCGGGCTTTAGCCGACCCAGAACGCGGTACCGGTGGCTGCCTGTCGCGGCAAGCTCGCGCGGCGTGAGCGCCAGAGGAACCCAAACCTGCGGGCTCGCGGCCCAAAGCCGCAGCTCCGCAGGCATCACCCCAATCACGGTGTATTGCTGGTCGTCCAGGATGATCGTCCGGCCCAGCACGCCCGGATCGGAGCCAAAGCGCTCCTGCCAGAGCCCGTGGCTGAGAAGCGCCACACGCGCGGCGCCGGGCTGATCCTGTTCGGCGTTGAACATGTGCCCGAGCACCGGTTGGACACCGAGCGCGGGGAAATACGAAGCGGAGACCCGCGCGCCGCTCAGGCGCACCGGGTCGTTCGTGCCGGTGAGGTTGAAGTTCATGCTGGTGCTCCCGGCAATCTGCTCGAAGACGCCCTGCTGCTCGCTCCAGTCCTTGAAATCGGGAGCCGTGACTCCGGCGCGCCGCCCGCGGAATGTCTCCCAAACCAGCATCAGACGTTGCGCATCTTTGTAGGGCAACGGGCGGAGCAGCACCGCGTTGACTACGCTGAAAATCGCGGTGTTCGCTCCGATGCCGAGCGCCAGCGTCAGCACCGCGACTGCGGTGAGACTCGGGCTTTTCGCCAGCATGCGCAGGCCGAACTTCAGGTCTTGCCAGAGCGTACCCATCGCTGCCCCCAGAACTACTCGTAGCGGATGGCCACCATCGGATCCACTTGCGCGGCACGCCGCGCAGGCAGGTAGCATGCCAGCAGCGCCACGGCGATCAGCAAGAGCGAAACCCCTGCAAACGTGGCCGGGTCCGTGGGCTCCACGCCGAAGCCGACAAACGATGCCAGCTCGCGCGCGACGAATTGCTGGAGCAGGCGCGTGATCCCCATTGCGCCGACAATGCCGATGGCGACTCCCACGAGCGCCAGCACGAGCCCCTGACGCAGCACGAGCCGCAAGACTTCACGCGGCTGCGCACCCAGCGTCATGCGGATGCCGATCTCCTGGGTGCGCTGGTTGACGGCATAGGCCATCACGCTGTAGATGCCGACGCCGGCAAGAGCCAGCGCGAGCCCGGCAAAGACTCCAAGCAGCAGCACGTAGAAGCGCTGCGGCGCAATCGAGGTGGCGATGACCTCGTCCATCGTGGCGATGTGGCCCACGGGCAGATCCTTATCGAGCGACTGCACCTGAGCGCGCAGCGCCGGAGCCAGCGTCTCCATGCCTGCATTCGAGCGGATCATCAAATTCATCCAGCCGACGGGCGTTTGCGCTTCGGGCAGATACATTTCGGGATTGATCTTGCTGTCCAGGCCCCAGTGGCGGACGTCGCCCACTACGCCCACGATCTCGCGCCATTCCTGCGTGCCGCCCAGGCGGATGCGATGCCCGAGGGAGCTCTCGTTCGGGAAATAGCGCTGCGCGGCAGCGTGGTTGAACAGCAGGACGAGCGGTGCGGTAGCGTTGTCGGCTTCGTTAAGGAAGCGGCCCTCGACGAGCGGGATGCGCATCGTCTGGAAGTAGCCCGGCGTGACCTTGCGATGGTGCGCGCGCGTGGGCTCCTGCGGATTCGGCGGCGCGTTTTCAATCGCAATGCCCGTGCGGTTGTCCTGGCCGCTCAGTGGGAGATCAGAGATTCCCCCGGCGGCCTCGACGCCCGGGAGCGCGCGGAGCTTGGCCAGCAATCGCTCGAAGAATTCCGCCTGCTTCTGCGGCTCGCGGTAGCGCGTGCGCGGAAGCGCGACCGGCATAGTCACCACATTCTCGGAACGGAAGCCCGGCTGCACCTCCGAGAGGCGCAGGAACGTGCGGACCATCAGCCCGGCACCGATGAGCAGGATCAAGGAAAGGGAGAATTCCGCCACGACCAGCGCTCTGCGCAACCGCTGGTGCCCGGTGCCCGCGGTGCCGGATCGGGTGCCCTCCTTGAGCGTCTCGTTCAGTTCCGTGCGGCTCGCGTACACCGCCGGCACCAGGCCAAACACGATGCCCGTGAGCACCGAAAGCGCGACCAGATAACCGAGGACCGTCGTATCCAGGGGAATGTCCTGGAGGCCCGGAACGCCCAGCTCGCGCGGCACGAGCAGGCGCAACCCGTCCACGCCCCAGACGGCCAGCAAGCACCCAACCACGCCTGCGACGAATGCCAGTAGAACGCTTTCCGTCAGCAATTGGCGCACCATGCGCGTGCGTCCCGCGCCCAGCGCGCTGCGGATGGCCATCTCCTTTTGCCGCGCCACGCCGCGCGAAAGCAGCAGATTGGCTACGTTGCTGCAGGCAATCAGCAGGACGAACCCAACCCCCACGGTAAGCACGTAGAGTGACGGCCGGACTTGCCCCACGAGGTCTTCGCGCAGTGAAACTACGTTGGCGCTGTGCCCACGATTGATGTCCGGGTACTGCTTTTCCAGGTTTGCGGCAAGGGTTTCCATCCCCGCTTGCGCCTGCTGCAGGCTGACGCCGGGTTTCAGGCGTGCATACACATTGATAAAATGTGCGCCGCGGATTTGCGAGAGCTCCGGCGTCTGCGGGTACGGAATCCACAGCTCGATTTCCCGAATGGAGAACCGGAACGAGGCGGGCAGGATGCCGATGACGGTGCACGGAATGCCGCTGAGGTTGATCGTCTTCCCCACGATGTCGGGATCGGCCCCGAACCGCCGCCGCCAGACCCCGTCGGTCAGTACAACGATGTGCTCGTGGCCGACTTGCTGGTCGTCGGCGAGGAACAGGCGGCCTCTCGCCGGGGAGACGCCGAGCGCGTCGAAGAACTCCGAAGTCACCACGCCCGCGCCGACTCGCTCGGGCTCTTCGCTGCCGAGCAGATCCACCGGCGTCATGATCTGCGCGGCCATGTGGGAGAAGACCTGGTTCTGCGCGTTCCAGTCCAGGAAGTCCGCGGGGGAGACGACATTGGTCAGGTTGTTTTCGCGCACCCGCTTTTCAAAGACGCGCACGACGCGGTCAGGGTCTTTGTAAGGCAGCGAGCGCAGCAGGACGGCGTTCACGACGCTGAAGATCGCGGCATTCACCCCAATGCCGAGCGCCAGCGTAAGGAGCGCCACCGCCGTAAAGCCCGGGCTTTTCGCCAGCATCCGCGCGCCGTACCTGATGTCCTGCCAAAGCGTCTCCATTCCGATCCCCCTACTCGTTTTTTTCGAGCTTCAGGGCTCCACGCCCCGGAGCCGGAGTCTCGCGCAACGCGCGCCCGAACTTATGCGTGCGCCTGGGCCGGCGTCGTTTCCTCGACGATGCGCCCGTCGAACAGGTGAATCGTGCGCTCCGCGTGGCTGGCGTAACGCGGGTCGTGCGTCACCATGCAGACGGTGGCCCCGGCGCGATGCAGGTCGCGCAGCAGTTCCATCACCGCCTCGCCGTTTTTCGAGTCCAGGTTGCCGGTGGGCTCGTCGGCCAACAGGATGGCCGGGTCGCCCGCCAGCGCGCGCGCCACGGCCACGCGCTGCTGCTGGCCGCCGGAGAGCTGCGCCGGATAGTGCTTCATGCGGTGCGCCATGCCCACGCGCTCGAGCGCGTCCTGCACGCGCTTGCGCCGGTCGATGGAAGCCATGCCGCGGTAGGTCAACGGCAGCTCCACGTTCTCGTACACGGTCAGGTCGCCGATCAGGTTGAACGCCTGAAAGATGAAGCCGATCTCGCGGTTGCGGATCCGCGAGCGGTCGCCCACAGAGAGCTTCGCCACCGACTGGTCCTTCAGCCAGTATTCGCCGTCGCTCGGCGAATCGAGCAGCCCCACAATCGAAAGCAACGTGGACTTGCCGCAGCCCGACGGACCGGCGATCGCGAGGTACTCTCCTTCGCGAATCTCCAGATGGATGCCGGAGAGGGCGTGCGTCTCCACCTCGTCGGTCAGGAAGACTTTCTTCACCGCATTCAACTTGATCAGTGACTTGCCGTTCGTTGCCATCCGTTTCTCCTTCTTGAGCTTCGAATCCTCAGTGGGCTCCGTGCAATCTCCGGACCCAGAATCATTCGTAGCGCAGCGCGACCATGGGGTCCACCCGCGATGCCCGCCGCGCCGGGATGTAACACGCCACCAGCGCGACCGCGACGAGCACCACGGCCGTGCCCGCGTAGGTCACCGGGTCCGACGTGCCTACGTCAAACAGCAGCCGGGAGAGGCCGTTGGTCAACGCGAGCGCGCCGGCCAGGCCCAACCCGAGGCCGATGGCCACCACGAGCATGCCCTGGCGGAGCACCAACCCCAGGACGTCGCGGTCCTGCGCGCCGAGCGCCATGCGAATGCCGATTTCTTGTGTGCGCTGCCCCACCGAGTAAGACATCACGCCGTAGATGCCCACGGCCGCAAGCACCAGCGCGAGCCCGCCGAAAATGCCCAGCAGGGCGGCGCCCATGCGCGGCGCCCAGAGGCTCTGCGCCATCACCTCCGGCATCGTGGCCACGGCGACAAGCGGCATCCTGCGCTCGAGCGCCTGCACTTCGCCGCGCACCACGCCGAGGGCCGTGGCCGGGTCGCCGGCCGTGCGCACGTAGAGCGTCACGGCGGGCGAGTGGTGCTGGTAGAGCGGCAGATACACCATCGGCAGCGGGTCTTCGCCGAGCGCGACATACTTGCTGTCGCGCGCGATGCCGACGATCTCAACGATCCAAGTCTCGCCGAAAAAGCGGATGCGTTTACCGATGGCTTCTTGGTTGGGCCAGAGCAGCTTGGCCATCGTTTCGTTCACGATGGCCACAAACGGCGCGCCCGCGCGGTCGTCTTCCGTGAATCTGCGCCCGCGCAGAATTGGAGTGCCGATAGTATCGAAGTAATCCGGTTGCACCGGGTCGGTCAGCATCAACTTGCCGCTGCGGCGGTCGGACGCATCGGCGCTTTCGGGAAAAACCGTGCGCGCGAAGCCGCCGCCAAAGGGCGGGTTCGCCGCGATTGCAGCCGATTGAACTATCGGAAGTGACTTCAGCCGACCGGTCACCTGCCGGTAGAATTCCTGCGCGCGCTGCTCGTTGTAGCCCTGCGCGCCCACATTGAACGACATCACCAGCAGGTGCTGCGTATCAAAGCCGGGGTTGATGCGCTGCGCGTTGCCCAGGCTGCGCAGGAAGAGCCCTGCGGCTACGAGCGCGATCAGCGAGAGCGACACTTGCGCCATCACCAGCACGTTGCGCGGGCTGTACCAGTGGTTCGTGCCGCTCGGCGGGTTCGTGCGGTCCTTGAGCGACGTGGCCAGATCGGGCCGCGAAGCCTGCAGCGCAGGAATCAGTCCGAACAGAATCCCCGTGAGCAGCGAGACGCCGAGCGTGAAGAAGAGCACTCGCGAATTGAGCGTCAGGTCAATCGCATTGGCGTTGAAAAACGGCGGGCGGAACGACCACAGCAGGTCGCGGCCCCAATAGGCTACGAGCAATCCGGTAACGCCCGCGAGCACTGCCATCAGAATGCTCTCCGTGAGCAGTTGGCGAACAAGCCGCCCGCGGCTCGCGCCCAGCGAGATGCGAATCGCAATTTCGCGCTGGCGGCGCGTGGCGCGCGCCAGCAGCAGGTTGCCCACGTTGGCGCAGGCGATCAACAGCACCAGCCCCACTGCGCTCATCAACAGCGCGCCCGCACGCACAAAGTCGCCGCGCTGGTTCGGGTTGATCGCCGCCTGCGCAATCGGAACCACCGTGATGCTGCGTTTCTCGTTTTCCTTTGGATACTCCTGCTCGAGCTGCCTTGCGAGTGTCTTCATCGCCGCCTGCGCCTGCTCCAGGCTCACGCCGGGCTTCAGCCGGCCGGTAAGGAAGAAGAGCAGCGTGCGGCGTTCGTTGAAGAAGCGCTGGAATACACCGGTCAGCACCTGGTCCCGCATCGCGAGCGGCACCCAGACTTCCGGGCCGCCGAGCGCGTTCGTGCCGCGGAAGCCGACCGGCGCGATGCCGACCACCGTGTAGGAGCGACCGTTGAGGAGGATGCTCTGGCCGAGGAGATTCAGGTCCGAGCCGAAACGCCGCTTCCACAGGCCGTGGCTGACGACCGCGACCGGATGCGTCCCGAGCGTTTTGTCTTCATCGGGAAGAAACCCCCGGCCGCGCGCCATCTTCACGCCCAGCACGTCGAAGTAATTGCCCGTGACGATGTACGCGGTGATCTGCTCCGGCTCCCCGCTCCCGCTCGTGAGGCTCATGCCCGTGAAGCCGTACAGCGCCAGGCCCGCGAGGACGTCATTCTTGTCGCGGTAGTCCACGTAATTCGGGTAAGACGTCGGCAGGAAGGTAAAGTTCGCCAGCCGGTTGATCTCGTCGGTGGTGTAGAGCAGCACAACGCGCGAAGAATCCTCGATCGGCAACGGGTTCAGGAACACAGCGTTGATGAGCGTAAAGATGGTTGTGTTGGCGCCAATGCCCAGCGCCAGCGAGAGCACCACAACGGCCGTGAAGCCGGGGTTCTTCGCCAGCATGCGCGTGCCGTACTTCAGGTCCTGCCAGAAGGTTTCCATCGCTCAACCTCTCCCCGGCCGCTCGCAATTCAAAACGCAAAACTCACCAAGACAGTTCCATATATCCCGCTTGCGGCTCTGCAACTACTCGTAGCGCAGCGCAACCATCTTGGTTGGACAAACCCCAGCGCTTACTTCAGCCGAATCCGGTCAAAGGCGTCCCAGGCGGACATGTCCGAGAGGAACACCTTGTCGCCCTCGCGCAACCCTTCGATGACTTCGATGGTGGTCACCGAGCTGCGGCCGAGCTTCACGCGCACGCGCGTGGCCTCCGCGCCGTCGGGCGTGAGCTTGAACAGGCTCACCGTTGAATTCGGCTGCCCCTGCACCGGCCGGCCGACATAGAGCACGTTCTGCAAGCGCTCGATTTCGATCGTGCCGTCCACGCTGATGTCGGGCCGCGCTCCCTCGGGCAGCGCGCCCTCCAGGTTCACGTCCACGGTGAACGTGCCGTTCTGCGAGGAAGGATCGATGCGCGTGACGTGGCCCGGGATCACGCCGTTCCGCGTGTCGATATCCGCCTTCTGCCCGATGGCCACGTCCTTCACCTGCGTCTCCGGGATGCGAATCTCCGCTTTCAACCGCTTGGGGTCGGCCACGCGCGCCAGGTTCGTGCCCGGCGCCACCTGCGCGCCCACTTCCACGGGCACGAGCTGCAGAACGCCGGCCACGCCGGCACGCACGTGCAGGGCATCAATCTGCCGCTTGCGCAGAGCGTAGAGCGCGTGGGTCTGCGCGACTTCAGCATCCTTCGCAGCAATTTGCGCCAGGTTGGCTTTCGAGGCGATGGCCAGCCGCTCCTTTTCGATCTGCGCGCGGACGGCCAGCGATTCCGCGGTCGCTTTGGTGATCTTGTAATTCAGCTCGGAGACAAGTTGCAGTTTCAGCAGGGCCTCGTCGCGCTCGGCCTGCAGCCGCGCGGTGGTGTAGTCGGACTCCACCTGCGCCGCCTGGGACCGCTGGGTCATGAGCTGGCTTTCCAGCTGTACGCGAAGGTTGGCCATCTCGGCCTCGGATTTCTTCATGGCCATTTCCGAGTCCACGAGCTGCTGCTCGAGGTCCAGGTTGCTGAGTTCGAGAATCACCGAATCGGGCTTCACGTTCGCGCCCGGGTGCAGGATGATTCGCTCGACGCGCCCCTGCGTCGACGCCGGGATCCAGCGGATGTCTTCTGGCACCAGGGTGCCGAGCCCGCGCACTTGCCGCAGCATCTCCCCGCGCTTGACGGTGTCTGGATAGAGGGTCCCGCCGTCGACGGTCGGTGCCGCGGGCTTCAGCTTCGAAACGGCAATCGTCACCAGCGACACCAAAATCACCACCCCGACGACGTAGCCGATCCGCCGCATCTTTCTCTTTCTGGCGAGTTCCGGTCGTGGAATGTCCATAGGTTCGTAGCGGATATTCGCAGCTTTGGTGCCAAGGCCGCCGCCCGCTTAACTCCTTAGACGGAAGGGGATTAGTCTTGGTCAGCAGGCTCCGCTTCCAGCCAAAGCGCCCGTTTGTGGGATTCGGCTGTCGCAGAACCGGACACCATTCCCTGCCACAAGACAGCCTCCGCTTGCTCTAGGTGTGATTGTGGTAGCTTCTATTTCGAGGTTACTGATCCAGCCCGTGAGAATCCAAGGAGGAATGCCATGAATGCCGCATCCCTGTTCAACCGATCTGCCAAGCTGACAGCACGTGCAACCGGACACCCGACGGCTTTCTTCTTTGCCGTGCTAATCATACTTATCTGGGGGATCACTGGGCCCACGTTCCGCTTCAGCGACACGTGGCAACTGGTGATCAACACGGGAACCACAATTGTCACCTTCCTCATGGTCTTCCTGATCCAGAACACTCAGAACCGGGACAGCGAGGCGGTGCAATTGAAGCTGGACGAATTGATTCGCGCCATGGAAGGGGCGCATAACGCGCTTCTGGATATCGAGGAGCTGACCGATCACGAATTGGACCGGATCAGGGGCGGCTATGAGAAACTCGCCCTGCAGGCCAGGGAGAATCTACGAAGGGGCCTGCGGGACACGGGCCGGCCCGAAGTAGGCCGCTGATAAGAGGAAAGGGGATCTTGACGCTACCAGCGGGGTTCGCGCGGCTGCCGCGCCGATCCGCGGTAATCGTCGCGCGACCCGCCTCCGCCACGCCCGCCACCCCCGCCGCCCCGCGGCCCTCTGCCCTCCCCTTTGGGCCGCGCTTCGTTCACCTTCAGGTTCCGCCCGCCCACTTCTTTTCCGTCCAGCGCCGTAATCGCTTTGGCCGCCTCTTCGTCATTCGCCATTTCCACGAACGCAAACCCCCGCGCCCGGCCCGTCTCCCGGTCCGTCGCGATGTGGATGCGCGTGATTTGCCCGAACGGCTCGAACAGCGCGCGCAGATCGTCTTCAGTCGTCTGGAAGCTCATGTTGCCCACAAACAGATTCTTCATTCTCGTTTTCTCC
>JBGQHO010000010.1:0-72056 GCA_041497955.1 Terriglobia bacterium | reverse complement strand
TTCGCGCGGCATCAGCTCGGCGCCAAAGCGCCCGATGGCTTCGTCGGTGGCCTTCTTTTCGAGATGAATCTGCTGCGCTTCGGCGACCATCGCGCGGCGCACCTCGGCAAGTCCGCTGGCGCCTGAGGCTGCGGCGCAGGCCTCGGCGAAGCGGCGGTTCATGCGCTCGAGCGCCCAGAAAAGGTCCACCGCCGTGGGACGTGTCTTCGCAAGGGTCTCGCAGATCGCGGGAAACTCGGCTTGCAGCGCTTCGACCGTGCGCGCCGCGGAGCGTTCCACGCCCAGCGCCACGCCCATCGCTGCGGCCACGCCGATCGCCGGCGCGCCGCGAATCACCATGTCCTTGATCGCTGCTGCGACTTCGCGGTAATCGGCGTAGCGGTGGTAAACCACTTCGCCGGGCAGCCGCCGCTGGTCCAGCATCACCACGCCGTCTTTTGTCCACTCGATGGGCTGTGTTGTGTGCATGGGATGCGAATTCCGCGCTTCGAGCAAAACGATATTGTAATCGATTCCCCGGACGCCGGCCGGCTACGACGTGGGCATGTGACGGAGCCCGCCGGTGTATATGAAAAATCCGAGGAAGAGGATCCCGTTATAGCCGAGGTGGAACAGGTAACTTGCCCACACGGTGCCCGTCCGCGCGCGCACGTAGGTGAAGACAATGCCCACGATCATGAGCAGCGCGATCTGGCCCCAGCCGCCCCACAACTGGGCAGCATGTAGCAGGCCGAAAAGCACGCCCGTGATTACGATGCCCGCGGGCACGCCAAACTGCCGCGCGAACACCGGGTAGAGGAAGCCGCGAAACATGGTTTCTTCGACGAGCGGCGCCACCAGAAGTCCCAGCGCCATGAGCATCAGGACGGTCCCGCGACTGCGGAACATCTCCTCGATGGGCAGCGTTCCCTTCTTGCCCATCCCGGCCGAAGCCACCTGCACCACCATGGCGAGCGTGACGCCGCCGGACAGGCAAAGTACTACCGCACGTGATCCCGAAATGCGGCCCAGCCGCAGCTCGCGCCAGCCAAGCGCGCGCCAGAACGGTCCGCCCTTGCGCAGCCGCGCCACTCCAAAGAAGTACAGCATCGCCGCGCCGGACCACAGCGCTTGGCCCAGCACCAACAGCGTCGCTTTGCCGTTGGGGATCTTGTCCAGCTGCCACGGCGAGATGCCGAAGGCAAAGAACGCGCCCAGCGCGACAACCAAGCTCACGGCAAGGCTCGCCGCGAAGGCGTAGACGAGGAAGAGCAACAGCTCGAGCCAACTCCACGGCGCGCGGAGATCCTCCGGCACGGCGGCCTCGGCCGCAACCGGAGCGGCGAGGGCAGCGTCCTGCGGCACGAGCGGCGCTGCAGCATCCGCACCCGGCGCGTTATCGCCCGGCGGCGCCGGCCAATTGTTTTCTGGATCGCTCACTAACGTCCTTGGGCTTGGTCGCCGCGCAGCGTCATGCAAGTGCTCGAAGCGCGGGCCACCAGGTCGCCCTTTTCATCGGTGATGTCGCATTCCGCCATGCCGATCGTGCGGCCGCGCCGCACCACGCGCCCCACGCCGCGCAGGCGCGCTTTCCAAACCGGCTTCAGGAAATTGATCTTCAGCTCGAGCGTGGTGAACGATTCGCCCTCATCGAGCGTGGCCGCGTACGCCAGGCCCATCGCGGCGTCGGCCACGTCGCAGAGCACGCCGCCGTGCAGCGTGCCCATGGGGTTCGCGTGCGCTTCGGTGGCCTCGAACTCGATCACGGCTTCACCCGGCCGGATGGCCACGGCGCGAAAGCCAACGAGGCGCGCCACCGGCGGCGGGGGCGCTTCGCCGCGCACGACCTTCTCAATTTGCTCGAGCATCTTCATCTTGTATCGCTATTTTCGCAGCGCCCGGCCGCGGGATTCCATGAGCGCCGCAGCCACGAGCGGCAGCAGGATCTCGTGGTGGCCGGTGATCGCATACCCTTTCGATTGGCCGGCGCCGCGCCGGGCGGCGGTCGGGCGCTTCACCACGTTCACGAGCGGCCGGTAGTGCTGGATGAAGTCGAAATTCGCCGTGGTGATCGGCGCGAGCGGCGTGCCCAGGTTGCGCACGACGGAGACCGCTTTCAGGAAAACCTCCGGCAGGATCACGGCCGAGCCCCAGTTCAGATATACGCCGCCGGGATGCATTCGTTTCACCAGCGCGCAGAAAAGGCGGAAGTCGTGGTGCGAGGCCGCGCCCAGCGCCGCGCCGTCGGCCGAGCGGTGCATGTGCGGGATGTCGGTGCCGATGGCGAGATGCACCGTCACGGGCACGTGCGCGCGATAGGCGGCCATCAGCAAGCTGTGCTCCGGATATTTTACGCGCAGGCGGCCGCTGGTGAGCAGCTTGCCTGCGGCTTCGCCCAGGCCGATGCCGCTGCGCGCCGCGCCCACGGCGATCTCGTTCAGATAGAGGCCCGTTTCCTCGGCCATGCCGAAGCGCCCGCCGCCGAGCGAGGCTTCGACGTCTTCGGATGTGTTGCCAGCAAGCGCGATCTCAAAATCGTGCACCAGCGCCGCGCCGTTCATGGCGATACCGGAGATGAACCCACGGCGCAGCAAGTCAATCAGCACGGGAGCGAGGCCCACCTTGATGACGTGCCCGCCGAGTCCCCAGAGGACGGCTCTGCGCCGCGCGCGGGCGCGCGCAACGGCAGCGACCACGGCGCGCAGATCGTGCGCGGCAAGGATGTGCGGGAGCGAATCGAGCAGCGCGCGCACGCCGGCGCCGCGCGCGACCGGCTTGGCGAACTCGCGCACCGTCACCTTGCTCTTGCGCCGCGCGAGCGGGTAGGTGCGGATGCGGTCGAAGGTCAGTGGCAAAGTGTGGTAAATGCTCATGCGTCACACGCTAAGGTCGAAGCTCGAAACTCCAAAATTGAAATTGGCTCGATGCACTCTATCGGTAGAAGTCCCCGCGCGCAAGGAGCGCGGACAGAAACAAGTCAGGGCCAGACGGCAAGAAAAGAGTCGGCCACCCCCTCCCCCCACCCCTTTTTCTGTAAGTATTGATTCTAAAAGAGTTGATAGCTAGATTCGTGTAAGTACTAAATTTCACGGGCCTTGTTCCTGAGCCAAATGAATAAGATACGAGCAGATTTCGTAAGTATTCATTCAAAGGGAGATATCTACGCCGACTGGGCGGCTGACGCGGGCTACAAGTCCTTTCTTTTCTTCTCAGCGAACTGGGCCCGAACGTGTCCATATAGATGTTCACTGCGGCGGTGGAAACGCGATTGCCTCTTCGCAAAGTCGTATGGCGGGCCCTTCGGCATGCTCAGGGCAAGCCCCGCACCCCCGGCGGGACGCTTAGAACGTGCTTTGCAATCTATTATACCGCGCCGCAGAGGCGGATGGGTGCCTGAAGCGGCGAGTGGCCCTTCGCACGCCTGCGGCGAACTCAGGGCAAGCAAGTGGCGAACAACCCTGGGGCCCTGCGAAAAGCAGCTTCCTCGCCCGCCAGATTGCGGGCGGGCTCGGAATGCAACCTTCCGGATCACTTCCGGTAAGCCGACTATACAGCCAGTGGCCCGGCGGGTTGGCCTTCGTAAGCCTACAAGTTCATGGAAGGGTGCTCGGGGGCACGATCGCGGTGGTTTGTGCGAAAGTCTCGGGAGTCATTCGACCTGCCAAGTAGCGGTTGATTTGTATCTAATTGCAATTGAGTGAAGCTCCAACCCACGTGAAATCTCCGAACCATCCTTTGGTGTCGCCTTAGTTCTCCACCCGGAGCGAATAGCCTTCTGGAAGTACAGCTTTTTCCGGGCGGACAGCATCTGCTTCAACGGGAATACGAAGCTCGACACCATCGTCGTATCTCAGCACGATTATGAAGGTCAGCGCCGAGCCACGGAGGTCAAGCGATTTCTCGAGCTTCCCACTTGTTGATGCAAACATTTGTGGAGCATCGAAATACTGCCGGGAGGATATGACAGAGAAACGCTGAGTTATTCTTTTGTCTGTTCCGTACTGCAATCGCGGCGGTTGACTCGATTGACTTCTATCCGAGTATCCAAACGCTACCAGCCGCACAGCCTGCGGACCGTCTCCTTCGCCCCTCACTTCTAGCAAGTCTGAGTTGGAGACGTACAGCTTCTTTCCAGTCAGAAGGCTGTAATACGAATACACCACAGGCACATCGCAGCATCCCCAGGCGGTTACCCGGAAGAGACGGTCCTGCGTCCTGCCTTCGTTGCCTGCTTCCCGGAAGGCCCACCGTAGCTCACGTGGCCGGCCGGGCTCTAGCGTCCAAGCCTTTACCGTGGCACTCCCTTGGACGCCCTCAATACTGTCTGTTCGCTGATTGTGGTACGTTTCTTCTAAAAGTAATAAGGCGGCGTAACCCTCGCCTTCATCGCTCAGAACCTCCACGAAACGAAAGGACCGGTTCTCAGTGACAAAGGTCCAGGCGTTCTTACCCTTTATCACATAGGCTGAAGACTCGGCCCGATACGGCGTCACAGTTTTCTTGGTTGTGTCAGGGGCTGCGATCGGCAGGCCGATCAGACCTGCAACTAGAACCGCGGTCATTGTTTTCACTGGTGGGTCCTCCGGTACGTTTCTACTTGTGACGCGCGCAAGGACGAGTCAAAGAAGAAATGATACACCCCGATGAGGTCCCCACCACATGCCGAGTTCCGCGAAACGATTGCTGGCGTAAACAGAGCTTATCACCTGCTAAATGCCACTTGTCTGTATAACGGCGCTACTCGGAAGTTAGGGTTCGGAGTGTCAAAACCAAAATTATACTTGTGAAGTGCCAAGAAGGCCTTCGCGTCCTGGCCCGTAGGTCTTTAGGTCCGGGCGGCAGGCATTGTGGCTTCCGCGAAAAGCAGGTTCCTCGGAATGACAACCTTTCGGATCACTTCCGGTAAGCCGCCTTACGGCTAAGTGACCACTGCCCGGGTGCTCGATCGCCACTGCCTGCCGGAGCTTGCGAGAATTGGGTGAGTGTTCTATAGTCTCCCAGAATCATTACCCAAATCAGAAGGAGAGAATAAAGATGCGCAAGCTCTTGCTCGTTGCATTCGTTTTACTTGTGTCTGGATCCGCAGCGCTGGCCCAGAACAAGATTGATACCAAGTGGCACTGCCCGAAACAAACGGCGGACCACAAATTCGACGTGGGCGACGTGCCGGATCACAGCTATATGATCCTCCAAGGCACCTGCAACGCGACCTCAAGCGACAGCGGCTACGCGGAAAAAACCGGTGCCTATACGGAATTCCAAGAGGTGTGGAAAGCATCCATGAACGTGCATGGCCGCTTCAACGTGACGATGGACAATGGAGACAAAGTTTACTACACGTATGAAAGAATCGCCTCAACAGACATCACGAAACCGGCCACCGACAAATGGAAAATCCATGGCGGCACGGGGAAGTACAAGGGCATCAAGGGTTCCGGCACCTGCCCCGGAACATTCAGTGCAGACGGCTCTTCTGACTGGGCGTGCACCGGCACGTATTCGATGGGCAAGTAAGCCGGAGCGTGAGCTCAAGCCGGGGCTGTGGGTCCGCCCGCAGCCCGTGGCTGTGATCCCAAAACTCTTTCGCCACTGGCGCGTCATGCGCGGGCCGGGATTCTATTCAGGACCCGGCTCAACACCTGGCCTGTGTAGGATTTCTTGTTCCGGGCTACTTGTTCCGGCGTTCCCTGCGCAACAATCCTGCCCCCCAATTCGCCGCCTTCGGGGCCGAGGTCAATGATCCAGTCAGCCTGCTTGATGACGTCGAGGTGGTGCTCGATGATGAGCACGGTATTGCCCAGGTCCACGAGGCGGTTCAGCACTTCGAGCAGCTTCTTCACATCGTCGAAGTGCAGGCCGGTGGTGGGCTCGTCGAGGATGTAGAGCGTGCGGCCGGTCTGGCGCTTGGAAAGCTCGCGCGCCAGCTTGATGCGCTGCGCTTCGCCGCCCGAAAGCGTGGTGGCCGATTGCCCGAGGTGGATGTAGCCCAGGCCGACGTCCACCAGCGTTTCGAGTTTCTGGCGGACCTGCGGGATGTTTTCGAGCTGTCGCAGCGCGTCTTCCACGGGCATATCGAGCAGGTCCGAAATCGAGTGGCCCTTGTAGCGCACGGCGAGCGTTTCCGAGTTGTAGCGCCGCCCGCGGCAGACTTCGCACGTGACGAACACGTCGGGCAGGAAATTCATCTCGATGCGCCGCAGGCCGTCGCCCTGGCAGGCCTCGCAGCGCCCGCCCTTTACGTTGAAGCTGAAGCGCCCGGGCCGGTAACCGCGCTCGCGCGATTCCGGCAGCATGGCGAAGATTTCGCGGATGGGCGCGAAGACGCCGGTGTAGGTGGCCGGGTTCGAGCGCGGCGTGCGCCCGATGGGCGCCTGGTCAATCTCGACGACCTTATCGATGTGCTCGCTGCCGAGGAGCGCGCGATGCGCGCCGGGATGCTCGCGCGAGCGGTAGAGCTTCTGCGCCAGCGCGCGGTAGAGAATGTCGTTCACGAGCGTGGACTTGCCGGAGCCGGAGACGCCGCTGACAACGGTCAGCACGCCGAGCGGCAGGGTCACGTCGAGATTTTTCAGGTTGTTGGCCTGCGCGCCGAGCACGGTGATGGCTTTGCCGTTCGGCGCGCGGCGCTTCGGCGGGACCGCGATGCGGAGTTCGCCCGCCAGATAACGGCCCGTGAGCGACGCCGGAGTCGCCGCAATCTGCGCGGGCGCGCCGCACGCCACCAGATACCCGCCGGCGTTTCCCGCGCCGGGGCCGAGGTCCACCACGTAATTGGCGCGGCGAATGGTTTCTTCGTCGTGCTCGACGACGAGCACCGTATTGCCCAAGTCGCGGAGCTGCTCGAGCGCGCGCAGCAGGCGGCCGTTATCGCGCGCGTGCAGGCCAATGGAGGGCTCGTCGAGCACGTAGAGCACGCCGCGCAGCCGCGAGCCGATTTGCGTGGCCAGGCGGATGCGCTGCGCTTCGCCGCCCGAAAGCGTCGCGGCGGAGCGGTTCAGGCTCAGGTAGCCCAGGCCGACGGCGAGCAGGAAATCGAGCCGCTCGGCAATTTCGTCGAGCACGCGGCCGGCGATCTCGAGCTGCCGCAGGCCGAGCTGGCGCCGGACTTTGTCCACCGCGGGTTGCGCGTCGCTGATGGCCAGCGCGGTGATGTCGGCAATCGAGTATCCGCCCACCTTGACGGCCAGGCTCTCGGGCCGCAGCCGCCGCTCGCTGCAGGCGGCGCACGAGATCGCGGACATGTACTGCGTCATCCACTCGCGGTAGCCATCGGAGTTTGATTCCTCGAAGCTGCGCTCGAGGAACGCCAAGACGCCGGGGAAACGCAGGCTCGCCTTGGCGGACTTCATGGCGCGGGCGCCGGCGGCACCGCCGTTCGCGCCGTTGCTCGGCGGATTGCCGTAGAGAATCAGGTTCTGCACGCGCCGCGGCATCTTTTCGAACGCGGCGCCGAGGTCGAAGCCGTGCGCATAGGCGGCCAGCTCGAGCGTGCGCTTCAGATACAACGAGCCGGAGCCCGGCCCCAGGCCGCCTTCAAAGAGCGGCCGCGACCAGTCCACGATCACCTTGGCCGGGTCCAGGTCGTACTTCGAGCCCAGGCCGTTGCAGGCGGAGCAGGCGCCGTAAGGCGAGTTGAAGCTGAACGAGCGCGGCTCGAGCTGCGGCACGGAGATGCCGCAATCGGCGCAGGCAAGTTTTTCGGAGAACATGCGCTCGGCGCCGGACACCACGACGACGCTCACCAGGCCCTGGGCCAGCTTCAGCGCCGTGGCAATGGATTGCTCCAGGCGCTTGGCGATGCCGGGCTTCACGAGCAGGCGGTCCACGACGGCTTCGATCGTGTGGTTCTTGCGCTTGTCCAGGCGGATGGGCTCGTCGAGCTGGCGCAATTCGCCGTCGATGCGGGCGCGCAGGAAGCCGTCTTTCGCCAGCTTCTCGAGCTCCTTTTTGTACTCGCCTTTGCGGCCGCGCGCGATGGGCGCCAGGATCATGATGCGGTCGCCGGTGCGGCAGAACTCGCCGCCAAGGATGGCCTGGACGATCTGCTCGGTGGATTGCCGCGCGATGGGCTTGCCGCAGTTCGGGCAATGCGGCGTGCCCACGGAGCTGTAGAGCACGCGCAGGTAGTCGTAAATTTCCGTGATGGTGCCGACGGTGGAGCGCGGCGAGCGCGAGGTGGTCTTCTGCTCGATGGCGATCGAGGGAGACAGGCCCTCGATGGAGTCCACCTCGGGGCGCTCCATCTGGTCGAGGAACTGCCGGGCGTAGGCGGAAAGCGATTCCACGTAGCGCCGCTGGCCTTCGGCGTAAATGGTGTCAAACGCGAGCGAGGATTTGCCCGAGCCGGAAAGGCCGGTAATCACGGTCAGCGAGTTGCGCGGGATTTCGAGGTGGATGTTCTTCAGGTTGTGTTCGCGCGCGCCGCGGACAATGATTTTCGTGAGGCCCATGGATGCCGCTGCCGGCCGGCTCCCCGTCGGGCGCCTCACACAGGGCGCACAACACACAGCGGGTAAAATACGGCCAGCTTAACCTATGCACGTTAGCAAGCGCGGGTCGAAGGGTCAAGCGGGGGTCAAGAGAACAAGGGCGCGCGGCAAAGTCCTAGTCCCTGAATTTTTTGCCCGCTCGTTTCGTTTTTACCCGGTAACCCATTCGCAACCGCTTGTACTACTGCGACTTAGCTTTGGTGCACGGCGTGCACCTTTACGGCCCGTGGAGGGAGGGCAGGCCGAGGATCCCTTTAGGGGATTGAGGGCTGGGCCGGCCCGCTCTTCCTCCCTACGCTTCCGCCGAAACCCCGCGACCGCCTGTAGAGGCGAGCCGCGGGTCCCACCGCCAACCACACCCCAAAGATCGTACCCATTCGGCGGGGGTGTCGCTGCGCCACTCCTCCCGGGCGTTCCGGAAGGGCCGCTGCGCACGATGAGCACATTCCAAGTAAAATGGCCCAAGTAGAATGGAAGGACCCGCTGGGGCGTGGTCCAATTGGTAGGACGCTGCACTGTTAATGCAGACGGTGGAGGTTCGAATCCTCCCGCCCCAGCCAACTCCTGGCAGGCGCGCTAGTCTTTGGCGACGGGGTAGCCGGATTCGGTCCAGCCGCGCCAGCCGCCGTCCATGGAGATCGCGTTCTTGTAGCCCATCTTCTGCAGGCTATCGGCGGCCAGCGCGGAGCGGAAGCCGCCGCCGCAATAGAGCACGAGCGTGGCGTTCTTGTCCGGGACCTTCTGCTCGATGTCGCGCTCGATGACGCCTTTGCCGATATACACCGCGCCGGGGATGTGGCCGCGCGCCCATTCGCTTTCCTCGCGCACGTCCACGACGACGATCTTCTCGCCGGCGTCGAGCTGCTTTTTCACGGTTTGCACATCGGTTTCGCGGATGCGCGATTTGGCGTCCTGCACGAGCTTCAGAAACTCAGGCGCGTGGGCCATGGAAGAATCCTCCGAGAAAATTCAGCGAATCCGATTCTTGATGCCACCTCTTAGTCTTGCGCCTTGGCGGGCGGCGCCTTGCGCGCAAGCGAGCGGATGAAGTTGACCAGGTGCCACTTCTGCGTGGCGGTGAGGCGGTCTTCGTCGCCCGGCATCTGTCCCTTGCCCTTTGTCAGGATGTAGAAGAGCTCGCCATCGGTCATATCTTTCAGCGCGCCGGCGTCCTTCCAATCGCGCATCTTGAGCTTCATGGGCTCGGCCAGATCGCCTTTTCCGTTGCCGTCCTTACCGTGGCACATGGCGCACTGCGAGGCGTACAGGTGATGCCCCGCGGCGATGGAAGCGGCCTCCGGCTTGACGGGGTTGGCGCGCCTGGCTTCTTCGGGCGGAACCTTAAATTCCGCCGCTTCCTTCTTTTCCTGCGACGACACCATCAGGCCGGCAAACAGCACAACGGCAATCGCGAGTGCTAGTCTGCGCATGACCACCTCCGGTGCGCAACGAAGAGAGCAACTCGCTGCGCCGGGCGGCGCGGCAGACGAATTCTACTTCAGGTTCTCCATGTCGCGCCAGTTCGGGCCGGCCTTCAGGTCCACGACAACCGGCACCTTGAGCGCATGCACCTGCTCCATCGCAGGCTTCACCAGCGCACGCAGCCGCGCGAGCTCGTCCTGCGGCGCCTCGAAGAGCAGTTCGTCGTGCACCTGGAGGATCATCTTCGCGCGGAGCTTCTGCGCCGGGAGCTGGCGCGCGATTTCGATCATCGCCAGCTTGATCAGGTCGGCGGCGGTGCCCTGCAGGGGCGTATTCAGCGCGGTGCGCTCGGCAAAGCTGCGCAGGTTCATCTGCTGCGCATTGATTTCGGGGATCGGGCGGATGCGGCCGAAGAGCGTGCGCGTGAAACCGGTCTTGCGCACTTCGGCGAGCGAGCGGTCGAGGTACGTTTTCACGCCGCGATAGCGCTCGAAATACGCGGCGATGAACTTCGCGGCTTCCTTCTGGTCAATCCCGAGCTGTTGCGCCAGCCCGAACGCCGAAAGGCCGTAGATGATGCCGAAGTTGATGACTTTCGCCACGCGGCGATGCTCGGGCGTCTGCGCCAGCGGCCCCACGCCGAAGACTTCCTGCGCGGTGCGCGAATGGATGTCCTCACCCTTGCCGAAGGCTTCGAGGAGCACCGGGTCTTCGGAAAAATGTGCCAGGAGGCGCAGCTCGATCTGCGAATAGTCGGCGGAAAGCAGTGTCCAACCCGGCTCGGCCACAAACGCCGCGCGGATCTCGCGGCCGAGCTCCGTGCGCACGGGGATGTTCTGCAGATTCGGGTCGGAGGAGCTCAGCCGCCCGGTGGCCGTGCCGGTCTGGCTGAAGCTCGTGTGCAAGCGCCCCGTCCGCGGATGAATCAGCTTCGGCAGCGCGTCCGCGTAGGTGGACTTCAGCTTGGCGAGCTCGCGGTAGTCGAGCACCTTGCGCGGCAGCTCGTGCAGGAGCGCGAGCTCCCCGAGAATCTCGGCGGCGGTCGAGCGCGCTTTCGCGCGCCCGCGGCGCGCCGACGGCTGCAGGTTCAGCTTGTCGAAAAGAATTTCGGCAAGCTGCGGCGGCGAATTCACGTTGAATTCCGAGCCGGCGAGCTCCCAGATGCGCTGCTCGAGCGCGCGGATTTCGCTCTCCATCGTGGCAGACATGGCGGCCAGCGCGGCCGGGTCCACGCGCACGCCGTGTCGCTCCATTTCGGCGAGCACCTGAGCGAGCGGCAGATCCATCGTTTCGTACAGCCCGGCGAGCCCCCGCGTTTCCACCTCGGCGCGCAGCGCGGGCGCGAGCCGCTGGAGATAGTCGGCACGCTCGCCGGGCACGCCGGAGAGCGTCACGCTCATCTGGCGCAGGACGATCTCGGCGAGATCGTGGTTCGCGGTCGTGGGCCGCAGCAGGTAGGAGTAGAGGATCGTTGCGTGACGCACGCCAACCGGGCGGTTGCCTTCGGGGAAGAGCACCAGCTCGGCGAGTTTCGAGTCATGCACAATTTTCGGCCGCGATGCATCGGTGAGCCACGGCACGAGCGCCGCGAGCATTTCGCCCTTGTCGTCGAGCCACGCGACACGCGCGCTGCCGGGCGCAGACGAAAGTTCCACCGAGGCGGGGCGGCTGCCGTAGCCTTCTTCTTCGCGCTCGCCCGGCGCGAGGTTGATCCACAGCGAAATCGCGCGGTCCTGCGGCACGGACGCGAGGAACTCCCTGGCCGCCGCAGGCGATTCCAGCTGCGCATAGTCGCCTTGCTGAGCGTCCGGCGCGGGCGCCGGCGCGAGGTCCTTGAGCAGCGAAGTGAAGCCGAGCTCCACGTACAAGCGCCGCAGCGCCTCGGGGTCAGGGTCCTGGCGGCGCAGGGAATCCAGCGCGAGCGTCACGGGCACGTCCGTGGCGATTGTCGCCAGGCGCTTCGAGAGCAGCACCTGCTCGCGCGAGGCGATGAGCGCCTCGCGGTAGCGCTTGCCTTCCACCTCGGCGGCGCGATCGAGAGCCGCCTCGGCGGAGCCGAAGCGCTGGATCAGCTCGCGCGCGCCTTTCTCGCCGATGCCGCGCGCGCCGGGGATGTTGTCAATCGAATCGCCCATCAGCGCCATCACGTCGGGCACTTTTTCCGGCGGCACGCCGAGCAGCTCTTCGACCTTCGCTTCGTCCACGAGGAGGTCGCCCTTGGTGGGGATCAGCACGCGGACGCCCGAGCGGACCAGCTGCAGCATGTCTTTGTCGCTGGTGACGATGAAGACGTCGAGCGCCTGCCCGGCGGCCTGGCGCGCCAGCGCGCCGATCACATCGTCGGCCTCGTAGCCTGCGTATTCGAGGACCGGCAAGCGCATCGCCTCGCACAGCCGGCGCACGTAGGGCAACTGCACCGAGAGGTCTTCCGGCATGGGCGGGCGCTGGGCTTTGTATTCGGCGAAGAGTTTGTCGCGGAAGGTGGGCGCGGCCACGTCGAAGACGACGCCGAGAAAATCCGGCTGCCAGTCCTTCACCAGGCGCCGCAGCATGTTGGCGAAAACGTAGGGGACTTTGGTGGGCATGCCGGAGGGGCTGTGCAAGCGATCCATCGGCGCGTGGTAGGCGCGAAAGATGTAGCCCATCGCGTCGATGAGGAAAAGTTTCTTGGCGGGCGCGGTGGTCATCGCGGGCACACTATAGCAGACGCCGGGACGGGAGACGGGAGGGACGCATGGCGCGGCGGAAGAGACGCGCGCCATCGCGCGCGATCGCTCTACAGTTGTTGAAAGCCTGCGCGTGCGGCGCGCCGTTGCTCAGTTGGGCGTGATCTTGACCCCGGCGGTGCCGTCGATGTTCGGGCGCATTTGGCCGACGTATTCATCCAGGTTCCGGATGCTGCGCAGCACAATCTTCATCGCTTCGTCCGGGAAGCCGGATTCGAGCGTGAAAGTAAAGCCGGCGAAGAGGTCACCCCCGTCGTCTACTCCCCAGAACATGAAGTTTGCGTTCGTCATGTGCAGCATCTGCCGCGCGAGCTCCCCGGAGTTCCTTGCCTTGTCGAGGTTCACATAGTTGCCGTTGTATTTCGGAAAGACGCGGACATTGATCGTACTCTTGGCCGTGATGCCGAGAACGACTTCCATCTCGCTGGAATTGGACAGGCCGGTGCGGAGAAAGCCAAAAATATTGAACGGGTTCTTTTCGCTGCGATGGAACTCGATATTGACGGTGGAGCCGTAGCTGGTGAGCAGTCGCTCCAGACGGTCGCGCATGGCGATGCGGTTGGCATCTACGTCGGCCGCTTGCGCTGCGGCGGTTCCCGGCAGCGCGAAGAGAAGAAGCATCAGAAGATAAAGCATGCGGTGAGCGGAACGTGGCATCAGGACTTCCTCCTGGGTTAGGTTGGCAACCGGGGTGAGATTATACAGCCCTCCGCGGCAAGCTTTAAACAGCTAGTGAGTCACTTTCCTAAAAGTGTGTTTTGCAATACTGCGGCAGGATTCTCGCTCATTGAACTTTGAGAAAGGCAGAGAAGGAACCGGCGACGCCCGGAGCCGGGCGTCGCCGGGGATCCTTGCGAAGAGATTACAACGTGTCGCGTTTGCGCGTGGAGCCGATGCTGATGGGGCCGTTGGCGGCTCGGCCTTATGACTCCGGCTTGCTAGCCGATCCCCTGGAATGTTTTCACGTTGTTGTCCTCTCGGCACTCTTTGACGTTGTTTTTGTAGTCGGCGGTGACTTCCAGGGTTGCGTCGGGGTTGAACACCCAATAGGGAAGATGGAAGATCACCGTAACCGAGGCGCCGGGTGCAAGTGCGGGAACCGAGGCCACGTCGTTGTACGGCGCACCCGAGCCGGGTTGCGGCGTGGAAGGATCCACGACCCGGGCATAGCTGGGTCCGGCTGCGTCATTTCCGATGTTCTTGATCGTCACCCGGATCTCGGATTGCCGATTGGCTGAGTCCCAGGTGGGTTGCTCGATGGTTTCAACGATCAGGTCCGGACCCACACAGCCGCTTTGCCGCCGCGCGGGAAAACGCTCGACGTGCATTGTCTCCACCCGACCCGTAGCGCCCGCTGCCGTGTACACGGCGACTACGTCCAGCTCAACGGTACTGACGATGACGGTGAAGCCTTTCAGGAAATCCTGATTGCCTGCCTGGCGGAGAATTTCCGGACAGTCGATTTCCAGCGCTTGGTCCGGTTTCAACCGGGCTTCCGCGAACGGCGTCACCTGTCCGCCTTCACCTGGGAGGGCCGTCGCCACCTTCCTTTTGAACACAACCACGGCGCCGGTGGGATTGTGCACGTTGATCGCTGTGAAATAAATTCCCGGAGCCACCACCCGCCCGGCCGATTTGCCGCAAACGAATTTTACGGCGTACTCGAATGCCGGTGCGTCCTGGGCGGAAGCCCGGGCCGCGAGTACCGAAAGCGCAGCGAGGATAAAGGTCCCACAAACGGCAAACTTCTTCATGATGTACCTCCTTTGAGGCCGGATGGATAAACAGTGCTAGGATGGCTCGGGTTGGCCGTTAGGCAGTACTCAATTAATATATCTGGGGTAATTAGTCAAGCAGAGAAAATGGGAACCCAGCGCTGGGCCCAGATGAATCCGGACAACTATGCGCGCGAAGAAGGAACCGGCGACGCCCGGGGCTGGGCGTCGCCGTGAGTCCTGCGAAGAGATTACAGCGTGTCGCGCTTGCGCGTGGAGCCGATGCTGATGGGGCCGTTGACCGTGGAGAGGCGCACCACCGGCGAAGACGCGCCGAACTCCACGCTGCGAATGTCGTCGTTCCAATTCTTCCGCGCGTTCGCGCAGGCCTCAATACCGCAGTGGAAGGGCGCGTAGTTCTTCGCTTCCACGCGCACACCGGATTGATAGTTCGGCGGAAGCGTCAGCGTGAGCGGCCCGTTGACCGCGTGGGCCTCGAGCCCCGCGCCTTCCCAGCGCGTGCCCAGCAGCTCCACCGAAATCGGGCCGTTCTGCGTACTCAGATGCAGGTTGCCGCCGCCGGCGGTGATGCCGATGGGGCCGTTCTGCGCGCGGGCTTCGATCTGGCCGGAGCAGCGGCGAATCCCGATTGGCCCGTTGACCGTATCCAGCTTGATCGTGCCCGCCAGGTCGCGCACATCAATGGGACCGTTGTGCGCTTCGAGGTCTAGGCCCGCATTGCGCGGCGCCTCGATAATCAGGTAGACCACCCAATCGTCTTCGCCGGGCCCTTGCGGCGTGAGGGTCCCGCTGCTGAAGTTGACGGTGACGCGGTCGAGCAGGCGCTGCGCGCCCGCGCGGTCATCGCCCCCGGCCGCCTTGCACGCTTTCACGGCATAGGTGTCGCGGTCCGCGCCGACCACCGTAACGCCGCCGTTGTGCGCGGCGTGCACGGTGAGCGTCGGGGCCTGCGCGCGCGGGATGGTGAGCTGCTGCTCGGCGCGCGCGGTTTCCATGTCGTTGTAACGGATGTCGAGCTGGCTGCAGTCGGTGACCGGGCGATCGCCGTGCGTCGTGATGTTCACGCCATGCCCGTGGCCGCCCGCTTCGGCGCAATCCGCGGCGAGGAACACGAGCGTCAGGGCCAGGCTCGTGGCCAGAAAGAAGTAGCTCAGCCGGTTCATGAAACACCACCTCTGCATGATAAGACGACGAAACGGCGCAGAAGTTAGGTGGCGCTGCGCCTCGCAGAGGCTCCGGCCCCCGAGGCGGGGAACGCGGCGCTTTGTGCTAAGGTAGTGCCCCTGGCTTCGCCGAACACGTCTCCCAGTAGAGCGCCCGTGGCCCGCAAAACCCTCGACGTCAAGAACGGCTCCGTCACAATGGCCGAGGTCTTCGGCCCCGGCGGGCTGCTGGAGCGATGCATGCCCGCGAACTTCGAGGTGCGCCGCTCGCAGCAGGAAATGGCGGAGATGGTCGAGGACGCTTTCCGCACGAAGCACCACGTGATCGTCGAAGCCGGCACGGGCACGGGCAAAACGCTCGCCTACCTGATCCCCGCGATCCGCAGCGGGCGGCGCGTGGTGATCTCCACGGCGACAAAATCGCTCCAGGAACAGCTTTTCAACAAAGACATCCCGTTTCTGCAAAAACACTTCGCGCCGGAGCTGAAAGTCGCGGTGATGAAAGGTCGCGGGAATTTCCTTTGCCGGCAGAAGGTGCACCTGATGGAAGGCCAGCCGGTGCTGCGCGGCATGGACGAAGTGGACTGGTTCGCGCAGATCCGCGACTGGGAAAAGGTGACACAGACCGGCGACCGCGCCGAGCTCGACTTCCTGCCCGACGACTCCGAGCTCTGGCAGCGGCTGGACGCGCGCCGCGAAACGTGCACCGGGCAGAAGTGCCCGGAGTTCCAGCGCTGCTTCCTCACCTGGATGCACCAGCGCGCGCACGAAGCGGACATCATCATCGTGAACCATCATCTTTTCTTTGCGGACCTCGCGCTGCGCAAGGACGATTTCGGCAGCATCCTGCCCGAGTATTCGGCGGTGGTCTTCGACGAGGCGCACGAGATCGAGGACGTGGCGAGCGAATACTTCGGCCGCCAGGCATCGAACTACCGCTTCGAGGATCTGGCGCGCGACGCGGAGAACGTGCTGCGGATGAAGGGCCTGGCCGCGCCGGCGTTCCTCAAGCGCGTGATGCGGCTGCGCGAGCGCGCCCGCAGCTTCTTTGAAACGTTTCCCGCGCGCGAAGGGCGCTTCGCCTTCGACGGCAACCAGCGCGCCGCGTTTCTCGAGCAGAACCGCGAAGCGTACGACGAAATGCTCGCCGCGCTGAAGAGACTCGAAGCGGAGATCGCCGCGCTGCCTTCAAAGCCGGACGAGATCCTGGCCATCGCGCGGCGGTCGTTTGAGCTGCGCAGCGAGCTCGCGCTGTTGCTGGAATCGAACGAGAAGAACTACGTCTACTGGTTCGAGCGCCGCGGCAAAGGCGTCTTTCTGGCGGCCACGCCGATTGACGTCAGCGGCATCCTGCGCGAGCGATTGTTCGAGGCGTTCGACACGGTGGTGCTGACTTCCGCCACGCTGGCCGTCGGCAACCGCTTCGATTTCCTGAAACAGCGGCTCGGGGTGCAGGCGACGCACGAGCGCGTGCTGCCGCACGAGTTCGATTTCAAGACGCAGGCGCTGCTCTACATCCCGCGCTCCATACCGGATGTGCGCGATGCGAGCTTTGCGGCGCGCGCGGCGGAGGAAATCACGCGCCTGCTGGAGATTTCAGGAGGCCGAGCGTTTTGCCTGTTCACCAGCTACGGCCAGATGAACGAGGTTTACCAGCGCCTCGCCGGGCGCCTGAAGTTCCCGCTGCTGCTGCAAGGCACCGCGCCGCGCACCATCCTGCTCGACCGCTTCCGCAATACGCCGGGCGCCGTGCTCTTTGCCACGGCGAGCTTCTGGCAGGGCGTGGACGTGCCGGGCGCACAGCTTTCCTGCGTGATCATTGACCGGCTGCCGTTCGCCGTGCCCACCGACCCGGTGGTGGCGGCGCGGGTGCGCGCGTTGCAGGACGACGGGCGCAACGCGTTTGCCGAATACCAGGTGCCGGAGGCCGTACTGGCGCTCAAACAGGGCTTCGGGCGGCTGATCCGCGCGAAGACGGACCGCGGCATCCTGGCCATCCTCGATAACCGCATCCAGCGCATGCAGTATGGTAAGATTTTCTTGGAGTCGCTTCCGGAATACACCATCACTCAGGACATCGCGGCAGTCGAGCGATTCATGCGCAATTCCTAGAAGCGCAGCCGGTTGAACGGGCCGCGCGGGCCGGGTTCGAGGACAGCATGTTTCAAGTCAGCGTGGACGAGACATTTTCGGCGGGGCACGCCCTGCGCGGCTACAAGGGCAAGTGCGAGAACCCGCACGGGCACAACTACAAGGTCCGCGTGACGCTGGAGGGCGAGAAACTCGATTCCGTGGGCCTGCTCTACGATTTCGTGCACCTGAAGGAGATCATGCACGACGTGATCCGCGCGCTCGACCACACGTACCTGAACGATTTCGCGCCGTTCGACACGCAGAACCCTTCCGCCGAGAACATCGCGAAGTACGTGTACGACGAAGCGTCGAAGAAGATGCGCGAGGCGCCCAACGGCGCGCGCATTGCCAGCATTACCGTCTGGGAGACGGATACGACCGCCGCGACGTATACTCCGTCTGGAGACTGACCCGCGCCCGCGCCGCGAGGCTGCTGCACGCCATGAACCGCGCACTCCTGATCATCCTGATTCCCGCCGTGCTCGTTGCGACGGCATACATTATTGTGGCGCGCCGGGTGGGGCTGCCGCTCGAGCCGGTGCGCCTGGTGGGCGCGCTGGTCGCCTTCGCCGCGGCCGTGGTCATCGTGCGCTTCTATCTCCGGCGCAGAGCAGGCCGCCCGGTTCGTTGAGCCATGGTCATCACGGAGATCTTCAAGTCCATCCAGGGCGAGAGCACCTACGCGGGCCTGCCGTGCATTTTCGTGCGCCTGACCGGCTGCAACCTGCGCTGCACGTGGTGCGACACCGCCTACGCGTTCTACGGCGGCGCGAAGATGACGGTGGACGAGGTCTTCGAGCGTGTGCGCGAGCTAGCGATGGCGGACGCGGGCGCAAAGCCAAAAATCCCGCTCGTCGAGCTCACCGGCGGCGAGCCGCTGCTGCAGCCCGACGTCTATCCGCTTGCGGAGCGGCTGCTCGCCGCAGGCCACACCGTTCTGATCGAAACGAGCGGCGAGCGATTTGCCGGCAAGCTCCCGCGCGAAGTGGTCAAGATCGTGGACGTGAAGTGCCCGGACTCGGGCGAAGCCGATACGTTTGACATGGCCAATCTCGATGCGCTCGACCGCAAAGATGAAATCAAGTTTGTGATTTCCAGCCGGCGCGACTATGAATTTGCGCGCGACTTCACGCGGCAGCATCGCCTGACCGAGCGCGTCCATCAGGTGATCTTTTCGCCGGTGATGGCCGACCCGGAAGGGAAGTGGCCGGAAATGGACCGCCGCGCGCTGGCGGAATGGATCCTCGAAGACGCCCTGCCGGTGCGGCTCGGCCTGCAGTTGCACAAGTTTGTGTGGGACCCGGCGATGCGCGGCGTGTAGCGGAGCGGAAACGGAATGCAAGAGCATCCCAAGGCGGTGGTGCTGCTGAGCGGCGGGATGGATTCGTGCGTCACCGCAGCGATTGCGCGCGAGACGCACGAGCTCGCGCTCGTGCACGCCGGCTACGGCCAGCGGACGGAGCGGCGCGAGCGCCAGGCGTTCGATGAAATCGCCGATTTCTACGGCGCGCGCGAGCGACTGGTGGTGCGGCTGGACCACTTCGCGCAGATCGGCGGCTCCGCGCTGACTGACGCGCGCATCGCCGTGCCGGAAGCCGAGCCGGGCGCGCCGGTGGGCGAAGGATCGATCCCGCCGACGTACGTGCCGTTCCGCAACGCGCATTTTCTTTCGGTGGCGGTGAGCTGGGCGGAGGTCATCGGCGCGCGGAGCGTCTTCATCGGCGCCGTGGCGGAAGACAGCTCGGGCTATCCCGATTGCCGGCCGGAATACTACCGCGTGTTCGAAGAGCTCGCGCGCGTGGGCACGCGCCCGGAGACGGAGATCGCCATCGTCACGCCGGTGATCGCGATGCGCAAAAGCGAGATTGTGCGGCGGGGCATCGAGCTGGGCGCGCCGCTGCATCTAACCTGGTCGTGCTACCAGTTCGACGACGCGGCCTGCGGCGCGTGCGATAGCTGCCGTCTGCGGCTTCGGGCGTTCGCGGAGGCCGGCCAATCCGATCCGATCCCCTATCGAACGCGAGTTGCGCGATAATACCGGGCTGCGCAGAGGACTCCTGAAGGAGGATGCGACATCATGAATCGCTCGAAGTGGATTTGGAGAGTGGCCGCGCTGGCGCTGGTCCTGGGACCGGCGGCCGCATGGCTGGGACCCGGCGCGGCGGCGCAGGGTTCGGGCACGGTGATCGGCGAAGTGCGCGACCGCGCGGGCAACCCGTTCCCGGAGGTGGTTCTCATCTTTAAGAATACGGAAATGGGTCAGACCTACACGATGAAGAGCGACAAGAACGGCAAGTTCGTGCAGGCCGGCGTCCGCACCGGCAGCTACGATATCGACGTCAAGGTGAAAGACCAGGTGGTCTTCCAGACGAACTGCCGCGTAACCACCGGCGAAGAAACCAAGGTGGACATCAACTTCAAAGAGCTGGTGGAGAAACAGGGCGCGGCGAAGGTCGAAGAAGCCCGCAAGCAGGAAGAGCAAAAAAGCAAGTTCGAGACCATGAAGACGCACTTCGATGGCGGCGTCGCCGCGCTCGAGCAGGCCAAGACCGTGCGGACCGAGATGCAGCGCACGCCGGCCGACCAGCGCGCTCCGCTGCAGCAGAAGCTGGGCGATCTCTACGGCACCGCCGTCACGGAATTTGAAGGCGCTCAGAAATCGGCCGCGGAAAACGATCCCAACATGCACATCGTTATGGCCAAGCTGGGCGAGTCGTACGAAGCGGCGGGCCGCTACGATGACGCGGTGAGCGCGTACAAGAAGGCGACTGAGCTGAAGCCCGACCAGGCAGGCTACTACAACAACCTGGGCAACGCGCTCGCCAAGGCGGGGAAGATTGACGAGGCCGGGGTGGCGTACCAGAAAAGCGCCACGCTGGATCCGGCCAACGCCGCCGGCTCGTGGCGGAATTTCGGCATTGTGCTCTTCAATGCGTCGAAGCCCAAGGAGGCCATCGAGCCTCTGAAGAAATCGATCGAGATCGACCCCAAGAGCGCGCAGTCGTGGTATCTGCTTGGGGCGTCGCTGGTGAGCACAATGGGCACGAGGGTCGAAGGCGACAAAGTGATCCCCATTCTTCAGCCGGGGACGGTGGAAGCCTACGAGAAGTGCATCGAGCTTGACGCCAACGGCCCGTACGGGAAGCAATGCACCGACGGCCTGGAGCAGTTGAAACTGATGGGCGTCGGCATCCAGACGAAGATCAGGACGCGGACAAAGAAACCGTAAGCGGTTCGGCGCCGCGCGCGCCGCGCGGCGGAGTCCTTGGCCTGGGCAAGAAGGCGAGCCCCGCGATTGGGGCTCGCCTTTTTCTTTAGAAGTGGGTCAGCGTGCCTGTGACTTTCGTGCGCCGCAGGGCCCAGGCGAACGCGGCGAAGGAGACGGGGAGAAACACAACCGCAAACAGCAGCAGCGCCCGGAGCGACGGCCATAGTTCCCCGAACGACGCGCCTTGCAGCAACGCACCGCGCATGCCTTCGAGCGAGTAGGTGATGGGCACGAGCCGCCCGGCAAACTGAAGTGTTCGCGGCAGCACCGAGATGGGATACATCATCCCGCCGAGCAAGCCCGAAGCGCCGATGAAGAGCCACCGCGCCGGGTTCCCGCGTTTGAAGACAAGCAGGTAGCTGGCCGAGAGCACACCGAGTCCCGCGAACGCGAGGATCGAAACCAGAAGGACGGCCAGCGCCCCCGGCCAGTTGGCCGCGCGCCAGGGAAAGCCGAAGACGAACATTCCCCAACCGAGATATACGGCGGTGCGCAGGGCCGTCAGCGTGAAAGGGTACAGAGCCGAGCCGACCAGCATCACCGGCAACGGCGTTTCCGTCACGAGCAGTGCTTCGAGCGTGCCGTTGCGGCGGGCTTGGTCCAGGCTCTGCTCGAACGCGCTGAACGCCACGTTGAGGTAGTCGAAGAACGCCAGGCCCACCAGGGCGAAGGTGAAATAATTCATGCCGCGGGGCAGCGCGCGCGTGAGTTCCGCGCTTTGGACGAAGCGCGAAAGATAAAAGAAGGTGGCCACGGCGAACAGCATTTCGATCGGCTCCAGCAGAAAGAGCAGGCGGTAACTCCGCGCAATGGCCAGGTCGCGGCGGAAAAATGCCCAGAGAGTGCGCAGCGCGCGCCGGAGGTTCATTCCCGCGTCTCCTGGTGCGCGCGCAGGGTGAGCCGCTCGACCGCCTCGCCGAGCGTGGCGGCGCCGGCCGAAGCCAGAACTCTTGGCACGGTGTCGCAGGCGAGCAGCCGCCCGCCGTCGAGCAGAGCCACGCGGTTGGCGAGCTCTTCGACCTCGGCGAGCGTGTGCGAAGCGAAGACCAGCGCAGTTCCGCGCTGGTGGACGACCTCGTTCTTCAGAAAGCGCCGGAACTCGGCGGCGGCCAACGGGTCCAGGCTGCGTGTCGGCTCGTCGAGCAGCAGCAGCGTGGGCGCGTGCAGCAGCGCGCGCGCCAGACCCAGGCGGTGCACCATCCCGGTCGAGAAGGTGCGCACCTGGCGGTCCATCATTTCGCCCAGCGCCAGCAGGTCCGCCACCTCTCGGATGCGCCGCGCGGCCGGATCGCCCGCCAGGTTGTTCAGCGCCGCGAAAAACTGGAGGTTCTCCCGCGCGCTCAACCGCGCATAGAAGCCGGTATCGCCGCCGGTGTGAAAGCCGAGCTCGCGCCGGACGCGCGCGGGCTCGCGCTCCACGTCGAAGCCGGCCACCGCCGCGCGCCCGCGGGTCGGCGCGAGCAGCGTGGCGATGATGCGGAGCAGGGTGGATTTCCCGGCGCCGTTCGCTCCGATCAGCGCCAGCACCTCGCCGCGGCCCACGGCAAACGAAATCCCAGCGAGAGCGCACACGGTAGCCCTGGTGAAAGGCTGAACCAACGCTTTCCACCCCGTCCGCGCAGGCGGGAAATATTTTTCCAGGTTTTCGATGGCGAGCGCGTCGCTTCCCATGCGTCGCCGTTATACGCGGAGTTTACGGCCCGGCGCAACTCCTGCGCGACGCTCGTTGCTCTGGCTGGATGAACTGGCTACAATCGCTGGCGCGTGCGGTTTTGGAAAGCGGGGTCAGGCGGGATGGACGTTTCCCTCTCCAGGCGTTCCGTGGTGGCGGCTGTCAAAGACCAGCTCTCCTGCGATCTGGGCGGCGAGGCAGCCATCCTCAACCTCAAGAACGGCGTGTACTACGGCCTCGATCCCATCGGCGCGCGCGTGTGGTCGCTTCTTCAGCAGCCGCATAGCGTCGGAGAAGTCCGCGATTTGATCGTCGGGGAGTACGACGTCGAGCCCGCGCGTTGCGAGAACGACCTCCTGGCCCTGCTCGAGAAGCTTCTGGCCGAAGGGCTCATCGAGGTGCACAACGGGAAAGCTTCGTAAGTTTCTCCGTCTTTCCAGGGAGGATCGGGTCCTGCTGGCGCGCAGCGCGATGACGCTCGCCGCGGTCCGGCTCGGTCTGTGGCTGCTCTCGTTCCGCACTTTGCAGAGCCTTCTACAGAAGTGGGCGAAGCCCGGCGTCCACGCTGCCGGCGCGCCCGCTCCCCAACGCGTGGCCTGGGCCGTCATGGCGGCGAGCGGCTACGTTCCCCGGACGTCCACCTGCCTCCCGCAGGCGCTCGCTGTGCAGGCCTTGCTTTCGCGCGCCGGCTATCCTGCGGAACTCCACATTGGCGTGGCCAAGAATGGCGCGGCGCGGCTGGACGCGCACGCCTGGGTGGAAAGCCAGGGCGAAGTCGTCTTTGGCGGCTGGGAACTGGAGCGCTACGAGCGCCTGCTCGCTCCGAAGGGCGGAGGCGCGTAGGCCGTGAGCGGGATCCTCGGACTCTGGAACCTGGACGGGCGCCCGGTTGAGCGCGACCTGCTTCGGCGACTCAGCCACACGCTGGCTCATCGCGGGGGCGATGCCGAAGGACTCTGGGTACGGGATGCCGCCGGGTTCGCCTGCCAGCTCTTTCGCGTCACGCCGGAATCCAAGAACGAAGTTCAGCCGCTCGTCGCAGATTCCGGAGTTGCGCTGGTTTTCGACGGCCGCCTGGACAACCGCGAAGAGCTTCTCGGCGCGCTAGGCTCGGACGCGCATGTGCCCGCGGATGCGCCGGACCCTGCGTTGGTTCAGGCGGCGTACCGTGCCTGGGGCGAGGGCTTCATCGAGCGGCTGAACGGAGAATTTGCAATTGCGGTGTTTGATCCGCACCGGCAGCGGCTTCTGCTGGCGCGCGACGCCATCGGCATCCGGCCGCTCTACTACTACCGCGGCGCGGATTTTTTTCTGTTTGCGTCGGAGGTCAAGGCGCTGCTGGCGCATCCGCAGGTTTCAACGCAGCCCAACGAGACGATCCTCGCGGAGTTCCTCCTGCACGGCCTTCACGACCCGGACGTGGACGACGACGGGCTCACGTTTTTCGAAGGAGTCCGCAGCGTGCTGGCGTCACACATCGTGCGCGTGACGCCGAAAAGCAATTCCGCGCGCAAGTATTGGGACTTCGATCTCCGGCGCCGGATTCGCCTGGGCTCGATCGGGGAATATGCGGAAGCCTTCCGCGAGCACTTCACGCGCGCCGTGCGCCGCCGCCTGCGGAGCGCGCATCCGGTCGCCGTGCTCGTCAGCGGCGGCCTGGACTCCTCGTCGATCCTCTGCACGGCCGAAACGCTGCGGCGAGCGGACCCGGGCACGCACCCTCCTCTGCAGGCGATTTCCTACACTCCGGAAGACGGGTCGGTGACCGATGAGTCGGCTTTTCTCCGCGACATCGAGCGGGAATACGGACTGGCCATCGAACGCATCCAGCCGACCACGGGTTTCCTGCGCCGTGTTCGCGAAGAAGTTCAGCACACGGAGATGCCCCTTCTCGATTCGCTCTGGAATACGAGTCAGGCCGCATTCGAAGCGGCGCGGCAGCGCGGTGCGCGAGTCGTGCTCACGGGACACTGGGGCGACCAGGTGCTTGTCGATCAGGCGTACCTCGTGGGCTTTGTGTATCGGTTGAAGTTGCGGGCGCTCGTGCAGCACTTGCAAGAATATGGCCGGTGGTTCACTGCGACGGACCCCGCCTGGTACCGGCGGCGCTTCTTCCTGGATTTGATCAAGTACCACACGCCGCGGAGTCTCCTCCCCGCCTTGCGACGTCTTCGCAGAACGTTCTCCCGCGATATCACTGCGCGTTCGGCATACACGGACGTATTTCGTCAGCGCGCCCGGCTCCACGCCTCAAAGCAAGGGCGCTGGGTTGGCTTCGGTTTGCCCCCGCATTCGTGGTCTCTCAGCCTGGAGGTTCGGGCGCGAGCCCATCAACTTGCCATGGAGTGGAACAACAAGGTGGCGGCCATGTATGGCTTGGAAACAAGCTTCCCCTTTTTAGATAGGGATTTGATATCCTTCCTCGTGGGCGTCCCGGGCGAGATCCAAACCTGGCAAGGGGTACCCAAAGGGCTGCTGCGCCAGGCGATGCATGGGATTCTCCCGGCCTCCATCGCGGAGCGCCGCTGGAAAGCGGGCTTCAACCAGCTTGTGTACGATGGGACGAGCCAGGAATATCCTCAAGTGCGGGAGTGCCTGGCCGGAGCTGCAGCGGTGGGTCGCGGCTATGTTCGGTCTGATTGGATTGAGCGGGAGTTGATGCCGCTGCAAGGCCAAATGGACGTCCGCGATTGCAGGGTGGCTTGGAGCCTCCGGGACCTTGTTGGTTTGGAGTTGTGGCTGCAGACCTTTTTTGGACACGAGATCACCAAGACGAGCAGAGGGAGGAAACTTGAATATGCGGAAACAATCTGACCGCGCTGGGCAGACAGCCCCGAAAAGGGATCCCCATGAGGCTGTGCCGAGCAAGAAGGCCTACCGTGCCCCCCGACTCGTGATTCATGGGGACTTGCGGACCCTGACAAAAATGAAGGGGGGCGTTGCCGGCGACGGCGGCGGCAACCCTTTGACCATGATATAGGAAAGAAGCCCCCAGGCTCCCTCATTGGGGTTGGTGATGCTCGAGGCGTATGGTCTGTACGGGGTGCAGCTGAAAAGCCCATGGCGGCTCCCGTACGCTTCCCCTGCACGGAATCCCCTAGGGCGGATTGAGTTCCTCCAGGGTTCGTCTGCGCTCTTTTCCCGGATCCGCAAACAGGCTGCAAGCGCTTCGGACGCAGAAGTGCAGACCCGGTGGTATCGCTATCGGGGACTTGCGGACGGCTCTGAGTATGTGCGCTGGACCGGCCACTTCGAGTTCCTGGTTTCCCCCAACGGCCGGCGGATCATCTGCCGCACGCTGAACGGCACCGCACGCGCATCGTTTGAGACCTATCTCCTCAATCAAGCGCTTTCCTTTGCGCTGGTCAAGCAGGGCATCGAGCCGCTGCACGCCACGGTCGTTTCCGTGGACGGCACGGCCGTGGGTTTTCTCGGCGGCACCGGCTACGGCAAATCGACTCTTGCCGCTGCATTTCTCCGGGCAGGTGACCGCCTGCTGACCGACGACGCCCTTGTGCTCAGGAAGAAAGGAAGCGGCTACCTCGCTCTTCCCGGGCCGCCGCGCATCAAGCTCTACCGGGGAGTGGCGCGCGCGTTTCTGGGAAGCAAGACGCGGGGTACGCAAATGAACCGGGGCACAGCGAAGCTGATCGTGGCGCTCAATCGGCGCCAGCGCTGTATGACGCCAATTCCACTTCGCGCGCTCTATGTGATCGTTCCATCCGGTTCGAAGAGCAAGCGCGTAACGATCCGGCGGCTCCCGCCGCGGCAGGCCTTCTTGAAGCTTCTGGAGAACACTTTCAATCGCACAGTCGTGCGCCCGGAACGCCTGAAACGCCAGTTCCGGCTGGCCGCCGAGCTTGCGAGGGCTTTATCCCTCCGGGCGCTTTCTTATCCCCGGACGCTGGCCGCTCTTCCTGCGGTCCGAGACGCAATCCTCGCGGACCTGCAATCATGAACCTGCAAGAGAGTGCGCGGCCTACGAAGGCGGGGAAATGCCTTGCCGATGAGCTGCTGATCGCTTGCGCGCGGACGCACCTGGATCCTCCTCATGTGGAGCAGCTTCGCCGACTCGCGGGCAGCGATCTCGACTGGAGTTATCTGCTGGCTGCCGCGCATCGTCACGGCGTGTTGCCGCTGGTCGGCCGCCACGTGTGCGAGCATTGCTCGGAAGCGGGCCCGCTTTCCTGGAGGGACTACCTCAGGGTCTATCTCGAAAACAATACTCGCCACAATCTTTTTCTGACATCCGAATTGCTCCGGATCAGCGCGCGTTTCGCGGAAGAGAACGTACCGGCCTTTCCGTACAAGGGGCCTACGCTGGCCGCCGGTGCGTTCGGCAGCGTGGCGCTTCGCCAGATGGTAGACCTCGATTTGTTGACGCCACACCACGATCTGCTGCGCGCGCGTGACTCCCTGGTGGCTTTAGGTTACGAAACTTCGCTCCGCGAGAAAGACGTCCCACGCGGCCGCACGCGGCGCGCGCCCGGCCAATATGCGTTCACCCTGGAAAAAGGCAAATGCCTGGTGGAGCTGCACACGGAGCGCACGCTACGGTATTTTCCCGTTCCGCTGGACCCGGCGCGTCTGGCCAGGCGGTCGAAGCTGCAGCGACTCGGCGGCCAGTCCGTTCGTGTGCTTGCCCCGGAAGACCAACTCCTGTTTCTCTGCGTGCATGCCGCCAAGCACTTCTGGGGTCGCCTCGGTTGGATCTGTGACATTGCGGAACTGATTCGAGCACAGCCGGAACTGGACTGGGACCAAGCCCTGCGCGAAGCCGATTTACTTGGCGCCGGCTCGATCCTGCGGCTGGGACTTACGCTCGCCAGAGACGTGCTCGACGCGGAAATTCCTGAGCGCGTGCTTGTGGAGCTGAGAAGGGACGAAAGGGCGCAAGCGTTAGCCGCCCACGTGCGCCAAAAGCTCTTTGTGGATGGCTTCGTGCCACTTGGCATCCTGGAGAGGCTGGAGTTCCGCGTGCGGATGCGGGGAAATTTCTGGGAGGGTCTGCGGTATAGCTTCCGCTTGGCCACCACACCACCCCAAGGGAACGGAGGATGGCCTGCGCTTTGGCGCAGCGCCTTGCGGCCTCTCGCACTTCTTCGCGAGCACGGCTCCGGCCTGCGACGCGCCTCCCCGCCGTTGGACCTGGGCTCCTTTCTGCCGACCCCCCAGGAGATCGTGGACCGCATGCTGGGCCTTGCCGAGGTCGGCCCGGACGATCTGATCTATGACCTGGGCTGCGGAGATGGGCGAATCGTGATTCAGTCGGCGAAGAAGCATGGTGCGCGCGGCGTGGGTGTGGAACTGCACCCGGGGCGCATCGCCGCGGCAAGAAAAAGAGCCAGGAAAGAAGGCGTTGAAAAGCAGGTGACGTTTCTCCAGCAAGACGCGAAGACGGTGGATATTTCTCCAGCCACGGTAGTGACCCTCTACCTGACGACGTCCGGAAACATCAAGCTCCGGCAGATTCTTCAATCGCAGCTTCGGCCGGGAACGCGAATCGTGTCGTATGGGGAGGACCTGGGCGACTGGGTCCCGGAGAAGACGGTTCTGATCGAGGATGCAAAAGGCAATTCCGGCACGCTGCATCTCTGGCGCGTCGCCTCCCCCGCCACTTCCCGCCAGGCATGATGAAGCATCCAAGCGAGCACTCAGGCTTTTCTCCGGAAGCGCGCTTACTGCTTCGGTGCGCCCGCGTCCACCTGGATTCGGGGCACGCAGAAGAGATTTGCCGCCTCGCGCAGCAGAAACTGGACTGGCTGACGCTCCTGGGGATGGCCTACGGCCACATGGTCAGGCCCCTGGTCTACCGTCACCTGAGTGGCGTCTCCGACCTCGTGCCGGCTTCGATTCTGGAGCACATGAAAAAGGGCATCGAAGCGGATTACAGCCTTCGGCGCCATCAAACCGAAGAGCTCTCGAAGGCCCTGGACGCTTTTGCGGCCGAGAACATTGCCACGGCACTCATAAAAGGACCGGCTTTCGCAGTTCTTGCTTACGGCGACGTGGGGCTGCGGCACTTCATCGGCCTCGAAGTCCTCCTCCGGGAACGCGATGTGCCCAAAGCGTGGGCCATTCTGAAGTCTCAGCGATATCAGCCCAGGGTGGACTTGCCCCCGGGGCACGTCACCGCATTTCTGCGCCATCAGCATGAGTATGTGTTTGGGCGCGACGACTACACGACGATTCACCTCTGCTGGCGCGTTGCTCCGCGTTTTTTTCCGCCGCTGCTCGATACGGACGCCATCTGGGAACGCCTCGTTCCGGTTCGCATGCCCGAGCGAGACGTGCGCACGCTCTCGGCAGAGGACTCGCTTCTGGCGCTTGCACTGTTCAGCGCGAAACAGCGTTGGGAGCGGCTCCGGCGCGTTTCGGATGTGGCGGAACTGCTTCGCTCGCATCCGGAACTCGACTGGGATCGGATTCTCGGCCAGGCCCGCGCGCGCGGCGCGGCGCGGATGGTCTTCGTTGGCCTCCAGCTCGCGCACGACTTGCTCGATGCCCCGGTTCCTGAGCCTGTTCGCAAACAAATGCAGGCGGACCGCGCGGTGGGGTCTCTTGCCTCAGGAGTAAAGAAAAGATTCTCGGAAGGGATTCCGCTCACGCCGGGTCCTGGAGAGCGAGTCCGCATCGCATTTTCGGCGTTCAGCCGCGTGCGCGATAAGATCCGCTTTCTTGTGCGCCTGTCGGTGATTCCCACCGGAGAAGACTGGGCGCGGCGGCCGCTGCCGGAGGCATGGATTCCCTTTTACGCTGTTCTGCGGCCCTATTCCATTCTGCGGCGTCTTGGGCAGGCGGTTCTAAATCCTCATGCCCGCGCGGACTTGGGCGCCTACGAACCCACCGAAATGGACTTGGTGGAACGCATCCTGATGCTGGCCGAGGTAGGGCCGTCGGACGTCGTGTATGACCTGGGCTGCGGGGATGGCCGCATTGTCATCGCGGCGGCAAAGCGCTTCGGCGCGCGTGGCGTTGGCGTGGATTTGAACCCCAGGTGCGTTGCAGAGGCCCAGGAGAACTCCCGCAGAGAAGGGGTCGAAGGCCGTGTCCGCTTCTTGAAACAGGATGCAAAGCAAGTGGACCTGTCCGAGGCCACCGTCGTGACATTGTTTCTCTTGTGGTCCGGAAACTACGTGCTCCGGCCGATTCTCCAGAGGCAATTGCGTCCGGGCACACGCCTCGTATCGTTCGGCGCAGACATGGGCGACTGGGTACCGGACAAGACCATCACCGTGCAGACCGCCGGCGGCCTTACCGGTCCGCTTCACCTCTGGCGGATCGCCAAGTCCTGAGCAGCCGCAAGGTTTCCCCGGCGAAGTTTTCTATTGCTTGTGGTGCGGCCTTGTAAGAGATTCTCGCGCGTGGGAGATCGATCCTTGGGGCGCTCTGAGCGGTGGCAGGTGTTGCTCGGCGCTGTGTTGCTGGCCGCAGTGATCACCTATGCCGCCGGCCGCAATGGCCTGGCCGAATACCGGGAGCAGTCCGGCAATCCGGAAGATTGGTCTCGCGCGGCGCAGCTCGAACCCGACAACGCGGACTACTGGTATCGCCTGGGCCGCTACCGGCAGTTTGACCTCGCCGAGTCCGACCTCTCGCAGGCGATTTCGTACTATCGCCGCGCCGTCGCTCTCAACCCGCATTCAGCCGATTATTGGATGGATCTGGCCGGCGCCTACGAGGCCACGGGCCAGAACGAGCAAGCCCTGGCGGCGTTCGAGCGCGCCAAGGCCAGCCACCCGATTTCCGCAGAGGTGGCTTGGCGCTACGGCAATTTTCTTCTCCGCGCGGGAAATGTGCCGGAGGCGCTTGTGGAAATGCGTCACGCTGTCGAAACGAATCCCAAGCTTCTGCGGTCGGCCGTAACCACCGCGTGGCGCGCCACGCAGGACATCCAGAAAATCCTTACGGGAATCATTCCCCCGTCGAGCGGCGCCTGCCTCGACGCAGTGGACGCGCTCGCCGCCGACCGCGAGGCCACACCGGCGCTCGCGGTATGGAACCGGATGATCGCGCTGGGCCAGCCTTTCGAGCTGCGCCGCGCCCTGCCCTTGGTGGAAGAACTGGTCCTGCAGTATCAGGAGAAGGATGCGTGGCAGGTGTGGCGCCAGGCATTGACGGGCAGCGGTAACAAAGCTCCCGACGCCGCGACCGGCGAGCGCATCACGGACGGAGGGTTCGAGAGCGATCCTCCGCAGGGAGGATTCGGCTGGCACCTGGATCCGATGGACGGAGCGGACTACGAGATGGACGAATCCAGTCCGCATTCGGGGGGTCGGGCGCTGCGCGTCCGCTTCGACGGCAGCGCCAATCTCGATTTTCGCCAAGTGCGGCAGCTTGTTCCGGTGGAGCCGAACCGGCAGTACCGCTTCTCCGCCTATGTCCGGATCGAGGGAATCACCACGGAGAGCGGGTTGCGCTTCTTCATTCGCTCTCCACGCCCCAGCGGATTCACGGAAATCGAGACGACGAACCTGCTGGGGACGCAGCCGTGGTCGCTGCAGCAAATCGAGTTCACCACGGGCCCCCAAACGCGGCTGCTGGAGATCGTTCTGCGTCGCGAGCCAAGCCGCAAGTTGGACAACAAGCTGCGGGGGACCGTGTGGGTGGATGACGTCTCGCTCGTGCCCATCGGCGGCGCGTCCCGGGAGCAACCGCGATGACCGCCATCCGCGCGGGCATCTGCATCCTGCTGGCTTTCACGGTGCTGGCCCACGGCGCGGTGGAGACGTGGTCCGAGTCCGTGCTCGAAATCGGAGCGGCGCTGCTGCTGATTCTCTGGGCGGCGCTGTTCGCTGCGGGAAAGGTTCAGCGGATCCTCTGGAATCCGCTCATTTGGCCTCTCGCCGGGCTCAGCGGGATCGGCCTGCTGCAGTGGGTCGCGGGCCTTTCGGTGTATCCCTTTGCCACCAAGGTGGAGCTGCTGCGGCTGCTGGCCTACCTGGTGGTGTTCTTCCTGGCCGTGCAGGCCTTTCGGAGCGCGAGTTCCGTGCGCGGGTTCGTCTGGTCTCTGCTCGCGTTCGGTTTCTTGGTTTCGGTGTTCGGAATCCTCCAGCAATTCACGTTCAACGGAAAACTCTACTGGTTTCGAGAGCTCCGCTACGGCGGTTATCCGTTCGGGCCCTATGTGAACCGGAATCATTTCGCGGGATTCGTGGAGCTGATCGCGCCGGTGGGGCTGGCCCTGCTGGTGGTGCGCGGCGAGCGCCGCGATCGTTTGCCCCTTGTCGTGCTGTTCACGCTGATTCCGGTCGGAGCGCTGTTCGTGGCAGCCTCGCGGGGAGGCATTGCGAGCTTCCTGATTCAGTCGGTGATCGTGGGAGCGCTGGCCTGGGCGCGGCCCGCCGGTGCGAGATCGCTGGCTGCGGCGGCTGCGTTCTTCCTGCTCGCGGGAGCCGTGGTGACGTGGCTGGGGGTGGGAACGGCACTGGAGCGCTTTGCGAGCTTCAAGGCCAACGAAGTCCCCGAGGCGCGGCGCCTGGTGATGATCAAAGATAGCTGGCACATTTTTCTGGACCATCCGGTGTTGGGCGCCGGCCTGGGCACCCTGGAGACCGCCTATCCGCGCTATGAAAGCCTCTATGACGGCCTGGTGGTGAATCACGCGCACAACGACTACGTCGAGGCCCTGGCCGATGCCGGCCTTGTCGGAGGAGCATGCTGCGCGGCCTTCCTGTTCCTCCTGTTTCGCCGATGGCTGGCGGGAGTGCAGGCCACGCGCGAGCCCTTCTTTTGGGCCGTGCGCATCGGCGCGTTGGTGGCCTGCGCGGGAATCCTGGTACACGGCTTCGTGGATTTCAATCTTCACATCCCTTCCAACGCCCTGCTTTTCCTCCTTCAGGCAAGTTTGGCCGGCGCGGATCCCGACGCCTGGCTCGTGCACAAATGAGCAAATCCCCTGCGAAATTATCCGTTTTCCGTTGCTGAGCGGTGCAGCGCGGGCGGTATAATTGCGCTGCGTGGGGGGATCTATTGAACCGGAAATTTTTTGCGGGAGTGTATTCGTCTATCTGGATCCGGGTGGTGCTTGTTGTCCTTTTGGGATGGGGTCTGCTCGGGGCCGCGCCCGCCTTTGCCCAGGAAAAGTTCGAAACCTCCAAGGACACCAACGACCGCATTCAGCAGCTGGCGTCCGCATTTCAGTCCCGCAAGAGCGACTATCAGATCGGCGGCGGGGATCTGCTGCACATCGAGGTTTTCGACGTGCCGGAGCTTTCCCGCGAGGTCCGCGTCAGCGACTCCGGGTTCATCTCGCTGCCGTTGATCCCCGTTCGGATTCAGGCGCTGGGCCTGACGCCTTATCAACTCGAACAGAAACTGGCGGAGTTGCTGCAGACCAATGGCATGGTCACGCATGCGCAGGTGACCATCTTCGTGAAGGAGCACCTCAGCCATCCGATCACCGTGATTGGCTCCGTACGCAGGCCGATGGTGGTCCAGGCCGTCCGCGAAATGACCCTGCTCGAAGTGCTCTCGGAAGCGGGGGGGATCGCCGAAGATGCCGGCGATTTGGTGATTATTACCCGGCCCGGCGCAGCGGCGGCGGCACCGGATTCACCGCCGGCTGCAGGAAATGCGGAGAAGTCACCGGCAGATGACAAACCGGCCCGTACGGCCCAGTCTATCACCATTAAAATAAACGACTTACTCGAATCCGGGGATCCTAAGTTCAACGTCCTCCTTTCTGGCGGCGACATCGTGAGCGTGCCTCGGGCCGGCATTGTGTATGTCGTGGGCGCGGTGGAACACTCGGGCGGATTCGTCTTGCAAAACAGCGGCGAGCAGATGACCGCGCTCAAATTGCTCGCTCTGGCCCAGGGGTTGAAGGGCACGGCCAAGCCTGCCGATGCGGTGATCATTCGAAGGAGTTCGGAAAGCGGAACGAAGCAGGAAATCAATGTGGACCTGAGGAAAATAATGGCGCGCAAGGCCGAGGACTTGACCTTGCGCCCGAATGACATCCTATTTGTCCCCGACAGCTCCGGGAAAAAGGCCCTGCGCCGCGCCGCTGAGGTGGCGCTCTCACTTACGACCGGAATTGCGATCGTGCGTGCTTCGCGTTGACGGCACAGGGAAGCGTTCAGCCCAAAACTCTTTGGCGGGAGCGGTGAATCTTGATGAATGAGGAAACCAGTTTAGCACCGCGCGACCTTGGTCGTTCGGGGAACATGGAGCTCCTCCCGACGATCGGGTCCGATCTTTTCTGGGCCCAAGGGATGCGGGAAACCCACCTCCGCGATTACATCAGGATTCTGCGCAAGCACATGTGGCTGAGCCTGATGTTTCTCCTCACCGTGGTTACCGTGGTTTCCATCACCACCTTCCGTACACAACCCGTGTACGAAGCGGTCGCGCGCGTGGAGGTCGACCGGGAACTGCCAATGTTTCTGCCGCAGGGCGGCGCTTCTGCCGATGCCGTATTTTGGGATATCGACAACTATATCCAGACGCAGTCGAAGATTTTGCAGAGTGAGACGATCGCCTTGCAGACGATCGACTCGCTCAACTTGGCGCACAACCGGGATTTTGGATTCACGCCATCTTCTGACAAGGCTGGGGCGAAAGCCGGCAGCGGCGCGTCGCAGAAAGAGAAGCTGGCCGTCCTCGGGACTTTCCTGGGTCGGCTGACCGTGAAGCGCATCCCGGAGAGCCATCTCCTTGAGGTGAAATTCGAAGCGAACGATCCGAAACTGGCGGCAGAAATCGTAAACGCGCACATCCAGAATTTTGTTGAATTCGGCTATCGGACGCGGTTCGAGGCCACGACGAAGGCGTCCAACTGGCTCGCGCAGCAACTGGACGAGTTGAAAATCAAGGTGGAGAAGTCGGAAGACGCGCGCCTCGCCTATGAGCGCCAAAACCAGATCTGGACCGTCGACGAAAAGCAGAACATCACCACCCAAAAACTGTCGGACTTGAACAGGGAGCTGACGCAAGCGCAGGCGAACCGCATCCAGAAGGAGGCCAATTTCCAGCTCGCGCAGTCCGGGAGGGTGGATTCGCTCCCCCTGGTGCGGGAGAACACGGCGATACAGGACTTGATCCGCAAGCGCGCGGACCTGAGCTCCCAATATACCGAGGCGCTCAATCAATTCGGCCCCAAGTACCCCAAGGTGGCGCGGATCTATGAGCAGTTGAAAGAGATGGACCAGTGGATGACGACAGAGAAGAAGAACATCGTCAACGCGCTGGAGTCCGAATACCGTGCGGCTCGGCAGCGAGAGACTTTGCTGGATGGAGCTCTGGAGAAACAGAAGGCCGAATCCAACGCCATGGCCGAGAGCCTTGTGCAGTACAACATCCTGAAGCGCGAAGCCGAGGCCAACAAGCAACTGTACGAGGGCCTGCTGCAGAAGCTCAAGGAAGCCAGCATCTCCGTGGGCCTGCGATCGAGCGACTTGCGCGTAGTGGACCCGGCACTGGTTCCCGGGGGGCCGTCGCGGCCCCAAAAGGCCCGGAATATTCTTCTTGCTGTCCTCGTGGGGCTTGTGGGCGGCCTGGGCCTGGCCTTTCTGCGGGAGTACATGGACAACACGATCAAAACTCCGGACGACGTCGAACGCCTGGGCCGGTTGCCCGCGCTCGCAGTCATCCCCTCAATGCTCTCTACGAACGGCTGGAAGCGAGTGCCGAGGATGCTGAGGTCCGCTGCGAAAAACGGCGATTCCACTCCCGTGGAACTGCTTTCGCATGATCAGCCGCAGTCGCAGGTCTCCGAAGCGTTCCGCGCGTTGCGAACCTCCCTGTTGCTGTCGCAGGCCGAGCGCCCTCCCCAGGTGGTGCTGGTGACCAGCGCGTTGCCGCGTGAAGGGAAAACCACTGCGGCGCTCAATCTGGCCGTGACGCTGGCGCAGCTGGGCGACCGCACGCTGCTCGTGGACGGCGACATGCGCAAGCCGACGATCAGCCAGCTATTCCAGTTGGGTGACGCCAAGCATGCCGGGCTGAGCACGTACCTGGCCGGCGTTTCTTCGCTTGAGTTGGTCACGGTGCCCCACCCGAGGATTCCGAACCTCGCTGCGGTTGTGGCCGGGCCCATTCCTCCTAGCCCCGCCGATTTGCTCTCCTCGCAGCGGCTTAAGGAGGCGATAGACCAGTTGCGGAAGCAATATCGTTTCATCGTGATTGACTCGCCCCCGGTGATGGCCGCCACCGACGCGGCGATCCTATCTGCGCTTGTCGACGGCGTCCTGCTGGTCGTGCGCAGCGGGGAAACGCCCAAGGAAGCGTTCCTTCGGACCCGCGACCTGCTCGCCAGTGTGAAGTGCCGCTTCCTGGGAGTGGTGCTGAACGCAGTCGACGTCAACTCGCCGGACTACTACTACTCCTACCGGTACTATCCATATGGATACGGCAACAAGGAAGCCCCGCAGCCGCACTTGGATTCCTGAGAAAATGGAGTCCGAATCACTGGGGAACGAGGATGCGTTATCTGATCACCGGCGGTGCGGGTTTTATCGGTTCTCACCTGGCAGAATATCTGCTCGGGCGTGGTGACCACGTCTTTATCCTCGACGACCTTTCTACCGGAAGCATCGATAACATCCGCCACTTGAAGGGCCACGAGCGGATGCATTACCACCTGGATGGGATCGAAAACAATCAGGTACTCAAGGAACTCGTGGATGAATGCGACGTGGTGTTTCACCTCGCGGCCGCCGTCGGCGTGCGCCTGATCGTCGAAAGTCCCGTACGCACCATCGAGATCAACGTCCACGGCACGCAGCTCGTGCTCGATGCGGCTTGCAAGAAACGCAAGCTCGTTTTCATTGCTTCCACGTCAGAGGTGTACGGCAAGAACTCCAAGGTGCCGTTCGGCGAGGAAGACGATCTCGTCCTGGGGCCCACGACAAAGGGGCGCTGGAGTTACGCGGCGTCCAAGGCGCTGGATGAATTCCTGGCGCTTTCCTATTGGAAAGAGAAGAAGCTGCCCGTAGTCATCACGCGGTTCTTCAATACGGTGGGCCCGCGGCAGACAGGCCGCTACGGCATGGTGATGCCCAGCCTCGTGGGGCAGGCGCTCGCCGGCCAGCCGCTCACCGTCTTTGGCACAGGAAAGCAGTCCCGCTGCTTCTGTGACGTCAGCGACGCGGTGGAAGCGATTGTGCGGCTGATTTCCACCGACAAGGCGGTTGGGGAAGTGGTGAACGTCGGCAGCGACCAGGAAGTGTCCATCGAGGAGCTCGCCCATTTGATCAAGAAACGCACTGGGAGTTCTTCGCCGATTCACCATATCCCGTACGAGAAGGCGTACGAGCCCGGCTTCGAGGACATGTTCCGGCGCGTGCCTTTGCTCGAGAAGCTCGAGCGGCTCACCGGCTACCGGCCCCGGACAACCTTAACGGAGATTATTGATCGGGTGGCAGCGCATCTCCGCGAGAGCCAGGCCCGGCGAGGCGCGCAGGGGAACGCGACCACGCCGACCGCGGCGAAACCGCTGGCCGGGTAGCAAGTTTCGAGACGCCGGTAAGAGGGGACGGCGGTGCCGATTGCCGCCGGTCTTGCCGGCTCGGCTGCAGACGTCATTCGATTCTGTTATTGCTCCTTTCGCAGCGCGAAGACGTCACACGCATGGATCGACACGGCATACCTTGGGGACGCGCGGAAAAAATTCTGCTCCTGCTGTTCCTGTTTACGCTTCCTCTGGTGAATCCCTGGGTACGCGGAGACGGTGTCGGTTATTACGCTTACGCTCGGGCGCTGCTGATCGATCATGATCTGCGTTTCGAAAAAGACTGGCTGGCCGCAAACGAGTCCTTTCGCATGAACCGCGTGGACACGGAAGGCCGCTTGACCGCCGAGCAGTACACCTCGACCGGGTACATCGACAACCACTTCGCAATCGGCCCGGCCATCGACTGGGCCCCGTTTCTGATTCCCACGCATGCAGCGGTGCTGGCGCTCAATCGCCTGGGCGCGCGGATTCCGGCCGACGGTTTTTCGCGGCCCTACCGCATGGCCATGGCCCTGGGCACGGCGTTCTATGGTTTTGCCGGATTGTTTCTTTCCTTTCGCTTGGCGCGGGCCTTTTTCGAGGAGCGCTGGGCCTTCTGGAGCACGCTGGGGATCTGGTTTGCCAGCTCGCTTCCCGTGTACATGTATTTGAACCCTTCGTGGTCGCACGCGCATTCGGCTTTCGCGGGCGCGCTGTTTCTGTGGTACTGGCACCGGACGCGCCGCACGCGGACCATGCCCCAGTGGGCGCTCCTGGGTCTGATCGCTGGATTGATGCTGGATGTCTATTACATCAATGGCGTCCTGCTTCTCGTTGTACTGCTCGAGTCGCTCGGCTGCTACCGGCGCGCACTGCAAAGGAGACAAGAGCAGGGATCGCTCCGGCGCTTGTTTTCGGCCAATCTTGTTTTCGCCCTGGCACTGGTCCTGGCGTTTCTCCCCACGCTGATCACCAAAAAGATTATTTATGGCCATCCGTTGAGCTTCGGCTATGGCGAGAATTGGTTCTGGGGCTCGCCGGCTCTTTGGAGCGTGTTGTTCTCTTCAAATCATGGGCTTTTCGTTTGGACGCCGGTCGTCTTGCTTGCGGTCGCGGGCTTGTTTTACATGATGAAGTACGACCGGGAATTTGCAGCCATGCTTCTGGTTACGTTCGGCGCTTTCTGTTACGTCATCGCGAGCTACGAGAATTGGCACGGCATCGCGTCCTTTGGAAACCGTTTTTTCGTTTCGCTGACGCCGGTCTTTGTGCTCGGGCTCGCTGCTGCCATGGACGCCGCGGCGCGCCGGCTCCGGCGCGAGCGGCTCGCTGCGGGCCTGGTGGCGGCTTCGGTCGGCGTGCTGGTCCTTTGGAATGCAGGCTTCATCTTCCAATGGGGAACGCATCGCGTGCCCGCGCGCGGCCCGGTCTCTTGGCGCACAGTGGCCTATAACCAGGTCGCGGTCGTGCCCGCGGTTTTTCTGCGCACCGCCAGAAGTTATCTGGGCGCGCGCGGCTCGTTGATGCAGGAGATCGAAAGGGAAGACGTCGAGCGGCTCAAGCAGCCTGCCGGCGGGAGCGACAAAAAGCGATGAGCGCAGCCTCCCATCCCATCAGCCACGCTGCCGCGCAGACCGTGCGCATCGTTCCGCCGCGCGGATTCGATCTGGACCTGGCGGAACTCTGGGCGGAGCGCGAGCTGCTCTATTTTTTTGTGTGGCGTGACATCAAGGTCCGCTACAAGCAAACCGCTATCGGTGCGGTCTGGGTGGTGCTCCAGCCCTTCCTGACCATGGTCGTCTTCAGTATTTTCTTCGGCAAGCTGGCGAAGCTCCCTTCGAACGGCTTGCCCTACCCGATCTTCTACTATTGCGCCTTGCTGCCCTGGACGTACTTTGCGGGCGCTCTGCAGAACGCGACGAACACCGTTGTGGAGCATCAGCGCGTCATCACCAAAGTCTATTTTCCGCGGCTGCTTCTTCCTTTGTCGTCGGTTCTTTCCGGGCTGCTGGATTTTGGCATCGGCCTCATCGTGCTGATGGCCATGATGCTTTACTACCGGATTGGCGCGGGCCCGGCGTTTCTGCTGGTGCCTGCGTTTCTGCTGTTGGCCATCCTGACGGCTCTGGGCGTGGGACTGTGGCTCGCGGCGTTGAACGCGATCTATCGCGACGTGCGCTATGCGCTGCCGTTCCTGGTGCAATTCTGGCTGTTTGCTTCGCCGGTCGCCTATCCGAGCACACTGGTGCCGGAGAAGTGGCGCTGGCTGTACGGCCTGAACCCGATGGCGGGCGTCGTGGAGGGCTTTCGCTGGGCGCTTACCGGACGCGGGCCCGCGCCCGGGCCGATGCTCTTTGCGTCGGTGGGAGCCGTGCTTGTCCTGCTCGTGGGCGGGCTGCTGTACTTCCAGAAGGTCGAAGGGACCATTGCGGATGTGGTGTAGGCTGTGAGCGACGCTGCAATCCAAGTCGAGAACCTGGGCAAACGCTATCGCATCGGCCAGCGCGAACGCTACCTGACTCTGCGCGACGTGCTGGCCAATGCGCTGAAGGCTCCGCTGCGCTTGTTCGAGCGGCGCGCCGGTGATGCCGGCCGGCCAAGCCATATCTGGGCGCTCAAGGACGTAAACTTCGACGTTCGCGAGGGCGAAGTGGTCGGGCTGATTGGCCGGAACGGCGCAGGAAAAACAACGCTGCTGAAGATCCTGGCCCGGGTCACGAAACCTACGTCCGGCTCCGCCGAGATCCGCGGCCGCGTAGGGAGCCTGCTGGAAGTCGGCACCGGCTTTCATCCCGAGCTGACCGGCCGCGAAAACGTTTACCTCAGCGGCGCGATCCTGGGCATGCGGAAGAAAGCGATTGACCGCCTCTTCGATGCCATCGTCGCGTTCTCCGAGGTCGAGCAGTTCCTGGATACTCCGCTGAAGCATTACAGCACGGGCATGCAGATGCGATTGGCTTTTGCCGTGGCCGCGCATCTCGAGCCGGAGATCCTGCTGATTGACGAAGTCCTGGCGGTCGGCGACATCGAGTTTCAGAGGAAGTGCCTGAGCAAGATGGGCGACGTGGCCCGCGGCGGCCGCACGATCCTCTTCGTCAGCCACCAGATGAACCAGATCCGCCGCCTCTGCCAGCGCGTCTTCTGGATTGACCACGGACAGGTACGTGCTTCCGGACCTGCCGGCGAAATCGTGGGAGCTTACGAAGCAGCGCAGATGGCCGGGGAAGAAACAAGCGGGCGCTGCTTTCTGCGCTGGGATTTCGCGGACGGAGGCAACACGGTTCGCCATCACCTCCAGGAACTCACGGTGCGGCTGCACGTGCAGGTAAGCGAACCCGTTTTTCAAGGGCATCTCGGGCTCGCCGTTCAGAATGACGCCAATTTCACTGTGGTCGGGTGGGGATTCGACGGGCTGCAACTCCCTCCTGGCGTGCACGAGCTGCACGTTCAGATTCCCATGCTGCCCATCCGTCCCGGCGCTTACACGCTGCTGTGTTCGCTTTTCAACCGCGGCAACAATCTGACCGGCGGCCATCTGCTTGACCTGTGGCACGCGGTGCCCGCGCTGGTCGTGGAAACGCCGCCGCTTTCACATCCGCAGGACCAGTGGGCCGGCGTGCTCAATATTCCCGCGCAACTCAGGATTCCGGAAGCTCAGGCGGTCCACACGGGACAGTTGGAGGAGAACTCGTAGGAATGGAAGGGACGCTCATCGAACGGTTTGGGAATTTCTTGCGGAAGCCTCTCCCGGAGAAAAGAGTCACCGCCCGTTTCTTTCTGCAACAGGGCTTGACCAGGCTGCCCTACGTGCCTGTCCCGGTGCGGCTGACGATTTCGCCGGACGAAAAGGTTTCGTTCTGGTGGTCTTACATGATGCCGCGCGTGCACTCCGACCGCGCCCTCTTTGAATACTGGGGAGACGACACCGGCGAGCTGCGTTTTCTCTGGCGCTTTCTTCGGCCCGGCATGACGTTCTTCGACGTGGGCGCCTACCACGGCCTGTATTCGATCCTCGCGCTGCTCAAGCTGCGTTCTCAAGGGCGCGTCGTGGCCTTTGAACCATCTGCTCGGGAACGCCGCCGGCTCGAATTTCACCTCCGGCTGAACAGGCTCTCCGGCCTCGTCGTAGAACCCTTTGCGGTTTCAGCGCGCGAGGGAACGCGGGCTCTGTTTACAATCCTTTCCGGATTCACAACGATGAACAGTCTGCAGCGGCCGCCGGTCGAGTTTCCGGTGCGGGAAGTTGTTGTGGAAACGATCCGCCTCGACCGTTATCTGGAGCAGAAGGCCATCGAGCGCGTGGACTTGCTGAAGCTGGATCTCGAGGGCGGCGAAAGGGAAGCCATCTGCGGCGCGGGCCGGCTGTTTTCTTCCATTCGTCCCTTCGTCATCTGCGAAGTCTTGGACTGGGTCACCAAGCCCTGGGGATATCCGGCGCGGGAGATTGTGTCCGCATTGGGCGACTATGACTACACGTGGTTTGATTTCCAGCCGGGCGGAACGCTTGTCCCGCATGTGCTAGGAGACGAGTATCCCGAAATAAGGAATTACCTGGCGGCGCCGCGAGAGAAGCTCCAGGAGATTGCGGCATGGATTCAAGGATGACGCGGGCGGTCAGCGTAATCATGCCTACGCGCAATCGCGCGGCGATTCTCGCGCGGTGTCTGGAATCATTGGGAAAAATCCCGCGCGCAAACGCACCGGCGGAAATCATCGTGATTGACGACTCTTCGAGCGACCGGACTCCGGAGGTTGTGCGCCAATTTGCAAAGACGACTCCCATTCCGGTTGTGCTGCTGCGCCAGGAACAGGCTCTGGGCGCCAACGCAGCGCGAAACCTGGGGCTCCAGGCAGCGCGGGGCGACATTCTCGTTTTCATTGACGACGACGTGATTGTGCCGCCGGACTGGCTGGGAAAGCTGGTGAACGGTCTCTTGCAGAGCGGCTGCGCTGCCGTTTCCGGCGCAGTCCGCTTGACGGTGGATGGGCCGATTGTTGGCAAGCATCGCGGCGAGGTGGGCGCGCTGCTCTCGGAAATCCTCGAAGCCCCCCGCGGGGCCGATTCCAAGACCGTTCCAGTGGCTTGCAACATGGCGGCGTTCCGCTGGGCGTTTGAGCGCGCGCGCTTCGACGAAGCGGTGCGGCCACCGATGGAGGAGAACGACTGGCTGGAGCGCGCGGGCGTGACCGCAGCGTTTCTGCCGGATGCCTGGGTCTGGCATTACAAGACTCCGGAGGAATTTCGCCTCAAGCGGGTTCTGCCGCTCGCGTGGCGCCGCGGAGGAGAAGGCGGCCGTTGGATGCGGCAGCACCTTCGCGCGAACCCCCGCCAGCGGATCCGGACTGCGTTGCAGTCGTTCGAAACGTGCGGCCGCGGCCTGGGACACGCGATTGCCCGGCAATGCTGGGGAGGAATCGTCATCAGCCTGGGCGAATTCGCGCGCGCACTGGCGCTGCTGGGACTTGTAAGCCGCGATGCGCGCGCGCCGAAGAGCTGGCGATGAATCTCGAGAAGCTGGAACGCCTGGGGGCATCTCTGCTGGCGACGCGATTGTCGGTGCTGGGCCAGGACCCCTGCGGAGGCTCGGAAGTGGTGCTTTGGGAGGACGCAGCCATCCTGCGCGAGGCCGGCATCCCGGTCCGCGTGTACGGGCGCGCCGCAGCCAACGGCGCCGGCGTGCATACGTTGCCCATCCGCAGCCGCTCCGCCTGGATTTCGTCGTTCGAATATTGCGGCGCGTTTCTTTGGAGGGAGCGCCAGTCGCTTTTAATCGCGTACAACGAACCCATGGTGGCAGGATGGGCTCCCGAGCGCGCCATCGCCCGCTTCGACTGGGCTACGCCGCTGCCGCGCTACTGGAAGCTCCCGGGCTGGCGGGCGCGGTTTCGCCGCGCGCTCTATCTGTTTCCGAGCGAGAGCGAGCGCCGGCTCTTCTTGGAGCAGCATGAGGGCATCCCCGAGGGAGCGACGGCCGTTGTTCCGAATGCGGTGGACCTTGGAGTTTTCAAGCCGGCCGAGCCGCCGGAATCAAAGCCGCCTCGCGTGGGGTTTGCCGGGCAATGGACGCCGAGAAAGGGGATCGCGGATTTGCTGGATGCGTGGCAAATCTTAAAGGAGCGAGCGCCGATGGCAGAGCTTCACCTTGCCGGCAGCGCGACACTCTGGAAGGGGCCCGGAATTTCCCGCGAAGCGCAGGGAATTTCCCAGCGCGTGGAGGAATTGGCAGGGCGGGGTGGTTTGCGCATTGTGGGCGAGCTTCCGCGCTCGCAAATGCCGGCATTCTGGAATTCCGTATCGGTTGCGGTCGTGCCTTCGTTGTACGAGCCATTTGGATTGGTCGCGCTGGAGGCCATGGCGTGCGGCGTGCCCGTGGTGGCCACGCGGGTGGGAGGCCTTCCCGAGATCGTGGAGGACGGAGAGAGCGGCTTGCTGGTGCCGCCGAACGATCCTCCCGCGCTGGCCGAAGCGGTGGCAGGTTTGCTGACAAGCACTGATCTACTTCGCCGACTTCAGATAGGGGCTCGCCGCCGTGCGGAGAGGTTCTCCAGAGACCAGCGCGCCAAGCAATTCCTGGCGCTGCTTGCGACGCGGCTGCAGGCGAAACAATGAGCGTGAGAGAAAAAGTTCTTCACGGGTTGACGCGCTCGGATTCCGTCCGCGCCATGTATTCCAGCTCTTTGCGCGTGCCGGGCCTCGGGCCGGCGCTGCGGAGCGTGGTCCACAAGCTGCTTCCCCGTGGAATCAAGCTGTGGATCGAGATCCCTTCGGGGCTCGCGCGAGGCCTGTGGATGCGCGTGGACCCGCGCTTTGAGCCTGGCTATCTGAACGGTGATCACGAGCCCTGGCTGCAGGAGCTTCTCCGCGCGCACTTGAAGCCGGGCGACTGCTTTTATGACGTGGGAGCGCATACGGGTTTTTTCAGCATGATTGCCGCGCGGCTGGTGGGCGAAGCCGGCCAGGTGGTCGCTGTCGAGGCCGACCCGGAAAACGCCGGCGCGCTGCGCGGCAACGTCGCCCGAAATGAAATGCGGCAGATCCAGTTGGTCGAGGCAGCCGTCTGGTCGGAGGAAGGCGAGATGGTTTTTGAACAGGCCTCCAGCGATTCGAACCGGACGCAGGGACATGTGTCTGTGACGGAACCTTCGAGCGCGGGCAATGTGCGGGTGCGCGCTTGCACGCTGGACACGCTGGTGTTCGATTCACAGCTTCGAAGGCCCAATCTGGTAAAGATGGACGTGGAAGGCGCGGAGTGGAAAGCGTTTCATGGCGCGCGAAGGACGTTCGAAGAAGCGAAGCCGAAACTGCTTTGCGAAATCCACGACCCGGCGCGCATGAGGGATTTTGAGGTTTTCCTGGCAGGATTTGGCTACGCCACGGAGCGCCTCGCACCCGTGCACCCACATTATTCCGACTACCGGCAGGAGTATCTCTGGGCGGTAGCGCGCGGATAGAGGAGAGAGCATCCTCCGCTATGGATGCAGCGGAATCAACGCAAGAGGCCGGAAGCCTCTCTAGCCGAATCATCGCTCTCGTAGGCCGGCGTGACGAGCCCACCGATGCCGTGCGGGACTACTGCGCCAAGCTGGCGGGGGCCGTACAGGCCCAGGGCGTGCCCTTCGAGATTGCCGAGGTGTCCTGGTTCACTCTGGCGTGGTTGCCCGCACTATGGAGGCTCTGGCGGCTCACCGGGTCGTGGAAGGGGCATTGGGTACTCGTCCAGTACACGGCGATGATGTGGTCGCAACGGGGCTTCCCTGTGTTCCTGCCCGTTGTGCTGGGATTGCTCAGGGCGCGGGGATGCCGTGTGGCCGTGGTCTTCCACGACGTCCGGTGCGTTCCGGGCAAGCGCTGGATCGACCGCCAGCGCGTCGCCCTACAGTACTGGGTGATGCGCACGGCCTACCGGCTGGCCGAACGCGCGGTGTTGACGATTCCGCCGGACCGTGCGCCCTGGCTCCCCGCGGATTCACCCAAAGCCGTTTTTATCCCCGTGGGAGCGAACATTCCATCGGTGCAGGATTTGGGTCTCGAATCCTCCACTCGGACGACACCGGAACAAAGAACCGTGGCGGTGTTTGGGGTTTCGACCTGGCCGGTCGCACAGCAACAGGAGGTCGAGGACATAGTCCATGCGGTGCTGGCAGCGGCGGAGAAGTTTCCCGGCCTCCGGCTGCTGGTGATGGGCCGGGGCGCCGAAGAGGCCGGGTCGCGGTTCCGCGAAACTCTGAACGGGTGCAAAGCCAACCTGGATGTGCGCGGCATCTTGCCGGGCGCAGAAGTGAGCCGCTTGCTGGCCTCTAGCGATGTGCTCCTGTTTGTCCGCGGTCCCCTTTCAACGCGCCGCGGCAGCGGGCTGGCAGCCGTCGCTTGCGGCGTGCCACTGGTTGGCTATGGCGGACGAGACACAACGTTCCCGCTGACGGAAGCCGGAGCCGTCGTGGTGCCGGAGGGTGATCGCGACGCTCTGTCTGCGGCTCTTCTTCAGGTTCTTGCCGAGGACGAACTGCGCAGTGCCTTACGGGAGAAGAGTCTCAAGGCCCACGCCGCATGGTTCAGTTGGGAAGCGATCGCGAGAAAAATGCTGGAATCCCTTGCAGCAGCCCCGCGTCCCATTCCGCCCAAGGCAACCGCGAAAGGGCACGCTCGCGCGCTTCCACGGCCTCAGCCGATGAGAGTTCTCGTTTGCAGTGAAGCTTTCCTGCCCTTGCAGGGTGGCGTGCAGACCTTCGTGCTGCTCCTCACGGAGGGTCTTGTTCAGCGGCGCCATGAAGTGATGGTCGTTACCGATTCTCCCGCTGGAGAATTCGACGATTCGAAGCTGGGTTTTCCGATCGTGCGCCGGCCGGGGCTTCGTGGGCTGTGGCGCTTGATCGGCCAGGCCGACGTCGTTCAACTCGCCGGGCCCTCGTTTCTGCCGTTGCTGTTTGGTCTGATTCGCAGAAAGCCGGTTGTGGTCGAGCACCATGGATACCAGGCCATCTGCCCGAACGGGCTGCTGATGTATGAGCCGACCTACGCGGTGTGTCCGGGACACTTTGCGGCCGGGCGCTACCACAAGTGCATGCAGTGTAACGCGGCAACCGTCGGCTGGATGCGCAGCCTGCGAATGCTGGTCCTGACCTTTCCGCGGCGCTGGATGTGCAGAATGGCTGCGGCAAATGCGGCAGTCACGCAGCACGTTCTGGGGCGCTTGAAGCTGCCCAAGTCGCGGGTCGTCTACAACGGCGTGCCCGACCCGCGGGACAGTGAGCCTGTCTCAACTGCCCTCAGAGAACCCTCGACGCCTCTTTGCTTCGCTTACGTGGGTCGCCTGGTTCATGAAAAGGGCTTGCTCTTGTTGTTGACGGCCGCCAGACGCCTGAGGGACCAGGGTTATGGCCTGCGCCTGAAACTCATCGGGGATGGGTCGCGGCGGGCTTTCCTGGAGCGGCAAGCCAGAGCCCTCAGCCTTCTGGAGGACATCGTCTTTACCGGCTTCCTGTCCGGAGAGGTCCTGAAGGATGCTCTGCGCGATGTCGACGTTCTGGTCATGCCCTCGACCTGCGAGGAGACCGCAGGATTCTCAGCCATCGAATTCATGATGGCGGGCCGTTTGGTGATTGCCTCCGATATTGGCGGGCTCACCGAGGTTGTGGGAGATGCCGGTCTGAAGTTCGAACCGGGCAACGCGGATGCTCTGGTCCGATCCATGCGCGAAGTCCTGGAGAACCGCAACGTCATCGGCAAGTTTGCCGGGCCGGCCCGGGCGCGTGCGCTCAAGCTGTTCGGTCAAGAGCGCATGGTCGGTGAATATTTGCAAATCTATGGGAGGCTGATTCAGAAAAGGGAGGGTTCACAGCCGATGGGTGAGGGAAATGTCCAACGCTCTTAGCGGGACAATTGTGAACCGGCAGGTGAAGTCGCTTTTGTTTCTTTTCGGAGCGTTCGTGCTTGCGCTCTTCTTCACGAACTGGATTGTCGAAGGCAGGCTGGGCGGGTGGAGCCTGGAGGTCCTGGGACTGGCTGCCGGCGTCATCGTCCTGTCGATTCTGGCCAACTGGCGGATGGGACTTTATTTGTTTCTTGGGTGGCTGATCTTCGAGGACCTTGCTCGCAAGTTCATGGGCAACAACATGCTCGTCTATTTCGGTAAGGATGCCCTGGTAGCAATTGTCTATCTGGCTTTTCTGTTTGCGCGCAAACGCAGGAGCGTCGCCGTCTTCCGGCCCCCGTTCTGGATGCCACTGATGCTGTTCGTATGGCTCGGCGTTCTTCAGATAGCGAATCCGAATTCGCCCAGCATCTTCTATGGCCTCCTGGGCTTTAAGCTGTATTTCTACTACATTCCCCTGATGTTCCTGGGCTACGCCCTGATTTGTTCCGAAGAGGATCTGCGCCGGTTCTTGCTGTTCAACCTGGCGATCGCGACAGTGGTGGCCCTACTCGGCGTGATTCAGGGAACGGTGGGTCCGGGTTTCCTGAGTCCGCGGGATTTGGCGCCGGAGTTGCGGCCCCTGGGCCAGTTGACCCGCATGGCGCCCATCAGCGGAGCAAGGATGTCCGCGCCAACGTCGGTCTTTGTGAGCATGGGCCGTTTTGACTGGTACGTGATCCTGATGTTCATCCTGGGACTGGGGGCAGTGAGCCGCCAGTTGCTCCGCCCGCTTGGACGAACGGGCAAACTGGTTCTGTTGGGAGTCGGCATTATTTTCCTTGCGGCCGTGATGAGCGCGTCCCGCGGGTGCATTGTGTACTGCGTGGCGAGCGTCTTTGTGATGGGCATCGGCATGCTCTGGGGAGGGCCCCTGACCGAGCGCGGCCGGATACGGCTGCGCAAATCCCTCTTCCGAAGCGCGCTGGCCATAGCGCTCGTTTTCTCCTTCATGATGGTTTTTTTCTCGGAGTCCGTCAGTGGCCGTTTGGCGTTCTATTACGAGACCCTGGCGCTCTCGAGCCCCAATTCCGAGCTCATTTACCGTGTTCGGGACTACCCGGTTGCCAACTTCTTGCAGGTGTTTAATTACCCCGAATGGCCTCTAGGATACGGTACCGGCACGGGTTCCCTGGGCATGCAGTACGTCGTGCGGATCCTGGGCGCGCCGCCGCCGCCGGCGCTTATGATCGAAAACGGCTACGGGACTTTGCTCCTGGAAATGGGCATCCCCGGTCCGATCTTGTGGATCGTCTGGACGACGGCCCTGGTGTTCTATGGCTGGCGTGTGGTCAAGCGACTGAAGAGGACCTCGTTGTTTCCGGTCGCTTTTTCCATTCTGTGGTTTGCTTTTCTGTTGCTGTTCCCGTTTACCTACGGCGGCACCGCGCCCTACCAGAACTTCGTTTACAATGCGTACTTCTGGCTGCTCGTGGGAATCCTCTTTCGTCTGCCCACCCTGACTGCTGAGTCCGAGGCGCGTCTCATCCCCCACGGCCAGAGGAATGCTTCAGCTTCGACCCCGGTTCCCCAGAGGGGCTTTTACAGAGCAACGTGACCCACCCTTTGCTATCACTCAGGGCGATTCGAATAGGCGAGGCTGTACTTCTCTTGGCGCTCGGTCTCTCCATGGTGCTCACCGACCGATGGTTCACTGAAGTTGACGACGAATGCGCAATTATTGACGTCGCCGCGCATCCCGTCCGCGGGACCTTGCAGGTCTTTCTGAGCGGGGCAGGCCAGCACGAGCATCCTCCCCTCTACGACTTGATTCTTCACGGGTGGCTGCGCCTCACGGCGGGGGCGGAGCCACTGCTTCGGGTTCCCTCGATCGCCTTTTTTCTCCTGGGCCTTTGGGTTCTAATCCGTCTGGCCGACCGCATGGGGGGAACTCGCAGCGCGAATGCGGTCGCAATCCTTGGCGTTGCGTGGCCCTATGGATTCCACTTCGGGCGTTTAGCCACTTGGTATTCCTTTTCCTTTCTGCTCGTCGCGCTGTTGACGTGGGCTTACCTGAAGCTTGTGGACGGGCCGACCAAAGTTGGTTGGGTGACAGTTTTTCTCGTCAGCCTTGCGCTGGTCTACACAAACTACTTCGGGTGGGTGTTGCTCGGATGCTTGGCCGTGGATTGCGTCTTGCGCCAGCGCGCGCAGCTGCAGCGATGGTGGCAGCCGCTGGTGGGCACGGGCGTCCTCCTGGTGGTTGCGTATCTGCCTATCCTGCGGGCTTTTCGCAGGCAGCTATCCACCAGTCTTCAGCCCGAGCATTCGCTATCGTCCGTTTTGTTCTCCGGGGTCTACAGCCTCTACTCAGTTTTCGTCAGCGAGTCGGTAGCGCCGTGGTTCTGGCCACTCTCCATTCCCGCGGGCGTGGCCATAGTTGTCTGCTTGATTGTTACTTTCCTCCGTGCGCCAAGCTCGGCAAGAAACTTTCTGCTCTACTTCCTGTTTTCGATTGCTTTGATGGCGGCCCTGGGCATCGTAAATACGAAGAGGCTCCTGCTGATCGCACCGTGGTTGCTTCTACCCATTGCCCTGGCGATTGCGGGCGCCGGACATCCGATGGGCACCAGGTACGGAGCTTCGCTGCGAGCTCTGGTCGCCTCATTGGTTGTAATCACGGCGGTGGGATGGTACGGCGTGGCCACACGACGGTTCTACGCGGCGCCAAGGTGGATCGAACCCTGGCGTCAGGTTGCTGGTCAAGCCGCGGACGTGGTACGGGGCGGCGGCCTGGTCATTGGTAACAATCCGTCTTTCTTTTTCTATCTAACCTACGCATTGGGCGACCCGCAACGCGAACGGCCGGGCACCTTTCGCGGTCTGCTGCCAAATTCCGTGACCTATCCGCGCGTCTACAGCCCGCGGCAGTGGGATGAAGCCGGGCGCCCTGCCGGCTCAACGACCTTGGTCGTCAACGGCCTCCATTTCCGAACCCCTTCGGCGTCCACGGATGAGGCGGAGCGCTGGCTCGGGCAAAACTGCCAACAGGTGGGCTCACAGCGCATGGTTCCCGACCCCGGGTCGAGCATAAAGCAACGCTATTCTTCAGGGGTGGAGCAGCCCCCCTGGAGGATCGTGGTACTTGCGTATCATTGTCCCGTCAGCGGCCCAGCGAATGAGCGTTCCCAGTGAATCTGCAAGAGAAAACGCTCGGTGGGCTCCATGACTATTTATTGAAGAGGGTGTTGCCCCGCTATGCCGTTCCGGGAGGACGGGCCATCGATCTCGGAGCCGGGACCGGCGCTTTGGCCGTTCGCCTTGGGGAGCAGGGCTGGAACGTGCTCGCCGTTGACAACAACCAAACTGACTTTGGCGCGCCTCTGCCCTTTGTCGCCATCGACTTGGATGATGCCGACTTCCCCTCACGTGTGCCGGAAGCGGATTTCGACCTCGTCACCGCCGTCGAGGTGATCGAGCACATGGAAGCTCCGATTCAGTTCCTGAGGAGTGTCGTGCGGCTCCTGAAGCCCACAGGAGTCGCCGTTCTAACGACGCCAAACGTGGATAATGCCGCGGCGCGGGTCAAGTTCCTCCTCAAGGATGAGTTGCGCATGATGGATCGAGTGAGCGATGCCACACACATCTCGCCGATTTTCTGGGACCTCTTCACGCGCCAGTACCTTCCGCGAGCGCGTTTGCAGCTCGTTGAACATTGCCTTTACCCGCCGAGGGGGTTCAAGGTTACGCGGGCGCGCTACGCTTGGGCCATGCGCCTTCTTGGGCTTGTACTTCCCGGAACCGCCGTGCTCGGAGACAATCATGTCTTCGTGCTTCGACCAGAAGGCTGATTCGCATGCAGCGAGCCGGAGCTTGAACGAATGTGCGGAATAGCGGGAGTTGTCAGCGGGAGCGCGACTCCATGCCTGGCGGAGACGGTCTCGGCCATGGTCGCGGCGCTGGCGCATCGCGGCCCGGATAGCGCCGGCGTCCAGTCGCTGGGACCCTGCGTGCTGGGGAATACGCGCCTGGCGATCATTGATCCAACGGAAATCGGCCGCCAGCCGATGTGCAACGAAGACGGCACTGTCTGGATCACGTTCAACGGCGAGATCTACAACGCTTCCGAACACCGGAAGCGGCTCTTGGAGAAGGGGCACCGCTTCCGTTCCGCCACTGACACCGAAGTGATTCTGCACCTGTACGAAGAATTCGGGCCGGAGTGCGTTCAGCAGCTGCGCGGCATGTTCGCCATCGCAATTTGGGACAACCGTTCACAGAAACTCGTGCTGCTCCGCGACCGTCTCGGCGTGAAGCCCCTGTATTACGCCTTCTGCGACGGCGGCGTGCTCTTCGCTTCCGAGATCAAGGCGCTACTGGCCTCGGGCCGCGTCTCGCGCAAGCTCGATCCTCTCGGCGTGCGCATATTCTTGCAGTTGGGCCACGTGCCCCCGCCGTGGACGGCGCTTGCGGCGGTCAAGCCTCTCGAGCCGGGACAGATGGCCGTCTGGCACGACGGCAAATTCGAGGTCTCCACTTACTGGTCCCTTCCACGCCCTGACAGGAGCCAGCCGCGACACGGGGGGCAGATTACAGAGCAACTCGCAGAGCAATTGCTCGAGGCCGCCCGCCTTCATCTGGTGTCGGACGTTCCCATCAGCCTGTTCCTCAGCGGCGGCGCGGATTCGGCCTGCCTCGGCGCCCTGTTGCAATCGGCCGGAGCCCACAACCTGACCGCGCTGACGGTGAGCTTCGAAGAGACCGCCTTCGACGAAGGAGAACTCAGCAGCCGGACCGCGCAGCTCCTGCGCATCCCGCAGTACATCCTTCCGCTGTCCGCCCGGCAGGTGCAGGAAGACGTCGCACGCGCCATCTGGGCGATGGATCAGCCCACCGTGGATGGCATCAATTCCTACGCAGTCTCCCGCATCGCTGCCGATGCGGGCTTCAAAGTGGCCATCTCCGGGCAGGGCGGCGACGAATTGTTCGGGGGGTACGAATCGCTGGCCTGGTTTACGCGCTTCTACCGGTATGCAAACCGCCTCCGGATGTTTCCTCTCGGAAACCTCGGTCGGCTCCTCGTGCGCGATGACTTGCCCTATAGCTGGCGCAAGATCTCTTATCTGCTTCGCGTGCGGGATCCCTTTGTGGCCTCCCAGCTTGCCGTCAAGGTTCTTTTCCTCGAAGAGGACCTCGAGCGGCTGCTCACCCCCGCGCTGGACGCGAATTCTAATGGCTCTCCAGCGCTGAAGCACTTGGAGCACTGGTCTGCGCTCATCGAAGGCTGCGACCTCAAGGAACGAGTCTCGTTCATGGATGTGCACACGCATCTTGAGCCCCGGCTGCTTCGCGACTTGGATGCGATGAGCATGGCGCACAGCCTTGAGGTGCGCCCGGTGTTTCTTGACCACGCCTTGGTCGAGTTTGTGCACTCGATTCCGGCCTCCATGCGCATGCAGCAGAAGCGCCTCCTGTTTGACGCGGTGCGGGGCTACTTGCCGCCTACACTGCTGGAGGACCTGCGCGCGCGGCCCAAGCGAACCTTCACGTTTCCATTTGCCCGCTGGCTGACGAGAGGCTTGCGGCCGATGGTGGAGGAAACCTTTGCGCCGGAGCATTTGCGTCACGTGGGCGTCTTCCGCCCCGGTTACGTGCGAAGTATCTGGCGGCGCTACTGCCAATCGCCTTCTTCCGTGGGGTGGTCCCGTATCTGGAGCCTCCTCGTGCTGCAGCGGTGGTGTGAAACCATGCAAGTGAGCCTCTGAGGGTTGGCTCGAGCGATGGGAAAAGTCCGGCTCGCCGTCGTCTCGCCTTCCGTGGACAAGCGTCATGGCACGGAGCGGCGCGTGGCGGAATGCATTTTCCGGCTCGCCGAAGAGTTTGAGATTCACCTGTACAGCATGGCAGTGGAAGATGTGGACCTCCGCCGGATTCACCTGCACCGGGTACCCTCCATTCCCGGACCGCACCTCGTCGGGTATCTCTGGTGGTTTTTCGCCAACCATCTTTGGCGTTGGTGGGATGCCTCGATTCGCGGCGGGCGCCCGGATCTGGTCTATAGCCCGGGGATCAATTGCCTGGACGCGGATGCAGTCACCGTCCATGTGGTGTTTGCCGAGCTGCGCCGCCAGCTTGGCGAGGAGCTCTCGTTCGGGAAGAACCCGCCGCGCTTCTGGCCGAAGCTGATTCATCGCCGCCTTTACTACCGTCTGATTCGCGCGCTCGAGCGGCGCGTCTATTCCCGGCCGTCGCTGGTGGTCGGCGCCGTGTCCCACAAAGTGGCGGAAGAGCTGGAACGCCACTTCGGGCGCAAGGATTCCGTCGCGGTCATCTATCAAGGGATTGACCATGAAGTGTTCAATCCGACAGAACGTCTGCGCCGCCGGCAGGAAATGCGGCGTCAGTTCGGAATCGCGGATCATGAGTTCGCGCTGCTCCTGATCGGCAACGGATGGAAGAACAAGGGCCTCGACTGCCTGCTGGACGCCATGGCGCAGCTTGCGGACTTGCCGCTGCGACTGCTGGTTGCCGGGCGGGACGACCGCGCGCCCTATGATGCCCGGTTGCGCGAGAGCGGTCTGCAAAGCCGGGTCCGGTTTCTCGATCCGTCTGCTGACGTCGTGCAGTTCTATGCCGCCGCCGATGTGTACGTCGGTCCCTCGCTGCAGGATTCCTTTGCGCAGCCTCCCGCGGAAGCCATGGCCTGCGGCCTGCCCGTGATCACCTCGTCGCAGAACGGCGGCTCGGAGATCATCACGCACGGCGTGGACGGTTTTATCCTGCAGGATGCCCGCGACGCTGCAGAGCTCGCGCGGCTGATCCGGCAGCTTTACGAGAACACGGCACTGCGCGAATCCGTGGCCCGGGAGGCCGGCGAAACCGCAGCGCGATTGAGCTGGGAGCACAATGCCGCCGAGATGCGGGAGCTATTCGAGGAGGCGCGGCGGCGCAAATCAGACAGATGATCGTCGGACTCTTTTCCGAACTCCTCGCGCCCGGTGGCGTGCAGCGCGCCGGGCGTCACATCGCCGCTGTGCTGGCGCAGTTTGCAGACGAGACGCGGCAGCCCGTGCGGCTCCTGAGTCTCAAAGACCCCCATGGCGCGAATGAATTCCGGCTGGGCGGCCAGCGGGTGACTTTCTGGGGCGCCGGCGGCTCGAAGATTCGGTTTGTGGCGGAGGCCTTGCGCGAACGCGGCAAGGCTCGCGTCGTGCTTGCTGCACATCCCAACCTTGCGCCGGTCGCGTGGGCGCTCAAGGCGGGGTCGGGCTGCGCGCGTGCGGCGGTTGTCGCCCACGGCATCGACGTATGGGAGCCCCTGCCGCTGCTGCGGCGGCAGGCGCTGCGGCGCATGGATTTCGTGCTCGCCCCCAGCGTGGATACGGCGGAGAAGGTCGTCCAGAAACAAGGCGTCTTGCCCGCGAAGGTGAGGCAGCTCGCCTGGGGGCTTGATCCCGAATTCGCTGCGGCGACCAAGAATAATCCCGCGCCGCGGCCGCGCTCTTTTCCCCCGGGGCGCGTGGTGCTTGCGGTGGCGCGCTTGGTGGCCAGCGAGCGCTACAAAGGCATCGACGAGCTCATTCAGGCTTTGCCGCGGCTTGCGCCCGCAGTTCCCGATCTTCATCTCGTCGTCGTGGGAGATGGAGACGACCGGGCGCGTCTCGAGCAGGTGGCTGCCTCCGCGGGAGTGCGCGACCGTGCAGTCTTTCTCGGCGCGCTCGAGCGGGAGGATCTTATCGCGTGCTACCGCCACGCGGATGTCTTTGCTCTGCCGAGCAGCGGCGAAGGCTTTGGCCTGGTCTTCCTGGAAGCGATGGCGTTCGGCAAGCCGGTGATCGGCGGCGCTCATGGCGGCACGCCCGACGTCATCGAAGATGGCGTGACGGGTTTTCTTGTCCGGCAGGAAGACACGGAGCGGTCGGCGGAGGTGCTGCGGCGGCTTCTGACCGATGAGGCGCTGAGGCGCCGCCTCGGCGCTCAGGCCGAGGCATTCGTCGGGCGCAACTTCCTGTTCGAGCACTTCGAGGCGCGCCTGCGGTCGATCCTGGCAGACTTGTGCGCGCCGCAGCAGAACGAGGCTTGATACAGCAGTTCTCGAAACGCCGCAGTTGTGCCCCGAGGAAGTTCCGTGTTCTGCGCTATCATCGGGACGCTTCTTTGGGGACATCGCTTGGGGAGAAGACAGGGCTCGTCCCTCGCTCTCCCACAGATCAGGATCGGATCGGGGGGGGATGCGGATACTCAAGGTCACGCACGCCTATTTTCCTTTTCTTGAAAAAGGGGGTCCCACCGTCAAAGTGCGCGCGATCGCGCGGGCCATGGCCGCGCGGGGCCGCCAGCCGGCCATCCTGACCGTGGACCTTGGCGTGCGCGCTGCGTCGGCGCGGCTCGAGCGGTTGGAGAAGACTCGCTGGGGCTGGCGCGCATTCCCCGACGGCATCGAAACGATTTATCTGAAGTCGCTCGCCCGCTATCACATGCTGACGCTCAATCCCGGCCTGCTCCCCTTTTGCCGCGACCGCCTAGGTGATTTCGACGTGGTGCACATTTACGGCCTGTATGACCTGCTGGGGGCCGGGGTTGCGCGCGCGTGCGTTGCGCGCGGCATTCCCTATGTCGTCGAGCCAATGGGGATGTTTCGCCCCATCGTGCGGAGCCTGTGGCTGAAGCGGGTCTATCACGGGCTGTTTGGGCGAACCTTGCTCGAACGCGCCAGCCGGATCATTGCCACTTCCGAGCAGGAGCGCGACGAGCTTACGCAGGGCGGCATCCCCGGGCAGAAGATTCTGCTGCGGCGCAACGGCATCGAGGTGCCCGACTCTCTGCCCGCCCGGGGAGTCTTTCGCCGCCAATGGCACGTTCCCGAAGACGCGCGTCTGGTCTTGTTCCTCGGGCGGCTGGTGGCCAAGAAGAGTCCTGAGCTGGCGCTTGAAGCCTTCCACGGCTGGCGAATGCAGAACGCGCAGCGGCGCAATGCGGTGCTTGTTCTGGCCGGCCCGGAAGAGGAGAGCGGATACCGCCGGAAGCTGGAGTCCCTTTCTTCGCAGTTGGGCCTGAATGGAGCCGTGCTTTTCACGGGCCCGCTTTTCGACGACGCGAAATGGGCGGCCTACCGCGATGCCGATGTATTTATTCTGCCCTCGCAGAACGAAAATTTCGGCAATACGGCGGCGGAGGCGATTGCTTGCGGCACCCCTGCGCTGGTTACAGACCGCTGCGGGATTGCGCCGCTGGTGGACGGGCGCGCCGGGCTGGCTGTGCCGTACGACGGAGCAGCCCTGCAGGCGGGCCTGGCCCGGTTGCTCGATGAAGAAGGGTTTCGCCGGAAGCTCCAGCAGGGCTGCGCGGACGTGGCGCGCGCGCTGACGTGGCAAGAGCCGCTGGCCGCAATGGATGCGCTTTACGTGGAGCTTGTTGCGCAGAAGAGTTTGCGAGGCTAGATCCTTGGACTTGCGGAGACGAATGCTGTGTGCGGCATCTGTGGCGTGATCGGAGCTGAACCCGCGGAGTGGGCTGAGGCCGCTGCCCGCCGCATGATGGCGGCGATGCGCCACCGCGGGCCCGATGATGAGGGCCTGCTGGTTGCGCCCGGCGCAACCCTGGGCATGCGGCGCCTGAGCATCATTGATATTGCGGGCGGCCAGCAGCCACAGTTCAACGAAGACGGCACCGTGGCCGTGGTTTTTAACGGCGAGGTTTATAACTTTCGCGACCTGCGCCAGGAGCTGGAGTCGAAAGGCCACGTCTTCCACACGCGGTCCGACACTGAAGCCATCGTCCACGCGTACGAGGAATGGGGCGAAGATTGCCCGCATCACTTGCGTGGAATGTTTGCGTTTGCCGTGCTTGACCGGCGCGCCGGCTGCTCGCGTGTCCTCCTCGCGCGCGACCGCCTTGGCATCAAGCCGCTCTACTACGCGTGGGCGGATGGGGCGCTGCTCTTCGCTTCGGAAGTGCGCGCGCTCGTGGCCAGCGGGCGCATCGCGCAGCGGCTGTCGCGTCCGGCGCTCGGAAGCTATCTATTGTTCGGCTCCGTCGCGGAGCCGGCGACGCTCCTCGAAGGCGTTTCTTCGCTTCCGCCCGGGCACCGGTTGACGATTCCGCTTCGCCCGGCGGCGGGTTCCGCTCCTCCGCAGCCACAGCGGTACTGGGATCTTGCAGAGACGGTGCTGCAATCTGCAGAGCCGCGCGAGCGCAACATGGCCTCTGCGGGGAAGCAAGTGCGAGCGATTCTCGAAGATGCGGTCCGCTGTCACCTGATCGCCGACGTCCCCCTGGGCGTTTTCCTGAGCGGCGGCCTGGACTCCACCGCGCTTGTGGCCCTGGCGAGCCGCGAGCAGCGGGGCCTGCACACGTTCACGGTTGCGTTTGCAGAACAGGAGTTCAGCGAAGCGAAGCTCGCGCGGCAAACGGCCGCGCACTTCGGCACCGCGCATCAGGAACTACTGCTCAGCGGCGAAGAGATGCTCGCGCGAATGGACGAAGCCATCGCAGCGCTCGACCAGCCCACGATGGACGGCATCAACACCTACTTTGTTTCCTGGGCCGCGCGGCAGGTGGGACTGAAAGTCGCGCTGTCAGGGCTCGGCGGCGACGAAGTTTTTGGCGGCTACAGTACGTTTGCAACGACGCCGCGAATGGAGCAGGTGGCTCGCTGGGCAAGGCGCATGCCGCGCGCGGCCCGCTCGGCCACAGCGCCGGCGGCTGCTTGGCTGGGCCAGCGGAACGGAGGCGCCGACACCGGACGAAAGGCCGCCTTACTGTGGCGCAGTCCCGACGCCCTGCCGCATCCCTACTATCTGGCCCGCGCGCTTTTTACGCCGGAGCAATGCGCGGAGCTTTGTGGTGAGGCAACAACTGCGTCGGCCTCTGCCTGGCGCTCGAACATGGAAGACGCCGCGCGCGGGGCCGGGCATCTGGACAGCTTTGCTGCCGTGTCCTATCTCGAGTCGCGCAGCTATCTGCCGAACACGTTGCTGCGCGACACCGACGCTGTGAGCATGAGCCATTCGCTCGAGGTGCGTGTGCCGCTGCTCGATCACCGGCTGGTGGAGTTTGTGGCGCGCCTGCCTGAAGCGGCGAAGCGGCGAGGCGGGGTTTCCAAGGCGCTCCTGGTGGAGGCGCTCGGCGATTTGCTTCCGGCTCACGTCATGCAGCAGCCAAAGCGCACGTTTACGCTTCCCTGGGAGCATTGGCTGCGCGGCGCCTTGCGAGAGAAAGTCGGGCGCGGGCTGGAGCAGCCGGCAGCGGCCTTGCGCCCCGCGCTCGATAGGCAGGCCGTGCGGGCGGTCTGGCAGGATTTTCTGGCCGGCAAAACGAGTTGGTCGCGCCCGTGGAGCCTCTACGTGCTCAACGAGTGGGCGCGGCGCCACTTGGACGGCGCAACAGCGCAGCCGGCGGTAGAACATCCGGCCGTGGCCATTGCCAGCGCACGGCCGTCCTGAATTTCACGGGGGGATCGTTTTCTCGGATGAATATTCTCGGCATCAACGCCTATCACGGGAACTCCTCGGCCGCCATCGTGTGTGATGGCCGGCTGGTGGCCGCGGTGGAAGAAGAGCGGTTCAACCGGGTGAAGTACGCGGCCGGGTTCCCCGCGCAGGCGATCCGCTACTGCCTGGCCGAAGCGGGCTTGCGCCTCGAGGAAGTGGACCACGTCGCCATTCCGCGCAATCCCTGGGCGCGCCTGCTGACGAAGCTGTTCTACGCCGCGCGGATGCCGCGTTTTGCGCGCGAGCGGGCCAAGGTGTTGACGCGCTTTGCGGGCATTCCGGAGCAGTTGTCCCGTGCGCTGGACGTGGCACCGGAGCGTCTCCGCGCACGCTTTCACCGCGTGGAGCACCACCAGGCCCATTTGGCGAGCACGTTTTTCGTCTCGCCGTTCGAACAAGCGGCGGTGCTTTCGGCCGACGGCCTCGGTGATTTCGCAAGCACGATGTGGGCGACGGGCGAGGGGAATCGCATGCGCGTGCACGGCGCGATCGCGTTTCCGCACTCGCTGGGGCTTTACTACACCGCGCTGACGCAGTACCTCGGCTTCCGCAAGTATGGCGACGAGTACAAAGTCATGGGCCTGGCCGCGTATGGCGAGCCCGAGTTCCTGGAGCAGTTCCAGAGCATCGTGCGCAGCAACGGCCGCGGATTCCGCCTGGGGCTCGAGTATTTCATCCACCACCGCCAGGGCGCCGAGATGAGCTGGAGCAATGCCGGCAAGACGCCCGAGCTCGGCCGGCTTTTCTCCGACCAACTGGCGGAGCGCCTTGGTCCGACGCGCGACCCCGGTGCGCCTGTGGAGCAGCGCCACCGCAACCTTGCCGCCAGCATGCAGGCGCGGCTCGAAGAAGTTCTTTTCGGTTTGCTGAAGCATCTGCACGGAGCCACGCGGCAAAAGGCCGTGTGCCTGGCGGGCGGTGTGGCCTTCAACTGCGTCGCGAACGGCAAAATCTTCGACCGCACGCCTTTCGAGGACGTATTCGTGCAGCCGGCTGCGGGTGACGCGGGGCTTGCCGTCGGCGCGGCGTTTTACGTGCTGCATCAGATTCTCGGCCGGCCGCGGTCCTTCGTCATGGATCATGCGTATTGGGGGCCGGGCTATGCGCAGCAGGAAATCCGCCAGGCGGTCGAGCGCTCCAATCTGGCAGGTCAAGGCATGCAGATTGCGGAGCTGCCCGAAGAAGAGCTTGTGCGCGCCACCGCGCAGGAAATTGCCGGCGGGAAAATTCTGGGCTGGTTCCAGGGCCGCGCGGAGTGGGGACCGCGCGCGCTGGGCAACCGGAGCATCGTAGCCGATCCGCGGCGCGCGGAGATGAAAGACATCCTGAACCGGCGGATCAAGCACCGCGAAGTGTTTCGCCCGTTTGCGCCTTCGATTCTCGAAGAAGCCACGGGCGAATACTTCGAGAAGTCGCATCCCTCGCCGTTCATGACGCTGGCCTACGCGGTGCGGCCGGAAAAACGCGCCGTGATTCCAGCGCCGACGCATGTGGACGGCACGGGTCGGTTGCAGACGGTCAGCCGCGCTGCCAATCCGCGTTACTGGCGGCTGATTCGCGCGTTTGCGGACCTGACCGGCGTGCCTGTGGTGCTGAATACTTCGTTCAACGACAACGAACCGATCGTTTGCCGGCCGGAAGAGGCCATCGATTGCTTCCTGCGAACGCAGATGGATGCACTGGTGTTGGGCGACCTGCTGATTCGCAAACCGGCGGGCGCGCCGCCGAATGCCGGGCTGCCGCGTTAATGGAGCCGCTCGTGGAAGAACCTGACGAAATGCGTGGTGTCTCGCGTTGCGCGTCCTGCTTCTGAACGAATACTACCCGCCGGACACGTCGGCCACGGCGCACATGGCAGCGCAGGTCGCGGAAGCGATCGCCCAGCGCCACGAGGTCACCGTGCTGGCCGGGCGGCCGTCGTACGACCCTACCGAGCGCCACCCGTACTACCTGCTGCGCCGTGAAATCCGCAACGGAGTGCGCGTCGAGCGCGTGGGCTCGACGGCCTATTCGCGGCTTCGGATGCGCCGCCGCGTAACGAATTACCTCAGCTACCTTGCGCTTGCCATCCCGCGTGCGCTTGCCATCCCGGCCGACGTGGTCCTGGCCATGACCGACCCGCCGTTTGCGGGGATGGCCGGGGCACTGGTCGCGCGGCTTCGCGGGCTGCCGTTTGTGTACAACATCCGCGATTTGTACCCCGACATGGCGCTGGGCGGAGAAATCGTGCGGCCCTCCTGGATGGTTGACCACTGGGAAAAGCTGCACCGGCGCGCGTTGAAACGAGCCGCACGCGTGATCGTACTGGGCGAAGACATGCGCGACCGCATTGTGGGCAAGGGAGTGGACCCCGCGCGCGTGGTGGTCGTCCGCGACGGCGTCTCCGTGCCGGAGGCTCTCGCTTCGCGGGAGCATCCGGTGGCGCAGGAAATTCGCTGCGGTTTTCCTTTCGCGGTGGTGCATGCGGGCAATCTGGGCTTCTACGGCGCCTGGGAGACGCTGGTGCGCGCGGCGCGCTTGCTGGAAGCAGACGGCGTGGGGTTTGTGTTCGTCGGTGAAGGCGCGCAGCGCGCGCAGGTGGAAGCCGCGGCGAATGGATGCCGCGCCGTTCGCCTGCTGGCGTTCCGGCCGCGCGAAGAAGTGCCCTACGTGATGGCGGCGGGCGATCTGCACGTCGTCACGGTGAAGCGGGGCCTCGAGGGCGTGGTCGTTCCAAGCAAGATGTACTCCATCATGGCGGCGGGGCGCCCGGTGCTGGCGGTGGCGCCCGAGGAAAGCGACGTAGTGCGCATCGTGCGCCGCGAGGGCTGCGGCGTCGCAGCGGATCCGGATCGCCCCGAGTCGGTGGCGGAGGCGGTTCGCCAGGTATTGCGGGATCCCGCACACCGGGCAGAAATGGGCCGACGCGCGCGGGAAGTCGCAAGAAAGCATGATAAAGTGGGCGAGCTTCAGCTTTTCCTGCGAACTCTCGAGGAGGCAGCAAGAGAGGGATGACAACGGAACGTTTTTGGGCGGGTCGTAAGGCGCTTGTCACCGGCGGCACCTCGTTCATTGGCTCCCATGTGGTGGATCAACTCCTCGATCGCGGCGCTCGGGTGCGTGTTGTAGACGATCTGAGCAGCGGCCGGCTGGAAAACATCCAGCGGCATCTCGGGAACGGGAAAGTGGAGTTTCTCGAGGCTGACCTGCGCGAGCCGGGCGTGGGGCGCGCGGCGATGCAGGGAATCGACACGGTATTTCACCTGGCCGCCGACCATGGCGGGCGCGGCTACGTGGACCTCCACCAGGCCGGCCCCGCTTCCAACTTTTTCCTGGACGGGCTCGTGTTCGCCGAGGCGCTGAAGGCGAAAGTGGAAAAGGTCGTTTTTGCGTCCTCGGGATGCGTCTATCCGAATTTCATGCAGGCCGACACGAAGAAAGAGCTCTATCTCACCGAAGACCTGACCAAAGGCCCCAACGACGCGGACAACATGTACGGCTGGGCGAAGCTGATGGCGGAGTTCACGCTGCAAGCGTACGTCAAGGAGTACGGCTTGAAGGCGGCGTCGTGCCGCTACTTCACGGTGTACGGCCCGCGCGGAGTGGAGAACCATGCCGTGATCGCCATGATCGCCCGGGCGTTTCTCGGGCAGAACCCCTTCGACGTTTGGGGGGACGGCACCCAGATCCGGAACTGGACCTACGTTGACGACATCGTGTCGGGCACGATCCTGGCCGGTGAGAAAATCGACGACGGCACAGCCGTAAATCTCGGCACCATGGAACGCATCCGCGTAATCGACGCGGCGAAGATGGTTCTCGAGTTTACCGGGCACAAGGCGGAGATCAAATTGCGGCTGGAGATGCCCACGGGACCGCTCAACCGCGTGGCAGACAACTCCCTGGCGAAAAAACTCATGGGCTGGGAGCCGAAGGTACCCTTCCGCGAGGGGCTGCGCCGCACGATCGATTGGTATTACAAGAGCAAAGACCGGGAGCAGGTAAAGAGCATTTTGAACCGGATGCTGACCGAGCGCTGACTCCGCATTTCGCTGACTTGGGGAGGCGATTCTGCTGGTTGTGCTCACCACGTTTGCCGTGGCCTTGATCGCTTCACTGGGCCTCACTGTTCCGGTGCGCCAGCTCGCCTTGCGCGTGGGGATGGTTGATTATCCGGGCCCGCGGAAGGTGCACCTGACGCCCATTCCGCTCCTCGGGGGCCTGGCCATTTACTCCGGCGTGCTGCTGGCGCTGCTGGTTTCCACCGCTGCGGCCGTGCGTTCGCAGATGCTCGGCATCGTGGCGGGAGCGACGCTGGTGGTTATCGTCGGCATATTGGATGACCGCAAGCTGCTCCATGATCAGATCAAGCTGTTCGTGGGCATGCCCGCTGCGGCGCTGATTCTGATGGGCACGGGGATTCATGCGCAGGTGCTCGAGAACTTCTGGCCAGGCCGCGCGGCGCAATGGGGCGACTATGTTCTGACGCTTTTCTGGGTGGTGGGCATCACCGCGGCGTTCAGCATCCTGGACCACATGGACGGGCTCTGCGCCGGCGTGGCCGCGGTTGCGGCCGTCTTTTTTGCGTCGTTTGCGTTGTGGAGCGGGCAAGTGCTTGTGAGCACGCTCGCCGCAGCCGTTCTCGGCGCCGCGGTGGGTTTCCTGCGCTGGAATTTCAATCCCGCGCGGATCTTCATGGGCGATGGCGGCGCGATGTTGCTGGGGTTCCTGATGGCGACGCTGGCGCTGAAGCTGCGCCCGGCCACGTCACTGGGTACGGCAAGCTGGATGATCCCCGTGCTGATCCTGGGCGTTCCCATCTTCGATACCACGCTGATCTCGATTTCGCGTTCGCGCCGCGGCCTGATTCCGTTCACTTCACCCGGCAAAGACCACTCGGCGCATCGGCTGGCGAATCTCGGCTTCGGCGCGCGCGGCGCTGTGCTTGCTCTCTATGGTCTGGGCGCGTTTTTCGGTTTGCTGGCGCTTCTGGCCAGCCAGCTCACGGCGCAGCACGGCTACGCGCTCGCGGCCGGGATTGGCGCCGCAATCTTCCTTGCCATCGCATGGCTCGAGCGCGCTCCTTACGACCGCCAGGACGCATAACCCTCCTCAGCCTCCGTGCTCCCGGCTTGCGCTGTCAGCGCATTACGATATACTGCTCGCGCTCAGGGCGTGACCCAGTGGTTTGTACCGGTTTGTTGTCCCCGCGACACCGGAGGCTGAACCTGCAAGTTCTGTACGACCCGGAAAGAGCCCACATCCATCCGCAGATTGCAATTGTCGGCGGATCCGCAGCCGGATTCTTCACCGCCGGCCTGCTGGCCCGCGCGGGCCGCTCCGTCCGGGTTTTCGAACGCGCCGAGCAGCTTGGTCCCGTGTCCCGCACGTTGATTGTCACTAACCGGATGCGCGAGCTGCTGGGGCGGCCGGGCGAGTCTTCCGTGGTGAACGAGATCCGTCATTTTGAGCTGTTCACCGATGGCCGTGCCGCTACGATTTCTCTGAAACGCCCCGACCTAATCATCGAACGCGCCAGCCTGATCCGCGCCCTCGCCGACGATGCGCAGCAATGCGGAGCGGGCGTCCGCTTCGGCCGCCGGTTCCTGGGCCTCGAAGGGGATGCCGGCGGCGTTCGCTTGCTTCTCGAACGCAACCACGACGGCGCGCGCGAGGTGCTCCAGACCGGTACGGTAATCGGAGCCGATGGCGCGCGAAGCCGCGTGGCCGAGGCCGCCGGCTGGCCGCAGCAAAAGACCGTTCCGCTGGTGCAGGCACTGGTTCGTTTGCCGGCCGGCTACCCGGAGGGCGTGGTGCGCGTCTGGTTCGTGCCCGAAGACACGCCGTATTTTTACTGGCTGATCCCGGAATCGCCGACACGCGGGGCGCTCGGGCTGATCGGCGAAGACGGCCAGCAGACGCGGCGCTGCCTGGACGCGTTTCTGTCGAAGCGCGGCTTCTCCCCGCTGTCTTTTCAGGGCGCGCGGATCCCGGTTTACACCCGCTGGGTGCCGGTGGAACGGCGCGTGGGCGCCGGACGCGCTTTTCTGGTGGGCGACGCGGCCGGACAGGTGAAAGTCACCACGGTCGGCGGGATCGTCACAGGCTTCCGCGGTGCGCTGGGCGTTGCGGAACGCATTCTTCACGGAGGCGAGAGCCGCGAGCTGCGGGCCTTGCGCCGCGAGCTCGATCTGCACCTGCTGATTCGCAAGGTAATCCACCGCTTCACGCAAGCCAAGTACAGCCAGCTCGTGGATCTGCTGAGTGCTTCGGCGCGGCAGTCTTTGGGCGCATACACGCGCGACGAAGCGGCGCGCGTCCTCTGGAACCTGTGCACCAGCCAGCCGCGCCTGCTGCTGTTCGGCCTGCGCAGCCTGCTGACGCGGGGCGCGTTTCCGCACAGCGAATCCGCAGAACGGCCCTCCGCCAATCCGCATTCCGGGTAAACTTTCGAGGAACTTTCCGCCTCGGTCGAGGCGATTCAGGCAGGTACTGTGCCTATTCTGGGACTCTCGGGTCTCGCGCACGATCCCGCCGCAGCCCTGCTGGATGCGAAGGGCATCGTAGCGGCCATCGAAGAAAGCAAGCTGCTCCGCGCGCGCAGTGCGAGCGGCATCCCGCGCGAGGCCATTCGCTTCTGCCTCCAGCGCGCGGGAATCACCTGGCGTGATGTCGAATTCCTGGCTGTGGCCAGCCGTCCGGTGCGCGCCTGGGCGCGGCAGGCGTGGCTTCGGGTGCGGCGGGCGCCGGTGGCGCCGGTCGAGAGCGGCTACTACCAGACCAAGTTCTTCGGTGAGCTGGGACGCGACTTGAATAACGACCGCTTGCTCCGCCTGATGGGCGAGCTGCCGCGCGATCGCGTGGTTCACCTCAACCACCAACTCTGCCACGCGGCCAGCGCTTTTTTCGCTTCGCCGTCTGATCGCGCGCTCGTGCTCTCGCTCGACGAACAGGGCGATGGCCAGGCCGGGATGATCGCCCTGGGAGAAGGGACGCGCCTCACCGTTCTCGAGGAAATCGCCTTTCCGCATTCGCTCGGCTGGGTCTATTCCCAGGTGACGAATCTGCTCGGCTTCACGCCGGGGCGCGACGAGCACAAGACCCAATGGCTGAGCCTCCATGGCGAGCCCGCGTTTGTGGATCTTTTCCGCGCGATGTTGCGCAGCGCATTCGGAGTGCTCCCGCATCTCGATTCCGTGTATTTCAACCCGGGCCTGGCCGGGCGAATCGCATTTTCGGAGAAGTTCTACCGGAGCATCGGCATTTCGGTGAAGAGCGCCCGAGCCGACCAAGACTCACTGGCCGGCGCGCTCGGAGAAGACTTGCGGCGGCAGCTCGCCGCCAGTGTGCAGCAGGCCTGCGCCGACATCGTCGTGGAGATGGCCGAGGCTTTCCGCAAGCGCACCGGCGCACGTGCGCTGTGCTGCGCCGGCGGTTTGTTCTTGAATCCGCTGCTCGTGGCCGAAGTGGAGCGGAGAACAGGCTTCGACGAGGTGCACGTGCAGCCCGCCGCGGGCAACGAAGGCACGGCGCTGGGCGCGGCCTGGCTGGTGTGGCACGAGCGCCTGAAGAAGCCTCGTGGCGCGCCGCTTGCGCATCTTTACCTGGGGCCGAGCTATTCGAACCACGAAATCAAGGCCGTGATAGACAACTGCAAGGCACGCTACCGCTGGTACGACACCGAAGATCAGAAGATGGACGACGTGATTCGCTGGCTTGATGCAGGCAAGATCGTGGCCTGGTACCAGGGCGCGGCGGAATTCGGGCCGCGCGCGCTGGGCAATCGCAGCCTGCTTGGTTCGGCGTGGGCTCCGTACGTCAAGGAGAACCTGAACGAATACGTGAAGCATCGCGAGGAGTTCCGCCCGTTTGCGGTGTCCATGCCTGCGGAAGACGCTGCGCGGTATTTCGAATGTTCGCCGAACGGGCGGTTCATGGCCACGATGGGCCGGGTGAAGCCGGAAGCGCGCGCGCTGCTCGAAGGGTTTGCGCTGCCTGGCGACCGCGTCCGCCTGCACGTGGTGGAGGAGAGCTCCAACCCGCCCCTCTGGCGCCTGCTGAAGCGCTTCGGCCAGCGGGCTCCGGCGCCGATGCTAGTGAACACATCGTTCAACCTGTTCGGCGAGCCGCTGGTGATTTCGCCGCGGGATGCCGTGCGGAGCTATTTCTGTTCGGGGATCGACGTTCTCGTTCCGGGGAGCTTTTCGTTGGCGAAGGACTAGAGCGGTTTTCCCGCCCCTTGCGGCGTTGCCTGTTTTTCCGCTCGACGCGACATTTCTCTTTGCCGTGTTTTGCAGTTGCGCCAGAATGATGACTCGCTCTCGAAGCGGTTCTGTTCCCGGGAGGAGCTTGCGTGCGGGTTTCTGTGATTGGTTGCGGCTATGTGGGGCTCGTAACCGGCGCGTGTCTGGCCGAAATCGGCCATCACGTTGTCTGCACGGACAACGACGCGAAGAAAATCCGCACGCTGAATGCCGGCAAGCTGCCCATCTATGAAGCCTACCTGGACGGCGTCGTAGAGAGAAATCGCCGTGCAGACCGCCTTCGCTATACCGAAGATTTTGCCGAAGCCGTTCACGCCGGCGACGCCGTTTTCATCTGCGTGGGCACGCCGCCGCTCGAGAATGGCGGGGCCGACCTCTCCGCGATTGACAACGTCGCGCGGGGCATTGCGGCTGCAGCGCGCCAGCCGAAGCTGGTGGTGGAAAAGAGCACGGTGCCGGTGCAGACCGGCCAGCAGTTGAAGCGCGCCCTTGCGGTATATGGCCGCGCGAGCGGTATGGAGTTTCGCGTGGCCTCGAACCCCGAGTTTCTTCGCGAGGGCACCGGCGTCGAGGACTTTCTGCATCCGGATCGCATTGTGGTGGGCGTGGAAGATGAAGCCACCGAGCGCCAGCTCCGCGAGCTGTATCAACCCATCCTCGCGCAGCATTTCAATTGCCCCGTGCATGTGCCGGCGTGCCCGCCGGCGAGGCCACCCGCGCTGCTCGTGACCTCCATCAACAGCGCCGAGCTGATCAAGCACGCGTCCAATTCTTTTTTGGCACTCAAGATCTCCTACGCGAACGCAATCGCGGATCTCTGTGAGAAGCTTGGCGCAAATGTGGAAGAGGTTACACGCGCGGTGGGCATGGACCCGCGCATTGGCCCGCAGTTCCTTCGCGCGGGCCTCGGCTTCGGCGGATTCTGCCTGCCGAAAGACGTGCAGGCGTTCATTCACCTCGCCGAAGAGGCGGGCGTGGACTTTGCGATGTTGAAAGAAGCCGAACGCATCAATCGCCGCCGTATTGATTTGTTCCTGGAGAAGGTCCGGCGCGCCCTCTGGGTGGTCAAAGACAAGCAAATCGCGGTGCTGGGCCTGGCATTCAAGCCGAATACCGACGACATTCGATTCGCGCCGGCCATCGAGCTGATCCAGCGGCTGCTCGCGGAGGGCGCGCGCGTCCGCGCGTGCGATGAGCAGGCCATCGAAAAGACGCGCACCCTGTTCCCGGACCTTTTCTACAGTCGGGACCCCTACGAAGCCGTCAAGGGCGCGGATGCGCTGCTGATCGTCACCGAGTGGGAGGAATTCCGCCGGCTCGACTTCAAGCGCGTTCATGACTCGATGGCGCGCGCGTTGATTCTGGACGGGCGCAACCTGCTGGACCCGGCGGCGATGCGGGCGCTCGGGTTCGAATACCACTCCTTCGGGCGCCCCGACTGATCCTCTGCGGCACCCGCGCTCGCCAGGCGCTAATTGAACAGATTGAACCGGATGATGAACCAGAGCGTCTGGAAGCCGTCGCGCCAGGTGATCTTCTTTCCCTCGGCGTACGTGCGGCCCGCGTAGGAGATGGGCACTTCGTAGATGCGCCAGTCGCCTTTGGCGATCTTCGCCGTAATCTCCGGCTCGAAGCCGAAGCGGTTCGCCTTGAGGTGGAGATCCTTCAGCACTTCGCGGCGGAACACCTTGTAGCAGGTCTCCATATCCGTGAGCTTGAGGTTGGTGAGAATGTCGGAGAGGATGGTCAGGAATTTGTTTCCGACGTAGTGCCAGAAGTAGAGCACGCGCTGCGGCCCGCCGAGGAAGCGCGAGCCGTACACAACGTCGGCAAGCCCACGCAGGATCGGGTCCAGGAGCTTCGGGTAGTCCAGCGGGTCGTATTCGAGGTCGGCGTCCTGGACGATGACGATGTCTCCGGTGGCTTCCGCGAATCCGCGGCGCAGCGCGGCGCCCTTGCCCTGGTTGCGCTCCTGAAACAGAAAGCGCATGTTGTCGAGCCGCAGGCGCGCCTTCCCGCCCTGGATTTCGGTTTCGCGCGCGCCTGCCGCGCGGCGTTTCTCCATCTCCAGCAGAATCTCGCGCGTGCCGTCCGCGGAGCCGTCGTCAATGACGATCACTTCTTTCCGCAGGCTCAGTTCCACGGCCTGCACGCGCCGCAGAATTTCCTCGATGTAGGCGCGCTCCTGGAACACGGGGATAACGACGGAAAGGATGGGGTTCTTTGAGAGGGGTGAGTGCGGGGTCATTTTCCGAGCGGTGATTCTAGCGGCTGCGCGCGCTTGAGTAAAGCGGCGCACCGGGGAGTGTTAGGAGACCTGCCGCGCGGAATCCGCGTCTGCCGGGCTAGCGCACTGCCTGGCTCTCCGCGAACTGGCGGCGGAAGAATTCCAGAGTGAGCCGAAGGCCTTCGTCAAGGCCGACCCTCGGCTCCCATTTCAACAGGCGCTTTGCCTTGCTGATGTCCGGGCAGCGGCGCTTGGGATCGTCCTGCGGCAACGGCTCGAACTTGATGGGGACATCCGACCCCACCAGAGCCCGGATGCGCTCGGCGAATTCCAAGATGGTGATCTCCTGCGGGTTGCCGATGTTCACCGGCTCGCGCTCCTCGGACTGCATCAGCCGGCAGATGCCTTCGACCAGGTCGGAGACGTAGCAGAAGCTGCGGGTCTGCTTGCCGTCGCCGTACACGGTGATGGGCTGGCCGGAGAGCGCCTGGTAGACGAAGTTGGGCAGGGCGCGGCCGTCGTTCAACCGCATGCGCGGCCCGTAGGTATTGAAGATGCGCACGATGTGGGTTTCGACGCCGTGCGCGCGGTGATAGGCCATGGTCATGGCCTCGGCGAAGCGCTTCGCTTCGTCATACACGCCGCGGGGGCCGATGGGGTTGACGTGGCCCCAATAGGTCTCCGATTGAGGGCTGACTTCCGGATCGCCGTAACACTCCGAGGTGGACGCGAGCAGGTACTTGGCTTTCTTGGCCAGCGCCAGGCCCAGCGTGTTGTGAGTCCCCAGCGCGCCCACCTTGAGCGTTTGGATGGGCAGTTTCAGGTAGTCCACCGGGCTCGCGGGCGAGGCGAAGTGGAGAACGTAATCCACCGGGCCGGCTACGTCGAGGTAGCGCGTCACGTCCTGCCGCATTAGCCGGAAACGCGGGTGGTTCAGCAGATGGTGGACGTTGGCTTCCGTCCCGGTCACCAGACTGTCGATGGCCAGCACGTCCCAATCGCGGGCCAGCAGGTAGTCGCACAAATGCGAACCCAGGAATCCCGCCCCGCCTGTGATTACCGCTCGCAAGCCGCCTCCTCGGTAGGTTTCCGCACGCCGCCCCATTGTAGCCCGCGAAAACGGGAAGGCAAGGCTGAGCTCGCCGGCTGTTGCGCTCTGGCAGAGCCTGCGTGACGCGGCGAACGGCGTCGGCGTTGACGCGCTGGCGGGCGGAAGGTAGGATGCCCCGTCGCTCGACGCGATTCCCTCATGGCAGGCTTCTCTCGAAAGCTTCGATACGCCGCAATCGTGCTGCTCGTGCTTGCATTGCTTGCCGGCGGCGGTGTCTGGGCATTTCGTCACGTGGGCACGTGGCTGGTGGTTCAGGACCCGCTCGAGCCCGCGCACGCGATCGTGGTTTTGAGCGGGCGCATGCCCCTGCGGGCGCTCCAGGCCGCGGAGATCTACCGCCAGGGCTACGCCGCGCAGGTGTGGATCACGCGCCCGGTGAGCCCCGCCGAGCAACTGGAGCAAATGCACATCAATTTCGTCGGCGAAGAGTTCTACAACGAGAAAGTGCTGATGGCGCAGGGTGTGCCGCGCGACGCGATCCGCGTCCTCGAGAGGCCCACAACCAACACGGAGGACGAAGTGGAAGCGATTGCCGCGGCCCTCCGGCGGGCCGGCGGGAACAAGGCGATCCTGGTCACCTCGATGCCGCACACGCGCCGCGTCAAGACCATCTGGAAGGCTCTTGTCGGAGAAGCTCCGCGAGCGATCGTGCGTTACGCGCCGCAGGATGAATATGACGGGGCGCACTGGTGGCGGAATACGCACGACGCGTATGATGTCGCGCGCGAAGTGCTGGGCCTTGGCAACGCCTGGGCCGGTTTTCCTTCGCGGCCGGTGAGGCCGTGAAAGAGGCTCGAGCGAGAGATGTCACTGCGATTGAGAACGCGACTGGCGCTTCTGGCGGCCGTTGCGCTATGCTCCGCGCTGCCCGCGGCGGCGGGGGATCGCACGTATTTTGCGCGCCCGCTTTGGGAGTGCACACATCCAATCCCGCCCCGGCTCCGTATAGGAACACAGCAGGCGCAAGCGCCTGCCGGCTGCTCCTGCCATGTCCGAAGTGGACCGTCCCGAGCCGCTCCTTGGCCAGGAAGGGTTTCTCCGGCGAATGAGGGGAGCGCGAATCCATTGAATGCCCGTGCGGCAAGACTCCGCGCGGGTTGAGGAGACAGTCATGCAGAAACTGGCACGGATCATCCTGGGTGTGGCGCTTGTGTTGGGCTTGATGGCGAGCGCCGCGCAGCCCTCGCTGGCGGCGGGTGGCGAAACGCAGAAGAATGCGGGAAAGGGCAAGACCAAGTCGCTCTACGACAGGCTGGGCGGCAAGACGGCCATCACCGCGGTGGTGGACGAATTCGTCGCGCGCGTTGCCGCGGATACGCGCATCAACGCGTTCTTCGCGCATACGGACATCGCGAAGCTGAAGATGAACCTGGTGAACCAGATCTGCGAAGCTTCCGGCGGGCCGTGCAAGTACACCGGCCGCTCGATGAAGGAAGCGCACATGGGGATGGGCGTCGCCACGGCGGATTTCAACGCGCTGGTGGAAGACCTTGTGGGCGCGCTCGACAAGTTCAAGGTCGGCGAAAAAGAGAAGGGCGAGCTGCTGGGTGTCCTCGGACCGATGAAGAGCGATATCGTCGAGAAGCCGTAACCGCGCAAGAACTCCAGAAAGGCCCGGGTGCCTTTGTGCGCCCGGGCTTTTCATGGCTTGGAAGCGGGCGCGGGCTGCGCGCTGGTGTGGTCGTGGATGATGCGCCAGCCCTCCGGCATTCGCCGCGCGATCAAAGTGAAGTAGCCTCCCGGGCGGTCCTTTTCCCGTTCGAGCTGCCAGTGGCCGAGGATCGCTGCGGCATCAGGCGCGAGCGGTGTGATCTCGAGTTGTGAAAACTCCAGGCGGCCCATCGCTGCGCGGTCCGGATAGCTTCTGTGGTAGCGGTCCAGCACAGCCTGCCAGCCGCGCAGCACCCCACCCGAGCCGACGAAGATGGTGCCGTCGGACTTCCAGTAGCCCTGCATGAAGCCTTCGATATCGCCGCGGTTCCAGGCCGTAACCTGCGCGTCCAAGAGCGCCCGCAATTCGGCTTCGGCGCCGCCCTGCGCTGAAGCGGCGAGCGCAACCGCACCAAAGGGGTCAGCGCTGGACACTCCGGGAGTCTCGTGCGAGGCGAAT
>JBGQHO010000009.1:0-74847 GCA_041497955.1 Terriglobia bacterium | reverse complement strand
CTTGGCGGCGGCGGGATGGGTGTGGTGTATCGCGCCGAGGACACGCGCCTGGGCCGCAGCGTGGCGCTGAAGTTCCTGCCGGAAGACGTGGCGCGCGACCCGCAGGCCGTCGAGCGCTTCCAACGCGAAGCGCGCTCGGCCTCGGCGCTGAACCATCCGAACATCTGCACGATCTTCGATATCGGCGAGCACGAGGGCCGCCCCTTCATCGCCATGGAGCTGCTGGAGGGCGAGACGCTGAAGCACCGCATCTCGGGCCAGCCGCTCGAAGTGGGTGAGATTCTGGACCTCAGCCTCCAAATCTCCGACGCGCTCGACGCCACGCACAAAAAAGGAATCGTCCACCGCGACATCAAGCCGGCGAATATCTTTATCACGCGGCGCGACACGGCAAAGATCCTGGACTTCGGTTTGGCCAAGCTCTCGCAGCGGCGCCAGCGCATCGGCGAAACCGTGGGCGCCGCGACGGGCGTCACCGCGATGCCCACCGAGCACCTGACCGACTCCGGCGTGGCCGTGGGCACGGCGGCGTACATGTCGCCGGAGCAGGCGCGCGGCGAAGAGCTGGACGCGCGAACCGATCTGTTCTCGCTGGGGGCAGTGCTCTACGAGATGAGCACGGGCCGGGTGGCGTTTCAGGGCAACACCTCGGCCGTCATCTTCGACGCCATCCTGAACCGCGCGCCGACGGCGCCGGTGAAGCTGAACGCGAAGCTGCCCGCGGGACTGGGCCAAATCATTCAGAAGCTTTTGGAGAAGGACCCCAACGCGCGCTACCAGACCGCCGCGCGGCTGCACACGGATTTCGAGAAGCTGAAACGCGAACTGGATTCGGGACAACTCGCCGCGGCTCCGGCGGCCGCGCCCACGGAAAAATCCGTCGCCGTGCTTTACTTCGAAAACCTGAGCGGGGCGAAAGAAGACGAATACTTCCGCGACGGCATGACCGAAGACGTCATCACCGAACTTTCCAAGATCAAGGAATTGAAGGTCTTTCCGCGGACGGCGATGCTGACGTTCCGCAACAAATCGGTCACCGGCGCGGAAGTGGGCCGGCAATTGAACGCCGCCTACGTGCTCGAAGGCACGATCCGCCGGGCCGGAAATCGTCTGCGCATCTCCGCACAACTCGTGGAGATGCGCACGGGGCATTCGAGCTGGGCCGAGCGCTACGACCGCCAACTCGAAGACGTCTTTGAGGTGCAGGACGAAATCGCGCGCAACATCAGCCAGGCCCTCCGCATTACCCTGACTCCTCAGGAAGAAAAGGCCATCGCACGGAAGCCGACCGAGAACGCGCAGGCCTATGACTATTTCCTCCGCGGGCGCGCCTACGCGCGGCGCGAGACGAATTCCGATCTCGAGTTCGCCCTGCAGATGTACGAGCACGCCATCCTGCTGGACCCAAACTTCGCGCAGGCGCATGCCGGAATTGCCTATGCCTGCGCCGCCGTTTACGAATGGCACGAGAAGAACGACCGCTGGGTGCAACGCGCGCAAGCCGCCGGCGAGCGCGCTCTGGAGCTCGAGCCGCAGCTTCCCGACGCGCTGGTCGCGCGCGCCCGCATCTTCTTTGCCCAGAAGAAATACGGCCCAGCCATTCCGCTGGCTCAGCAGGCCATCGAGCGGCAGCCGAATTGCCCGGGCGCGTACAGTGTCCTGCTGCGCTGCTACTTCAACTCAGACCGCTGGCAGGAGGTGGCGGAGCTCACGGAGCAGGCCATCGAAGCCAACGGGGACGATTACAACATGTACGTTGCGCTGGTCATGAGCCTGGAGCGGCTCGGCCGGCACGATGCGGCCATCAGCATCCGCGAGCGCCACAACCGCGTTCTCGAGCAGCACCTGGAACAGGTGCCGGAAGACGTCCGTGCGCGGATCCTGCTGGCTTCGAACCAGGCTGCCTTGCACGACGAAGCGTCGTGCATCCGCAACCTTGAAATCGCCGTGTCCCTGCGCCCGCGCGACTCCAACGTCCTCTACAATGGCGCGTGCACTTACGCGCTGCTCGGCAGAAAGCCGGAAGCGCTCGAAATGCTCCGGCGGGCCATCGCTGCCGGCTACCAGAACATCGATTGGCTGACGCGTGACCCCGATTTCACCTCCCTTCGCGACGACCCCGAATTCCAGCAGATCCTCCAAAGCGCTGACAAGAAGTAACCACAAGGGGCGAGTAGCTCGTCCCATAGCCACTCGCCGCTGCCTCTCGGCGTTTGCGCTTGCGACAGCGGGGGTTCGGGGGGCATAATTCGCGGCGGTTTGAAAACCCCAATTGCAGCCCGCTGTTTGGCGGCCGTGTGCCGCGCCGCCGAATGGCTCATCACCGCCACCGGGGGCGGTGCAACATGATTTGTCCCTTCTGCCGCGCCGAGAATCCGGCTGACGTGCCGCGCTGCGTTTCGTGCGCGCGCGAATTCATCGCCGCAGGCGGTGAGACGATTTCCGGCGCCGTGTCCGCCGCGCAGGCCGCCGCGCCGGATCCCAACGCCACCGTCATACCTTCCTCGAGCGCTGCGCGAACCGCTGCGGCGAATGCTCCTGCAACAGCGGCCGGTGTGCTCACTCCTCCGCCGACGCCTACGCCGCCATCCCAAAGCGGCTCCGGCGGCATGAACGCGAGCATGACGTTCTCGCTCGAGCCCGGCTCCGACTTCGGCCCGCGCTACCGCATCGAATCGAAGCTCGGCGAGGGCGGCATGGGCGCGGTGTACAAGGCGTACGACAAGGACCTCGACCGCACCGTCGCCATCAAGCTGCTGCGCGTGGGCATGGCCGCGGAGCCTGCGGCGATGGCGCGCTTCAAGCAGGAGCTGCTGCTGGCGAGCAAGGTCTCGCACAAGAACATCCTGCGCATCCACGACCTCGGCGACGTCGGCGGAATCAAGTTCATCTCCATGGCCTACGTCGAGGGCGAAGACCTCTCGCACGTGCTGCGCCGCGAGGGCAAACTTCCTGTCGAGCGCATCGTGAAAATTGCGCGGCAGCTCTGCGGCGCGCTCGATGCCGCGCACTCGGAAGGCGTGGTCCACCGCGACCTGAAGCCGCAGAACGTCCTGCTCGACCGCGAAGCCAATTGCTACATCTCCGATTTCGGCCTGGCCAAGTCGCTGGAAGCCGGGGCGGCGGGCATGACGCGTTCAGGCGAATTCCTGGGCACGCCGAAGTACATGTCGCCGGAGCAGGTGGACGCCAAGCCGGTGGACAACCGCAGCGACCTCTATTCGCTCGGGCTGATGTTCTACGAAATGGCGGCGGGCGAAGTGCCCTTTGCCGGCGACTCCGTGCTGCAGGTGATGTACGCGCGCGTGAAGACGAAGCCGAAGCCGGTGAAGCAACTGCGCGAAGACCTGCCGGACTATCTCGCGCGCCTCATCATGCGCTGCCTGGAAAAGGACCCGGCGGCGCGCTACCAGAGCGCGAACGAAATCCTCGCCGACCTCGACGCGGAGAAAGCCACCAGCGTCACGCGCACGGTGCAGTTCCAGATTCCCGCACAGGGCTGGAAGCTCTGGGCCGGTCTCGGCGGCGCGGTGGTCTTGCTCTTGGTCGTGCTGCTGGCCATTCCCGCGGTGCGCCACACGATCTTCGGCGGCGGCACCGGCGGCGGGCTGACCTCGCGGGGCGTCCCCGCGCTCACCGAAGGAAAATTCCTGGCCGTCATTCCCTTCCGCGTCGTGGGCGACGCCAACACGCTGAATTACATCGCGGACGGTTTGGTGGAAGGGCTCTCGGCAAAGTTTTTCCAGTTGCGCGACGTGAAGCTGGCTTCGGCCGCTGCGGTCGAAAAGGCCAAGGCCAAGAGAAAAGACTCCATTGAGGACATCGCGAAGGATCTCGGCGCGAATCTGGTGATCCATGGCACGGTGCGGGGCAACGCCGAGAAAATCAGCGTCATCGTGAACCTCGAAGATATGGCCGAGGGCAAACGGCTCTGGAGCCAGGAATTTTCCGGTGTTTCCGGGGACCTGCTGACGCTCGAGGACCAAATGTACGCGAAGCTCTCGGACAAGCTGGAACTGAAGGGCACGCCGGAAGAGCTGGCGCGCGGCGCGGCGCGGCCCACGGAAAATATCGAAGCCTACGATCTGTACTTGAAGGGCCGCAACGCCATGCGCAATTCGAGCGACCTGCGCAACGTCGATGCCGCTGTGAGATTCTTTGAAGACGCGCTGAAGAAAGACCCACGGTTCGCGCTGGCCTATACGGGCATCGCCGATGCCGGCCTGATCATGTACCGCGAGAAGAAGGACCCGTTCTGGTCGGACAAGGCGCTGGCAGCGGCGCAGCAGGCCGGGCAGATTGACGACAAGAAAGCCGAGGTGCGCTTCTCGCTGGGCAGCGTGTATAGCGCAACGGGCAAGTCCACCGAGGCCGTGGTCGAGCTGAAGCACGCGCTCGAGCTGGCGCCCAACTCCGACGAAGGCTACCGGCGCCTGGGCAACGCCTACGCCTCCGGTGGGCGCAAGGACGAAGCCCTGCAAGCCTATCAGCAGGCCGTCAAGATCAACCCCTACTACTGGGACAACCACAACGCGCTGGGCACGGCGTACTTCCGCTACGGCGATCTGGACAAGGCGCTGGCCGAGTTCCAGAAAGTCACCGAGCTCGAGCCGGACAACACCTTCGGCCACCAGAACATCGGCGCGGTGTATTTCGGCCAGGGCAAGTACGAGCAGAGCATCCCTGCGTTCCAGAAAGCGCTGCAGATTCGTCCCGACTACGCGCTCTACTCGAACCTGGGCACGGCGTATTTTTTCCTGAAGCGCTATGCCGAGTCCGTCCCGCAGTTTGAGAAGGCCGTGGAGATGAATCCGAACGAGCAGATCGCCGTCGGCAATCTGGCCGACGCCTACCGCTGGTCCGGGCAGAAGGACAAGGCCATGGCCACCTACGACAAGGCCATCTCGCTCGCGCTGAAGGAGCTTCAGGTGAACCCGCGCAAGGCCGGCGCGCTCGGCAGCCTGGCTGTCTACTACGCGAAGAAGGGCGATGCGGGCAAAGCCGTGGACTTCATCCGGCGCGCGCGCGATATCCAGCGCAACGACGTCCAGTTGATGTACAGCGAGGCGCAGGTCTACGCGCTCGCCGGCAAGAACCCCGAAGCCCTCCGCTCGCTCCGCGAGGCTTTCCAGAAGGGCTATTCCCCCGAAGAAGCCAAGAACGACCCCGAGCTGAAAAACCTCCAAACGCAACCGGAGTTCGACCGCCTGGTCCGTGAATTCGGCAAGAAGGGCTAGCGACTCCGCGTCGCACGGGCAGCGCAAAAAGCAAAAGGCCCCGACGGAGTCGGGGCCTTTATCCAAGTCTTGGTTTGGAAAGAGTGCTAGGTGCGGCTCGCCGCGCGCTTGCGCAGCTTGCGGCCGGCGAAGAGGGCGCTGAGTCCGGTGGCCAGCAGGCCGAGCGTTGCAGGCTCAGGCACGGTTGTCGCCGTGTACGTTCCAGTGGCGAAGCCGTCCTGGAGGAAAATAAAGAAGTGCGTCTGGTCGGGAATTCCCGTACCGCCGGTAAAGGTAACTTGCGTTCCGCTAGCCACGCAACTGCTGAAGACCGCCAGCGCCCCTTGCGCACAACTCACATTGGAGACAACCGACGGAAAGGTGATGACCAAGCTGGGGATTGTCACGCCTGTGTTGTTGAATGAGTCGAAGCACTGGCCGGACAGATTATTCACCGTGCAGGCCGCGGTGTCGGTCGGGACGGTGAAAGTGAAGGGCAGTGAATTGATGTTCGGGCTGGCTCCGCCGCCGCCCACGATAATGAACGGATCGCCGGGCGGAATCCCATCGGCGCGCACTGCGACGGCCGAGACAAGAAGGAGGCCCAAAGCGAACAGGCAAAGCCGAAACTTCATGGTTACACCCCCCATTGGAATAGAAACCCGGATTATTCTTAGCAAGCACCGTGCCAGGAAGATGCCCGATATGGTAAAACGCCATATCCAATTGTAACCACACGCTTTACCTCTTGCCCGCGGACCGACTTGGCGGTCGTCAGAGACCGAGCTAGCGCAAATCTTTGCGGACATGAGGACTTGCCCTTCCCATTTTTCAGCTAGAGGAGACCTGCCGGCCACCCCGCGCCAGAGGACAAGCCTGCCCTACAACCCGGCGCGAGGCACGCAGGCTACTTCTGGATTTCGATGGAGACGAGTTCGCCCGCGTAAGGAACGCCCGTCTTCACCATGTATTCGACCTTGACGTTGCGGCCCTTCAGGTAGGTGCAGGGATTGAAGTCTTTGGGCATCTGTCCGTAGGTGGTGTACTCGACCTTCCAGAGATCCTCCGCGTGCAGACTCGTCTTTAGGCCGTAGTACTCGAGTGTGAGGTCGAGCGTCTTGCCGGTGCAACTGACGGCGGAGACGCGGCCCTCCCCAGGCGCGGTGGTGCCGCGCGCCTTGGCTGCAGGGCCCGACGGAGCCCCGCTTCCCGCCGGCGAAGACGGCGCCTCTTCGTTGCGATTCGCGGCTTCGGCGGCCGCCTTCCGCCGTTCGTCCTGCATCCGCTTGAACTCCTCCTCCATGCGCTTCCTTTCGGCAAGCTGGTCCTGGTAACCGCGAACGATTTGCAGGAATTGTTCCGCCTCCATGCGGTCTTCGAGCTTCTTCGCGGCCGCGAGCACTCGCTCCACGAGCGTTTGAGCGTCTGCAATCCTTTCCATACGCATCAGGACATTGGCCACGGACAAATGATGGGAGAGGTTCCCCGGCTCGAGTTGCACGGCCTTGCGTGCCGCAGCCATCGCTTCGTCCAGGTGCTCGCCGCGGACAACGTAGAGCTGCGCGAGGACGGTGTAGGCGGGGGCAAAATTGGGATTCAGCTCGATCGCCTTCTTCAGATTCTTCTCCGTCGCAGCCATGCGCTCCGGCCCGAGCACGCCCTGCGAGGACAGGAACGCGGTGTAGTAATACGCCAGGAAGTTGCGCGAGTCCAATTGCACGGCCTCGCTGAACCACTTCGTCGCTTCGTCTCGCTGGCCCTCCTGGAGCTCCAGCAACCCCATGCTTTCGCGCGGCGCGGCAAGCTCGGGGGCCAGCCTCATGGCCTCCTCAAGCAGCGCGCGGGCTTCTGCCGGGCGGCGCATGTGGACGTGGAAGTCGCCGCGGGCGGCCGACACTTCCGCCGGCGAGAGCTCCCGGACGGCGAAGGTGTTCGGCTCCGCACTCACGGGAAGGTTGATGCGCGCGGCGAAAAATGCCTCCTGGCGCATGTAGGCGTCAAACGTCTTCTGGAACTGTTTCGGGTCGCCGAAGACTTTGCGGAACGCGTCTGCCGTGCTGGTTCCCTGTTGGACCAGGGCGACGTAATCGAGCAGCTCCTTCTGGTGGCCTTTTTTGCCATCGAGCAGCAAGTAGTGCGTCAGCGCCCAGGACTCGGCGTAAAAGACGTTCACCCGGTTGGCTTCGTTGTAGTACGGCGAATTGTGATCCACGGAGAGAAGCGCATCCATCGGAAGCAGCTTGCTCTGCTTCAGCAGCTCTAAGTGGTATTCCGAAGGGCGCCCGACGAGAGCCTCCTTGTTGGTTACACGCGCGTTGGCGTAAAACTCCGCCAAGCCCTCGTTCAGCCAGAGGGGAATCCACTCGAAGTTCAGACTGACCAGCACGTGGACGTATGCGTGGTAGACGATGTGGAAGCGATTCTCCGGATCGTCCGCGTCCAGTTGCAGCGCCACGTAGTGCTTGTCCCGGCCGGGCACGAACACTCCCGCCGGGTGCGCACTTCCCTTCCTCTCCCAGTATTGGGGGAGCAATTCCTTCAGGTTCTTCTCGGTCTTCACCGCGAAGATGATCACCGGCTGGCCGGGATCGAGCCGCGCCTTCGGAAGGGCCGTCTGAAAGACAACGCGGAATTGCTCAAACTGATCGGCCGTCTGCCGCGCCTGTTTTTCGCCGGCGTTGCTCACCACAATAAAGTGCGGGCTGCGGACCTCGATCCATTTGTCAGCCGTGGCGGGCGCCGCGCGCAGCGAAACCGCGCAGACGAAGACCGCCAGCAGGACACCCGAAAGAGAGGCAACGGGGCGGGCCATGGAAGTTATATGTATCTGAATTTCCTTGCTTGTCAATAAGACTCGGCGGCAGAGGAGGGCGCCGTCGAGGGAGCCGAGACCGCTATCCAATCAGCCGCCCCTTATCGCGTCAACTCCTCGCGCAAACGTTTGGAAAGTTTTTCGACGCGCGTGAGCTTCTCGAGGACGTCTTTCGGGAGGAGACCTCGTTTTACGCTGTCCATATCGGCGGGGATAGAGGCACAGACTTCGGCAAGTTCCTTGGCATCCTTCTGAAGCTCAAGGTTGTTCATGCGGGCCCTCATGACGTCGGCCGGCGGCACTGGCGCCGAATGCTTCTCCGGTGGCCGTGCCAGGTTAACGTTCTGCGTTCGAGCGGGAAGGACTACAAGCAAAAGCCCCAGGAAAAAACAGAGGAACGCGGTGGTCCGCATGGTGACCTCCACACGACCGGTGATTCGCAAATTGTACAGCAAAATGCGTAGAAACCCTTCGATGATTGATTCCCGCATCTTGCATCTCCCTCGGTCATGGTCAACACGAAGACTTCAGAAAGCCTTGGGGTTCCGCGCGCCAAGGCGCACGTCAACTTTCCAGGTACTTAATGCAGAGGACTTCGTTCTGCGCTTCGTTGTAAAGCAGCTCGTCCACCATGCAGCGCACCATCAAGATTCCGAGCCCGCCCGGGCGCAGGCCTTTCTCTTCGCGCCCGCTCACTGAACTTCGGTGCAGGAGAGGTTCAGGGGCCTTGCGCTGGCCTTCTGGGGGATTGACCGCGTCGAATGGCCCCGCTATCAACATTACAAACGTGCAGCGGAGGCTGGTGCGCCGCTGATTCTCAGGGGATCTGCCAGGAGAAGGCGGTGCGCGGGGACACGACCCAGGGGAGGGCCCATGAAACGCTTTGGAATACTGCTGGTGCTGATGAGTTCCGTGTTGGTGCTTGCCGTCCTGCCACGAGTGGTCGAAGGCGGCGCGCAGCAACCCTTGACGGCGCCGGCGGAGGCGCCCGCGGGTTTCAACAATCAAACCAACGGCTTCGTCATTCAAAGCCAGTTCGATCAGGACCGCGACGTCTTCGAGGAGCGTGAAGGCATCGAGAAGGGGCTCGGGCCGGTGTACAACGCGCAGGCCTGCGCCGAATGCCACCAGAACCCGACCACGGGCGCGATCAGCCAGGTCACCGAAGTCCGCGCAGGGCATCTGGACGCCGCGGGCAACTTCGTCGCCGCGCCGGGCGGGTCGCTGATCAACGACCGCGCCATCGACGCGGCGATCCAGGAGCGCGTGCCCGAAAGCGAGAAGATTCGCGCGCTGCGCACTTCGCTGAACACCTTGGGCGATGGTTTTGTCGAAGCCCTTTCCGACGAAACGTTGCTGGCCATCGCGAGAGCACAAGAGCGGTCGAGAGACCGCATTGCCGGGCAAGCGGTGATGGTGCCCGTGCTCGAGGCCAATAACGCGCTGCGCGTGGGCCGCTTCGGGTGGAAGGCGCAGCACGCCAGCCTGCTTTCGTTTTCCGCCGACGCGTACCTGAATGAAATGGGCATCACCTCGCCGCTCATGCCCGACGAAAACACTTCGCTGGGCCGCTCGGTGGCCGCCTATGACACCGTCGCCGACCCCGAAAACAACGGCAACGACGTCGAAGCGTTCGCGCGGTTCATGCGCGCAACGCAGGCGCCGCCGCGCGACGCGGCGGCCGCCGTGACCCCGGAAGCGCAGCTCGGCGCGGTGCTCTTCAACCGGCTGCGCTGCAACGTCTGCCACGTGACCGCGCTGGTGACGGCGCCGGCCGACACGCCGATCAATGGCGGGATGTTCACGGTGCCTCCAGCGTTGGGCAATAAGATCATCCATCCGTACAGCGACTTCCTGCTGCACGACGTGGGCACCGGCGACGGCGTCGTTCAGAACGGCGGCCCGGAAACCGCCAACAGGATGCGCACGCCGCCGCTGTGGGGCGTCCGCACGCGCACGCGGCTGATGCACGACGGCGCTTCGCTGACGCTGCGCGACGCCATCGTGCGGCACGGCGGAGAAGCCACGGACGTCATCCGGAATTTCCGCGAGCTGGGCGAAGCCGGGCACCGGTTCGTGCTCGCCTTCCTGAAGTCGCTCTGAAGCAATCCCTACACGCGCCCCTCCCCCGCCGCGCTAGAATACGTGGCGGGAGGGCGCAACGATGAACGACATCGGCGGACGGCGGGTCCTTTGGGCCGCGATGGCACTGGTGGCGCTGGCGAGCTTCGCGGCGGCGGATGAGCCCAGGCAAACTCCGGAAAACACCATCAAGGTCGGCCCCATCGGGCCGGTGAAGCCGCAGACGTTTCCGCGACCCGTGAAATTCTTCATCGAAGGAGCGATCGACCGCTCGGGCAATCCGCAGCCCATGCTGGTCTATAAGCTCCGCGGCGGCGTCTTTCTCGACCGGCTGCCGACCCAGATCGTCCGCGAGGCGCTCGCAGACACTCTGCGCAGCGCGGGACTCCTGGCCGAAGACCAAGCCTCCGCCGACTACCTGCTGACCGTTTATGTTTTCTCCTTCGGCTTGGCCACCGGCGCGGGCAATGACTTCTACGGCAAAACAGACCTGAACGTGGTGGTGAAGGACGCGCGCACGGGCGCGTCCCAGGAAGTGACCGCGCTGGGGACTTCGATCCAGGGCCTGGCCGTGCTGAAGAAGAACATCATGAAGAACGTGAAAGAGAATATCGATCAGTCGCTGCAGGACGCGCTGCGGAATTTCCTGCGCGGCACGAAGCTGCGCGACGCCGTGGCCGGCGCCGCGGCGCCCGCGCCCGGCTAGTGGCGCAAACCCTTCTTCAATTCCCCGGCCACTTTGTCGGCCAGGAACTTCGCCAGCACCTGCGGTGTCCACTTGCTGGACGCGCGCACTTTCAGTTCTTTCTCGAACACCATCTGTTGGTCGCTGACGCGCCGCACAGTGATCTCTGCGGTCAGGCTGCGCATCCCCGCGCCGAATCCGATGAGGGCTTCCTTGGCCACATTGCCCTTCTTGTATTCGACGATCTTCCCGTCGAGGATGAGCGATTTCGGCGCGTCGGCCGCATCGAGCACTTCCCCTTCGCCGGTCACCTGCTCGTAGAGGCCCGTCTTCTGGAGCGACTTCCTCACTTCCGCGTAAAGGAGGTCGGGAAACTCAGGCGGAAGCTCGACGCCTTCGGCCAGCGGAAAATGTTTCACCTCGACGTTCTTGAACACCGGCTCCGCGGATTTCTGGTCCCCGGCCGGGACGCTCACGGCAAGTCCCAGGAAAAGAGTGAGAAGGACGATACGCCGCATGGCCCACACCTCCTCGGAGAGAATTGGGGAGATCATACGCTTCGACCAACGATTATGCTACGCTACGCAACAACGGTACGTCCATGCCTCTGAAGCGAGCGACTTCGGGATTGCTGGTGTTGGCTCTCAGCTGCGCGGTGAGCGCGGCCCCGGCGTCAAAGGTAAAAATCCGCGGCTACATCACCGAGCGGCCTGACGCGCAGACCCTGAAGATCCTGAGCGATGTCGTGCACATCGGCGCGGGGACACAGCTCGCCGTGCAGAACGCCTCCGGCAAAGCCATCACGCTCGACGATCTCGCGCCCGGCTTGCTGATCGAAGCGGAAGGCGCCTGGGCGGGCAAACACCAGTTCATCGCCGAAAAAATCTCCGTGGACGCCGCGCAATTTGACCGCGAAATCAAGGAGAGCGCCTATCTGGACCGCGAACCCGAAGATGCCGCGCCCATCGCGCGGGGCGAGCCCGCGCGGCTCCAGGCCGACGGTGAGCTGCTCCTGCTCGACGCGAACACGCGGCGCACGTGGAAGGAGGAAGTCGCGCCGGCAAAGGAAAGCGAGCGGCCGCGCCTCGTGGGCCGCCAGGTGAGCTATCACGGCCTGCGCCAGGCCGATGGGCGCATCGCGGCGTCCCGCGTGGAGCTGGGCGTCTCCGCGCCCGCCGACGCCTACAAGATGCCGCACGGGATCGAAATCGTCGCGGCAAAGGACGCGCAGACCGGCATCGACATCCTGGAATTCCGCCGGGGGAAGAAGGTGGAGGGGCGGCTGAAGCTCTTCCCCGTGCGCGCGGTGCAGGAATACGTTTCGCACCTGGGCGATTCCCTGCTGCCGCCGTCGGCTGACGTCACGGCGCGCGCAATCGAGTTCCGCTTCTTTGTCGTGGAGGACGCTTCCATCAATGCTACGGCGCTGCCCGACGGCACGGTGCTGGTGCACACCGGCTTGCTCGGGGCGATGGAAAACGAAGCGCAGCTCGCCTTTGTGCTGAGCCACGAGATTTCCCACGTGCTCCAGGCGCACTACTGGCGCGAAGTGCACGAGACGCGCACCCAGCGCGTCCTGCTGACGCTCGGCGCGCTGGCCGGGGCGTACTTCATCGGCGACCTTGGGTTGTTCCTCGGGCAGCTCGGCCTCGAAGCCGTGGTCAATGGCTACGCGCGGCGCATCGAAAACCAGGCTGACCGGCTGGGCTTGCAGAACATCATTGCGCTCGGCTACGACGCCCGCCAGGCGACGCGCTTTGCCGGAATCATGGTGGAGCGCTACGGCAACCGTTCGACGTCGAAGATATGGTCCGACCACGACGCCATGCTGCTGCGCGGCAGCTTCCTGACCGTTCAGATCCAGCGACAGTACCCGCAGGAGAAATTCAAGGACGCTATCGTGGATACGCCCGCCTTCAAGGCCATGAAGCAGGTCATGGGCCCCGTAAAAATCATGTAGCGGCGGGCGGCCCAGCGGGGCCGTAGACGCAGCGTGGCATTTACGAGCAGGCGGTGAAGTCGATGCGCTTCGGCGTCGTGCTGGCGCCGGGCGTGACTTTGAGCGGCATCGCGCCCGTATCCTGGTTCACCGTCTGCAACGCCGGGGTGCAGGTTGGCGTGCCCGGGCTCGTTGCGGACGTGGCCTTCGCTTCCACGCTGTAGAGCACATCGCCCGCAGCCGGCGCGGTGTACGTGATCGTGCCGCCGGAGAGCGTGCCGACGTTCGGATTGCTTGCCGGCACCACAAGCGTGTACTGCGCGCAGAACGCGCCCGTCGGGCTGCCGCCCGGGCAACTTGAGATCGATTCGACGGAAATGTTCGGCGTCGAACTCTGCGACCCTGTCTTCTCGAGCGGGATGGTGATCTGGCGCGTCGCGGCGGAAATCGTCACGGCTTGGAACGCGCTTAGCGCCGCGGTTATTTTCACGCCGGTAGTGCCGTTGGCTGACGTGACAAAGCCTTGCAGCACGCCCGAGCCGGTGGCCACGCCGGTTTCGGCGACAATCTGCACGGCGCCCAGGCTCGTGCCCCCGGGAATGCCGGGGACGACGGTGGCGTTGTAGGCCAGGCCCGCGCCGGTTACTGCGTCGATGACCACGTCGAACGTAGCGCCCAGCGGCAGCGGGCAGAAGTTGAAGCGTCCGGTCGAATCCGCGGTGGCCACAAACAGGATGCGGTCCACGCCCGTGCCGTCGTTCTGCTCGAGCGCGACCATCGCGCCGGCAATGGGCAGCTTCGTCACGCTATCTACCACCTGCCCGCTGATGCCGGTCGTGTTCGGGCTGACGACGCCCGCGGTCAACGTTGGCTTCAGGCGGAAGCTGCCGTTGCCCTCCTGCACCAGCGAGTTGCAGGCGTCGAAGTCCAGGTTGATATCCACGTTCTGGCCTGCCGCTACGCGAATCGGCCCGCCCAGGATCTGCCCCGGCGGCACCTTCAAGCCGGTGTTCGCCTCGCTGGAAAGATTGAGCGTCGCGACATTGTTGTTTTTCTCCACGACGCAGTTGAACACCTGCCCGAGACTCGCGCAGGCGTTCGACGTGGGCAGCGGGCCGCCCGAGGGATTGTTGGCGAGCAGGATCAGTCGGATCTGCTGGTAGTCGCCCACGGGCAGGCTCGAGGTCGAGCCGAGCTGCGCGAGCAGGCACTGGCCGCTCTGCGGCAGGTTCAGCAGGTCCAGCTGGACCGGCTGGCTCACGAGCTGCGGAACAAGCTCCTGCCAGCCCGCCGCGCCGGGATCCGCGGTGGCGCTGATGTGCGCTTGCACGGAGCGGATGGTGACGAAAACACTCTTAAAATTGCCGGCGGGCGCGGCGCAACTTGGCGGGTCGCTGATACTCACCGTGGCCGAACCCATTCCGGGGCCGCTCGAGCTTGGGCTGCCGCCACAAGAAATCATCAACGCCATGGCCGCGGCAGCTACAAACGCGAACAAGAGCACCGCCACCGCCGCGCGCCGCTGGTGAATCATTATCCGTCGAGAATGCATCATGAGAGGCCTCCCTGGCCCAAAGCGGGAACACGAGGACGGGCCACAGATTTCTTGCGGGGACAAATTGCCACGCCTGGGGGGGTGCAGGCGGCGTGCCATACAAGACGCGCGCTAACCGTTCACGTTACACCCAGTTCCGTACTTTTACCAGATGTGGTACCCGTAGTACCGCGCAAAAAACTCCGGTTCGCCATGTCAGAAATACGCGCCGCGGATGGTGGGAAATGTCCGGGCGGGCCCGCCCAGGCGGGCCCGCCCGATTTGGGGATCGTAATCGGCAGGCCGGAGCCTGCCCCTGCAGCACTGCTTACTGCTTGGGTTTTGCCGGGGCCTTGGGTTTGGCTTCTCCGCCAGCCGCAGCCTTCGGCTTGGCCGCTGCCTTCGGCCGCCAGAAGTCGGGCGCCACCGCCGCGACATCGTCCGGCGGGTTGCTCAGCTTCGGAGAAAAACTGTTAATCGTCGACTCCGAACCCAGCACGATCTCGGCGACGGCCTTCTGATACTTTTCGAAATCACCTTCGCCCATCATTTGCATCAGCGACGGCCCAGCGTCGAAGTCGCCGAGCGACTTCACCAGCCAGGTGATGTAGTACACGCCGCCCGCCTGTCCCGCGGCGCCCTGCGAGACCCGCGTGCTCAGCGTGCCTGGCGTCTTCTCCACGGCTGCCTTGATGCGCTTTATCCAGGCCTCGTACTCCAGGGTCCGGCCCGGGCGAACGCGCACCACGGCAATGCGGAGCCAGCGCGCTTCGCCTACCTGCTTGGCTCTGGCCGCGGCATCGTCGGGAACGCGGGTGCTGAGGTCCCAGCGACGCCGGCGTAACTCGCCGCGCGCGCTGACCGTGCAACTGCCCAGGTCCGCGAAGAGTTTCTGTGCGCCCGCTGGGCCCAAGGCTTTGACGATCGCGCCCTCAAAGGCGGCGGAGGCTTTTTCGATATCCGCATAGCTCTGGCGCGCGCTGACAAAGGTCACGACGTCGGCCTCGCCGTAAGTGCTCTCGTACGCCAGCCAGCGATCGCCCGTCTTCCGGTTGGCGTCGGCCATCTTCTGCACCAGCGCGTTGAACTCGGCGTGCTTGTCCGGCTTGACCTTGACGATGTAAAGATCCAGGTACTCCTCGGGCATCTGCGCCGCGGCCGCCACCGCAAAGCACAGAACGATTGCCAGGGCCCAAATGCCTTTACGCAACATAGGTGTCTCCTTGTGTGGAAAGAATCCCCGCGAGGGCTGCGACTCTATGCCTTCGCGGGCGGCGCGTCAAGCGCGTTGGCATATGTAGGGGCGGGCTTTGCGCCCGCCCGCGGGGCGCCCTGAAGGGCGGCCCCTACACAACAACTCCGGTCGTCACAAAGACAGCGGCCCCGGAGCCCATGGGGCCCCGGGGCCGGAAAAAGTTTCCCTTGCAGCCCGGCTAGAACTGGTAGCGCAGGCCGATCTGCATGATGCGCGGCGTGCCCTGGATGCCGGTGAAGTTCGACCAGTTGCTGGGCGGCGTGCGGTTTCGCACCAGGGGATCGGACTTGATGCCGTAGCCGTCGCGGCTCTGGTCCAAGGCGCCGAAGCGCTGGGCGTTGGTGACGTTGAAGACCTCCCAGCGAAGCATGAGCTGGTGCTTCTCGCTGTACGGCATCTGGAAGGTCTTGGTGAGCCCCGCGTCCATGGCGAAGTAGCCCGGCAGGCGGAAGATGTTCCGCGCGCCGGTCTCGCCCGGATAAGCGTTCCGGAAGCTCTGGTAGGCGAACGTGGGGTCGCACCCGAAGAGCTTCGGAGAGTTAGTGGCGTCGCCCGTGGTGACACACGGCTGGAGCGGGCGTGTGAGGCTCCCGTTCGACTGCGCGTTCCAGTTGGTGGCCCAGCGGGCGTCGTCAAACGGCGCAGCGAGCGGCAGGCCGGTGTTCCAGCGGACGATGCCGGAGAGCTGCCAGCCGCCGATCAGCGCGTCCAGGCCCCGCCCGATGTCGTGAGCGACATGCTGCCCGCGGCCGAACGGGAGCTGGAGGATGTAGTTGAAGTTGATCACGTGGCGCAGGTCGAAGTCCGAGCTCGCGTAGTTGTCGCGCTGCCGGATGGGGTTGAGGATGAACGCCTCGCCGAAGCCGGTGCTAGTCTGCAACCCGGAGGCATCGTCGAGCGAGTGGGAGTACGTGTAGTTGAAGTCCCACGTGAGGTTGTTGTGGAAGCGCTGGCGCACGGAGATGGCCAGCGCGTGGTACGTGGAGTTGGCGACCGTGCCCCACGCCGAAAGCGCGCCGTACTGCGGCTGGAAGAAGAACGGGAGCCCGGTGGCGTTCTCGACGTCGTTCTGGATGTCCGTCCAGTCGTTCGCGTAGAAGTTGCGGGCGATCCAGAAAAACGTCTGGGTCGGCGTGAACCCCGCCGGGATGCACGGGTCAGTCGGTTGCACACAGTTGTCGTAGAACGTATTCATGGTAGTGCGCAGGTTCGCCGGGTAGAGGTTGTCGAAGTACGGCATCGTGGACACGGCCGTGTTCGCGGACGGGCGGGTCTGCCGAATTTTTTCGAGGATCGTGGCTGCGGTGTACCAATCCATCCCCGTCTTCGGATCAACGAGGTTGTTCAGCGCCATGACGTCGCGCGTGGCCAGCAGGTGGGTGCCGATCCGGCCGATGTAGCTGGCCGAAACGAGCATCCCTGCTGGCAGCTCACGCTCGACGGTGACGTTCCACACGTGATTGGTCGGCGCCTGCAACCCCCCGTCGAGAGATGACTCGATCCGCCGCTGCAAATCCGACGGTTGCTGGAGCGGGAAGGTGAGGTTGTTGAACAGGTTCGCCGGGATGTTGGGCAAACTGCGCACGTTCTGGTTGTAGCCGGTGAACTGCGGGCCCTCACTACCCGCGGTGATGTCGAAGGTGTTGGCCGAGATGGTGAACTGCTGCACGAACCCGATGGTGTTGTTCAGGTCAAACGCCACGGCGAGGGCCTCGCCGTAGTAATCGTTCGTCAGCGAGTACCCGGTGCGGATCACGGACTTGCCGGGACCCCCGAAGATCGCGTGCAGCCAGCCCTTGTCAAACCCGGGCGACCAGGCGATGGCCACGCGCGGCTGGAAATTGTTCTTGTCGGAGTTGTACATGTAGGGCTTGCCGTTGGCCGGCCCGGAGAGGTTCAGCACGACGGGCGTGTTGAACGGAGTACCCGCCGCCGCGCCCGCCAGCCGCTTCGCGAAGTACTGGTCGAACGGAATGTTCGGCGCCATCTCGAAGCCATTCGTCTCATTGACGGGCTGGCTGAGGCTGTAGCGCAGGCCGTAGCTGAGGGTGACGTTGCGCCGCACCTTCCATGCGTCCTGGAAGTAGCCATCATATGCTTTGGTGGCGAACGTGCGGTCAGTGGCCGTGCCGGACGACGTCACCGTCCCATTCTTCGCAAAGGTGGCGCGCGCCGTGTACTGGGTGTAGCGGCCGATCATCGCCGTGGATGCGTTCTCGGCTGACGAGAGGCTGTCCACCTCGGGCAGACCATTCTTATCCGCAAACGTATTGAGTGCATCATCCAGGACGACACCCCCCCCCACGTAGAACGATGGGTTGGTGATCGCCGCATCAAACGCCGAGCCGAAGCTCAGGCGGCTGTTCTTGACGATGCGGATGTTGGTGCCGAACTGGAACGTGTGAGGCCCGCGCACCCAGGAAACGTCGTCAACGATGTTGTGCACGGGTGTCTCCCGCGAGAGCGTCCGCTGGAACAGCAGCGGCGAGAAGACGAACCGGAAGCTGATGTCGTTGGCCGCGCTGTCTCCGGCCTGCGTGAAGGCCTCGCGAGTGATGCCGTAGCGGAAGCTGTTCACCAGGTTGGTCCTCAGGTTCCAGGTGTGCGCCACGACGAAGCCCCAGGGGTGCTCCCACAGGTTCGGCGGGGGCGTATCCGGGAACTGCGGCGCCTGCCCCGTGAGGTCGTAGATCAGGTTGCCGCGGATGAAGAGTGATTGGTCTTTGTTGATGCGCCAGTCCAAGCGCGCCACGCTCGAGTTCTGGCGCACGGGCGTCGGCGCGTTGAAGCGGAAGCCCGCGGTGTTCAGCAGGCGGTTGGGCAGGCTATCGCCAACGGTGAAGTCGTTTGCGGGATACTTCGCGGCCGCGGCAGCCAGCGCCGCCAGGGCAGCCGGGTTCATTTTCACGTCGGGGAAGGCCTGGTTGAGCTGCGCCGTCGAAAGCGTGACCAGCGAGCCATCCGTGCCGTTGTAACGTAACAGCCCCTGCCCCATGCTCGCCAGCGGCACAGTGCGCACCACCGACTCTTGCGAAGCGTCGCGGCGCCCTTGGTAGCTGTAGAAGAAGAACACCTTTTCCTTGATCACCGGGCCGCCCACCGCCCCGCCGAAGGTCCTGCGGATCAACCCTGGGCGATCTATGCCGTCGCGCTTGTTGAAGAAGTCGTTGGCGTTAAAACCGGTGCTGCGATAAAACTCAAACACGTCGCCGTGGAAATCGTTCGTGCCGCTCTTGGTCACCAGGTTGATCTGCGCGCCCGAGGAACGGCCCTGGTTCGCGTTGGCGTTGACGGTGGTGACGCGGAACTCGGCGATGGCGTCGCCGTTCAGCCGCAGCACCGGGTGGTTCGCGTCGCCGCCGGTGAAGCCGAGCGCGCTCGTCTGCGCTTCGTTGATGTCCACGCCGTCGAGCGTGATGTTGGACTGGTCGCTGCGCGCGCCGGCCACGTACCCTTCGCGCGTCACGCCGGGTTGCAGCGTCAGCAGCGAGATGATGTTGCGCGCCTCAATCGGCAGGTTGCCCATCTGCTGGGGCAAGAAATTGTTGCCCAGCGTGGCGTCCTGCGTGTTCACTTGCACCGCCGCGGCTCCGGCTTCGACCACCACTACTTGCGTGATCTGGCCGACTTCCAGGGCCTGCGAGGCGTCAACCGTCTGGCCCACGAGCGCCTGCACTTTTTCGACTACTTTTCTCTTGAAGCCCTTGGCTTCGACCTCGATCTTGTACGTTCCCGGCAGGATCAGATCGAAACTGAACGTGCCGGTCCCGGTTGTGTTCATCGAGCGCGAGAAGCCCGTGCCCGGGTTCGAGATTTTCACCGTGGCATCGGGAATCACGCCGCCGTGCGGGTCCGTCACCACACCGCGGATCGTCGAACTGCCTGCCTGCCCCCACGCCAGACCACTCGCCATGATCAGCGCAATGGCACACCACACCACCCACCTTGCTCTCAGATGGAACCCCCCCATCACCCACCTCCTATAAGCATGGTTAGACCTCTGCCTCAGCGCTTTCAAACGCTCACACAAAGGGCCGAATTGTCTTCTCTTAAACAGGGCACCCCACCACCACACACGTTGCGGAATAAATACGCTTGCGCCTTTGCTTTGTCAAGCGCTAGTTGCACGAAGGAACTTGGCGGCGCACTAGCGCGCGGGGCCCGGCGGCAGGAGCTTCTGAAAGCTCGCGAACGCGCGCGAAGTTGCCGGTCAGCGTGTGCGCGGCGATAAATGGATTGGATGATCGTCGCGCTCTCGGGACCGAAGCGCGGCTCAGCAGTCCATTCTCAAATTTGAAACATGAGATTTGGCCGTCGCCAGACCTGAGTCTTGAGATCAGGAGTATTAGTACCCGGCTTCGTCGCGCAGCTTCTTGTAGCCAAAATCCCAAATTCCAGATTTCGGGCCTCCCGGAAGGCCAACCCCAGCGTGTTGCCGCGAAGTCCAAGCGGGTCAATAAGCTGGTTGACAACCCGCCCTGCTCCGGCTAATCTCTTCGCGCTATTTGGATACCACCATGGTGGGGAACCCTGCCAGTCGAGCGACCTGTCGGGCACGCGGCGGGGCGGGGGTGATTGCAAAGGGGCCGGCAGGACTTGTAGTAACCAGCTTCGATTTCTTCCAAGGAGGAGCAACTCTGATGCGAAAGTTTGTTTTGCTTGTGGGAATGCTTCTGCTCGTGGCCGGCTCGGCTGCGGCGCAGGAAACGCCCTGGTCTGAGCTGTTTTTCGGCTACACGCTCATTCACGCCAATGGCGGCAGCTCTTCTTCTTCACTAGCCGCTGCGCGCCAGCTGGAAGGCTCTGGGGCACAGGGGATCGTGACCGGCTCCAGCGGCTCGAGCACCACTAACATTCACGGCGCCAGCTTCAGCGTTGCCGGCAACCTGAACAGCTGGATGGGGATTGTGGCTGACGTCGGATCGGGGAGTATCGACGATTCGGGCCTCAGCGGCAATATCTTCACCTACATGTTCGGGCCGCGCATCTCCTACCGCCACCATGACCGCTTCACGCCGTTTGGTCAGGTGCTCGTGGGCGGCGCGCGGTTGCGTGTGAACGTCCCCAGCGCCGGCAATTCGAACACGACGCTGAGCGCCTGGGCCGTGGCGTTCGGCGGCGGCCTGGACGTCAAATTGAGCGAGCACTTCGCCATCCGCGCCATTCAGGCCGAATACCTGATGACACGCTTCGGCAGCGAAAGCCAGAACAACGCGCGCGTCTCCGTCGGCTTGGTTCTGCGCCTCGGCAAGAGGTAGTTTTTCTCCCACCCCGGGAGTCAAACGCGGGCCGGGCTTTCGGGTCCGGCCCGTTTTCCTTCTGCCCATTTCTGTTTTCCGCTACAATAGCTCACCAGCCTGCGGAGGTTTCCCATGACTCGCGCCGTACTTCCCCGCTGCGCACACGCTGTACGCTGGCCTCTGTTCGCCCTCGCCGCACTGCTTGCCTTCCCTGCCCGCGCGCAGGCTCCTTCGGGCGCGGCTGGCACGATCACGGCCGCCGTACCCGTGGGCCACCTCGTGCGCGCCCAACAGACCCTCGACGCCGCGCGCGGCGCCGGCGTTCTCTGGGGCGACGTCCTGCGCACCGAACGCGGCGGGCGCGCGCGCATCGAGCTCAGCGATGGCTCGCTGCTCAACGTTGGATCGGAATCCTCGCTCACCGTCGCGCGCCACGATCCCGGCGCCGGCCAGACGTGGCTCGAGCTGGCCTACGGCAGGGTGCGCGCGAAAGTGACGCGTCTGACGCGGCCCTCGGGGCGCTTCGAGATTCGCACGCCGGTGGCGGTGAGTGGCGTGCAGGGCACGGAGGAGTTCGTGGAAGCGTCGGCGTCGGCGACGCTCGTGATTGCGCTGGGCGGCGGCGACGTCGTGGTGGCTTCCGCCGACGCCCGCATCTCCGGCGAAGTGCTGCTGCATCCCGGCGAGGCCACTGACGTCACGGGGGGCCGCCCGCCCGCGCCCGCGCGGCCTGCGCGCCTTGAAGAAATCTCGCGCGCCCTCGCGGAAACCGCAGCCGCGGAGCTCTTGAAGCTTGTCCCCGGCACGAAGATTGACGCGGTACTTTCGAGCGCGCTCGACGCCAAGAAAAATCAGCTTGGCGATGCGGTCGCGGCCACGACCACCGCCCCCGTGAAGCTGGCAGGCGCCGTTGCGCTGCCGAAGAACGCAAAACTCGTCGGGCGCGTGGTGGAGGCGCGGGCGCGCGCGAAGGGCCGGGCAGAATCGAGCCTCGCTATTCTCTTTGAAAGCGCCCTGTTGAAAGACGGACGCGAGCTCGCGCTGCACGCTGTGGTGGACACGCTCGCAGCGCCTGCGTCCCCAGCCCTCGAAGACGAGGTCCAATTTGCTGTGCCGGCCGTCTCCGGTGCGCCTCGCGCAAGCGGCAGCGCGGGCAGCGGCTCGCGTCCAGGCGTGGGCGGCGTTGTTGCCAACACCACTGGCGCCGTCGCGGGCGCGGCAAACACGACTGTGAACGCGGCGGGGCAGACCACCGCTTCCACCACGGGCGGCGTCGCAGCTACCGCCGGCGCGACAGGCAGCGCGGGTGCGCCGCTTCAAGGCGTTGTGCGGGGACTGGAAGGAATCCAGCTCGCGCCGCTCGAGGCTACGGGCACCGCGCGCGTCAGTTCGAAGTCACGCAACGTGCATCTGGACGCCGGCACGCGCCTCACCCTGCGCGCCGTGCAGTGACAGCGACCAGCCACGCGTCACCCGTGCATCGCGTGCGCGAACCGGTGTAAGCTCCGCGCACGGATCACCTCTTTCGTCCATGGCCAAGCGCATACAGGCCGCGAGCATCGGGTTCCGCGTGAAGACAGGCCGCGCCATCGCCGTCGTTGTCGCGGGGCCGGCCGCTTCGCCGCGCGTGGTGAAGCGCTGCGACGTAGAGCTCTGCGATTTTCGCAACCGCTGGACGCGCCAGCCGTACCACGCCCCGCTCGAGCTTCCTGAAAAACAAGCCGCCGGCATCGTGCGCGAAGCCACGGCCGCGGTGCGGTCCCTCGGCACGCGCGCTGTGCGCCGGCTCGCGGCGGAACTCGCCGCAGAAGGCTATCGCGTGAAGTCCATCGGCCTTGTTGTCGGCAGCGACATTGACCCCGCCAAGCTCGGCAACCTGCACGTGCGCGCGCACGCGCTTGAAGGCAGGCTCTACCGCGGCGCGCTCGAGCGCGGAGCCGCGGCCTGCCGGCTTCCCTGCTTCGCTCTGGTGGAACGCAGCGCCTACCAGCACGCCGCCACTGCTATGGGAAAACCGCCCGCGCATCTCAAGCGCGCCGTCGCCGCGCTCGGCGGCGCACTGAAGCCCTGGCGCGCCGAGGAAAAGACGGCCACCCTGGCCGCCTGGCTCGGCCTCACGCGAAAAAAGTAGAAGCGAGTGACGACCTGCGTCGAACTGACGCGCCAGCCGCGCCGCGATTGACCTGCCGCGCCGTGCGGCTTAGGATGACCCCCAAACTTGAGCGGAGGTGGTCCATGTCTCTCCAGGGGAAATCTGCGCTGATTACGGGAAGCTCACGCGGCATCGGCCGGGGGATCGCGCTGAAGCTGGCGGAAAAGGGCGCCCGCGTGGCCGTCCACTATCACCAGAACCAAACAGCGGCACAGGCTACGCTGAGCAAGCTGCGCGAGGCTGGCTCGGAGGGTTTCCTCGTGCAAGCGGACGTGCGCCAGCCGGACGAAATCAGCCGGATGTTTGCGCGCGTCCGCGAAGAGTTCGGCGGCCTCGACATCTTCGTCAGCAGCGCCCGGCCGGAGGTGCCCGCCTTCTACCAGGGTCCGATGGAAATCACGCTCGACCAATTCGACGCTGCCTTCGACTCGCAGGCCAAGGCGTTTTTGGTGGGCGTGCGCGAAGCGGCAAAACTAATGCGCGAGGGCGGGCGCGTCATCGCCATCACGTACGCGCCGGGCGGCCGCTTCGGAAGCTGGCAACCCTGGGTGGCCATGGGCGCGGCCAAATCCGCCATGGAAGTGCTGTGCCGCTACTTCGCGGTGGCGCTCGCACGGCGCGCCATCACCGTCAACGCTGTCAGCCCGGGATGGACCGAAGACAGCGTCCTCAATACACTGCCCGATGCCGTGCAGGAGCGTATCCGAAGCTGGCACGAGGGCGGATGGACTCCCATGGGGCGCCTGGGAACGCCGGCGGACATCGGTAACGCGGTCTCGCTGCTGTGTTCGCCGGAAGCGGCTTGGATCACCGGCCAACTCATCGATGTGGACGGCGGCGCGGCCCTGATGGATGCGCACCTGCCGCTGGATATCCAGCAAGCCGCGCCCCAGGCAGCGGCCTGAGGGCGGAGTCCGCAAGGTTTGACTCGGCCGTTGCGCGCACCGTACCATGCGCGGCGGATGCGCGAATCTCTGCGACCCTGGCTGGAAACGCCGCGCGCGCGCCGCGTGTGGGCCGCTGTGACACTTGCGGCGCTCGCACTCGTGCTCCTGCTGCCCGTCTGGACGCTGCCCTACCCGCCGCTGCTCGATTACCCGAACCACCTGGCGCGCGCGTACGTCCTCGGGCATCTCCACGACGCGCGCTTCGGATTCGACCAGTTCTACGCCGCGCGCTGGAACGCCTACCCCTACCTCACGATGGACCTCGCGCTCATCGGCCTGAACAAGTTCCTGCCCATGGCCGCCGCCGGGCGCGTGTTCATCAGCTTGTGCCTGCTCGCGCTGCCCGTGGCGTCATGGTTCTTCTTGCAACGCGCGTGCCCGGGGCAAGGCTGGGGCGCGGCGTTCGCGCTGCTCGTTACCAATGACGTGTTCTTTCTCTATGGCTTCCTCAATTTTCAACTGGGGCTGGCAGCGATGCTTTTCGCGCTCGCGGTGTGGCTCGCGTGGCGCGAGCGGCCGAGCGGGGTGCGCTGGCTGGCCGTCCTCGCGGGGGTCACGCTCGTTTACTTCACGCACCTCGTGCCCTTCGCGCTTGCCGGCATTATCGTGACGCTGCATGCCCTGCTCTCCCCCGGCGCCGCGCCACGCGAGCGGGCGCGCACATTGCTTCCGACCTGGCTGGCGTTTGTGCCGGGGTTGGCGTGCTATGCGGCGACGCGCGCGGGCGGCGAAATGGGCTTCGTCGTCGAATGGCGCCCGCTCAAGGAAAAACTCTTTGCGCTGCCGGATTTCCTCGCCGGCTTTTCGCCGCGGCTCGACCTCGCGACGGCCGCAGCGCTCCTCGCTCTTTGTTTCGCGGCGCGCTGGCGCAATCGCGAGTTTCGTTGGAACCATCCTTGGCCCGCGGTTGTCGTCGCGCTCTTCGCGCTCTACTGGGTGACGCCGCTTTCGGTTGGCGGATTGGGCTGGCCGGAGGATCTGCGGCTCCTGCCGGTGGTGATTCTGCTCCTGCCGGCGGCCGCGCGTATCGGACCGCGCCGCGGCGGCCCGATCGCGCTCGCTCTCACGCTTCTTTTTTGCGCGCGATTCGTGACCATCGGGAGCGCATTCATCGAGGAGCAAGCGCCGCTTCAGGTGCTCGAGCGCTCGCTTGCCGCGATCCCCGAGCGCGCGCGCGTGCTCCCGATGGTCGCGCAGCTTGCCGACGCGCCGCAGCAGCGCTACTACGCGCATTTCTGGGCCTGGGGCGTCACGCAGCGCGGCTGGCGCGTGCCCTACCTGCTCGCCGCGCCCGGCACGGTCGCGCTCTATCTCCCCACGGTTCCCTACTCGCCTGACGGTTTCTGGGACCTCGACTATTCCGGGGACGCCGGGATCGAATGGGACTCCATCGCCGAAGAGCATGACTACGTTTGGGCATTCGACATGGGCGATTATGAGAAGCAGCTCGAGCAAATTGGCGACGTCGTCTTCGAGGAAGGCGAGGTGCGCGTGTACCGGCTGCGGAAGCTGAGGGAAGAGTGATTTGCGATTGTAGCGGCGAGCGCGCATGAATCACACCGAGACACTGCTGCTCGACCTGTTCCTGGTCTTCGTAGGCGGAAAACTGTTCGCCGAGATATTCGAGCGGCTGCGCCAGCCCGCCATTGTCGGCCAAATTCTCGCCGGCCTGCTGCTGGGGCCGTCGCTGCTCGGCTGGTTGCAGCCCAACGACGTGCTCGCCGCGCTCGCGGAAATCGGCGCCATCCTGCTGCTCTTCACCGTGGGGCTCGAGACGCGCCCGCGCGACTTGCTCGCCGTGGGCGGGACGGCCACGCTCGTCGGAACGCTCGGCGTAGTGGTGCCCTTCGCGCTGGGCTACGCCTACATGCGCGCCACGTCGCACGCCGGCACCGAGTCCATCTTCCTCGCCGCGGCGATGGTGGCAACGAGCGTCGGCGTCACGGCCGCCGTGCTCAAGGACGCCGGCGCGCTCGGCACGCACATGGCGCGCGTGATCCTGGCCGCCGCGGTGCTCGACGACATCCTGGGCATGATCGTGCTCGCCGTGGTCACGAGCCTCAGCGAGGGCCGCGTGCATTATCTGCAGCTCGCCATTGTGGCCGGCGAAGCGATCCTCTTTTCGCTGTTCGCGATTCTGCTGGGCGCGCGGATTGTGCGGCGGCTCGAGCCGCACGTAGCGCGCTTGCGCACGTCGAATTCGGCGTTTGTGCTCGCGGTGGTGCTCTGCCTGGGGCTCTCGCTTGCCTCCGTGTACGTGGGCATGGCTGCGATCATCGGCGCGTTTCTCGCCGGGCTCGCGCTCGCCGATCAGAGCGAGCGCTGGCGGCTCGCTGAAAACGTGCACCCGCTGTACGAGTTCCTCGCGCCATTCTTCTTCGTTTATCTGGGCGTGCAGGTGAACGCGCGCACCCTCACGGAGCCTGGCGTCATCGCCATGGCCGCGGTGGTGACGCTGCTGGCCATTGTCAGCAAACTGATCGGCTGCGGCGCGGGCGCGCTGCGGCTCGGATGGCGCCAGGCGGCGCGCATCGGCGTGGGCATGGTGCCGCGCGGCGAAGTGGGGTTGATCGTGGCGGCTGCCGGCGCCAGCCTGCACGTGATCTCCGACCGTGTCTTTACCGTAGTGCTTCTGATGAGCGCGCTGACAACGCTCTTGGCGCCGCCTGCGCTGCGCGCGCTCCTGCCGGGAAAAACCACCGCCCGCGATTCGGGGTGAGCGATTCGTGAGCCTGCGCCAGGCCGCGGAAAAAAGTGCGGCGCGGAGGCCATGGGAGCCGCCGCGCCGCTTGGGGGTGTTGCTCCGGGGGGAAAGAATCGCCGGTAATGCGAATCCTCTCCTCAGATCATTCTGCTTCCGGACTTGGGGCCCCGCTTGCGCCGGATTCAAATCTTGAGTCAAGAGTCTGCAACTCCCAGTCCAAGCTGGCGTCCACGGAAATGCTTCTTTATCAACGAGGCGCAGGCCCAGGAGGCTGGGGAATCCTTTCCCGCGGCAAATGGGCGTTACAAAAGGAATCATTGTGGGTGGCTCCGTCATGACTGTGGCCCAGGCGCGTACCTGTAAAAAGATGTCAAACCCCGTGTGCGGCCCTCGCCCCCAGCGCGATAGCGCGCTAGAATCCTGCCCATCCGTGAAGGAGGCGCCATGGCCACAACGGCTCCCGCATTCGGACTCTCCGCCATCGGACAAATCCACGTGACCGTGCACGACCTGGAGCGTGCCGTCGCGTTCTACCGCGACACGCTCGGCATGCAATTTTTGTTTCAGGCGCCGCCGGGCATGGCGTTTTTCAATTGCGGCGGCGTGCGCCTGATGCTGGGCGTGCCCACCGATGCGCAGTTCGACCACCCGGCGTCCATCATCTATTACAAGGTGGCGGACATCGAAGCCGCGTACGAGACGCTGAAGTCGCGCGGCGCGCAGTTTGTCTCCAAGCCCCACCTGGTGGCCCGGCTGCCGGATCACGACCTGTGGCTCGTGGAACTCCGCGATCCCGAAGGCAACATCCTCGCGCTGATGTGCGAGAAGCCGCACGCGTAGCGCGGCACGCGTTGACACGCGCGCAGCGCGGGATTATCATTCGCGCATCACGGGGATGTGGTTCCGCAGGCAGTCCTCAGGTTGTTGACGGGCAGGCTATGGTGCATAGACGAATCTGGCAGTGCGTGGCGGCGCTGACGCTGCTCTTGATTGCGGCGGCTGGCGTGCACGCCCAGGCACTGAACAGCCCGAAGCCGAAAGACCCGCCGCCGGAAAAAAAGCTCAAAGGAGGCAATAGTACCTCTGCGCCGGAACCTTCACAGGATGATCCAAAACCTCTCTTGTACAACGTGGTCTATACCTGCAACAGAGAACGCATGGTGGTGACTCGTTGCCCCAGCGATGGCGACGATGCGCACTGCGAGGTTCAATATCCCGATCGGCCTAGGGAGAACGGATCCGCCGCCCAACCCACGGAAGCCCGCGGGGCGCTGGTCAAGCAGGTGCAGTCCTGCCAGGCGCAGCAGACAAGCCAGCCGGCGAACGCGCAGGCGAATGCGTCGCCGGCCGGAAACCTGCCGGCCAACACTGGTGCCGCGAATTCACAATCCTCCGGCAACCGGGCGGCCGGGTACGTTTCTCCGGCGCAGTCCCTTACCTTTCAAACTGCCAAGACGAAAACCGGTCGCACGGTCATTCTGAAAAGTGATGGAACGTGGGTTTACGGAATCGTCAGCAAGAGAAAGTCGCCCGAGTCGGGAGAGCCGTGGGCTCCGCCGGACGTGGATGCCACAGTCCCGGCTGTTTCTCCGAGCACGCCCTGCTCGCTGGCCAACGTGCTGGCGGGCGCGTCCAAGCGCGTCGAGGAGCTCGTCGCCAACCTCCAGCAATTCACCGCCGCCGAGCATCTCGAGCACGTCGAGATTGACAAGGGCGGGAACCCGGGCACGCCGCAGCGGCGCAGGTTCGACTACATGGTGATGATTCAGCAGCTCCGGCGCGGCATGCTCAGCGTGGAAGAGATGCGCGACGGCGGCACGGCCCTCGACAAGTTTCCGGCCAACCTGGCGACGACCGGCCTTCCCGCGCTGGCGCTAATTTTCCATCCCGAGTACATCGAAGATTTCGACATGAGGTGCGAAGGATTTGGCGCGTGGCGCGGGCAGCCGGCGTGGCAGGTGCGCTTTGCGCAGCGCGCGGGCCGCCCCAGTCGCATGCGCTCGTACCGCATACGCGGGCTGTCGTTTCCCATCGCCTTAAAAGGTCGCGCGTGGATCGCCGCCGATAGTTTCCAAGTGGTGCGTCTGGAAACCGACTTGGTACAGGACATTCCCGAGATCCCGCTGACGCGCGAGCACATGGAGATCGAGTACAAGCCCGTGGCCTTCAAGAAAAAGCAGCTCCAGGTATGGCTGCCGGAAAGCGCCGAGCTGTACATGGACTTCCGCGGCCACCGCTATTACCGGCGGCACAGCTTCAGCGATTTCCTGCTCTTCTCCGTGGACGTCAATCAGACGATCGCCGACCCCAAGCAACCCTGACGGTGGGTTGCTGCGCGCCGCGCTTCGCGGCATAATTCACGCCGCACCGCGCCTCCGAAGAGTGACCCGCGCCATATGGATGCACTCGATGCTAGTTTGAGTCGGCTACGAAAAGTAGCCATCGTCTACGTGATCACGCTCGTGCTCTACGTCTCCGTCGGCCAGCGAGTGGGGGTCCTAAACTGGGAATATGCGGCGGTTGTGAGAACTGTGCTGTGGTATTCGCTATGCGTGGATTTGTTCTGGACTGCCGTGGCCTACAGGGCGCGCTACATTCCCGCTGTAGATAAGCTGAGATTGCAGACCGAGGATCCAGCGGCACTACGCGACTGGTATTCCAGCAATTTGAGGGGCCTCCTAACGAGCGATTTCGTCGGCGTACATGCGTTTTTCCTTCGTTTGATGGGAGCACCGCTGGCGCAGGTGTTGCCGATTTATCTCGTTGCGTCCCTGCTCCTTCTGCTTTTCTTTCCTCGACGCCCCTCGTGACGTTACCAACGGGGCCTGGGTCGCCGTTCGCGGCGCTAAAACGCCGGCGCGCCGCTGAACTGCATTTTCTCGAGCTTGAACTCCAGGTAGATGCGGACGCTTTTCAGGACCTCGCCGGTGCCGCCTTGCATGCTGGCTTCGGTGCTGCTGGGGCGCGTGCCGGTGAGGTCGGGGTGCACGAACTCGACGCTGACGGACTTGTCGTCCGGGTGCACGAACGGCTCGTTGTTCACCAGCCGCGGGAAGATCAGCTCGAACTCATAGGCGCCGCCGGGCTTGGAGACCAGGCGCATCGCCGGGACGCGCTGGCCGCGCGCGTTGATCAGCGTGGCGTCCTGCGGCACCGTGCCTTCCGGATAGCCCTGCCAGACGCGCGCCATCTCGCGCTCGTAGAGCTGCACGTTCGAGCCGTAGAGCACGTGCACGACGATGGTGTCGTAGCTCTGGCCCAGATAGCGCGCGGCGTTGTCGTCAAACTGTTTTTTCTGCTGGGGATTCAACCGGTCGTACTTCGAATCGATCTGCGCCATGCGCACGACGGCCTGCCGCACCGGCAGCGCCGAGCGCAACTGCACGATGTAGTGAATCTCCGGCTCGGACTCGCGGCCCGTGCCGGACGTGGGCTGGCCGAAGGGCACCTCGCGCACTTCGCTGCGCCCCCACTTGCGCGCCCAGGGCGAATCCTCCAGCAGCTTCTTGCACTCGTTTGCCGACCAACTCTTCCACTCCTTCTTCACCCAGAAATCTTCGGCGCGCGCAACGCCTGCCACCGTCAGCGCCGCCAGCGCGACGATCGCAATCCGCCTGGTCATTTCCCCTCCCCGTTTTGAACCCGCCATTCTATTGCATCATATGCTTGGACGCTCCACCCACCGCAAACGTTTCTCCCGTTAAGCTCGCGCTGCGCCCAATCAACGCGCGCATTACCACTGCGCTGAGGACCTGCCGAAGGGCTTGCTTCGCATTCCCTCTTGACAAGCCCTTTGCGATAAGTTATTCGTCGTTATCCTTCCCCCATGGGTAATAGCCCAGGCCCGCCCTTTCGCATCATTTTCCTTCTGGTGTGTGCGGCATTGCTGTTTCCGGCGGCACTTTCTGCGCAACGCGGCGCGCTGACGCGCCCGGAAAATCTGGACCAGCTCGTGGGCCGCGCGTCGCTGATTGTGCATGGGCGCGTGCTCAGCGCCCGCGTGGAGCCGCATCCGCAGTACGCGAACCTTTCCACTGTTGTCGTCACGCTGCGGGTGGACGAAACCCTGAAGGGCGCGCCCGCCCCCACGCTTACCTTCCGGCAATTCATCTGGGACATTCGCGACCGGCTGGACGCGGCCGGGTACCGCAAGGGCCTGGAGCTTGTGCTGCTCCTTAATCCGGAGACGCGGCTCGGCCTGCGCTCGCCCACGGGCCTCGAGCAGGGACGCTTCCGCATCCTGCGCGACCCCGCCGGGCGGTCCGAGGCGCTCAACGGCCGCGGGAACGCCGGCCTCTTCACGGCGCTTGCGCCGCAGCTCGACGCAAAGGGCGTGCGCCTTTCCGCGCGCTTGCAAGCCGCCATCCAACAGCCCGGGCCGCGAGCGCTCGCGCTCGATGATCTGCGCGATCTGATCCGCGTGCTCGCGGCGGAGCGCTGAGATGCGCCGCACGAAGCACCGCATCGCGCCCGCCCGCGCCGCTGCCGCGCTGCTCGCTTCCCTGCTGCTTCTGGTGCCTGCACCTCTGCCCGCTGGCGGCCCGCTGCTCGTGGGCGGCCCCACGTTCGGCCTCGACGCGCAGCCGTTCATCTGGAATCCCGCGGCCATGCCGGTGCAGTACCGCGTGGATAGCGGCCCGCTCAGCCAGAAGCCTGACGGCACGATCGTCATTGACAATGCAGCAGGCATCGCCCGCGTCAAGGGGATGTTTGACGTCTGGCAGAACGTGGCCACGTCGGCCGTCACTGCGAATAACGCGGGGCCGATCCTGGCCACAGGGTCGTTCGCGGGCGGCGACGTGAAGACCGTGGACGACTTCAACGCCGTCGAGGGTTCCTGCTTCGCGGGCACGCAAAGCCCCATCGTTTTCGATGCCGATGGTTCCATCTTTGCCGCGTTGGTTGGCGATCCCGGCGTGATTGGCTTCGCCGACCTGTGCAAGCTGAATCCTGTGACCGGGCGCATCGTCTCCGGCGAAGCCGCGCTGAACGGCGCCTTCCAGAGCGGCATTGGTTTCCAATTGACCGCCGCCGAATTCGACCAGGCGTTCGTGCATGAGTTCGGGCACTTCCTCGGGCTCCATCATACGCAGGTGAACGACAACGTTTTCGACCAGGTCCCCCGCCAATGCAACGCCGACGACCTGGCCGGGCTGCCGGTGATGTTCCCAATCCTATTTTGTCAGGCGCGCGTCTCGGCCGGCCTGCCCCCGCTGGCGCCGGACGACATCGCGTGGATTTCGCGGCTCTATCCGGAAACGGCCAATGTCCCGCCGGGGCAAGTGCCGTTCAGCTCGACCCACGGCACGATCAGCGGCACGATCTTTTTCTCCGACGGCGTCACCCCCGTGCAGGGCGTGAACGTGATTGCGCGGGCCACCAACGACCCGCTGACGCCCCAGAACGAATCGCGGCGCATCGGCGTCTCCGGCGTCTCTGGCAACCTTTTCACCGCGAACCTCGGACAGAGCGTCACGTGCGACAATCCGGCGAGCCCCACACCCCTAACTTGCACAAACCTGAACGGCAGCAGGTTCGGCACCCGCGATCCGCGCAAGGCCGGCTCCTACGAGATCCCCGTGCCCGCCGGGACCTACACCGTCGAAGTCGAATCCATTGACCCGGGCTTCACGGACGGCTCGGGTATCGGTCCGCTCGACCCGCCGATTGCGAACCCGGGAGTAAACGAGTTCTGGAACACGGCCGAATCGGCCACCGATGACCCGACCGTATCTTCCGTGGTTACCGTGGCCGCCGGCGCCACCGTCACCGGCATTGACATCATCCTGAACGGCACGCCGGGGCGCTTCGATTCGTTTGAGATTGCGCGCGAGCAATCGCGCGAACCCTTGCCGCGCTGGCTGCGCCGCGAACCCCTGCGCAACGCGCTGGAGGCCGCATGAGCGCGCGCGGCACACGGCGCTTCGCTCTGGCGGCTGCGCTGACCGCTGCGCTGGCCCTCGCCGCCTGCGGCGGCGGCGGTGGAGGCGGTGGGGGTGGAGGAGGCGGAGGAGGCGGTCCCACCATCACATCACTGCCGCTGCCGGACGCGATCGCGGGCCAAGCCTACAACTTCAGCCTGCAAGCGAGCGGCGGCACGCCGCCCTACACGTGGAGCCTTACTAGCGGAACTCTGCCCACGGGAATCACGCTGAGCGCGAGCGGCCTGATCAGCGGCACGCCGACGACGGCAGGCTCGCCGTTTGTGGGCATTCTCCTGCGGGACTCCGCGGGACGCACCGCAACGGCCTCCTTTTCGTTTATCGTGCGCACCCCGCTCGGCGCGCTGACCTGCTCGCTGCCGGCGGGAAATGTGGCCGTGGCGTACATCGGGAGCTGTACAGCCCCCAGCGGAGGCGCTCCCCCGTACACGTTCAGCTTGGCCAGCGGATCAGGGCCGCTGCCGGCGGGCTTGACGTTGAACAGTGTAACGGGCGCCGTCACGGGCACGCCCACGGCGCCGGGCACGTTCAACATCACCGTGCAAGTGCAGGACACCGGCTCGCCACTGCAGGCCGCCACCAAGCCCGCCGCTATTACAATCACCAACAACCCAGTCATCACTTCGCCCCAGCAGCTGCCGCTGGGCGTGGTGAGCCGCGCGTATAGTTTTGCGCTGCAAGCCGCAGCAGGCACGCCGCCCTACACGTGGAGCATGGTGGGCGGAAGCTTGCAGGCCGGCCTGAGCCTGAGCCCCGCTGGAGTCATCAGCGGGACGCCCACGGAATCGGGCGAATTTCCTGTGGATGTAAAGGTGACGGACTCCTCGAGCCCGCCCGCGTCGTCGGATCGCTTCCTGTCGAGTACGATCAACCCCGTGCTGACCATCCAGAGCACCACGCTGCCCGATTGCATTGCCGGCCAGTCCTATTCCGCCGGTGTCTTCTCGGCGGGAGGGCTGCCGCCCTTCAACATACGGGTCGCGGCCGGCGCGCTGCCCCCAGGCGTGTCTTTACCGCAACCTCCGTTCCCAAACAACGCCTTCCTGATCAGCGGCGCTTGCACGACGACGGGCACTTCCAATTTTACGTTCGAAGTTTCGGACTCCAGTTCGCCGCCGTTCGTGGTTCAGAAGGACCTTTCCATTCGCGCCGTACCGAAGTTCCAGCTCCAGTCGCAGCCGTTCACGCTGCCTGTCGGACTGGAGGGCAAAGCCTATGCGGCTTCGGTGGCCGTCACCGGTGGCGTCCCTCCCTTTACCTGGAACGTCGGTAACCTTCCGCAGGGGGTCACGCTCGATTCGACGACCGGCCAGATCAGCGGGACACCCACGGCCGCTTTCGATGACTTTGTTTCGGTCACGGTGACGGATAGCACGGCCCCGCCCCAATTCATCCAAGTCTTCACGGAGCTGCGGATCGTCGGCATCCTGAAGATTACGACCAGCCTGCTTCCGCCCGTGCGGCCGGGCGCGCCGGCGGACCTGGCACTGGCCATGCAGGGGGGCACGCCGCCCTTCATGTGGACCATCAAGTCGGGCGCGCTGCCCACAGGGCTCAACCTGAATGCGTCCAGCGGTGAGATCACCGGGACTCCGTCCGCGGCGGGATCGCAAACGTTCACGCTGCACCTGGCAGATTCAGGCAAGGAGTTTCCGCAAGCGGTGGACAGCAGCGCGCTGACCATCACGGTGGGCGGGGCGCTGGGTCGGAACGACTCCATCGCCACGGCCACGCCGCTCTCGAACGGCACCTACCGCGCCTCGATCAGCCCGCTCGCGGATCCGCCGAGCGCCAGCGTCGCGAACCCCGACCAGGATTTCTACAAGATCACCGCGGCGGCGGGCGCGACGGTCACGATCGAAATTGCCGCCGAGCGACTCGGACTCACGCCACCTAGCCCGCTCGATTCCGTGATCGACATCATGGACGCCACGGGCGCGCGCCTGACCACGTGCCGTTCGGGCTTCGCGATCGAGTTCGGCGGCCCGTTCAGCGAATCGTGCATGAACGACGACGACGAGTTCTTCTTCACCCTGGATTCCCGCCTGCAGTTCCAGGCCCCCAGTGGGGGCGGCGACGTGACCTTCTACGTCCGCGTGCTCGACTTCCGCGGCGACGCCCGCCCCGACATGGTCTACACAATCACCGTCACCGGCGCGAGATAGCCTCTGCGTCGAGGGGAGCGCACTCGAGGGTTGTGGGCGGGAAATGCCGTAATTTAGGCCCTGTATCCAGGGTGCAGAAAACTCGTGAACGTTAACGGGGAGATAGGAGCGCGCTGTCTTTACCCGTTAACTTTTGAACGGGCAAACTTCAGCAAATCTTGGATGTTCCTTTCGTCTGCTGCTCGGAGAGCTCTTAGATACGCATCCCGAACTGGCCCGGGAGCTATCATGTCACCTCGTCCCCAACTGAATTCCGCACGACCATTCTTGAGCGCTACAACATCCGCTAGAAGCCGTGCGTGTCTCCCATTCCCATTCGGGAACGGATGGATTGCAACTAACCTATGGTGGACGCGCACTGCGATTTCATCAAGGTCATATGTTCCATGCTCGATCCAGTACCGCGCGTCCCCAAGAAGGGCTGGCAACATTTCCCTGATTTGGGCCACGGGAACTCCGAGATTTCTTTCTCTCTTCCGGTAGGTGCCTGCCCATCTCCAGGTGTTGTTGAACATTCGCTGATGCAGTTCTCGGATGTAAGGCTCGGTTAGCGGTCCCACTGCTTGATCTGTCGGTCGGCCAATGCCCATTCACGGGCTTCTAGAATGTTCTGGTACTCCCATTCGTTCAATTCCGCTTGGGTTGCGAGACTTGGAATCAAGTCCGCTATTTCTTCGCGAGGAAGGGGTGTGTTATTAGGATCCGGATTCGTTATTTCGTCCATCCGTTTCTACCGACCTTTTAGAATGCGCTTGGTTTCGTCGTTTATTCTTTGCCGGACGTTTCCGCTAGCTTGGTTTTCAAGAGCCATTGAGTGCTCCACTGCCAAGACCCGCCTCGTCGCTTCGCTGCGTGCGGGTTCTTCGGAGAGGTTCGTGATCGAGCCCGACTTCGGCACGAGCGCGTACACCAAGTCGCAGCCCATGGCCGCAGCCACTTTTCTCAGACTGTGGAGAGTTATCCGATCTGTCGCCTCAGCGTTCTCAAACTTCTTGACGCGTTGCCGCCCTGCGCCGATAGAACGTCCGACAGACTCCAGGCTCAGCCCCAATGCTTCCCTGACGGAGCGCAGCCATCCGCCCGTTGGACGAACCACTTGTTTCGCCGCCTCGAAGGGAGCCAAGCTATGCTCCAATTGCCTCAGTCGCAATTCTCTGTAGCGTGGTTTCATATCGCCTCCTAGAACGTAACCCTATAATGGGACAGTTATTTTGAATTGTAAACCTATAAGATTACGACTCCACTAGAGATGTATCCATATAGGGTTACAGGAGACAGAATTCTGGCCTTTTAACTTGGCGCCCCTTTATCGCCTTGAAAGGTCAGTCCGACGCCGGGTTCCCAGCCCTTCGGGTCTTGAAGGGGGGGAGTGTTTCTCCTTGAGGCCCGCTCACCTCGCGGCGATCAGGGACGGCCCGGTGTTCGAATACCAACTGAATAAACAATTGACAGTGCGTACCCACTGTGGTAACATGCTGTATGGACGTCGCGCCCAGCCTCGCCCGAGCCTGCTCGCCTGGGCGAGCCTGCCCGCATTCCCGTTTTCCGATTTCCAATTTCGGATTCCTGACTTCTGATTTCCGGTTTCGTCTTGTTTCCGGCCTCTCGACTCTCAACTGTGAACTGCCAGCTTGCTCTCTAACCCCTTTAGAATTCGTCGCCCTCACAGCATCGCTTGCGAAAACTGCGCTTGCAAGCCACGCAGAATCAATACTTACAGAATTGGAATGCCTTATCTCCTGCACAATCAATACTTGCAAAAAAGGGGGGGGGCCCCCCCTGTGTACAACGTTGGAAAACCGGAGAACGAAGTGGCCTGCCACAGCGGGCAGGCCCGCCCAGGCGGGCCCCGGCCCGCTGCGCAGCGAGCGACCGGCCGCCCCTACACTTGCACACGCACGCCGCTGGGCGCTTTCTTCAAAGAACACACGCGCGGGGGTCGCGCTTCTCTTCCCTGCCCGCATGCGAGAGAATGACCACGAGCTACCCAGCCCAGGAGGAACGACAATGAAGAACGCGCTCCGAATCGCGGCGTCGCTGGCGCTCGGCCTGATGCTGGCCGCAACGCCGGCGTTCGCGCAAGGCAAAGGCAAGGGCCAGGGCAAAGGTGAAGGCGGCAATCCGCACAAGGGGCCCGCCGGAGTAATCTTCACCGACGACGACCGCGGGATCATCGGCGACTACTTCCGCAGGCACGGCACGAGCGGCCTGCCGCCGGGCCTGGCCAAGCGCGACACTCTGCCGCCCGGGCTCGAAAAGCAGTTGCGCGAGCGCGGCACGCTCCCGCCGGGTTTGCAAAAGAAAATCCAGCCGCTGCCCGTGGACCTCGACGGCCGGCTGCACCGTCTGCCCGGCGGCTACCGCCGCGTGATCATCGGACGGCACGTGATCGTGCTGGGCGGGAGGACGTCCATCATCTACGACATCTTGCGCGACGTCATCCCCTAGCGGCCAGGATTCTTGACCAGCGCGGTCCAGCCTTCGGTGGTGTAGGCGACTTATTGCAGGAAATACGGCATGGACGCTCCTTTTCCTGGGTGGAGAACCCAGGTGTTTGGCGCCATGCTAGGAGCGCTCCTGAGCGATGTCAAGCCGCGGCCTAGCGAAACAATCTGCCGGCCGGAAGGCCGCGTCACCGCGGCGGCGGGCCTTCGTAGGGAAAGCGGTTCACGGCTTCGACGCACTCGGCCAGCGCTTTGAGCAGCGTGTCGCCCCAGCCCGAGGGCGTGAACGGCATGGTCTTCTGATTGGTCTGCTTATCCGTCTGGGCGAAAAAGCGCAGGTAAGCCTCCTTCGGCCGCGCGTACTCTTTCACCGTGATGAGAAATTCGATCTCCCCCTGCGGCTCGCGCTTCGTCACGGAAAAAAAATGTAACAGCGCCAGCTGGTGCTGCGCGGGATCTGCGACGGAGAAAATCCATTCGTCCATGCGGGCGCTTCTCCTTTTGCGCGAGAGTCGCTTCCGCGGGCGGTCGCGCGGCGCGCTTCGGAACGCGCCACCTTACTGCGCGCGTCGTCTCGCGGTCAATACCTTCGCGCCGGGAAGACAACGAAGAAGGCTGCCCCGCTGAAATCCCTCGCCCCAGCGATCGGCGGTCTTGCCGACGCCCCATGCTCCGTTCGTACTAAAAAGGTCGTCTAAAAGAGTACCAAGGGTGGATTGACGAGACTTGCCGGCGCTCGTAGCCTTGACTTTGAAAGGCGCGCAGCCTGACGCCGGAGACCTGGCCATGACCGATTTGGAAGAGACGCTTCTAGAAACAAAGCCGCAAGCGACTTCCCGCGAGCTGCGCCGCTTGCGGCGCACCAGGCTTCCTGTGCCCGTGCGCCTCCAGCCGGAAGACGTCCGCATCGGCGACGAGGTCGCCACGGCGCACAACAGCTCGCTCGACGGCGTGTATTTCACCACGCGGCGCAACGTCTATTATCCCGGCATGCATCTGCGCATGGCGTTTCCCTACTACGCCTCGAGCAGCGGGATCCACCCCGAGTGTACCGCCCACGTCGTCCGCGTGGAGAAGCTCTCCGACTCCGAGTGGGGCGTGGCCCTCAAGGTCATCTTCCGCTAGGCATCCCTTCCCAAAACCCAAGCGGCACAAGCTTGTAGCCTGTCCGGGGCGCAGCGCGCCGCCGCGAATTGACTTTCCCCGCACCGCGGGATAAGGTCGCGGCGCAATTCGCTCCCCCAAACACTTGAAGGAATCCTGAAAGAATCTCAGCGGTCAGCCGGCAACCCCGGCACAAGGAGAGAGCCATGAAGCGACACTATATCCGAGCAGCGGTCCTGCTGTGTGTTCTGGTCGTCGCAGGGATCGCCGTGCAGTCGCAGCCGCCGCAGATGAAGAACGAGCCGGGCCGCTACATCGTCTCCATCTACAACGTTGTTGCGGGGAAGCATCTTGCCTTTCTGAAGTGGCAAGCGCAGCAAGAAGCCATCGCGAAGGAAGCGGGCGCGCCCGCAGCGATGTGGTTCCGCCACACGGACGGCGCGGCCTGGGACTACATTGCAATCACCCCCGCCGGCACGCCCACGCAAGAAGAGGAATGGGGCAAGAAGACCGACGCCATCGCCAAGAGCAAGGGCATGTCCACTGGCGCGGCCAGCCAGCTCGAGTTCCGTTCTTTCATCAGCAACCACTCAGACACCTACTCGATGGGCCCGATGACCGCCGCGGAGCTCGTCAAAGAAGCCGAGAAGAAAAACTAGCTCGCCTTCTTCGCCCTAGATGGCATTCTGAAGCGTCCCGGTGATTCGCATCGGGACGCTCAGGAATGCTTGTCCTCAGCGGAGCCGAAAGCTCAGCCACACAGCCGAGACGCCCGGGCGTTGACGCGCGCGAGCGCGTAGCGTAACATGCGCGTTCTTGCAGCGCTGACCAATGATTGGGCAAACCCTTTCGCATTACCGCATCCGGGAAAAGCTCGGCGAAGGCGGCATGGGGGTCGTTTATCGCGCGGACGACACCCGCCTGGGCCGCAGCGTCGCGCTGAAATTCCTGCCCGAAGAGTATGCGCGCGACGCGCAGGCGGTGGAGCGCTTCCGTCAGGAAGCGCGCGCCGCTTCCGCGCTGAATCATCCGAACATCTGCACCATCCACGACATTGACGAGAATGAAGGCCGCCACTTCATCGCCATGGAACTGCTCGAAGGCGAGACGCTGCGCAATTATTTGACCGGACGCCCGCTGGAAACCTCGGAGCTGCTCGACCTCGCCTTGCAGATTTCCGATGCGCTCGAAGCCGCGCATGCCAAGGGCATCGTCCATCGCGATCTCAAGCCCGCCAACATCTTCATCACCACGCGCCGCCAGGCGAAGATCCTGGACTTCGGTCTGGCGAAGTTGATGCAGCGACGCAAGGCCGTGGGCGAAACAGTGGGCGCGACGCTTGGCGCCACCGCGACCGCGCTGCCCGAGCACCTGACCAGCCCGGGCACGGCGATGGGCACGGTGGCCTACATGTCCCCCGAGCAGGCGCGCGGCGATGAGCTCGATCCCCGCACGGACTTGTTTTCGCTCGGTGTGGTGCTCTATGAGATGGCCACGGGCCGCGCCGCCTTCAGCGGCAACACCTCCGCGGTGATTTTCGATGCCATTTTGAACCGCGCGCCGATTGCGCCCGCGCGGCTGAATGCCAGCCTGCCCGCAGGAATCGAGCAGGTGATCACCAAAGCGCTCGAAAAAGACCGCCGCGTGCGCTATCAGACCGCCGCAACCCTCCGCGCGGATCTGCAGCGCGTGAAGAAGGAACTCGAATCCGGCGCCGCCGCTGCCGCCGGCGCCACCGAGAAATCGCTCGCCGTACTCTATTTCCAGAACCTGAGCGGCGCGAAGGAAGACGAATACTTCCGCGATGGCATCACCGAAGACCTGATCACCGAGCTGCTGAAGATCCGCGAGCTGCGCGTGTTTCCCCGGTCCGCCGTGCTGGCGTATCGCGATAAGAACGTCACGGCACCCCAGATGGGCCAGGAACTCGGCGCCGCCTACGTGCTCGAGGGCAGCCTGCGCCGCGCCGGGAACAAGCTCCGCCTGAACGCGCAGCTCATCGAGGCGCGCACCGGCCACGGCGTCTGGGCCGAGCGCTTCGACCGGCAACTCGAAGACGTCTTCGCCATCCAGGACGAAATCGCGCAGAGCATCGCCAAGGCGCTCAAGGTGATGCTCACCGACACGGAAAAGCGCGCCATCGCCAAAGCGCCTACCGCCGACGTCCAAGCCTACGATTACTATCTGCGCGGCCGCCAGTTCTTCTACCAGTACCGCCGCAAGGGCTTCGAGTATGCCCGCCAGATGTATGCGCGCGCCATCGCGATTGACCCGAGCTACGCGGGCGCGTACGCAGGCGTGGCGGATTGCTCGTCGTTCCTCTACATGTACTGGGACACCACGGAAGACAACCTCAAGGAAGCCGATACCGCCAGCCGCAAGGCCGTCACGCTCGATCCGGAGTCGGCCGAGGCGCACGCCTCGCGCGGCCTGTTGCTCTCGCTCACCAAGCAGTTCGCGGAGGCGCGCCGCGAGTTCGAGATCGCTATGCGCCTGGATCCGAATCTCTTCGAGGCCTACTATTTCCACGGCCGCACCAGTTTCCAGGAAGGAAATCTGGAAGAAGCCGCGCACTGGTTCGAGGAGGCGGCGCGCGTCAAGCCGGAGGACTACCAAACGCTCATCCTGCTTGGCATGGTGTACAAGGCCCTGTCGCGCGAGGCCGACGCCGTCGGCGCCTATCGCCGCGGCCTCGACAACGCGAAGAAGCATCTCGAGCTGCATCCCGACGACGCCCGCGCGCTCTATTTGGGCGCGGGCGCTTGGGCGCAACTCGGCGACCGTGAGCAGGCCACCGAATGGGCCCGCCAGGCGCTCGCCATAGACCCCGAGGAGCCTGCAATTCTTTACAATGTCGGCTGCGTGTTTGCCTTGCTCGGCAGGACGGACGAGGCGCTGGACTGCATTGAAAAAGTGACCATCACTGGCGAATTCTATCGTTCCTGGGCCGCGAAAGATTCGGACCTCGTATCCCTCCACGGCCATCCGCGCTTCCAGAAAATCATCCAGCAAGCTTAGCCGCGCGGCGGCGTTGACGAAAAGGAACGCTCCGGGCGCTGCGTCCTGCGCCGCGCGCGCCCTGCGGTACACTTTTCGCAGCAATGGCTCAGCCCGCGATTGAACTCGACAACCTGACCAAGGACTATGCCGTCGGCTTCTGGCGCAAGCGGCCGCGGCGCGCGCTCGACGGGCTGACGCTCGCCGTCGAGCAGGGCGAAATCTTCGGCTTCCTCGGGCCGAACGGCGCCGGCAAATCCACCACGCTGAAGCTGCTGATGGGGCTGATCTTCCCCACCGCGGGCGCGGCGCGCATTCTGGGCCGCGCGATCGGCGACGTCGCGATGCACCGCTCGATCGGCTTCCTGCCCGAGCAGCCCTATTTCTACGATTACCTCACCGCGCGCGAGTTGCTCGACTACTTCGCGCGCTTCTTCGGCTTCAGCAGCGCCGAGCGCGCGCAGCGCGTCACCGCGATGCTCGAGCGCGTGGGCCTGACCGGCGCCGCGGACGTGCAGCTCCGCAAATTCTCGAAAGGCATGCTGCAGCGCGTGGGCCTGGCGCAGGCCATCCTGCACGACCCGCAGGTCGTCTTCCTGGACGAGCCCATGTCCGGCCTCGACCCCATTGGCCGCCGCGAAGTGCGCGACATCATCCTCGAGCTCAAACGCCAGGGTCGCACCGTCTTTTTCTCGACGCATATCCTGGGCGACGCCGAAATGCTTTGCGACCGCGTCGCCGTGCTCGTAGGAGGCAAGCTGCAAGGCATCGGCTCGCCGGAGCATATCGTCTCCGTCAAAGTGCAGGGCATGGAGATCCTCGCGGAATTGCCCGATGGCCGCGCGCTGCCGGAAACGCTCGCCGCACGCGCCACGCGCATCGGCGACCGCTGGCGCATCGAAGTGCCCGAAGCGGCGATGTACGCAGCGCTCGACGATCTTCGCGCCGCCGGCGCACGCGTGCTCTCGGTGGCGCAGGTGAAGCCGACGCTCGAGGATTTTTTCTTCAAGCTGCTGGGCCAGGAAAACAAGGCCGATTTCGTATGAGGTCTGAATGCTGACAGCGGATTGCTACATGCCATGACGACCATTCCCATCGTCGCGCAAAACACCTTCCGCGAAGCGGTGCGCGACCGCGTCCTCTACAACCTGATCTTCTTCGCGCTGCTGATGATCGGCGCGGCGGTGCTCGTCGGGCAGATCTCCATCGGCATCGAGCGCGAGGTCATCGTCAGCCTGGGCTTGACGGCAATTTCCTTGATGGGTCTCGTGATGGCGGTCTTCATCGGCGTCGGCCTGGTCTACAAGGAAATGGACCGCCGCACGCTCTACGCGGTGCTGAGCAAGCCCGTGCGCCGCTCGGAGTTCTTGCTGGGAAAATTCGCGGGCCTGGTGTTGACGCTCGCGGTGAACACGGCGTTGATGACGGTCGGCCTTCTGGCCGCGCTGGCGTACGTCGAGCGCGGGCTCAGCGGCGCAGACGCGTGGGCGATTGTCGCCGTGTACTTCATCCTGCTGAAGCTCGCGCTGGTGACGGCGATCGCTCTGCTCTTCTCGTGCTTCTCCTCCCCGCTGCTCTCGATTGTGTTCACGCTGGGGATTTACGTCGCGGGCGTCTTTGCGCCGGACCTGCGGCAGCTCGGCGAAGTCAGCGGCAGCCGCGCCATCGGGAGCCTTGCGACGGCGCTCAGCTACGTGCTGCCGAATTTCCGCAATTTCGATGCGATTGCCGCGGCTGCGCATGGCCGCGCGATTTCGGGCGCGCTGGTGGCGCAGAACACAGCTTACGCCGCCGTATATTGCGCGCTGCTGCTGGTCGTGAGCGCCGCCGTGTTCGCCAACCGGAATTTGAAGTGAGCGCGCTTTTCATGGTCATTCCGAGGAGTCCCGATGGTTTGTATCGGGACGACGAGGAATCCTGAGGAAAGATTGGCAACCGACAAACAGCATCGTGCGGGTGCCGGCGTGGTAGAGCTGGCGGAGGCGGAGCGTCCGGCTGCGGCCCATCTGCGCGGCTTCGCTGTACTTTCCAGCGGTCAACTGTTCGCGAGGGCACTTACGTTCATCGCGGTCACGTATCTGGCCCGAGCCCTTGGGGTGGAGATGTTCGGCGCTGTAGGCTTTGCCGCGGCGGTCGTTTCCTATTTCCTCGTCTGCGTGGACGCCGGGCTGGATCTTGTCGCCATGCGCGACATCGCGCGCCAGAAGTCGTCGCTGGAGGAGGTGGTCACGGCCGTCATCACCGCCCGGCTCCTGCTGAGCGTCTTCGTCGGAGCGCTGCTCTGGCTGTCCGCCCGATGGTTCTCGAACTCGCTGGCGGGAACGCCGCTTATTCTCGCTTATGGTCTGACCTTCTTCTCTCTCGCGGCGAACCTCAAGTCGGGGTTCCAGGGCATCGACGAGTACGGCCATGTGGCCACCGCGGTCGCCCTCTCGCAGGCCGCTTACCTTGCGGGTGTCCTTGTGCTCGTCAAGGGTCCTGCCGACGCCGTCCGGGTGCCGGTGCTGCTCTTCGCCGCGGAGATGGCCGGCGACTTGTTCCTCCTGGCCCAGTACCGCCGCCGCGGCTTTCGGTTCCGCTTCCCGCTGCCTCTCGGTCTCGCCGCGACGCTCCTCAAAACCGCGGCTCCGCTGGGGGCGTCACGGTGGCTGAGAGCCCTGCAACTGAATTTTGATCTTTTGCTCTTGAGCTACCTCGCCGCGCCGAGGACCGTCGGGATCTACGTCGCCGTCTCCCGAATCACCTTGCTGCTCCGCGAACTCGCGGAGACGTATTCCCTTCCTCTGCTCACCGGTCTCAGCGCTTCGGCCGCGCAGAACAGCCGCGCGTTTGTCAACCGGCTCCAGACCGGGCTCCGCTACGCGGCCGTCATCATCTTGCCGATCACCGTCGGCGGGTGCCTGAGCGCCCGGAAGTTTCTTTCCATCGTCTTCGGTGCGGGGTACGCCGCCGGCTCGGAGGTTCTCGGCATTCTCCTGGCCGCGGTCTTCTTCGTCGTTCTTGGGGGGCCGTACCGGATGGGGCTGATCGCCCACGGCCAGCAGAGATCCATCTTGTGGATCACGGCCGCGGGCGCCACCCTCAGCGTCGGATTGAATGCCATACTGATTCCTCGCTACTCGATGGTCGGCGCGGGCCTCAGCGCGCTCGTTTCGGAGGCGTTCGTATTTGTCCTGGCTCTGGTGCTCCTTTCGCGGATTGTCGCCGTCTCCCCATGGCGCCCTGTACTCGCGCCTGCGGCGGCGGCCGCGGGAATGGCAGCGGTGCTTTGGCTTCTGCCGGACCGATCTTTCGCCGTCACCGCCGCCATCGGCGCAGGGACCTACGGCCTGCTGGCTGTCGTGTTTCGCGCGGTCCGTCCGCACGAGCTCTTGAAAGTGTTACACTGGCGATCCTCGTCTGCCACGCCGGAAGCCCCGAGGTCATTGCCGTGATTGGTTTGCTGTCTCGTGCGCAACGTTTCGGCGGCATCATCGGATCGCAGATCCGCTCCGGGCGGCCCGGCCCGGCACACGCGCGGCTCGCAGAGTGGCATGCCGGCGCCGCGGAGCCGGCCGAAGTCATGTCGGCGGGTTGCGCCGCGGATCGCCTTTACGTCTCTCTGGTCGGCGGTGTGGACAACCGCGGCGAGTTGAGCGAGGAATTGGCCAAATGCGGCCACCGGCTCGCCGGGAAGACCGATGGCGAGGTGATCGCCCACGGTTACGAACAGTGGGGGGAAGCGTGCGTCGAGCGCTTCCGCGGCGTCCTTGCACTCGCCGTCTGGGACGAACACGCCCAGACTTTGCTGCTGGCCCGCGATCGGAGCGGCGCCCGATCGCTCTATTACCAACCAGGAGAAAAGACCTTCGCTTATGCCTCGGACCTGGCCACACTCCGCGCGCTGGCAGACGTCCCCGGCGAAGTGGACCCGCAAGCCATCGACGCGTTCCTGACCTTCCGCGCCGTCCCGGCGCCTCTCAGCATCTTCCGTTCCGTCAAGAAGCTTCCCGCCGCGCACGTTCTCCGGCTGGCCAATGGCATTCCAGTGGTGAAGCCGTATTGGTCGCTGGACTTCGGCTCAAAGGAACCCGCCCGGACCGGCGGCGCCGAGGAGCGCCTCGCCGAGTTGCTGCGTCAGGTGATGAGGGAGATGACCGGAGGGCGGTCCTGGGGCCTGCTGTTTTCGGGCGGGCTCGATTCGAGCATCCTCCTCGAAGCGCTCTCCGGCATGGACTGGGATCGTCCGCTGCCCTTATTCACTTTCGCATTCCCGGAGAAGCCCGAGGAGGCGGAGAGCGCGCGCCGCATGGCAAGTCGCTTCGCGACCGTGCACCACTTGTTCAACGTGGAGCCGCGGATCGCCGAGGCCGTTCCGAAGGTCGTCGCACAGTTCGACCAGCCCTACGCCAACGACGCAGCTTTGCCGATGAGCTACATGGCATCCCTGCTTTTCGGAAAAACGGAAGTGGCCTTGACGGGCGAAGGCGCGGACGACGTGTTTTGTGGTCGCGAACGTCATCTGGCCTGCATGATGATCGCCCGCTTCGACCACATACCGGGCTTGACCCTCGCCGCAGCCGCGTGCGCTCCTTTGACAGCCGGCCGGATGCGCTTGTTGCTCGACGGCATACGGCTGCCGCTGATCGACCGCCTCTTGCGCTGGGTTGGCGCTTTCCGCCCTGACGAAAAGGCGCGGCTGTATGCGCCTGAGTTCGCTGCCGGGATCGACCCCGACTATCTTGGCGCGCTGCTCCGCGGCGTGATTCCCGCAGACGCCCATCCGCTGGATCAGATGCTGGCCGCCGACCTCGGGATCTGGGTGCCAGAAGTATTGCGAGCGAACCTCGATCCGGCCGAGGGAGCAGACGGGGTAGTGATGCGCGCTCCTTTCCTGGACCACAGAGTCGCCGAGTTCTCCGCGCGGCTCCTGCCGAACGTCAAGGTCGGATGGGTCACCACGAAGGCTCTCCTCCGGCGGCTGGCCCGCCGGCGCGGCATCTTTGTGCGCGCGCCACTCCTGCGCGGTGTGAAGACGAAGATCTCGCTCGCAAACGCCCTCCGCGGCGAACTGCGCCCGCTGCTCGAGGAATCCCTGTTCAGCCCTCGGGCCGAGGCGCGCGGGTACTTCCGCCCCGTCGCCGTTCGACGTCTCGCCGAGGAGCACGGGACCGGGCGTGCCGATCACTCCCACCAATTGTGGGCGTTGCTGATGCTTGAATTGTGGCATCGGCGCCATTTGGATCGATGATGGGCGAACGAAAGAAACTGATTGGGGCGGCCCTGGCGGCGCTGCCGCTGGCCTTCGCGCTGCTAGTGCCGCTCGAGATGCGCATCGGCGCCGCGACGCAAACGGTTGCCGCCGAGCGCGAAGAGCTGCTGCTGCGCTCGCCGGCGCTGGTGAAGCGCCTGAGCCTCGGCTACGAAACACTCGTCGCCGACATCTACTGGACGCGCGCGGTGCAGTACTACGGCTCGAAGCGCATCGCGCACGACCCCGAATTCCAGCTCCTCGGGCCGCTGCTCGACATGGCCACGCAGCTCGACCCGCAGCTTTTGCCCGCGTACCGTTTCGGCGCGATCTTCCTGGCCGAGAAGCCGCCCTGGGGCGCGGGCCGCGCCGATCTCGCCGTGGACTTGCTCAAACGCGGCATCGCCGCGAACCCGGGCGAGTGGCGCCTCTGGGCCGACCTCGGCTTCCTTTATTACTGGGATCTGAAGGACTACAAGAACGCCGCGGACGCCTACTACCGCGCTAGCCGCGTGCCGGGCGCGCGCGAATGGACGAAGGCCATGGCCGCGCACATCGGTGAAAAGGGCGGCTCGCGCCAGGTCTCGCAGCTTTTGTGGAGCGAGCTCTACGAATCCACGAAGGACGCCAACATCCGTCGCAACGCGCTCGCGCATCTGCAGACGCTCAAGGCTGAAGAAGATGCCGAGCATCTGGCCGAGTACGTCGCCGACTTCGCGCGGCGCAAGGGACGCATGCCCTTGTCGCTGAGCGAGCTTGTTACCGCGGGCTTGCTCCCCGGCTTGCCCTTGGACCCCGCCGGGTTTCCCTACCGCCTGGCTCCCGGCGGCAAGATCGCGCTCGACCCGAAAAGCCCGATCGTCTCCACCACGCTGCGCCCGTAGCCATAAAAAAATTCGGGAGCCGCGCGATTGCGCAGCTCCCGCGAATCACCTTCTGCCGCAGCTTCGCAAATGCAAAGACGAAAGGCCGCGGTCCAGCCGGTTCGGGGTGCCAAACGATTACGCGATCCGGGCCGGGGCTTTCCGCTGTTCGACTTCGTGGGCCTTCAACGTGAGTTTCTTTGTCGCCTTCTTGGCTGCCTTTTTCACTTTCTTCATGAGCCTCCTCCTGTGGCTGAGTATCGGCGGCTCACATGTTCCCCCGCCTGAGCGCCGCTACTCTATTGGCACGCCGGGTGCCAAGTCAATTCCATCGTGCGCCTGGCACGCCGCAAGTAGCCGGCTACGGACTGCCGGCCGCGCTAGTCCTTCTGCGCTTGCAACCAGGCGTGGTTGGCCGTGGCGATGCTCACCAGAAGCAACAGAACCGCAGCCTTCAGAGACGTCGTGTAAATCAGCCGGCCGTGAAGGAAGTACCCTGGCACTTGCGCCGACACTGTGAACAGCACGCGCCACACCAGGGTAATGGCCGCGAACAACAGGCCCAATTGATAGGAATACCGCCCGATGGTCTTTTCCATGGCGACCTCCGGCGAAGGGATTTGTGAGGATAACCCGTGCGCGCGAGCCTATGCGCCCGCCGCCCCTGTGTCAACGCCAGGGAAAGTCGAGTTCACAATCTAGAGTCGAAAGTCAGGACGCCGCCTGGCGGACTGTGGCCTAACTGCTCCCGCGGAAATACCGCCCCGGCGGAAAAATGCCGCAGCGCAGCAACTCGCGCCCCACGCGCTCGCGGATCTCTTCGGCCCATTGCGACCACGTGAGCTCGCCGATGCCCATGAACTTTCGCGCAGCGTGATATTCCGCCCGGCCCAGGTAGTACACGCGAAAGAGCACCAACCGGCTCGCGAGCCGCGGCGATTTAAGCGCTCGTTCGCCGGCGCGCGCGAAATCGGCGACGTACTCCGCCAGGCGCGGGCGCGTGTCCGGCCGCCAGAGCCCGTCCGACGGCCGCTCGAGCACGGTCGTCGCCACGCGCTCGTCAATCACCTCTCGCGCGCGCAGGTACACCTCATGGCAAATCTCGAAGGCGTCGCTAGGTCTCATCCGAGTGGTGGCCGTTCTGCCGTCCGAGTCCTCCTAGGGGTTCGCGGGTTTATCCTGCCCTGAGCAGGGTCGAACGGCCGCGACCCTCGGCCGACGCATTTTTCTCAAGGCTTCAGCCCCTGAGGCGCGGCCTCTCCCGCGCGCTGCCGCAGCCTCTCGAAGTATTCCGCTTTCACGCGCACGCCCGCTGCCGGCCCCGCGCCGACGTGCGTTTCGACGATCGGCGCGCTCCTGCCTTGAGCGGCAGCGAAGGGTGCGCCCCCGAAGCGCGGAATCTTGTTCAGCCAGTTGTGCGCGAACCGCGCGAGGTTGTGCGGCCGCCGCGCGGGGTTGGCTTCGAGCCACGCGTTCATCTTGCGGTACTCCGTCTGCCTCTCTACCCAGGGAAACGCTTCGGCCATCGCCGAGTCCTGCCGCTCCGTGATGTGCAGGGAGGAGCCCTGGTAGGCAAACGCCGCGTCACCGCCTTGCCTCTCAACCTTTGACTCTCGACTGTGGACTATCTTTTCCTTCTCCCTTTCCCCTTCCTTCTCCCTTTCCCCTTCCTTCTCCAACTCCCTTTCCTCTTCCTGTCCTTGAGCCCCCTCAAGGCCGTCCTTGCCTGCCCCCAGCGAAGTCGAAGGGCGAGCGGCAGAAGGCTCGCGCGACGCACCGCGCGCGAACTGCTGCACGTACGCGGCGAGCGCCGCTTGCGGTACCGGCGGCGCCAATCGCTCGAGCCGCGCGCGCCACGAAGGCGGTGGCAGGCGTCCCGGCTGATCGCTGTTCGTCCAGTGGCCGTAGCGCTTGCCGTTTTCCTCCCAGCTAAAGAGCAGCCCGCGCGCGCGGAACTCGTCGAAGACCTGCTCGAGCCGCGTAAGCGCAAGGTCCTTGCGGATCGCCGCGACCTTGCCCCAGATCACGCGCAGGTTCGTGAGCTCGAAGCTGCCGTTCGAGTCCGCCAGGCCGTAGAGCCACGCGTACTCCGCCTGCGCCCAGGCAGGACACCCGGCAAGCTTGTCGCTCGCCCACATCGCGTCGAAATCAATCACGCGCTTCGGCACTCTCGGCTCTCCACTGTTGACTGTCGGCGGTGGACTTTCTTGTGTGCCTCTGCGGCTACTCCTGCGCTGCGTGCGGCCCGCCCTCTTGCTTGGCGGGCGGCTCCGGCGCAGTCAGCGGACGGCGCATGCAGTACTCCCACACACGCGCGCTTGCCCTGAGCTCGGCCGAAGGGCTTGCCTTTCGCGACGCGTCCTCACCTGTGGTGAGCGAAGCCGAATCACGCCGCCGCTTCTCCACCCTATGCCCGCCGAAGCGCGGCTTTCTCAGGTGCCGGAGTTGTGCCGAGATGCTCGCCTCGCCGTAGCGCGTGAGCGCCGCAATTTCGTGCAGCGTGAGCCACGTGTCGCACTCGCTCGCCGACAGCATGACGTCGCGGATGACCTGCATCTGCGTTCGCAGCCGTCCCGCAGAGCGGGACCGCTGCGTGCGCCGCAGCCTCCCGAACGCGCGGTCTCTTTCTCCTCGCGCCGCATTCATCGCCGCCTCCTTAACAACCCTTGACGCTGGACTCTTGGCTGTCCGCTCGCCGCCACACGGTCAGCTCGCTGCCGTGCTGCGCGATGCTTACGCGTACCCCGTGCAGCCGCGCCGCGCGATAGATGCCGCAACGCGCGCGCTCCATCGGTACCGCGACCGGCACCTCGAAACGTAACGCCGCGCCCGGCTGGAGCATGGCCGTCGCCTGTACCACGCGAAGCCCGCCCGGCCAGCCGACAGGCAAGCGTCCGCCGCCCGTGCGTCGCGCCGGCACGCGCGTCGTCAGCATCTTCACCTCGGAGCCGGGATGCCCTTCGAAACACAGCCTGCACATCGGCGTGCCCGACACGTCGCGGTCCGCAGGAACGCCGGGACGCCCGCGCTCGCGACACGTCTCGCAGTCGAGCGCAGTGTCCAGTTGCACCGGCGCGTTTACTGCAGCGCTGGTGGCGGCCCTCGATCCGGTCGCGCCGCCCGGTGTGCGCGACACATTCGCCGAACGCCTCTTCCTTGTATTTTTCATTTCTGTAGCTTCTCCGTTCATTACCGCTTTCCTTTTGAAATCTGCGATTTCACAATTTCAGGCTGTGGCCGCGCCTTTGCGGCTTCCAACCTGGCCCTGTCGTCCGTCAGGGGCAGCCTAGAGGGCTGATGTAGAACCACTTGAGCGATCAGCATGGGAGTAGCCTTCCGCCAGAGGTTCTTGCCCCGGTTGGGATTTCTCCTGCGTCTGATAAAACTTCGCGCCATCCGGCCGCCGCTGCGTGCTATCTTCCTAACAATATAACTTGACAGTGTCTTACATAAACGTACACTGCCTACCAGCCCCGCACCGACCACCAGGAGGCCCCTTCCATGGCTACCCTGCTTCCCGAACCTCCCTGGGAGTATCTCTGCCAGGCATCCAAACCGTCCCTCCAGGGCTTTTAACTCTCACGCCTGAATCACGCGACGCTGATCCGAGAACAAATCAGCGCCCTGCTCGACGAATGGATCGAAGAGAACTCTGCCGCGCTGCTGGCCCGGTGGCTGCTCAATCAGAGCGAGCGCCTGCGCCGCGGCACCACTTCTGCACCGCCTCGCCACCCTGCACGCGATCTCTTTGCCGCGCCGACCCCAGAACTCCCCGCACCCCTTAACGCCCATCCGGCCGTCGCCGTCCCCGCGGCGCCGCTTCCGGCCCAGCCAAGCATCCCCACGTCCGCCCACGCTGCCGATCCTTCGCCGGATCCAATCCGAGCACCCGCCCGCAAAACGCTTGCTACCCCGCAGCTCACAGCTCCCTTTACTGGACCGAACCGTGCTGGTCGCCCGGCACGCGCGCCACACCAAACCCCGCGGTGTTCCCACCACAGCGAACCGCACTCCTCGCGCCCTTGCCGTCCGCCTTGAAACTGCACACTTCAAAAGCGCCGCCTCTCTGAAATCTCAGGCTTCAAATTTGGGATTCTCCCGCCGATAGCCGTCTCGCTTCCGCGCCCATAGCTGTCTGTCTGAAACTTGTGACGTGGAATTTCTGGCCCTCATGCTCCATTCGTTGAACGCCACGTCCAAGAGCGGCCACTCGTGTTTCGCTTTCCTTGCGCCCTTCGGCCAGCACCTCTTGCCTTCTGCTTGCTGCCTTTTCCCCCGCCGGTGCGGGCAATCTTCTTTGCCCCGCCGTTTCGCCATCCGCGGTTCCCGCGACCTCCTCGACTACCCAGTCACCCTGCCAATTCGTGCGCGCTCGCTGCGAATTACTTGGGGCTGCGCCAGTTCGCCTCTCATGGGCCACTGGCCAGCCTTGTTTCCTGCTGCATACTTGACCCAACCCCCGCTCTCCCGCGCCCTCGCCCTTGTGCTGGTCTTGTGCCTCGTTCTTTCCCGCGCTCTCGCCCTTGTGGGTTTTATCTCTCGGTCCTTCCCCCGCTGCCTTTCTCTGTCCGTTGGCGCTCGGAGGATCCTGTCGCTCCCGAGCCGCTCGCCCAGCCCACCAATGTTCCCCCTTTCCCTACCGCGACCCTTTGAGCATCCTGCAATGGTCTTCCGCTCATCTCGCATTCCTCTGCCCCTACTGTCTCGCCAACCACCTATGCCTTAGCCGACGTTGTAGTCGCCGCATCCTACCCCTCCCCAACCACAGAGAGCGGGCGCGGTCCGGAAGGTAAAAGGAGACGGAACTTTTTGACGTGAAACACAACACAAGCCGAGCAAATTCGCAAAATGAAACACAATCACACGCCAAGCAACCACTTGGGGCCGTCAGCTGGGCACGACAGAGGAGGAAGTAAAGAAAGAAAGAAAGAAAGAAAGAAAGAAAGTAAAGAAAGAAAGAAAACAAAAAGAGGAGAAAAGAGGGAACCGATAGACGGAGGTATGCAGACAGGAACAAATCAGACCACGGGGAACCCTGCAATGGAGGGGATTGGGACCCGCGGGAAAAAGTCCCAAAGGGAGGAAAGGAAAAAGCAAAAGAAACGGCCGACGGGTCTTTGGAGAACACGAATTTGATTTCAGGCCAAGGCAATTCACAGCAGGATCATGCCGAAAGAGCAAGGCTACCGCGTGCTGGCCCGGAGGCGCAGCGTCCGCGGTTGGCGCGGTGTGGTGTGATATCCTGCGCTTGTACTTCCCAGCTGGCCCTTGCCAGACGGAGCACGCGACATGAAGATGCGAGTTGAAAGGGATTCACTCGGCGAGAAGCATGTTCCAGCCGACGTCTACTACGGGAGCCAGACGCAGCGGGCCGTGGAGAACTATCCCATCAGCGGGTACCGGGCCCACCCAGACCTGATTCGCGCCGTAGGGATGATCAAGAAAGCGGCGGCGCTCGCGAACCGCGAACTCAAGCTCATCGATGCGAGACGCGCAGGGGCAATCATTCAGGCGGCGGAAGAGGTGGTCGCGGGCAAGCTGAACGATCAGTTCGTCGTGGACGTCTACCAAGCGGGCGCGGGCGTTTCATTCCACATGAACACGAACGAGGTGATCGCCAATCGCGCCATCGAAATCCTCGGCGGGCGACGAGGCGATTACGAAGTCTGCCACCCGAACGATCACGTGAACTTCGGGCAGTCCACGAACGACGTGTTCCCCACGGCGATGCGCCTGGCCGCAGTTCTTTTGTTCGACGAAGTGCTGCAGGCACTGGCCGCGCTCGAGCGGTCCTTCGCGCGCAAGGGAAAAGAATTCGACCACGTCTTGAAGTCGGGACGCACGCACATGATGGACGCGGTACCGATCCGTCTGGGCCAGGAATTCGCGGCGTATGCAACAACGCTCAACCGGGCGGCGGAGGTCTTGCGCTTCGCGCAGGGCCAGCTCCGCGAGCTTGGCCTGGGGGGCTCGGCGGTGGGGACAGGCGTCAACACACACCCGAAATATCAAAAGCTCGTTGTGCAGCACCTGAGCAAGATCTCGGGGCAGAAGTTCTTGGCCACGGACGATCTGCGCTACACGATGCAATCAAACCTCGCGATTTCGGTTGCTTCTTCTGCGCTGCGAAGCGTGGCGCTGGAGCTGATTCGCATCACCAATGACTTGCGGTTACTGGCCAGCGGCCCGAACACAGGTCTCGCAGAAATCGTCCTTCCAGCGCTACAGCCGGGTTCATCCATCATGCCCGGAAAAATCAACCCGGTGATGGCAGAGCTCACGGCCATGGTGAGTTTCCAGGTTGTGGGCGCCGACCTTGCAACCGCGATGGCCGTGCAAGCGGGGCAACTCGAGCTCAACGTGATGATGCCGGCCATGGCGTGGAACGTGCTCCACGCCGCGGAGATCCTGAAGAACACGATGCGCGTGCTGGCGGAAAAATGCGTGGACGGGATCACGGTCAACCAGGAGCGCTGCCGCTACTACGCGAATGCGACAATTTCAGTGGCCGCAGCATTGAATCCGTATATCGGCTATGCGGCGGCGGCAGAGATCGCCAAAGAAAGCGTGAAGACGGGACGCACCGTGACGGAAATTGCGCTGGAGCGAAAGCTCCTGGACGAAAAGCTGATGCGCGAGATCCTGGACCCCTACCGCATGACCGAACCCGCTCCGCCCATCGAAGAAGCCCGCAAGAGAAACAAGAGCTAGCCTCCGGCCTCAAGCAACGGCGCGCCACGGTCATAAGCGGCAGCTCAACGACGCGCAAGCGCCGCGATGATCTGCTTACCGTGGAAGCGGCCGTTCTCGATGAAAATCTCGCCGGTGGCGTTGCCACCGATCACGACGCCGGCAAGGTAGATGCCGGAAACGTTGCTCTCGAGCGTTTCGGCATTCATCGCGGGCTTGTTCGTCTGCGGATCAAGGGTAATCCCCTGCCGGCGCAAGAAGTCGAAGTCCGGATGGTAGCCCGTGAGCGCGAAAACCCGCGCGGCAGGCAGCGCGCGCACGCCATCACGGTTCTCAATCCAGACTTTTCCGGGCTCGATACGGGTTACGCGGGTTTCAAACAGGGCGCGGACCTCGCCCGCCTTGATACGGTTCTCGATGTCCGGCCGCACCCAGTACTTGATCGTGGCGCCAAGTTCCGCGCGCCGGTGAACGAGCGTGACGCGCGCGCCCGCGCGATACAAATCCAGTGCCGCTTCCGCGGCAGAATTCTTGCCGCCGATGACCACGACGTCTTGTCCCCAGAACGGATGCGCCTCGGTGTAGTAATGCGAGACGTGCGGAAGATCCTCGCCCGGCACGCCCAGCTGATTCGGCAGATCGTAGTAACCCGTGGCGATGGCGATCTTCTTCGCGGCGTAGCTTTGCAGGCCGTCCCCCGGCGGATTGGTGGCTACGCGAAAATTGCCGTCGCTGCCTTCGATGCGCTCGACGCGCTCATAAAGGCCCAGCTCCAAGCCGTAGTGCTCCGCGGTCTTTCGGTAATACTTCAGCGCCTCCAGACGGGTGGGCTTTTCACCAGAGGTCGTCAGCGGGAGGTCGCCAATCTCGAGCAGCTCCGGCGTAGTGAAGAAGATCATGTTGGTCGGATAGTGGTAAAGCGAATTGCAGAGGCAGCCTTTGTCGATGACCAGCGGGCGCATGCCCGCGCGCTTCGCTTCAATGGCGCACGCCAGGCCGGTGGGGCCGGCGCCGATACAGATGAGATCGAATGTTTCGCTCACGATGGGATTGTGCCCTGACCCGGTGCGGAATCTCAACCCTGCGCGGCCGCGGCCAAGCGCGCGCGCAACGCGCCGCTCATCGCCAGCACATCCGCCGGCCACGGCTGCAGCGACTCCAGCTTCTCAAGAGTTTCCCCGAGGCGCTGCACCTCTGCCGGATCCAAGTGCAATGCATGCGACGCCTCTGTCGGAGGACTCTCGAGCGCAACGCGAAACTTCATCATCAGGCGCTCGTCGGCAGTCAGGGCCGTCTTCTTGTCGAGCGCCTCAAAGTCCACGCTGAAGCCATCCGGGCTCGGCCGCAGCATCGAAAGATTCGTTGTGCGGATCAGGCTCATGAGCGCCAGAATCATTTCGTCGGAATTGAATGCGAATTCCACGCTGCCGGCCAAGATGCTCAGGCCCCGGTTCCCGCTTGCAGCAGGCTTTTCAACTCTTCCGCGAAGGCGGCCAATTCCGCCCGGCGCTCGGGCGTCGCTTCGACCTGCTTCGCTTTCCACACGAACCATTGCTTTCCTTCGCGCTGCAGGCGCACGCTGAGATTGCCGTCGACAAGATAGCTCGGCTCGCCTACCACCTGAAAACCGCCAGTCTCGGTGGGTTGCAAAAGCGCCGCGCAATTCCCCTTGCGCACGCCGATGGCGCGTTCGTGCGGGACAAACTGCACAAGCTGGAAACCCTGCGCGCGCAGCCGCTCCAGCACGGCGATCTGCTGGGGCGTCAGTTCAGGCATGCGAGGAAGCTTCGGCCAAAAATAGCGCGGAGAACACGCTCACGCAGCAGAATCAGCGGCGCCGCGCTCCAGCTCGGCGAGAATATGGCGCAGCGTGGCGATCAGCTCTTCGCGCCCCACGTGGCTCTTGCGGAACTGGATGCGCACGCGGAAAGCTTCGTTCGCCGGCTGGTAATTGAAGATGAAGGGCTGGGGACGCGGGCCGCCGACTTTCTCGTCGCGGCGCTGGCGGCGGGCTTCGTCGCGCGTCAAGCCGCCCTGCAGGATGCGCTGCATCATCTCGGCCATTTTCTTTTCGCCGGGCTGGCGCGCAATCTGGAGCAGCAGCGACTTCGAGGCGATTCCCTTTTCCATGCAGCGCTTGCGCACGGCGTCGGGGATGCTGCGGAGCGAGAGCGTCTCCGTCACCGACGAGCGCGCCTTGCCGATTTTCTTGGCGATGTCGTCGTGCGTGTAATCGAACTGCGCCGCCAGGCGGTGCAGGCCTTCGGCTTCCTCGAACGGCGTCAGGTCCTTGCGCTGGAGGTTTTCAATCAGCGCGAGCTCCAGCGTTTCGGCGTCGTCGGCGATTTTCTCGATGCACGGCAGCTCGCGAAGTCCCGCGGCGCGCGAGGCATGGTAGCGGCGCTCGCCGGAGATGATGTAGTACGCGTCCTCGCGCGGCACAAAGCGCACCAGCAGGGGCTCGAGAACGCCCTTCTCGCGGATCGAATCGGTCAGTTCGTGCAGGTCGCCGAGCGCCTTGCGCGGCTGCTCGGGGTTCGGGCGGATCTTTTCAATCGGGATCATGCGCCCCACCGCCGCGCCGCTGTAACTTGTCAGCGACTCGACGTAGTGGGCGTCATGCCGCATCTTCAGTGTGACGGGCAATCCGATCCTCTTGGACACGGTGCATGACCTCCAGTGCAACCTTGCGGTATTCCTTCGCGCCAGGCGATTTGGGCGCGTACGTGAAGATGGTTTCCTTGTACGCCGGGCTTTCCTCCAGGCGCACGTTCTTGGTGATGCGCGTCTTGAACAGCACGGAGCCGAATACGGAGCGGATCTGCTCGTGCGTGTCGCGCGAGATGTTGGTACGCTTGTCGAACAGGGTGATCAGCACCCCGAGCACTTTCAGGGCGGGATTCGGCCGCGCGCGGATGCGCTCGTAGGTTTCCAGCAGATCGTCGGTGCCTTCGATGGCGAAGTAGGCCGCCTGGATGGGCACGATCAGGTGCGTCGAAGCCACCATGGCGTTGACGGTCAGGATGCCCAGCGCCGGCGGCGTGTCCACGAGGATGAACTCGTAGTCCTTCAGCACCGGAGCCAGAGCATCCTTCAGCTTGAACGGCGCGTCGAATTGCCCGGCGAGCTGTTGCTCGAGCTTGGCCAGCGCGAGCCGGCCCGGCGCGAGCGAAAGAAAGCGCGTCTTCGTTTCCTTGATGACGCTGGCCATCTCGGCGCGATGGTCGCCCAGCACCTCGAACATCGAGCCCTGCACGTCGGCGGCGTCAAAAAAAGCAATCGTGGAATTGGCCTGCGGGTCGAGATCAATCAGAAGGGTTTTCTTCTTGCGTTGCGCGAGAGCGGCGGCGAGGTTGATGGCTGTGGTAGTCTTACCCACGCCGCCTTTCTGGTTGGCAATCGAAAGGATCGCGGTCAAGCGTTCAGCCTGCTCCCGGGCCGCAACCGGGTGCCTACATATGGCCCCCGAGGCCACGCCCTACGCTACAGGTAGGCCCAAATCTACCCGCCGCCCGGGCCATATGCAAGCAAAAAATACAGAGAATCGAAGGGTTTAGCCGACGCGCGGTTCCGGAGCACCGCAAACGGCCGGAGCCTCGCGTTGCGCCGTCGCCCCTCGCGTGCCTTGTAGCGCCCGCAAATGCTTGCCACAAGGCGGTGGAAGCCCTCAAAATCCACAAGGCAGGAGTAAGCGCCGCCCCTTCTTAGTTAAGGACGGCAAGGAGTAAGACCGATGCTGCATGTAGCGAAACACGGCACTCTGTTGGCCGTTTTCTTTCTGTCCCTTTGCCCAGCGGCCATCTGCGGAACCAAAAACTCCGGCACTTCCCAGAAGCTCGCTGGGAGCGCGAATGATATTCGCGGCAAAGAGCACTACGCGATCCGAGACGGCCTGCGAATCTATTTGTGGGAAAAATACCAAGCCAGTCTGGAGCAGACGTACGCTCGCACCGGAAAGGTCGCACTTTTGGTGCACGGAGGCACATGGTCCGGCCGCCCAGATTTCGACCTTCAGATTCGCGACTATTCACTGATGGATTTTTTGGCTAAGAATGGTTACGACGTCTGGGCCATCGACATACATGGCTACGGTCATTCCGATAAAACTGAGAAAGACTGGTCTGACGCGCGATCTGCGGCCGCGGATATCAATACTGCTGTCGATTACATCACGAAATTGAGAGGCGTAGAGAAGGTGTACCTGCTGGGCTGGTCTGCAGGCACCCAAAGGGCTGGGCTGTTTACGATGCAACATCCCGAGAGAGTGGCGGCGCTAATACTTTATGCGCCGCATTGGAAGGGAACCGCGGAGTACAAGATGAGTGTTCAGAAGAGAATGGAGAATAACGGACAGCCTCTTGGCCACTACCGGACGAATACAGAAGAAGCCGCTCGTAGCGATTTCATAAGCGGCGACCTGGCCCAACACCCTCAGTTTGAAGAAGACGTCGTCGAGGCATACGTGAAAGAAGCGCTACGAACAGATCCCCAGTCGCCGAATTCATTCGTCGAGAATGCGAGTCTTCCAATCCTGAACCCAGGTCGGATTACCGTGCCTACGATGATCATCCACGGGGAGAAAGACTACGCCGCACAGGAAGAAGACTTGTTACCGTTCTACGCGCAACTCGGAACCCACGACAAGCGCTACATTCTGCTTCCCAATGGAGGTCACGCTGTGATGCTCGAAAAAGATCACCGGCGCTTTCAACACGAGGTATTGAACTTTTTTGACCGTCCTTAGGGTTCGTGGTTTGGTGTCTCCGCCAGCAAACAGGATCGGGACCCAAAAACGCCCTTCTCGCCTGCGATCCTTGCCCGCTGGACGAGAAGCCGACCTAGACCTCCCGCTTACATCTTGTAGCGGCCCAGGTCCTCGTCGTTCAGGTTTTCCAGCCACTTGCGCAGCTCTTCGCTGCTGCTTTTTTCCGAGACGGCGTTCGAGACCTTGGAGTTCTTCAGGACTTCCTCATCCACAAAAATCGGGCAGTCCACGCGCAGCGCCAGCGCCAGCGCGTCGCTGGGGCGCGAATCAATGGACATCACCTGGCCGTCGCGCTCCACCCAGATCAAGGCATAGAAGGTATCTTCGCGGAGTTCGTTGACCACCACTTTGTGCACGCGCACGTTCAGGCCGAGCAGCACGTTTCTCAGCAGGTCGTGCGTCATCGGCCGCGGGGTCTGGACTTTTTCGATTTCGAGCGCGATCGCGTTGGCCTCGTAGATGCCCACCCAGATGGGCAGGACCGCATTGCCGTTGGTGTCCTTGAGGACAACGATGGGCATGTTCGTAACCGGATCCATCATCAGGCCACGAATCTTCATCTCGACTTCCATCGTTTCCTCCCCGGACCGTTAGATGATCTGTTCGCCCACAAGGCTGTTCGGCCCAGCGCCCGTGATGCGAACTTGTACGTATTCTCCCAAAAGCTCCGAGCGCAGCGAAGTGAAATTTGCGACACGGTTGCTCGAAGTGCGACCGGCCCATTGGCCAGGCTTGCGCGCCTGGCCGTCCACGAGCACTTCAAACGTCTGTCCGACGAGCGCCTGGTTGCGCGCCGCCTGGATCTGCCGCTGTTTCTCCTGCAGCACCGCGAGCCTTCTGCCCTTCTCTTCCTCCGGGATGGGGTCGGCCATCGAAAGCGCCGGCGTATTGGGCCGCGGGGAATACTTGAACGAAAAGATGCCGTCGTACTGCGCAACGTCCAGCAGGCTGAGCGTTTCCTCGAAGTCGGCCTCCGATTCGCCCGGGAAGCCCACGATGATGTCCGAGGTGATGCTGATGGGCCGCCGCGCCGCGCGGATCATCGCGATCTTCTCGAGATACGTGTCGCGCGTGTACGTGCGCTGCATGGCGCGCAGCACGCGCGTCGAGCCCGACTGCACCGGCAGGTGCACGTGGTCGCAAAGCGCCGGAGTGGAGTCCAGCGCCTCGACGATATCGGCGTGAAAGTCGCTCGGATGCGACGTGGTGAAGCGCACGCGGCGAATCCCCGGTATCTCCGCCACCGCCAGCAGCAACTCTGAAAAACGCAAGCCGCGCGGCGAGGGGTCCCTGTAGGAGTTTACGGTCTGACCGAGCAATTGGGTTTCCGTGTAGCCGAGGTCGGCGAGCTGCCGCGCCTCGCGGAGCACTCCGGCGCTCGCGCGGCTGCGCTCGGGGCCGCGCGTGAACGGCACAACGCAATACGCGCACGCCTTGTCGCAGCCTTCGATGATGGTGATGTACGCGCGAAACGGGTTGTCGCGGCGGGTGATTTCGGTCTCAAACGTCTCGTCCGTGTCGGTCTCTAGACCGGTGACGCGCCGGTCGCCGGACTCGATCCGCGCGAGCAGCTCCGGCAATTTGCGGTAGCTCGCCGAGCCGCACACCAGGCTGACCCACGGCGCACGCTCGAAGATTCGTTCGCCTTCCTGCTGCGCGACGCAGCCCAGCACCCCGATGGTCTTCCCCGCCTTCTGCGCAGCCTTGACGTCTCCCAGCCGCCCGAAGACTTTCTGCGCGGCCTTCTCGCGGATGCTGCACGTGTTGTAGAACACGAGCTGCGCGGCGTCGGATGTTTCCACCTGCTGGTAGCCGCGCCCGAGGAGCACGCCGGCCACTTTCTCTGAGTCGTGTACGTTCATCTGGCAACCGAACGTTTCGATATAGAACGTGCGCCCAGCCGCGGTCGGTGCGTCGGCGGCACGCGTGGCGTCGTCCGGGGAGACTCTCCCCTCCAGCGCTTCCAAGCGAACGTCAATCAGATTCGACATGGCGGTAAGAAACGATTCTAGCACATCCCTCCCTGCGGGACGGGAAACGCGGCTTGTGCACAACTACGCGGCAGCGATAGAGTGGAGTGCAGGGAGTGTCTGGATTGGAGCGAGCGATGAATCCTCTCCGAAAAATATTGGTCCTTCTTCTCTTTTCGGCTGTCTTGCTCATCGCACTGGTTTTGCCCGCGCGCGCACAGGAAATGCCCGCGGAATACCGGGCGGTGCTCGACTACCTGGGCCGCAAGGCCGACTTCGCCGCCGGCGTCCTCAAGGTGAACATCCCCCGCAACGACATCAGTGTGACGATTGCCGGCACGCCCGCGCCCACGCCCTTTGGCTTCGGCGGCTGGGTGGCCATGACGCGCAGCGACGAGGGCACAGACGTGATGATGGGCGACCTCGTCTTGCTTCAAGAAGAAGTGAACCCCGTGATGTCCGCGCTGCTCGAGCACGGCCTGGACGTCACCGCGCTGCACAACCACTTCTTCTGGGAGCAGCCGCGCATCTTCTACATGCACATCCACGGGCACGGCAAGCCGATTGACCTGGCGCAGCGCGTGAAGCCCGCGCTCGACCTGATCGGCCACGTCGTGGCCGCGAGCGGGCAATCAAGCGCGTCCACAGCCGGCAGTGCAGCGCCTCAGGGAACTCTGGACACAAAGAAGATCGCGGCAATCGTCGGGCACGAAGGCGAACAAACAGGCGCCGTGTACAAGATCACCGTCGGGCGCGGAGACCTGACCGTGAAGGAAATGGGCGCGACGATCAACGCCCGCATGGGGCTGAACACCTGGGCGGCGTTCGTGGGCACGAATGAGAAAGCCATGGTCGCCGGCGATGTGGCCATGCTCGAGAGCGAAGTCACGCCGGTGCTCAAAGTGCTGCGCAGCCACGGCATCGATGTCGTCGCCATCCATCACCACATGATCGGCGTCCGCCCGATGATCGTATTCCTCCACTACTGGGGCCAGGGGCCGGCCGATAAGCTGGCCGGAGGCTTCCGCGCCGCGCTCGACGAGCTGGGCAAGCGCCCAGGCAAGATGCCGGCGCGCTAGCTCCTCGGCCTCAACAAGCAGCCTGCTGGCCCTGCGCAAGTTGCGCACACGCGCTCGCAACCTCGTTTGACCCGCCCGGAGCGCGTGTGCTACGGTAATTTTCGTAGCCGAAATAATTTCTTTGGGGGAGGCTCCCGATTCGACTGCTGGCTTTTGCGCTTCTCGCCGGCCAGTTGGGCAACCTGATCCAGCAAACCGGTTGGGTTGCGCGTGTCGTCCTTCTCATCCTGCTGATCTTCTCGCTGTTTTCCTGGGCGCTCATTTTCCAGAAGTACAGCCTGTTCGGCCGCGTTCGGCGCCACACGGACCGCTTCCTGCAAAACTTCCGCGCGAGCCGCGGACTGCCCGAGCCGCGAACGCTTCCCGGCGGCAGCTCGCCGCTCCAGTCCGTCTATGCGGCGGGGTACCGTGAATTCCAGAACCAGCTCGCCGCGGCCAATCCGCACGGCAAGGTGAAGAGCGTGAACGCGATCGCGGTGGCAATGCAGCTCGCCGCCGCCGAAGAAGTCCGCCGTATGGAGAAATACATGCCCTGGCTGGCGACAACGGGCTCGGTGACGCCGTTCATCGGGCTGTTCGGCACGGTGTGGGGCGTGATGGACGCATTTGCCGGCCTGGGCAGCGCGGGCGCAGCCAGCCTGCGCGCCGTGGCGCCGGGCATCGCTGAGGCGCTGATCACGACGGCCGCGGGCCTCTTCACCGCGATTCCCGCGGTCATCGCGTACAACCACTATCTGCACGACATCCGGGAAATGGCTGCGCGCATGGACAATTTCGCCATGGAAGTGGCTGCGCAGATCGAAAAAAGTTACCAATAGCCGCCCGCGCCGCGGGCAGTGTTTGCCATGCCGACGCTTTCACGACAGACCGGCACCTCGCTCTCCGACATCAACATTGTGCCCTTCGTGGACGTGGTGCTCGTATTGCTCGTGATCTTCATGATCACGGCGCCCATCCTGCAGTCGGGAATCGAAGTGGATCTGCCCAAGACGAAAACCGTCAAAGAAATTTCCGAGGACCGCCTGGTGATCACGATTGACCGCGCGCAGCGCGTGTACCTCGGCAACGAGCCGGTGAACATCCACGAGATCGGCCAGAAGGTGCTCGCCCAGTTGCACAATCCCAAGAGCGACGCCGTCTTCCTGCGCTGCGACGAAACGGTTCCCTTCGGCAGCTTCGCCACGGTGGTGGACGAATTGCGTCAATCCGGCATCCAAAATGTTAGCGTGGTCACCGAGCCCATCAGCTCGCGGCCGCGAACCCGCTGAGATGGCCTACGCGTCCAATCCGCCTGCCCCAGACACGTTGAAGCTTCCGCTCGCGTTCTCGCTCACCTTTCATCTGCTGTTGTTCGGCTCGCTCGTGCTCTCCACGGTGCGCTCGCATCGCGGCGATTTCTGGGGCGGCCCGGGCGGCGGCACGATGACGGTCGGGCTGGTGGGCAGCGTCGCGGGCGTCCCGCTGCCGCGGCCCGAGGTGATCACGCCGAGCCGCGTGGTGGACGAAACCAAAGGGATGTACAAGTCCGAGCCGAAGCCAAAGGAGCCGGAAACGGCAGCGAAAGAGATCCCCACGTTCGAGCGCAACAAGCCGCAGAAGTACATCACGCGGCCCTCGCGCGTCCTCGAAGACAAGACGCCGCCCCCGCCGGGCGCAATCCCCTTCGGCGCAGGCGGCGCGCCCGCTCTTCCCTACACGCAGTTCACCATGGGCGGCAGCACGCAAGGCGCGATGGGCGTCAGCGGGCCGGGCGGCGATTTCGGCGGGCGCTTCCCCACCTACGTGCTCGGGGTGCGCAACCGCATCAGCAGCAACTGGCTGGTCTCGACGATTGATCCCTCGGTGCGCTGGGCGCCGCGCGCCGTCTTCACGTTTCAGATCCTGCGCGACGGCAGCATCGCGCAGATCCAGACGCTGCGCTCGAGCAATATCCCGTCCGTCGATCGCGCCGCGCTGCGCGCGATTCAGGGCTCGAGCCCGCTCGAGCCGCTGCCCCGCGAATACGCGGGCTCGTTTGTGAGTGTCGAATTCTGGTTCGATTTCCGGCGCTAGTCGCGATGGCTCTTGCCGAAAGGAGTTCTGAGGATAAGCCGATGAAGCGCACACTTCTCTCTTTGCTTTCCACTGGAGTCCTGGGCCGCCGGTTTCCCCATCTGTGTTCATTGGTGTTCGTCTGTGGTTTAACTCTTTTGCTTTTTGCGGTGCGGCCCGCCGTGGCGCAGGATTGGTTCCGCACGGGCACGGGCCTCGGCGTGGAAAAAGCGCGCGTGGCGGTGGCCGATTTCGCGCCGCGCAGTCCCTCGGCGCAGCCGCTCGCCAAGATTTTCACCGAGGTCGTCCGCGGCGACCTGGATTACAGCGGCATCCTGGAAGTCGTCAGCCCCAGCTTTTACCCGTTGCAAGTGCCGAGCGCGCCCGCCGAGCTGAATCCGAAGGCGTGGAGCGATCCGCCCGCCTCGGTGCACCTGCTGGCCTTCGGCAATCTGAGCGCCAGCGGCAACGATCTGGCGATTGAAGCGTGGTGCAACGACGTACAAAACCCTCTGGTGGCGCCGGTGGTGGCCAAGCGGTATCGCGGCGAAGTGACGGACGCGCAGATCCGCAAGTTCGCGCACGAATTCGCCGACGCCATTATCGCCGTGCTCTCGGGTGGCGTGCCGGGCATCGCCAGCACGCAGATTGCGTTTGTCAGCTCGCGCGGCGGCAACAAGGAAATCTGGGGGATGGATTACGACGGCTCAAGCCAGCGGCAGCTCACCTCGCTGCGCTCGATTTCGCTGACGCCGCGCTGGTCGCCCGACGCCACGCGCATTGCCTTCACGTGCTACGCGCCCGCGGCGGGCTACGTAAGCGCGCAGATCTGCCTCTATTCGACGGACTCGGCGAAGCTGGTTGCGTTTCCGCGCTGGCGCGGCACGAACAGCGCTCCCGCGTGGTCGCCCGACGGCTCGAAGATCATGTTCATGTCCAGCATGTACGGCGATCCGGAGTTGTTCACCGTGGACGCGAATGGCGGCCACCTGAAGCGCATCACCTATGCCGCGGGCGCGGACACTTCCCCGGCGTGGAACCCGAAAACCGGCGAGCAGGTGGCGTTTGTGAGCGACCGCGGCGGCATCCCGCAGCTCTACATGATGAACGCCGATGGCTCGAGCGCGGAGAAAGTGGACTTGCCGGACATGGGCTACGTGATTGACCCGGCGTGGTCGCCGAACGGGCAGTTGCTGGCATTCAGCTGGCGGCGGCCGAGCGGCAACTACGACCTATATGTGATGGACATCGCCTCGCGCAAGCTCGTGGAGCTAACGCGCGACGCCGCGCGCAACGAGCGGCCCAGTTGGGCCCCCGACGGCCGCCACATCGTGTTTGAGTCCACGCGCACGGGCACGCGCCAGATCTGGAGCATGCTGGCGGACGGCACGCAGGCGCGCCAGTTGACGACGCAGGGACAGAACGAATCCCCTAACTGGTCGCCCAAGTAGCCGGCCTGCCGCGCGCCCGGCCCGGCGCCGCCGACTTTCGGGCTTCGCTCCCTCTTTTCTTGGTGGTAGGATTGGGGCTCAGTCTTTTTCGCCGACGCAAACGCCGGGGAGATAGACAAGGAGGAACTGCAGGATGCGTACTCGCTCGTTCGCAAGAAGCACTCTTTGGACACTTTTCGTACTCGGGTTGCTCGTTGCCGGCTGCGCGAAGCAGACGCCCGCGCCGCGTCCTTCCCTGCCGCCACCGCCCGCCCCGGCGCCGGCGCGGCCCACGGTGACGCTGCAGGCCTCTTCGACATTCATCCAGAAAGGGGAATCGGTCACGCTGAACTGGTCGTCCACGAACGCCACGGAGTTGAACTTGGCGAGCGTGGGCCGCGTGGCTCCGGAAGGCTCAACGCGCGTTTCTCCGGCGGACTCCACCACGTACACGATCACGGCTGCGGGCCCGGGCGGCTCGGCCGACGCCAGCGTGCGCATCACCGTGTCGGCGCCTGGTGCGCCGGCAGCGCCGCCGCAACCGACTGCTACGATCGAAGAGCTGTTCCGCCGCGGCGTGGCCGATGGGTATTTCGATCTCGACAAGTCCGATATCCGCCCCGACGCACGCGACGCGCTCGCGAAGACCGCGGAGTTCCTGCGCAGCTACTCGCAGATCAAGGTCATCATCGAAGGCCACTGCGACGAACGCGGCTCCACCGAATACAACCTCGCGCTCGGCGACCGCCGCGCCCAGGCCGCGAAGCAATTCCTGATCTCGCTGGGCGTTGCCGCGGACCGCATGGAGACGGCCAGCTACGGCAAGGAGAAGCCGTTCTGCAACGCGCACGAAGAGACGTGCTGGCAGCTGAACCGCCGCGCGCATTTTGTCATGGCGAAGTAGGCCTGCGAACAAAGTCCCAGACCCCGGCGGCCGCCGCAATTCGTGGCACGGATGGCGGCGGCCTCCAACCTTTTTAACCGGAAGGAGGAACGCCCTTGCGAACGCGATGGGTGGTGTTTCTGGCGGCAGCGATGCTGGCCGGTGCTGTGGGCGGAGCGCTGCTGACCCCGGCGCCGGTGGGCGCCGTCGCCAGGGAGATTATCGAGCTGCAGCGCGACGTCGCGCTGCTGATTCAAGCGCAGCGCGACCTCCAGCGCTCGGTGGATGAAAAGCACGCCATCCAAAAGACCTTGCTCGAGCAGAACCTCGACGCCGTCAGCAAGCTGAACACCGCGTTGGGCGGGCTGCAGAAGACCGTCCAGGACGTGCAGGCCAATTCCGGCGCGCGCCTGGACACCATGACCACGCAGGTCCAGGGCGTGGCCGACAACCTGGAAGACGTGAAGGCACGCATCGGCAAGCTGAACCAGCAGCTCGCCGAGATGCAGGGCACGCTGCAGAGCCTCGACGCCAAGCTGGCCCCGTCTGCTCCGGCATCCGGCGCGACCCCGCCGACGGGATCCGGCGGCGCCGCAGCGCCTTCAGGGCCGCCGCCCTCCGCCGACGTGCTCTATTCGAACGGCCTGCGCGACTTCCAGGGCGGCAAGTACGATCTCTCGCGCCAGGAGTTCTCGGACTACCTGAAGTACTACGCGGACACGGACCTGGCCTCGAACGCGCAGTTCTGGCTGGGCGAGATTGCCTACGCGCAGAAGGATTACAGGGGAGCGGTCGCCGAGTACGACAAGGTGATCACGAACTACCCCAAGAGCTTCAAGCAGGCTACCGCGCGTCTGAAAAAGGGCATGGCGCTCGTCGAGCTGGGCCAGAAGGCGAGCGCGATTCGGGAGTTGCGCGAAGTGGTGCGGCGTTTTCCCGGCACCGATGAAGACCGCCGCGCTCGCGCGAAGCTGAAGGAGTTGGGAGTAATTGTCAGCGCGCGCTAGGCGGTGGGCGCAGGATTTGGGTTCCCGGCCGGGGATTCTGTGCTATCTTCGCGCCGCGGAGGTCAAGCATGTCAGTCAATCGAGTGATTCTCGTCGGCCGGTTGGGCCGTGACCCCGAAACGCGCTACACCTCTGCGGGACAGGCGGTCTGCAACTTTTCGCTGGCCACCGACGAATCGTTCAAAGACCGCAGCGGCGAGCGCCAGAAGCGCACCGAGTGGCACAAGATCGTCGTGTGGGGCAAACAGGCCGAGATTGCCCAGCAGTACCTGAAGAAGGGGTCGCTCGTTTACCTCGAGGGGCGCATCCAAACGCGGCAGTGGGAGGACAAAGAGGGCCAGAAGCGCACCAGCTTCGAGATCGTCGCGAATACCTTCCGGATGCTCGGCAGCCGCGCGGACTCCGCCACAGCCGCCGCGGCCGGAGCCGGAGCTGCAGTCGAGGCCGAGGTGCCCGCACCCACGGGCGACGAAGCCGCTCCCAGCCCCGAAATCACGGACGAAGATATTCCGTTCTGACAGATCGGACGGGCGTTCGTCACTAGGGCAGATGTCTCCTCTCAGAAGGGCGTCCATGTCATCCAAGCTTCAGCGAATAGGTGTCGGGGTAGTCCTCGGGCTGACCGCGTGCTCCTTATTCTGGGTGTATGGAGGCAGGGTTTGGTTGGAGCGTTTTGTCAGAGTAGAGCTGGGCAAACCCTGGGCAGTTTTTGCAGTTCCAACAGATGCGCTGCCCCTGAACGCTGAGCTTTTTCTGGCCAACGACGGCATCAAGATCTGTAACCAAGGGACAAACCAATGGAATGATGTCCTTGTGCGGATTACAACTCGTTACGAAGGTGATGAGCAGATGTCTCTCACCAAAGTTCAAGCCATTAAACCCTCCACCTGCCGCGATGTTTCCATTTCTGAGTTTTATAGCCCTGACTGGAAGAAGATTCCAGCATCGCCAGGGCGGAGGATAATTGCAGTTGAAGTCCTCGCGACTGTCTCGGGCAGGGGATACTCCAAGCAGGTTATAGAAGGAGCTGGCAGCCGATGATTATGCCCACACCCTGCAGAGAACGATCAGCCTACTCATAGCGCAGCGCTTCGATGGGGTCGAGCTGCGCGGCCTTCCACGCGGGATAGAAGCCGAAGAACACTCCCACGACTGCGGAGAAGATGGCGGCGACCACGATTGCCGTTGGCGAGATCAGCGTCGGCCAGGAGAGGAAGTTGCTGATCAGCGCGGAGCCCGCCAGGCCCACGACGATGCCCAGGAAGCCCCCCATCATGCTCAGCGTGACGGCTTCAATCAGGAACTGCGATTGCACGTCGGCTTGAGTGGCGCCAACAGCCATGCGCACGCCGATCTCGCGGGTGCGCTCAGTGACGCTGACGAGCATGATGTTCATGATGCCGATGCCGCCCACCACAAGCGAGACGCCAGCCACCGAGCCGAGCAGGAGCGTCATCACCTGGGTAGTGGAAGCGGCCAAGTCGGCCACTTCCGACTGCGTGCGCACGAAGAAGTCGTCGTCATCGCCGGCGCGAATGTGGTGCCGCTCGCGCAGCAGCGCCGTGATCGGCGCCACCGCCGCGACGGAAGCTTCCTGGGAAATCGCCGAAGCGTTGATGAACTGCAACCAGGTGACCCCGGAGATCTTCCGCTGCACCGTGGTGTAGGGCGCGAAGATCTTGTCGTCCTGGTCGTCGCCCATCACCGATTGGCCCTTGGACTCCAGCACGCCGACCACGCGGAACGGCAACTGGCCGATGCGGATCTGCTTCCCGATGGGGCTCTCGTCCACGAAGAGGATGCGCGCAACCGTGGTTCCCAGCACGCACACGTTGGCCGCCGAATCCACTTCCTCCTGTCCAAAGATCGCGCCGGACTGCACCGGCCAGCTCCGGATCTCGAAGTAATTCGGAGTGGTACCGGTGACACCCGTGCTCCAGTTCTGGTTCCCGTAGACAACCTGCACACGCGCGCCAACGGCGGGCGCTGCCTGCTTGATCAGAGGCACCTCGCGCAGGATGGCCTGCATGTCGTCAATCGTCAGCGTCTTCACCGCGCCGTAGCCCATTCGCGCCCCGCCCGGCTTCGTGCTGCCCGCAGCGATGAAGACGGCGTTTGTGCCCATGCTCTGGATGCCCTGCTGCACCAGATAGTCCGCGCCCTGGCCGATGCTGACCGTGGCAATCACGGCCCCCACGCCGATGATGATGCCCAGCATCGTGAGCGACGACCGCATCTTGTTGCGGGCCAGAGCCCGCAGGGCCAGTCGCAACGTGTTCCAGAAATCCATTCCCTGCTCCTCTACGTCACGCCGCCCGTTCCGGTGGCGTCGGTGGGCTCTTTCTCGTCCTTCTCTTGTTCTTCCTCTTCCTCGAGCGTCGGCAAGGTGGGCAGAACCTCGCGCGCCGACAGGCGGTCGCTGATCCTTAAATCGCGGCGCAGCTTGCCGTCGCGAAACTCGAGGGCGCGCTTGGCATAGGTCGCGATGTCCTGTTCATGCGTGACCAGCACCACCGTCAGCCCTTCCTCCTCGTTCAGGCGCTGCAGGATGTCCATGATTTCGACGGACGTTCGGCTGTCCAGGTTGCCGGTGGGCTCGTCGGCCAAGAGGAGCGCAGGATGGTTCACCAGCGCGCGCGCGATGGCCACGCGCTGCTGCTGCCCGCCGGAGAGCTGGCTCGGGAAGTGATGCGCGCGGTCGGAAAGTCCCACGCGTTCGAGCGCCAGCTTCGCGCGTTTCTCGCGCTCTTCCGGGCCAATTCCGGCGTACACCGTCGGCAGCTCCACGTTCTCGAGCGCCGAAGTGCGCGAAAGCAGGTTGAACTGCTGGAAAACAAAGCCGAGCTTGCGGTTGCGAATGCGCGCCAGCTCCACCTTGCTCATTTGCGAGACGTCGTGGCCGTCCAGGAAGTAGCGCCCCTTCGTGGGCCGGTCCAGGCACCCCACGATGTTCATCAGCGTGGACTTGCCCGAGCCCGAAGCGCCCATCACCGCGACGAATTCGCCCACTTGGATCTCCAGCGACACTCCGCGCAAGGCATGCACCTGGACTTCGCCGAGATCGTACGTCTTGTGGACGTTCTCCAGCCGGATGACCGCTGCATCGCTCCGCGTTTCGTTAATGGGCTCCATCGTAGCTGTGGCGTTTGCACCCATTGTCCTGCCCTTTGTTCTTTCCAGTCGCCGGACGCTCCTAGAAGCGGCGCATGCCGCCGGGACCCATCGGGCCTTGACCCGGCCGGGCCCCCGGCGCCTGTTGCGCCGTAGTGTTCTTGCTCGTCTGGCCGATCACGAGCTCATCACCCGGCTTGAGCGTGCCCTCCTTCATCGCTGTGAAGGTGAAGTCGGTGACGCCCAGCTTGACGCGAACCGGCTGCAGTGATTTATCCGCAAGAACTTTCCACACAATGCCCCAGTCGTCGCGGGTGCTGCTGCCGCGCGGCATACCGCCGCCACTTGGCCCGCCGCCTTGGCCGTCACCGCCGCCGCCGCCACCTTGACGCCGCGTCGCGCCGCCGTTTCCGCCGCCAGGGGCAACGGGACCGCCTTGCCCGCCACCCTGACCGCCGCCTTGCCCGCCCTGACCACCGCCAGGGCGACCTCCGGCGAGGCGCCCGCTGCCGCGCGTGTCCTCGGGGATGCTGTACTTGGCGTAGAGCGCTTTGCGTTCGTCATCGGTGATCTCGGGCTTGAAGCGCAGCGCGCCGTTCGGAATCTTGACCACGTCGTTGGCCCAGTCCACCGGGATCGTCACGTAGGCCGTCATGCCGGGAAAGAGTTTTCGTTCCGGGTTATCGAAGGCGATGATCGTGTCGTAGGTCACCACGTTCTGAATCGTGGTGGCGTTCATGCGCACCTGCTGCACCGAGCCGTGGAACACTTCGCGCGGGAAGGAGTCCACGCGAAACGTCGTCGGCGCGTCCACCTTGATTTTCCCCACGTCGGATTCGTCGGTCTTGGCATACACCAGCATTTTCGTCAGGTCCTGCGCGATGACGAAAAGAACCGGGGCGGAAAAACTGGCCGCCACGGTCTGGCCCACATCCACGTTGCGCGCGATCACCGTGCCGTCGATCGGCGCGTAGATCGTCGTGTGCTCCAGGTTGACGCGGGCCATATCCGCGGCCGCCTTGCGCTGCAGCACCTGGGCCTTGGCCTGATCGCGCTGCGCGGTCGTGGACTTCACCACGGATACCGCCTGGTCGTACTGTGCCTGGCTGGCGTGCAGGCTCGCCAGAGCGCCGTCGTAGGCGGCTTGCGCCGTGTCCTTCTGCTGCGCGGAGACGATGCCCTCTTTAGTCAGTTGCGTCGTCCGATCCAGGTTCTGCTTCGCGTCGTTCAAGGAAGCCTGTGCCTTGGCGATGTTGGCTTTCGCCGCCTGCGCGTTGGCTTGCTGTGTCTCGATCTGGGCCTCCAGGCTGGCCACGTTGGCTTTGGAATTGGCCAGATCGGCGGAGGCCTGTTGATACTGCGCCTGGAAAACGGCCGGGTCGATCTGCGCGACCACTTGGCCCTTCTTCACCACGGAATTGAAGTCGGCGGAGAGCTTCAGGATGTTGCCGGAAACCTGCGAGCCCACCTGAACGCTGGTGACCGCGTTGATCGTGCCGGTCGCTTGCACGACCTGGGCAATGTCTCCCTTTTCCACTTTCGCTGTGTAGAACTGCGTGGCCTGGCGTGTGCCCACCGTGAAGTAGCCCACGCCCAGCAAGAGCACCAGCGGCGGCGCCACAAGCAGCGTGCGGTGAAACATCGAGCGCTGCCAGAGAGTCTTCATCCATTCGGTTGGTCGACTCATTCTGCCTGTCTCCTCTGCGTTGCGATCTCCTACGGCTGGGCGGAGGTCTTACCGAAAACTGCGTTTCTTGCGCTCTTCGTCCAGGCGCCGCAGCATCTCTTCGTACTTGGGCTTCTGCTCCGCCGTCAAGATGGCGCGGATCTGCTCGCGGCCGTCCTGCCGCACCTGCTCGGTCTGCGGAGCAATCTGCTTGTGGATGGCCTCGTACTTGGCCTGCATGTCCACGAAGACGGCATCGAGCTGCTTCTGCTGCTCCGCCGTCAGGTTCAGCTCGCGCGTGAATTGCTCCACGGTGCGCGCCCGGCGGCTCTGCGTGTTCTGCGTGCCCGCGCGCACGCCCCAGATGCGGTTGCCGAACGCGTAGGTCAGCACCCCGCCCAGCGCGACGCCGAGGACAAAGACCGCCAGCACCAAGCCCAGGGCCCGGCGATTCGTTGGATTAGCGTCCATTGCCATTCCCTGCCAGCGCAGGCAGGATCTCGTCCTGCGGCGGCTGGCCGCCAAGCTCCGGAAAACTCTCACTGATCGCCGTCTGCGCAGATTGCATCGTGGGCGGACGGAACTCAAACAGATAGGCGCTCAGGACCAGCAGCAGAACGGCCGCCGTCACCGCTATCCGCGACGCCAGCACCTCCAGCGGCCGCCAGAACTGCGCCTGCTGGCCCTCGGCCTCGCGGATCCGCGCCAGGACGCGCGTCGCAAACGCGCCGCCCGGCTCCGCGGCCGGCGCGATGGACTCGCGCACCAGTTGGCTGCCCAGGCGGGCAGCCTCCAGGGCCTCCCGGCACGCTACGCAGCGCTCCACGTGGGCTTCCACTTCCTCCGCCGCCGTGCCGCCGAGCGCGCCTTGCAAATAGTCCTCGAGCAGCGCTTCATACCGCGCACATGCGCTGCCGGGCATTTCGCCCGAGAACATCTCGCGAGTTGTTCTGCCTCTCCACATAGCGCTTCCCTTCTCACCTTCTCAGTTTGAGTGGCCCGCCGCTCCGCCGGTTGCTCACCGCCGGCGCGGCTTCGTTGCGGGCCGAGTGCCCAAACGCTTCCGGTAGAACTCCACCAGCCGGCCGCGGGCCCGGAACAGCCTCACTTTCACCGTGTTCACGTTGAAGTCGAGCATCCCGGCAATTTCTTCCACCGAAAAACCCTCGACTTCCTTCATCACCAGCATCAGCCGGTCTTTTTCGTCCAGCTCACTGAGCAGCCGCTCCAGCAGGTCGCGCTGCTCGGTGCGCCGGCCCGCATCTTCCGGCGCCTTCTCCATGCTCGACGCGTGCTCTTGCACCGCTTCCAGCTGCCGCGCCTGCTCCTCGCTCAGGTCCGCTTCGTAGACCAGGCGCCGCACGCGCTTCTTTCGCAGGTAGTCCCAGCATTCATTGACCGCGATCTTGTACAGCCACGTGCCGAACGCAGACCGCATGTCAAAGCGCCGCAGCGAGAAGTACGCCTTGACGAATACCTGCTGCGCGACGTCTTCGATGTCCTCCCGCCGCCGCAGGATCCCCGCCACCACCGCGAAGACGCGCTGCTGGTGGGTCCGCAGCAGCTCCTCGTACGCGGCGATCTCGCCGCCCTGCGCCCGCCGTACGAGGTCCTTTTCCTCGCGCGCCGCGGGGCGCCCTTCGGCCGGAGCCACAGCCGGGCGGCTTTCTCGCTCCATTTTTGGGACGTGGCCCATGGGTATCCGGTTACACCTGATTACGGCTCGGGTGAGCTCAAATTTCGCTTGCGCCCTTCATAACCGTATGGAATAATGCCCACATGATTATCGCCGACCGCCTACGCGCTCTGCGCGAGGAAAAGAAACTTTCCCAGGGAGACATCGAGAAGCGTACCGGCCTGCTTCGCTGCTATATTTCCCGCGTCGAAAACGGCCATACGGTTCCGGCAATCGAGACGCTCGAAAAGCTGGCCCGCGCCCTCGAGGTCCCTTTCTATCAACTCTTCTACGACGGCGAAGAGCCGCCCGAGCTGCCGAATCTGCCCAAGCGCAAAACCGCGAACGAAATCGCTTGGGGAAGTTCCGGCAAAGAGGCCCGTGTTCTGACCAAGTTCCGCAGGCTGATGGGTCGAATTGAGGAAGGCGACCGGCGCCTGCTGCTCTACATGGCTCAGAAGATGGTCAAGCGCTAACTCGCGGCGGCCCAGCCGACCGTAGTGGACTTCCGTCCAATCTGCCTTGCGCCAGCCCCGCCGGCAAGGCAGGTTGGACGTTTCTCTTTGGATCTGCGTGTTCAAGGTCCCCAGGGCTGGGCGTCCGCTATTCCCACTCGATCGTGCCCGGCGGCTTCGAGCTGACGTCGTACACCACGCGGTTCACGCCGGCAACCTCGTTCACGACGCGCGTCGAGATGCGCTCCAGCACTTCCGCCGGCAGCCGCGTCCAGTCCGCGGTCATCGCGTCTTCCGAGTCCACCACTCGCACCGCAATCGTCCAGCCGTAACTGCGCTCGTCGCCCATCACGCCCACGCTGCGTACCGGCAGCAGCACGGCGAACGCCTGCCAGATCTCTTCATAGAGCCCGGCGCGGCGGATTTCTTCGACCACAATGGCGTCGGCCTCGCGCAACATTGCCAAGCGCTCCGGGGTGATCTCGCCCAGCAAGCGCACGGCCAGCCCTGGCCCGGGGAATGGATGCTTCGTCAACAATTCGTCCGGCAAACCCAATTCACGCCCGATGCGCCGGACTTCGTCCTTGAAGAGGTCGCGCAGCGGCTCGATCAGCTCGAACGGCATGTCCGCCGGCAACCCGCCGACGTTGTGGTGCGTCTTGATCATGGCCGAGGGCCCCCGGACGGAAACCGATTCGATCACGTCCGGGTACAGCGTCCCTTGCACAAGGAACCGCACCGCGCCCTTCCCGGTCGCGGCTTCCGCAAGCCGCT
>JBGQHO010000008.1:0-76982 GCA_041497955.1 Terriglobia bacterium | reverse complement strand
GTCACGCGCGGCGTGGCCCACGAGGTGAAGAACCCGCTGAACTCGATGCGCCTGTGGCTCGAGAACCTGAAAGAGAGTCTGCCGGCGCAGCAGGGGCTCCCGCAGCAGGCCTTGAAGGTCCTCGACAGCGAGATCGACCGCCTGGACCGCGTCTTGAAGACGTTCCTCGACTTCATGCGTCCGGTGGAACTACAGCGGGAGCCCACCCCGCTGGCGGAAGTGATCACCGAGGTTCTGGCCGTGGCGCGGCCGCAGATCGAGCGCGCGCGCGTCGAGGCCACCGCGGAGCTTGCCGGCGGCATCCCACCTGTAAGCGCGGATCGCCAGCTCCTGAAGCAGGCCATCTTGAATCTCGTGCTGAACGCCGTGGAGGCCATGCCCGGCGGCGGGAAGCTGAAAGTAACGCTGGCGCGGCGCGGAAATTCCGCGGAGGTCAGCGTCGCCGATACCGGCTGCGGAATCCCGGGAAAATATCTTGCGCGGGTTTTTCAGCTTTTCTTCACCACGCGCCCCGGCGGAAGCGGTATCGGACTGGCAAGCGCTTACAAGATTGTGCAGCAGCACAATGGTTCGATAGACTTTGAAACCGAGGAGGGTCGCGGCACAACGTTCCGCATCGAGCTGCCGCTACCCGGCTAAATGCCCAGCCGCCGTCCTATCGCACTCTTGGTGATTTGCGCCCTCGCCCTTGCGGCGTCGGGCTGCAGGAAGCGCACGGTGCAGGCCGCGCCTCCTTCCAGCGGCACAGTGCCCGCCGCCGAACCCGCGCCGCAACCTTCCAATCCAGCGCCGGAAGCCAAGACTCCGCCGCCCGAAAACCCCGCGCCGCCCGCGCTGGTTGTGCCACCGCCCGCGAAGCCTCCGGCCACGAAACCTGCGCAGCCTGCGCCGGCGCAACCTAGGCCGGCCGCGCCACAGATCTCCCCGCGGCTCAGTCCGGCGGAACAAGCCGAGGCCGAGCGCCGCACCACGCAAGACATCAGCGCGGCGGAGAAGAACCTTCAGTTTGCCTACGGCAAGCAGCTCAACGCGGCGCAGCACGACCTGATCGAGAAAATACGCGGCTTCCTCGGACAGGCGCGCGAGGCCATGCGCGCCGACGATTGGGTGCGCGCGCGCAACCTCGCGCAAAAGGCCCAGGTGCTCTCCGCCGAGCTCGTCAATTCCCTCTGACCATTTTCCGCACGCCGCTGCCCAGTGCGAATGCTGCTAAGATGGCGGCGTGGAGCGCTTCGACGTCGCAATCATCGGCGGCGGGATCATCGGCGGCTCGATTGCCTTTGAGCTTGCGCGGCGGAAGCTGCGCGTGGTGCTGCTCGACAGCCAGCAGCCGGGTCTCGAAGCGTCGTGGGCTGCTGCGGGCATGCTCTCGCCCGCGCCGGACAGCCCCGACGCCATTCCTCTGGTGCCGCTCGGGCGGGCAAGCCTTGAGCTGTACCCGGAGTTTGCCGCCGCCGTAGAGGAAGCGTCCGGCCGGAACGTGGGCCTGCGGCGCGAGGGCTCGCTCGAGGTCTTGTTTGCCGGAGACGCCGGGCGCGAGCTGAGCACGCTGGTCGCCGTGCACCACGGCCTGGGTCTTCCCACGGAAGCCATCCGCGTCGAAGAAGCGCGCGAGCTCGAGCCTGCGCTCAGCCGCGAAGCGCGCGCCGCAGCCTTTCTCCCTTACGAAGCGTGCGTGGACAACCGCGCTCTCACCGAAGCGGTACTCGAAGCCGCGGTGCGGAGCGGTGCGACGCTGCGCGCGGGGACGCGCGTCACGGGGATCCTGCGCGAAGCAAAGCGCTGCACCGGCGTGGCCGCCGGCAAAGAGCGAATTGCGGCTGCGCAGGTGATCCTGGCCGCGGGGTGCTTCTGCGGTGCAATCGAAGGAGTCGCGGCGTACGCGCCCACGCGGCCGGTGCGCGGGCAGATGGTCGCGCTCGAATCCGCTGAAGTAAGGCTGAGGCACGTGCTGCGCTCCGAGCGCGGCTACATTGTGCCGCGCCAGGCAGGCGCGACGCAGCGATTCATCACGGGCAGCACGCTCGAAAACGCCGGGTTCGACAAGCGGCTCACACCCGCGGGGCTGGAGCAAATCCTTCACGCCGCGGTTGAAATGGTGCCCGCGTTGGCGGACGCAGCAGTGGTGGAAACCTGGGCGGGGCTCCGGCCGGACACGCCGGATCATTTGCCGGTGCTGGGGCCCACAGACATCGAGGGATTGCTGGTTGCCACGGGCCACTACCGCAACGGCATACTGCTGGCCCCGATCACAGCCAAGCTCCTCTCGGAACAGGTCACCGAAGGAAGAATGTCTTTCTCCCTAGAAAATTTTTCTCCGCTGCGCTTCCTGGAGGCGCGCCGGCACGCGGCGCGTTAGAACGGAAATTTGCTGCGCTGTGGCTGACGGTTGGGCGGCCCGGCCAGCGCGGAAGCGCGGCCCGGGTCGGTGAAGTGGGCCTTGTCGGCATCGAGATAGAGCGGGCGGTCGAGCGTGACATCCACCGTGGTGCCGCGCGGCAGCTCGAGCTCAGGCCCGCGCGTCATCAATATCGTGGCCAACCCTGCGGCGGCTCCGATGCCGGCGCCGATGCCTGCGCCCTTGCCCGAGCGGCCCACCGCCGCGCCGATCCCCGTGCCCAGCGCCGTCGTCTTGATCAGGGTGCCCGCGTCGCTGGCCTTATCGGAATCGCCCTTGATGCGGCCTTCTTCCTGGACGGATTCGTTGCCGCCGGTCGAAGCATTCGAGGGCACCGCCGTGAGGCTCACCACGTAGCCGTTCGGGAGGATCAGCGTATTCAGCCGCACCATGAGCTCGCCGCGGCCCTTCACCTTGCCCGGACGCTTCGTCTCGGTAATTTCGCCCTGCACGTACGAACCCGCCGGAATCAGGATGCGCCCGTCGCGGATGATTGGAAAAAGAGTCTCGAAGTACACGGGGTCGCCGGGCTTGGCGTTGCGCGTGGTGATGCCGTTGTGCAGCACGAGCGGCAGGCGCGTACCTGCCGGCACCAGGAACTTGCCCGGCAGCGGTTTCGCCACAGGCTGCTCGTCCAGCTTGGCGACCGGGTCCTGCTGCGGCGCAGGGAGTTGAGGCGCGGCCGGCGGCTGTTGCGCTGCGGCAAACACGGGCACCAGAAAACCCGCCAGGGCTGCCAGTAGATGACGATGCAAGCGAATTCTGCTCATGTGGACCCCCGCTCTGCTGCTGCGATGCGCGACCCCCCGCCGCGGATGTACCCAGTATAAACCCGGCAGCGGCGGGAAAGATGCGGCCATTTGACGCCCGCGGGCGTTGCGCATAGGCTGGAGTTTCGCGCACGGGTGAAAAGGAGACTGGGATGGCAAAGCTGGCGCTGATTTACGGCATGCGGCTCTTCCCTGCCGAGGACCTGCAAGAGGTAAACGAAGCGACCATCATGCTGAAGAACGGCCGCACGGGGCGCGTCACGATGCACCTGATCGAAGGCAGCAAAGAAGAAATCGAGAAGACGCTGCGGCTGTCGGTGGAAGCCTTCTTTCAAATGTACCCGGAGATTTGACGCGCTGGCCCGCCCAGGCGGGCAGGTCCTCCAAAGGGCTGGCGCGCAGGCCCGCTGGGGCCAGCAGGTGGAACCGGGGAGCTGCCGGCGGCTATAGTTCATTTCGATCGCCTCCCGATTTTCCACCGTTGTACACAAGAGGGGGGACCCCCACCCCTTTTTTCGTATGTATTGATTCCAAAGGAGATTAAGTCCAACGATTCCGTATGTAGCGAAAACAAAGGGGTTGCGGCGTCAAAATTCCTAAGTATGGATTCTAAAGGGTTTATGCGATCTGAGTGGATGAGTGCAGGGGCAAGAGGAAATTTGAAATTAGAAGTCAGAAATCGGAAATCAGAAACTAGAAAACGGGAGTGCGGGCAGGGCCGCGGTTGCGGGCAGGCTCGCCGTGGCGGGCAGGCTAGGGCGAGGCTGGGCGCGACGTCCATGTGCCATGTTACCTCAATGGTGAACAGAAATCAAGTGGGAATTGCGCGACCCCTGTGGAAAAAACGCGGCGTGTTCGAATGCTAGCGGAGTCCTCCCACCCTTCCGACCCCAAAGGGTGGCACCGCCCTCAATAGATTTCTTCCCTCAGAGAATATCCTCTAAACCGAAATCTTCATTTCTTTTCCGCCGGCCTCGGCCTTTCGTCTTTTCGCTCGTCAGCCGGCTGATAATACTCGCGGGGCACGGGCACGGTCTTGCCGTCGCGAGCAAAGTACAGCACCAGCTTCTGTCCGATCTGTTTTTCTTCCGGGGCATATATGACGCGAATGGCGGGATAGATATCCATGACGAAGCCCACCGCGGGGGAGTGCACGACGCCAGCCTCGATGGACTCAACCCGGGCTCCTTTCTGCTCTGGCGGGCGCCACCCGTGCTGGACTCGGTAGGCAAGCCGGTGCGCCTCCTGCAGCGTCTCTTGGGGAATCCGCGGCCAATGGACTTCCAGGAAGCCGACCTGTTTATCCTGGGTCACTCCGACTAGCGCGTGGGAGGAGAAGATGGGGAGTCCTTCGACCCTTCGCGAAAACCTGACAAACCGCTTCCCCTCTTCTACCTTTTCGACGGCGAGTTTGTTCGTTTCGCGATCCAGATGAGCCACCTGGCTTTTTTCCTGCAAGACCGCAGCTTTCTCCACCTCTGCGACGGGAATCTCCAACCGGCGCAAGAAGTCGCGCGCCATGAGCAGGAGATCCTCGTTCGGTCCGGAAAAGACACCGCCGCGTTTTCCCTTGCCAAATTCACTGTCCTGGACGAAGTAGGTGCGACTGTCCAGACGCTGGCTGAACAGGATCCTCTCCGACCGCACACCGACGAAATTGGCCGCGGCCCCGCTCTGCGCTTCCTTCCCCAGGTTCAAGTGAAGTGCCTCTTTGGCCAGGCGTTCGAGCCGTGCGATCTCCGCCTTCTCGGAGTAATCAGGCACGGGTCCGGTTGGCTTCTGCGCGAGGACGGGCGCACCCAGGCAGATCCCCAGCGCTGCGGCCGCAAGTCCAAAATGCCATCTATTGAGTTTCATCACGCACCTCTCCGGGAGAATACGGCTCAGCTACAGACCCATTTCCAAGCAAACCAGTTGGGGGTGGGATTGGGCCAGCCGCTCTTAACCCGCTCATTCTCCCGCCGGTTGATAGCGTCGTTGCGGTCGTTACCCGCAGCGATGGCCACGGCGCAGACACCGCTCTGCACGTCAGTCAGCCCAGTGACCATCCAGGCGTCGCCAACGGGTAGTTCCGGCCAAAAAATGGAGAAGGGGAACGGGAGTCCTGCGGTGCGCGAGGCAAATTGGCTACCTCGGGACGAACTGTTCAGCGTGTCGTGATTCACGTCGCCGGAATGGCCAATGGCCATGTGCAGGCCTTGGAAAGGTGGGAACCATTGCCCCTGAATGGAGGCCAAGTCCATCGGGCAGCTGGCATCAATGAACGCGAACTTGAGTTGGCCACCGTTATTGCCCCACCGCGATTGACTTCCAATGGTCGTCAGATCAGGTTTGCCGAAATTGCCGCAGGTGAAGATGAAATCGCCGCTGCCAGCCGTGGGTGGGTTTTGGCAGATGCCGTGGCCGTTGTAGAAGTAGACGTCGGGTAGGTCGCTTCCACCGCTGGGATCCGTGTCGGTTCCATCGCGGAAATCCGAGCCCCAGACATCGCCATTGTTCCACTGCGTGACGATCTGGAAGCCACCGAGGTTGTACCAGAAACGAAAGCCTCCCGCGACACCCACGCTGAGTGGCAAGTCCGGGCCGCCACAGCCATTCGCCACGTAGGTGCTCACAGCCCCAGTGGAATATCGCATCTGCGCAGAAACCGGCAGGGCCCCGAGCACCAGAAGAACTCCCGCGAGGTAGAGAGCGCGTCGCATGTGGTCCCCCTTGAACCGGAATTTCCGGTTTTACTATTATCTTTGCGCAAAACCATACGGCAGCCGCCTCCTCATGTCAAGCTCAAATCGCCATGGCTCTGGTTGAGTGGGGCGGGCGTCGCATCCCTTGTCTTTTTCTTCTTCAGGGCACCGCGCAGCCGGATGATACCATCGCGATGAGTTGCCCGCCGAGTGCACTAGCCGGCTGTATTCACCAGTGTCCCTGCCTGCAAAAGCCTTTTCCGCAACAGGTTCAAGGCCACGAGGGCGATTATGGGGTAGCCAGTCAGGATCTGAAGGCCGATCCCCGCGTTGCCAATCCCGCCAACCGCCCCTATGCTTAGTCCTAGGACCCTGAGGGTTGGCTTATGCGACATGGTCAGGAACAGTGCGAGTGTCCACGTCAGGAGCAAGTAAGCTATCTCGGTCGCAAACAACCAATTGGACAGACGCACCCCGCGAAGATCGGTTCTCCAAAGTAGAATTCCTGCGAAAACTAAAACGGAAACAAAAATCAGGTTCAATGCTGTGCAGGTGTAATACGCGGCGGGCTCAAACCGCAAGTCGTCCGGGCGAATGGGCGCCGCGGAATATCGGCGAAGCATCTCCATCGCCAAGGGGAGACCCGCTAGTCCGAAGACGATGTGAAGCACGCCAAAACTTCGAAGCAGCCTGACTGTCCATGTCTTCATGGGCGGGTGGCGCAGCCTTTGTCTCCTTCTTGTTCAGGGCACCGCGCAGGCGGATGATACCATCGCGATGAGTTGACGGCTGAGGGAACGTTCTCGGGCGGGCGTGTGGGTGAGTCTCTTGGTATTTTGGCAGCGATTACTTGGTTGGAGTAGGCCAAGCGTCCTTTTGATACTTGTCGGGCTGAAACTTGCCGCCGTCAACGTAATTCTTGTTGATCTCAATAAACGTGTTCCACTTCTCCGGCAGGTCCTCCAACACGAAGATGGCTGTCACTGGACAGACCGGCACACAGGCACCGCAGTCAATGCACTCCGTGGGATCGATGTACAGTTGAGGCACGTCATCGAACCTCGGTCGGCCATCGTCATAGGTTCGGCCCTTCGCCGGATGGATACAATCCACCGGGCACACGTCCACGCAGGCTGTGTCCTTTGTTCCGATGCAGGGCTCGGCAATAATGTATGCCATCGTGCCCTTCTTCTTTCGTTCAGTATAACACCACTGCCTCGTATGGAAGATGGGGCGAGGAGGGAGATATGAACGTAGAAAGAATATCCGCGATCACGGTCAAAGTGAGTGACATGGGCGGGTGGCGCAGCCATTATCTCCTTCTTCTTCAGGGCGCCGCGCAGGCGGATGATACCATCGCGATGAGTTGACGGCGGAGGGAACCTTTCTCGAAGCGAGGGGCACCCTCACACCTGCCTGCTCGGTTGGCTTATGCTCCACTCCCCGAGCCAGGCGGGTCCCTCGCCCTCGCGCGTCGCTGCGTCTCCGCGGCTCCGTTCTTGAGAGTCCGGTGGGGGCGGCACGGGCGGAGTTGATTCGACCAGGATCGAATCGAGCAGACGCAGGAATTCGTGCCGACGCAGCGCTTCGGCTCCCCAGTGGCTTTCTCCCCGCACGACGCCGGGCAGCCACCAGCAGCCATCCTCCACTTCGACCGAGAAGAACAGGCTGGCCTCCGTGCCGAGCAGGCAAGGGATCAGGCGCGATCCCTTGCCGTCCGGCAGGTCGAGGTCGCTGAGCACGAGGTCAAACGGCGCCTCGCGGAGGAGCGCAACTGCTTGGCCGAACGAGTGCGCGGTTTCGTAGGCGCATTCCAGCTCACGGAAACGGCCCGGGAAGCAGTCGCGCAAGTCCGCGCTGGGCCGGGTGACTCGAAGAACGCGCAGGATTGGGCCGCACATGGTGTCCCCCCACGGGATCACGCCGTCTTGAGCGCGTCTTCGCTCTCAACCCAGGGCGACTCGATGGAAACCGCGCGGAGGGCTTTTTCCAGGATCCATTTGACCTCCTCGCGGCGGAACGGATAGACGATGTATTCGAATGCGCCCCAGCGCATCACTTGCAGGTACTCATCCCAACTGTCCAGCCGGGAGGCCACGACCACCGGGACGTTACGAGCGGTGCGGCTGGCGGCGAGGATGTCGCGGACATCGCCGCCCGGAGGATGGGCGTCGCAGAGCACCAGGCGGATGGGTTCCCGAGCCAGGGTCGCGAGCGCCTCCCTGACGGAGGACGCAGACACCGTCGCCACGCCGAAATGAGCAACCACTTCGGCAAGTGCGCCTCGACCTTCGGGGTCGGAACAAACGAGCAAGACTTGAGGAGTTGCAAACATGGCCACCTCCATCGGAAGCGGGGAACCTTTGGCAAGGCCCCGGAAAGGGTCCGTAATCGCTCAGGAGCGAACGGGCTTGGTTCCTACGGCCCTATTTCCGCTGGAGAGTGAAAAGCTGAAGGAGCTCTCGCCCCGTCCTAGAGGGGATTTCCCGCGGTGCGACGTGATTCGGCGCGTATGGAGTACGCACGATCGTGCCCGGATGGTGCGCAAGGCTCGGCGACACGATGCGCGGAGGAAGGCGGTGCCGGACCGGCGCGCTGACCGCGACAATGGCCTGGCCATCGTCCGAGTCGTTGTCCGAAGAAGACGGAAAATCAGCCGCGGCAAATCCCGCGAAGCCGATCATCAAGAAGACGGCGAGGATAAAGAGGCGAGGCCTCAACGTTCGGAACTCCGTACGGGGCGGCGAAACGCGGGAGGACGTCATCGTCCTGTCCTGCGGTCAACACCAACACATGTACACGAGCGGTGGAGGCGAGTCAAGGCTTTTCGGATGCTGGGCGCGCCATCCCTGGGCGCCTCTTGAAAGTCACAGGAGCCGGGGCGTATGATCTCGGCACCGATAAGTCGAAACCGGATTTTGTCGGTTTCATGGGAACGCGCCCTGCGTTCCCGGAAGAGGCAAAGGAGGTCCCTACCATGCCTACGTCCAAAGAATTCACCATCAGGATGTTGGACCAACCTGGAACTCTTGGAAAGACCTGTCGAGCGCTGGCCGACCGCGGCGTAAACATTCTCGGCTTCCAGTCGTACCCAGCGGATGCAGGCGAGAGCGAAGTCCGCCTCGTCGCAGACAATCCCACAATCACCAAGTCAGTCCTGGAGAGCCAGGGCCTGACCATCACCGAGGCCGATGTTGTGCAAGTGAAACTCCCACACCGGCCGGGCGAATTGGCGCGAGCCGCTTCGCGTCTCGGCGAAGCCAACATCAACATCAATTACACCTACAGCGGGCTCGAGCCGGGAACGAACACGCCTCTCGTGTTCTTCGGCGTCGCGGAAGTCGGCCAGGCAGTGAAGATCCTGGACCAACTCGCTGCCGCCGCCGCGGGAACCTAACCCAAGGATGGACTTCGTAGTGACAGGAGGGAGCGGCGCGGAGCCGCTCCCTTTCTTTTTGCAGGCATGCGGCACGCAGTGCGGCAACCGCTCGCAGACGATCGGGCAATTACGGCAGGACGGCGTAGCGCACGGCCATGCCCTCCGCGTTATGAAACCCCACGTGGCAATGAAGCAGCCATACGCCGGCATCGTCCGGCACCATGTCCGCGGTCACCATCTGCATCGGAGCCATGGAGGTGACATCCGTGCGCATTTGATTGATGACCACGGTATTGCCGTGCCAGTGCGGCGTGTGGAAGTCGAAATCGTTGATCCCGGAGAAGAGATACCAACGGACGTGTTGGCCTTTGCGCATGGTCAGCGCCTTGAGCGGCATGCTGCCGTGCGAGAATCCGTTGATTGAAAACTTCACAAAGTGCGGGTACACGACCCCGGTGCTCACATTGGTCAGCGGCGCGGGGAGTGCTGGATCCTTCTCGAGCGTCGGCAGATTCTGATTGGAGTACCAGCTATCCTCTTCGTGGATCTGCGAGAACCAAATGACGAACTCACGGTCCACGCCTTTCGGCGAGCCATCCGGCTTCGATTGCCCGCGCCCGGTGATGATCATCGGCCCCAGCAGGCCCGTGTTGGGGTCGCGGTACTCGTCGGTGTGCGAGTGGTACATCCACATGACCGAGTTGACGTCGCCCGGCGCGGGGCCCGCGCGCTCGGGCACCTGCCACACGTACGTATGCGCGCCGCCCGGCGGCACGGCATCCCCTACTCGGTGCGTGCCGGAGGTTCCGTCATCGTACGGGGCGCCTTCCGAATCTTTGTCGTAGAAAACGCCGTGGGGATGCATGGAATAGGGATGGTGGCCATTGTTGCGGAAGACGACCTTGATGGTGTCTCCCACTTCCGCGCGGATGAGCGGACCGAGCAAGCCTAGGTGCTCCCACGCCGCGGGCCGTGGCTTCAGGGTCCGGAATGAGTCGTCGGTGTATTCCCGGTACACGGTTTTCACGTACGACGTAGTGACCGGCTTCTCGACCGGCTTCGCGTCCGGGTTCGGGCCGCCCTTGAACATGCCGACCGACTTGAACGGCGTGCCCTTGATGCCGTCCATGCCTCCGGGGACGTAGTCCCATGTCACTTCGTCGGCAGCAATGTAGTAGGTGCGCGTTCGCCCCGTAGAAACTTTCGGCGCATGCTTCGCGGTGACCATGCCGCCGCTTTGCGCGGCTGCGGTGCCGCCACCACACAGCGATGTTCCAAGGATTAGAAGAAGGAAGGGCCCCGTACCACGCCTCGCCATGGTTATTCTCCTCGTTGGGCTATGTATGGAACGGTTGAGATTACACCTGACTCGCTTGGTTTTCCACACAGAATGCGCGCGTGGCAGGGCCGATCGTTTCTACCGCCTCAGGTCTTGCGGGACGCCGCCTAAAGTTCGGCAGGGAACGTGTTCATGACGCGGTACGCGTTCCAAATATCGGCGAGCTTCCAAGAACCTTAGGCGTGATAAATCGTCGGCGGGACGCCGCATGTCGTCGGGTACCCGATTCATATAATACGTTTGTATGCCGGGGGCTTGATCTCGAATCAAGTCCAAGTCGGCCGAGTTGTTATCCACGACGAGCACCGTTTCCGCAGCCCCCTTCACCTCCTCTTGAACAAGCCTGCTTTTCCCGCCGGGTGTCGCGGCAAAGAACATGTCCTCGAAGTAGGCGCTCACAGCGCAAGCCGACACTTTATAGCGTTGCCATTCGCAATCACCGAATGACAGTAGATATAAGCGCGTACCGTTCCTCTTTGCCCCTTGGAGGAAGGGCAGAACATCCGGGAAAAGATAACGTCTTAAATCAGAAAAGGAATTGTGGAGGATACGCTTCATCTCCTCCAGTGGTAAGTGCCTTCCTGAATGCCGGAAAACTTCCTCCACATGCTTTTCAAGGGTATACCCGGTTGGCCAGACAGCGGCGTAGCTTCGCTCCCACTCCGTGGCGTCAATTCCAAGACGGAGGAACGATCGCCTGACATCGACGTGAAAGAACTCGTCCGTGTGGAAAAGCGTGTGGTCGAAATCAAGGAAGCAGGCCGTGTTCGATGGATGCATGGTCTAGATCTAAAACCGCTGCTAAAAAAGAAAGTTCAGCGGTTGCCGAACGTTTCGGGATCGACATCGCCCTGGGGGACGGGCCCATCCGGCACCAGGACCACCGACTGGCCGGTCAGCTCGAAGCGTTTGTGGCAGCGGATGTTCCGGCAGGCGACCATCTCGTCGACGCGGACCATGTAGGAGCGCGCGTTCGCGAAGCGCTTCTTGTCCTCTTCGCCCGCGCCGCGCGGCAATTCCTTCTTTTTCGTGCGCACGACCCAGCGGATCGGGTAGGTGTTTTCCTGGCGGCAGTGCGGGCACATCAGCGCGAGGTTCTTGGTCTGCTGCGATTCGGAATAGAAGTTGCGCTCATCCATGGGCTGCGCCCTCTTGCGGCGCGCTCGCGCCTGCCGCAACTTCGTCCATTGTAACAAATTCGAGTCCGGCATCGCGCCAGCGCGGTAGCCAGTATTCGAGCGCTTCGACGACGTGCTGGCGCCGGCCATTGAGCATGCGATGGTCGCCGTCGTGCAGGACGACAATGTCTCCGGCCGCGGCGCTTCCCTTTTCGCCGACGCGCCCGAGCCGCCCGATCAACTGCGACGCGGGCTGCGGCTTCCAGTCGTAGCAGATCAACGACCACATCACCACGCCGCGCAGACCCTGCCGGCGGGTTTCCCTATCGAGCTGCGGCCCGCGAAACCCGTATGGCGGGCGCATCCACCGCGGCGCGCTGCCGCACGCTTCGGCCACGGCGAGCTGACAGCGTTCGAGCTCTCCGGCGATGCGCGCGCGCGAAAGCCAGATGAGGTTGGGATGCGTGTCAGTGTGGTTGCCGACCACGTGGCCGCGCGCGGTGATTTCGCGCACCAGCTCCCGGCAGGCCCGCGCGAAGCGCCCAATCAGGAAAAACGTCGCGCGCGCGTGGTAGCGCTCCAGCAGGTCCAGCAAGCGCGGCGTGACGGCGGGGTTGGGGCCGTCGTCAAACGTCAGCGCCAGCGCGTTCGGGCGCGGCGTGCGGCGGATGGTAGGGCCGAACAACTGCGCGGCGGGGTGCATCGCGCCCCATGCCGCGATGCCCGCGCCGGCGGCGACTGCCGCGGCGGATGCGCTGCCCCACAAAGGGATGGCCGCAGTGTCCATACGCCGGAACATTCTCGCACGCCCGGCGCAGCCAGGCCAATTCCCGCTTGGGGTAACTGGTTTGCCGGGCCGCGCGTCTAAGAAAACAATGCACAAGGTTATGGAGCGCCCCGACTGGCGACGCCGTGCGGCTGCGCCCGGTGGCGCAGCCAACTCGCGGTCCAGGCTGTACGGACGGGGTGGAGTGGCGGCTCACAGAACGATGTTTCGAATGCTTTGGCTCTGCTGCTGGCTGTGCGCTCTTTCGTTTTCTGCGGGAGCACAACAAGCGCCCGGAAACCCTGCCGGCGCCGCGGCTACGGCGCCGGCGCGCGGAACGGTGCGCACGACGCAGGGCGTCGCGGTTCCCGGCGCGACGGTGCGGCTGGTGGAGCTCTCCACAGGCCGCACGTGGCTGAGCTGGACGGACGAAAACGGAAACTTTGATCTCCCCGGACTCCCCGCGGGCAAATACCGCGTTGAAGCCGAGCAGCTCGGCTTCGAGCCTGCTTCGGTGGAGGCGACGCTTCAGCCGTCAGCGGCGCCGGCTCCCGGCGAGGCGCCCAAGAACGCAGATGCAGCGGCGATCGTCGTGACGCTGCATGTGGTCTCCGTCGCGGCGTTGAACGCGCCGCCCATTCCGGCGAATCCAGCGCCTGCAGCCACTGCAGCGAAGCCTCCCGCGGAAGAAAGCAAGACCAGCGCTGCCGCTGCGAAGTCCAGCACGCCCGGCGCGGGGCAGCCCAATGCACAAACCGGCGCACGGCCAGGCGCACAACGTCCCGGCCAGCCCGGCGCCAACAACGCGCAGAGCCTCGCGGAGATGATGCGCCGCCGCATGCAGCAGGGCGGCTTCCAGCAAGTGGACTTGAACGGCCAGCCGGGCGGCGCGGGCGGCGAAGGCGCTGGGCCGGCGGATGCGGGGCCGCTCGGCGACGCTTCTTCTTCAGACGCATTTCTCATCAGCGGAACCGTGGGCCGTGGCGCAAGCGGCGAGGGTGAAGGCGGGCCCTTCGGCAACTTCGGTCCGTTCGGCGGCATAGGAGGGCCAGGCGGGGTCCCCGGATTTGGCGGGCCAGGCGAAGGCGGCGTCCCCGGCCAGCCCGGAATGGGCGGCCAGGGAGGACAGTTCAACGTCCAAGTCATGGGCGGAGGGCGCGGACCGCAGCAACAGCAGGGCGGGCGCGGCGGCCGTCAGGGCCAGGGGCAAGCGCAGGGCGGCAAGAAGGGCCAGGGCGGGCAGCAAGGCCAAGGCGGACAGAATCGCGGCAATCAGCAAGTTGCGTTCGGCCAGGGCACGGAGGCGCTCTATGGACTGCAGCGCATCCTGCGGCAGCAGTTGAACCGCGTGCGCTTCAGTTTTTACGAGCGCTACGGGAACTCGGAGCTCGACGCGCGGCCGTATTCGCTGACCGAACCGAACCCGGCAAAGATCGCCACGTACCGGGAGCGCGGCGGCATGAACCTGGGCGGGCCGCTGGTGATCCCGCACGTCTACAACGGCCGCGAGCGCACGTTCTTTTTCGTCAACTACGATTTTGGGCGCACGCGCGATCCGGTGGACACGTTTGCCACCGTGCCGCTGCCGGACGAGCGCAAAGGCGACTTCACCGCTCGCGGCGTGCAACTGTTCGATCCGGCTTCAAACCTTGCGGGCCCGCGCAGGTCGTTCTGCCCCCCCACAGTCGTCGTGTGCAGCGTGATCCCGCCGGACCGGCTGGACAAGGCCGCGGTGGGCCTGCTGCAGTTCATCCCGCTGCCCAACCTGCCCGGGCTGACGCAAAACTTCCACCTGCAGACGCGCGTGCCCACGGCTACCGACCGGCTGAACGTGCGCATCATCCACACGATTTCGCCCAAGCTGAACGCGCAGGTGACCTACAACCTGAGCGAAACGCGCACGCACGCCTTGCAGAGCTTCCCCGATTTCGAGAGCAACTCCACAACGCGCGGCCAGAACCTGATGCTCGGGCTGACGCAGAGCTGGACGCAGAAGCTGATCCACGACACGCGCGTATTCTTCACGCGCAGCCGCACGGGGTCGCTCAACCAATTTGCGTTCAACGACAATGTGGCGGGTGACCTGGGCATCCAGGGGATTTCCACGGATGCGATCAACTTCGGCGTGCCGCTCATCAACCTGACGAACTTCAACACTCTGAACGACCCGGTCCCGGCGCTGCGACGCAACCAGACCGTGCGTTTCCTCGACAACTTCTCCTATTCACAGCCGAAGCACACGTGGCGCGGCGGCTTCGAGCTGCGCCGCATCCAGATCAACACGACCAGCGACCCCACGCCGCGCGGCTCGTTCACCTTCACCGGCCTGATGACCAGCCAGCTGATGACGACCATTGACCCCAGCACCGGGCAGCCGGTGACGAGGCCCGTGCAGGGCACGGGCTTCGACTTCGCCGACTTCCTGCTCGGCCTGCCGCAGGCCACGTCCGCGCGCTTCGGCAGCTCGAGCACGTACTTCCGGAGCTGGGGCCTCGTCGGCTACATGCAGGATGACTGGCGCATCCGCCCGCGCTTCTCGCTGAACTGGGGCCTGCGCTACGAGGCCGTGACTCCGCCGGTGGAGCTCTTCAACCGCATCGCCAACCTCGACGTGAGCCCCGACGTCACCGCAGTGGCCCTGGTCGTGCCCGGGGACATCGCGAAGTTCAGCGGCGTGCTGCCGAACTCGCTGGTCCGCGGGGACTACAACAACTGGTCGCCGCGGCTGGGCATTGCCTGGCGACCGCCGATCAAGTGGCTCGGCGCAAAGCACCCGATGACGATCCGCGCGGGCTACGGCGTCTTCTACAACACTTCGATCTACAACCAGCTCGCGGCTTCGATGGCCAACCAGCCGCCGTTCGCGCAGGCGCAAACGCTATCCACGAGCGCCGCGCAGGTGCTGACGCTGGAGAACGGTTTTCCCCCGGCGCCGGCGGGTGTGGCGCGCAATACCATTGCGGTGGATCCGAATTACAGAGTGGGCTACGCGCAGCTCTGGAATATGACGGTGGAAACGCAGCTCGCGACGAGCACGGTCCTGGACCTGACCTACACGGGCACGAAGGGCACACGGCTCGACCTGCTTCGCGCGCCCAACCGCACGGCGCCGGGAAGCGTGCTCGATCCGCAAGGCCGCAGCATCGTCAACGCGCTCGGCTTCACCTTCGACAGCTCCGGCGCGTCGTCCATCTACCATGCGCTGCAGGTGCGCGTGCAGAAGCGGATGTCCAAGGGGCTGATGATCCTGGGGCAGTACACCTACGCGAAGTCCATTGACAACGCGAGTTCGATCGGCGGCGGTGCGCAGACCGTGGTGCAGGACGACACGCGGCCCGACCTGGACCGCGGCCTTTCGTCGTTCGACATCCGCCACCAGTTCCGCATGAACTACGTCTACGAACTGCCCTTCGGCGAGCGCAAGCGCTGGGCGCAGAAGGGCTGGAAGGGCACGGCGTTCGGCCACTGGCAGCTCAACGGCAGCGCTACGGTGAACAGCGGAACGCCTTTCACCGCCCGCGTGCTCGGCACGCAGTCCGACATCACCGGCACGGGCTCCGGCTTCTCCGAGCGCGCCGACCAGATCGGCAACCCGGTGCTGCCGGCCGACCAGCGCACCGTGCTGCGCTACTTCAATACCGACGCGTTCACGCTGCCGCTCGTAGGCCGTTTCGGCGACGCTGCGCGCAATACCATTCCCGGACCGGGCACCTTCAACATCAGCCTGGCCGCGGCGCGGTTCATGCGCTTCGGCAAAGACCAGCAGCGCCGCATAGACCTTCGCTGGGAAGTTTCAAACCTGACCAACACGCCGAACTTCAGCGGGCTTTACACGGTGGACACGGCCACCTGCCCGGCGGTGAGCCCTTTGTGCCAATCGCCGCGAAGCTCGCTCTTTGGCCAGGTGAGCAGCGTGCGCGCCATGCGCACGATTGATTTCCAAATGCGGGTGAACTTCTGATGCGACGCCTCCTGGCAGTTTTTCTGACCGCTTCCCTGCTCTTGCCTGCCATGCCGCTGGGCGCGCAGCAGAAACCCGTGGACCCGCGGCAGGTTCCCCCGCCTCCGCCGCCGCAGCAGGGGCAGAACAAAAACGTCATCCGCTCGTTCGCAGACCTCGTGCTGATTGACGCGCAGGTCACCGACCGCTCGGGCAAGCCCATCAAAGGGTTGAAGCCCGAGCAGTTCACTTTGCTCGAAGACGACAAGCCGCAGAAGGTCTCCTCGTTCGACTACTACGACATCGAAGCCGTCGAAACCGCCGCGGCCGAGGACACGCGGCCCATCGTCGTGACCCTCGGCGCCGTGGCCTCACCGGAGCAAGTCCGCGCGCAGGTGCGCGACCGCCGCATGATCGTGCTCTTCTTCGATATGAGCTCGCTGCAACCTGACGAGCTGCTGCGCTCGACGCGCGCCGCCCAGGAGTTCCTTCAGAAACAGATGTCCCCGGCCGACCTGGTGGCCGTCGTGGCCTTCGGCAACCAATTCAAGGTGGTGGCCAACTTCACGAACGACCGCGGCGTGCTCGCGCGCGCCGTGGCGCGTCTGGTGCCCGGAAAAGAATCGCAGCTTGCCGGCATGGCCGACGCCGCCGCGCCGGCCGGCGAAGAGGCGGTCACCGAAGATAACGGCTCGGCCTTCACCGCCGATGAAACGGAGTTCAATATTTTCAATACCGACCGCAAGCTTGCGGCCGTCGAAGCGCTCGCCAACCTGCTGCGCGACATCCCCGGCAAAAAGCAGGTGATCCATTTCACCGGCGGCATCACGCAAACCGGCATGGAGAACCGCACGCAGCTCCGTGCCGCCACCGACGCCGCAAACCGCGCGAACGTTTCTTTTTACACCGTGGACTCCCGCGGCTTGATGGCCACGATCCCCGGCGGCGATCCGAGCTCCGGCGCGGCCTCCGGCACGGCGATGTTTTCCGGCGCGGCTGTTTTCCAACAGGTGCAATCGAAGCAGGACTCGCGCGAGACGCTTTCGACGCTGGCGAGCGATACGGGCGGCCGCGCGTTCTTCGATATCGGCGACTTCCGGGAGATTTTCCAGAAGGTGCAGGCGGATACGAACGGCTACTACCTGCTGGGCTACTACAGCGCGAACGCGCAGCGCGACGGCAAGTGGCGCCGGGTGAAAGTGCGCGTGGACGTGCCCGGCGCGCGCATCCGCTTCCGCGAAGGCTACTACGCCTTGAAGGAATACGGCATCTTCACCACGGAAGACCGCGAGCGGCAGCTGGAAGAAGCCATGCGCGCGGAAGCGCCGCGCGTGGAGCTGGCGCTGGCGCTTGAGACCGACTACTTCCGCCTGCCGGGCGGCGAGCTTTTTGTGCCTATCGCCGCGAAGCTGGCTTCGAGCGCGCTGCAATGGGCGGAAAAACGCGGGCGCCGCGAGGTCGCCTTCGATTTCGCCGCCGAAGTGCGCGAGGAAGGCACCAACCGCGTGGCCGGGGCGCTGCGCGATACGGTCACTGTGCGGCTGGCCACCGAGCGCTTCCAGCAAGTGCAGCAGCGCGCGCTGGTCTATCAGGGCGGGCTCATCCTCCAGCCGGGACACTACCGGATGAAGTTCCTCGCGCGCGAGAATGAAACCGGCCGCATCGGCACGTTCGAGCAGGAGCTCGTTCTGCCCGCGCGGTCGCCGCGCCTGGAGCTGAGCTCCGTCCTGCTTTCGAGCCAGCTCGAGGCCGTCAGCAAGGGCGGCGGTGAGGTGCAGAAGAAGGCGCTGGCCGCAGATGCCAAGCTGAAGTCCACGCCGCTCGAGATGTCCGGCGAGCGCATCATCCCCAGCGTCACGCACGTCTTCACGACGCAGCAGAAGCTCTACGTCTTCTTCCAGGCGTATCTGCCGCCCTCGAAAGACGCGAGCGCCGAGGGCGCCAACCTCCGCGCCGGGCTGATCTTCTTCCGCAACGGCGAGCGCGTGAACGCCACGCCGCTCATCGAGCCGGCCGAAATGGACGCGAAGTCGCGCACGGCGTCGTTCCGAATCAGCCTGCCGCTCGAGAAGCTAGCGCCCGGACGCTACACCGTGCAGGCGGTGGTGATCGAAGCGGGCCAGGAACGCGCTACCTTCGGGCGCTCCTACTTCGCGCTGCGGCTGCCGCCCGCGCCGGCGGCGGCTCCCGCCAAGCCAGGCGCGTAAAGTTTGTTCCCTTACTCGGCGCAGCCTGAGTTGTCTCTTGCCTGTCCCGCGCGCTGCGGCTACAGTGTGCGGCTCGGTTCGAGAATCGTATTTCCGGGAGACACAGATCCATGAGTCATCGTTTCGCGAAGGCGTTTGCGCGCGCGTTGCAAGCGCTCCTGATTGTCTTTCTCTTTGCCGGCACGCTGGCCGCGCAGAAGCGGGCCGCGCGTGCGGCGAAGCCGGCGGCGTCGCCGATCCGGCACGTCATCATGGTTTCCGTGGACGGCCTGATGCCGGATAGCTACGTGAATCCGGACGCGCACGGTTTGAAGGTGCCCACGCTGCGGCAGTTGGTGCGCGAGGGCAGCTACAGCGAAGGCGTGCTGGGCGTGATACCCACGGTCACCTACCCTTCGCACACCTCGATGGTCACCGGCGTGAACCCCGGCACCCACGGCATCCAGTCCAACCATCCCTTCGATCCGCTCCTGCAATTCCCCGGAGCGCTGCGCTGGTACACAGCTGATATTCGCGTGCCGACGATTTACCAAGTGGCGCGGAAAAAGGGCCTGAAGACGGCGCTGATTTACTGGCCGGTGTCGGTGGGCGCGCAAGCCGACGCGATCGTGCAGGAATTCTGGCGCCGCGACCCCGGCTCGCCCGAAGACACCAAGCTGAACTTCGCGATGGCGACTCCCGGGTTGCTCGACGCCGTCGCCAAGGAATTTCCCAACTTCCGCACGCAGTTCCTGCCGCCACGCGCCGCGGACGAAGCGAACGCCGACATCGCCGTGCACGTGATCGAAACGATGAAGCCCAACCTGCTGATGGTCCACCTGCTCGACGTGGACCACTGGGCGCACGAAGACGGCCCGTTCGCCGGGCGCGTTCCGCAGACGATCGAGACGGCCGACGCGCAGATCGCGCGCATCATCGCGGCGGCGAAGAAGGCGGGCATCTGGAACGAAACTGTGCTCCTCGTTGTTTCCGACCACGGCCACATGCGCACCAGCCGCCGGGTGCGGCCCGGCATCTGGATGCGCGAGCGCGGCCTGGTACAGCTCGACGACAAGAACCGCGTGGTGGATTGGAAGGCTTATCTGATGCCGAGTACCGGCTCGGCCTATCTGTACGTGAAGGACCCGAACGATCAGGAAACGCGGCGCGCGCTGCTGGAGATCCTGCAGAAGGCCGCCGGCAAACCGGAGACGGGCATCCGGCAGGTGCTCACGCACGAACAGATTGTCGCCATCGGCGGTGATCCCGACGCGTTCCTGGCGATCGAAGCCATGGACGACTGGGCTATCGCCGGAGGTTACACGGGCGACCTTGTTTCACCCGCCGTCGAAGCCGCCGAGCACGGTTACCTGCCCGAGCGGCCTGCGATGCATCCCTCTCTGCTCGTTTACGGCCCCGCCATCGGCCACGCGAAGATCGAAGGCGCGCGGCTGATCGACATCGCGCCCACGATTGCGCGCTGGCTGGGCTTGCAGATGGAGAAGGCCGAGGGAAAGCCGCTGGCGATCCCGCTGCGCCGCGCGGCGCGCTGAAACTCGCGGCGCCGGTCAGGGCTCGGTCTTGCGGATAGCGCGGAGGTCAATGCCGAGCTGCTGGCATTTTTTGTAGAGGTGGCTGCGCTCGAGCCCGAGCGCGCGGGCAACATTCGTCATGTGGTGGTTATGACGCTTGAGCTCCGCCAGCAGCACTTCGCGCTCGAACCCTTCCACGCGTTCGGCCAGAGTGCCGGTGGCGGGCACGCCGCTTGCGCCGGCGGCGCGCGCCGAGGGAAGCGCCAGCCGCACGGTCGCTGCATCCACTTCGGAGTCTGTCGAAAGCAATAGCACGCGCTCGACGACGTTGCGCAGCTCGCGCACATTCCCCGGCCAGGAATAGCCCTGCAATTCCGCGATGGCGTCCGTGGCAAATGCCTTCTGCTTCCAGCCGTTCTGCTGAGCCACCTGCCGTGAAAACACTTCCACGAGGACGGGAACGTCTTCCCAACGCGCCCTCAGCGGCGGGAGAGCGAGCGGAAACACGTAGATGCGGTGAAAGAGGTCCTGGCGAAACCCGTTCTGCCGGACCAGCTCCTCGAGATTGCGGTGCGTGGCGACAATCACGCGCACGTCTACGCCGACCGCGGCGTCGCCGCCGACGCGCTCCACTTCGCCTTCCTCGAGCACACGCAGCAGCTTCGCCTGCATGGCGAGCGGCATGTCGCCGATTTCGTCCAGGAACAGCGTGCCGCGATGCGCCTGCTCGAACTTGCCGATATGGCGGCCCGCAGCGCCGGTGAACGCCCCCTTCTCGTGCCCGAAAAGTTCCGATTCGATCAGCTCGGCCGGCACCGCCGCGCAGTTCAGCGTGATGAACGGCCCGGCGTGCCGCGCGCTTTTTTCGTGCAGCGTGCGCGCGATGAGCTCCTTGCCCGTCCCCGTCTCGCCCAGGATGCACACGCGCGTCTCGCTGGCCGCGACGCGCTCCACCTGTTGCATGACTTTTCCCATTGCGGGGCTGGCCCACACAAGCTCGTGCTTGCCGAGCCGCTGCCGCAGCGCGCGGTTTTCTTCTTCCAGGCGCATCAGCCGCAGCGCATTTTCCACGGTGACGAGCAGCTTGTCCGTGGAGAGCGGCTTCTCGAGGAAATCCACCGCGCCCAGCCGCGTCGCGCGCACCGCCATCTCCACCGTGGCCTGGCCGGAAATCATGACCACCGGAGCCGTGACGCCCGCGGCCTTCAAGTCGGCGAGCAGCGTCAGGCCGTCCTTCCCGGGCATGACGACGTCGGAGAGAACCATGTCGAAGCGTTGCGATTTGACGAGATCGAGAGCGCGGGCTGCGTTGTCGCACACCGTGGCTTCGTAGCCCGCCAGGCGGAATGCGCGCGCCAGCGACGCGAGGGTGTTGGGGTCGTCGTCAATCACCAGCAGATGAGCTTTGGCGGTCGCGGATTCGTGGGCGGGTTTTCCCATGTCAGGACGCCTGGTGCCCGTCCGCAGGAAGGGGAGGCGCAAGCGGGAGATCGATGCGGAACGTCGTGCCAAGTCCCGGCTGGCTCTCCACGGCGATTGTGCCGCCGTGGTCGCTTACCACCGACTGCACAATGGCCAGCCCGAGTCCGGTGCCATGCTGCTTGGTGGTGTAGTACGGCGTGAAGAGCCGCGCGCATTCCTCCTGCGTGAGGCCGCTTCCGGTGTCCGAAACCTCCACGCGCACGACGCCGCTGTGGTTGCGCGTGCGGATCGTGAGCGTGCCGCCTGCGGGCATTGCGTCCATCGAGTTCAGCACCAGGTTCTGCAGCGCGCGGCGGAGCAGGTCCGGGTCGGCCTGAATTGCGGGCAGCGCTTCGTCCAGATAGAGCTCGGAAGAGATCGACGGGCGCCCCACAGCGCTGAACTGCGGCTCGAAGAGCTTGACGGCGTCGCGCACGGCTTCGTTCACGTCCACCGCCTGCAGGCGCGGCGCGGGCATTTTGGCGAAGTCGCTGAAACGGCCGACGATCGCATTCAGGTTCTGCAGCTCGGCGCGGAGCGTGGCCGTGGACTCCTGAAAAATCTCGTCAAACTGTTCCGGCTTCTGTGCGCGGGCGCGCTGGAGATTCTCCACGGTGATTTGCAGCGGAAAAAGCGGGTTCTTCAATTCGTGCGCCAGCCGGCGCGCCAGCTCGCGCCAGGCCGCAACGCGTTCGGCCTGCACCAGGCGGTCGCGCTGCTCGACGAGCTGCCGCGTCATTTCGTTGAACGTCGCGGCGAGCTGGCCGATCTCGTCGCGCGAGCGGATTTCGGCGCGCGCACTCCAGTTTCCCGCGGCCACCTCCCGCGCGACTCCGGCGAGCTGCTCCACGGGCCGCGTGACGCGCGCCGACACCCACCAGCTCACAAATATGGCGAGCACGGTGGCCACGCCTCCCACCAACAGCGCAAGAGACCGGATGAAGTTCAGCAGCGTGACCATCCCGCGGCGCGAGCTGCCGACCAGCAACACGCCGAGCAGCTCACCTTTGCGCCCCATAAGAGGCATCGTGTGAAACGCCTCGGCGCTGGCCGGATCATTCGACCACTGCACGACCCGCACCAGCGACTCCGGCTTCTTGCGCGTCTCCTCGACGATGGGCGCGATGAGATCCGCCTGCGTCACAGGTCCGGCGGCGTCGGTGAGCGCAGCGGCGGTGAAGCTCGGCTGAAGATTCTGATAGAGCAGCACGCGCATTCCCGCCGGCAGCGCCAGCGACGCAAGGAACTGCTTGTCGAGCCGCTGGCCCCCCACGATATAGAGGTTGCGGCCGCTGACCGGGACCGCCCGCACGGCGGTGAGGGAAAGCGCTGCGCCGTCCGGCAGCTCCTCACGCCTCAGAAACGCGCCCTGGCTTTTTCCCGTTTTCTCCCCGGGCGTCCAGTCTTCCTTGTAACCGAACCGCGCGGGCCACTGCGCCGAAGAGATCAGCGTATCGTCGTTATTGACGAGCTCAAGGAAATCGAGCTGGTGCGAATTGGCCAGGCCCAGCGCGTCGTTCACGTAGAGAGAAGGGTCGGCCTGCGGGCGGCTGAGTTCGATGGCCATGCGCAGCGTGGCTTCCGTATCGGCGATGCCCTCGACGCGGCGCACCACTTCCTCGCCGCGCTGCTTAAACTCCTGGCGGAACTGCGCCACCAGCGCCTCGGTGCGCTGCGCATCTATTTCCTCGAATGCGCGGCGCGTGTAGAGCGTGACGCCCCAGGCCACCAGCGTCACCGCGGACACCACCGTCACCGTAAAAATCAGGAGGAGCTTCGTGCGGAAGCTCACGGCTTCCCTCCGGCCGCGGGCGGCGCGGACGCATCGAGCCACGCGTCTTCCAGGCGCCAGTCGCCCCAGCGCGCGGGCATCCAGTTTCGAACGCGGGCGCTCAAGGCGCAGCTCTCCGGCACATACGCGAGCGGCACGACGCGATACGTCTCGAGCAGGGCGCGCTCGGCCGTGTATACCTGTTCGGGCGACGGGTTGTTGAGGCGAGCCATCTCGGCCAGTCCAAAGGCGGAGGCCAGTTCCGCGAGCGCGGCGCCCGGCTCCACCACCGCAAAGCGCCGCCGCACAAGCCGCACGTCGTAAGCGCCCGTGCCTGCAGCAGAAACTTGAACGGCAATTCCCGCTTCGCGCGCGTCCACCGCGATGCGATCGGCAACCGTGCGCGCCTGCGCGTCGGCAACATCATAAACCAGCACCAGGGGTCCTGTGGCGCGAAGCAGTTCGTGGAGTTGCCGTGCCAGGTCCAAATCGCGCTCCGTTCGGAACAGGAACGCATAGCCGGAGAGCCATTGCGGCAGCAGGCTTGTGGCCGCCTCACCCTGCCGCTGCAACAGCACACTCCAAATGGCGCCGCGGTCGATCGCAAGCGCCAGCGCCTCGCGCCCGCGCGCATCCTGCACCGCAGGACGGTTGACGTCAAACTCCAGCGCCAGCAGCTCCACCGGCAGCGAAGACCACGTTCGCGTGCCCGTCAGCGCCGCGCGGCGAATCTGCCCCGGCGCGAGCTCGACGACGTCCGCCCGGCCCAGCTCCAGGTCAATCATCTGCTGCTGGGGCGAAATTCCCAAGCCCACCATGACCGAGTCGAGAAACGGCCGCCCGGCCCAATGGTTTTCGTTGGCCGCGAGCACGAGCCGGCTGCGCGGCTGCCATTCGGTGATCCGAAACGGACCCGTGCCTGCCAGCTTGCCATCGGCCGTGACGCGAAAGATGAAGTCTCTGCCGCGCGCGAGCTCTGCGGGCAGATCCGGCATCGACTGATCCGACTGAATGACGAGTGCGTCGCCGGAGCCGGTTGCCGCGGGGCCCGTGCTATGCGCGAGACGCCATGCTGCCGCAACGGCGTCGGCGGTGAGCGGCGTGCCGTCGTCAAAGACCACGCCCGGCCGCAGACGGAACTCCCAGCGCTTAGCCTGCGCGTCCTTTTGCCACCAGATGGCCAGGGCAGGTTGCGGGCGGCCGTTTTCATCGAGGCGCACGAGCCTTTCGAAAACGAGCGCCGCCAGCTTCTCCGTGGCTGCGGCTTCTCGAGCGTCTGACGGCCACTCGCGCGGGTCGAGCGAAGCCACACGCGCGCGCAACTCCACGCGCAGCGCGCCGCCATAGTGCGGGCGCGTCTCCGCGTGCAGCGGAAGCGCCGCCAGCAGGCTAACGCCCGCAAGAAACAGTAAGACGATACGCCTCATAGCGACCCGTCTTCAGATTTCGCACGATAGCCACGGCAAACTTTCCCCCCGCGCCTGAGCTCAGCACGCTCACGGGGCCGGGCAAATCCACTGCGGCACTGACCGCAACCATCTGGGTGCCGTCAAATTCGTAGGTCGTCACCGCGTCGATTTGCGTGGCGTCACCGGGCTTCGTGGCAAGCACTTGCCATTCCCGCCCGCAGTCCGTCTTCAGGCTGGCGATCTCGCTACCCCAACCGGAGGTTGCCGCCACTGGGTCCTCAGGGGACTTCTCGTCAAAGAGGCTATCCGAGCGGAAAAGGAGCGCCCGCCCGTCAGTCGCCGCGAAGATCCAATATTCCTCATCGGCGGCCTTGAATTGGGCAGCCGAGAAGAACGGAGGGAGAACAAGAGATCTCTCGCCCGGGCGCGGCCGCCTGACAAAGAAGTTCTGTTGAGGCAGCCAATCGAACTCCAATTCTTCGTCCACACTGCGAAATCTCCACCGAACCTCTATCGCCTCGCAAAGAAGAACAGACGACTTCCACACTTCCCCGTCGCATTCCATGCCCGGCAGGTGGACCTGAAAAAAGTTATCCTGGACGAGGATCTGGCCGCGCAGGTCGCGAAGCCGCGATTTGAGTGGCAGGACTGGAAGCGATTGCTTCAGGGTCCACTTGTCGGCTTCCTGCCGGTACACGGCAACGCGGCCCTGTTCGAGCACAATCATCGCCGGGCTCGGACCGCCCGGAGCATCAACCAGCGCCAGGTCCAAAATGGGTTCCACCTGGTCCCAAATAAATTCCTTCTTGAGCGTGAGATTGTTTGGACGTGCGCCGCCGGGCTCGCTCCCCAAGCGCGGTATCGAAACCATTTCGACGGCCGTTGTTCCAGGGCGATCAATCTCCGCGATGAGGAGAAAATCACGCAGGTTTTCAGAGACAGTTACGGAAATCGCACGGTAGTCGCCTTCGCCCAACAAATCGAACCCCTTGCCCTCCAGCTCGTCGTGGAAAACATGCTGCAGCCGGGCCATGTCGCTGCCGGACAAACTCGACATGTTTCTAAACTCAAGGTGCACTGTAGTGCCACGCCGCAGAGTTGCAGCCACCTTTTGTGCGAGCGAGCGAGCTGCATCGTTGAGACCATCGGCCCAAGAGACGCTGGGAACAGCGAAAAACAGAAGCACAAGAAAAATGATCGCGAGCAAAAGGAGAATCCGGCGCGAGAACCGCATCGAAAGGCGCCACATCGGGGCGATTCGTCATCATAGCACACGTCGCGCGGGCAAACTCGAGGCGGAAAGACAGCCTTGCCGCTAAGGCGCAGAGAGAAACCGCCAGCCGGGTGGCCCCTCGGGATGCAGAGGCGGCGGTCTCTGCGTCCCGGTGAGAGCCACCCGCAAGGGGTTTGGCTAGCGGTAACTCGATTTCTTCCTCCGGCAAGCGGCGCTACTGCGGCCGGCTGCCGGGCTTGTTGTTCTTAGCGGGCGTGGCGCCATTCCGCGGCGGATCGTCCGCGTCGTCCTGCGCTGCCCCGGCGTTTCCGCTGAAGGCCGAGCGCATCACGTCGTTCGCGAAGAAATATTTCCCGTCGGTCGGCACCATCATGATCTGCAGCTTGTCCGAGAGCCGCTCGGCGATGATTTTCTGGATGAGCATCGGGTTCTGCTTCAGCACGAGCGCCTCGAGCTTCATCCGCTCGGAGTCGGCAGCCGCCGTGACGCGGATGCGGTTCGCTTCCGCGTCGGCCAGCAGCCGGCGCCGCTCGAACTCGGCCTTGCTGTCGATCACTTTGGCTTCTGCAGCGGCCTCCGCGTTTTTCAGCGTGGCTTCCTTGCGCGCTTCGGCCTCGAGCCGCGTCTGTTCGATCTGCTTCTGCTTGAGCGGCAGGGTGTACTGCATCGCGTCGGCTTCCGCCTTCGCTTCCAGGACGCGAGTTTGCGCGGCCGCTTCGGCCTGTTTGATCTGGCGCGTCTTCTGCGCTTCGGCCTCGAGCTCGGCGATGCGCACCTGCTTCTGCTTGATTTCCGTCTCGAAGCCCAGCTGCTCGCTTTCCTGTTCCTTCAGCAGCAGGCCTTGAAGCCCCTTCGCGTACTCCGCGGGAAGTTGAATGTCGCGCAGCAAGACTTCGCGGACAACGACGCCGTCCGCAGCGAGCCGCGTGGTGATGGCTTCGGCGGCGCGCTGGCGCAGCTCTTCGCGGCGCGTGGCGAAGATATCGCGCACCACGTAACTCGGCGCCACCTGCCGGAAGATGGTGGCCACAACGGGCGCGACGAGTTCCTCCTCCACCGGCTGTGACAGGTTTGCATGGATGGAATCGAGCCGCCGCGGGTCCAGACGATAGCGCACGGCGATGGCGAGGCCGATCGAAAGCCCTTCGCGCGCCTGCACGCGCAGGACCTCGGCCTTGTGCTTGGGATCTTCGGCGACGGCGGTTGAATAGAGGTGCTCGCGCAAGTCATACAGGGCCACGCTTTGCACCAGCGGCACGACGAAGTGCAGGCCCGGGTACAACGTGCCCGGCTGCACGCCCGAAATCTCGCTGACCCGCACGCCCCCACTGCCCTCGGGCACCACCGTGATGCTCAGGCCGAGCAACAGCGGCAACGCGGCCAGCGCCGCTAATTTTCCGGCCAGGCTCCAGCGCACGGGCCGCACAGGCGTCGGAGCCGGCGCAAACGGCCCCGCGCCGCCGGTCAACAGCCGGCGGAGTTGCACGGCTAGATAGACATCGTAAGCGATGATGGCGAGCGCACCGGCAAAAGTCCCGATGCCCGCCGCGAACAGCAAGAACTTCAAAGACAGCATTCGCATCCTCCTTTCGAGGGTCCTACCGATTCCCCGCCTTGACGACGGCGGGAGAAACCTTGCTGCTGAGGCTCGGCCAGGCCGCCGGCCGCAGAGTCAGCGTGTGGCGCCGGCTGCCCGCGGCGGGCATCAGCGCAAACGTGGCGCGCAGGCATATCCATTCGAGCCACAGCGCCACCGGCAGCGAAAGCGCCACTCCTATTGCGATTGCCGCGAGTTCGATGAGCCGTTCCATGGCATTCCTCCTCACGGCCTGGGAACCTATTGTCCGCCGCCGGACGATGCGGCCGCGGTGCCGAAGATCTCCGCCAATTCCTGTGTGCGCTCGCTGTGCAGCTCGACCGCGTCGCCCACGCGCACGAGCTCGAACAACTCCGCAATGTCGGTGTTGCGCATGCGAATGCAGCCGTGCGAAGCGCGATGGCCGATCGAGAGCGGCTGGTTCGTGCCGTGAATGCCCAGTCCCTTCTGGCTCAGGCCCAGCCAACGCGGGCCGAGCGGATTGTCCTTGCCGGCCGGGATCACAACGCCCGGGGTGTAGTAAGTGGGATCCGTGAGGCGGTTGGCGACCTTGAATTCTCCGGAGGGGCTCGGGCTCTGCGAAGCACCCACCGCGACGCGGTAGGTCTTCACCACGCGCCCATTTTCAACGAGCGCCAGCTTGCGGTGGGGGATGCTGACAATGATCCGGCGCTCTACGGCCGGATGCACGCGCGAGCAATCGAAATCAGCGCGCGCGGCCGGCGTGGCCGCCTGGTCCTGCGCCAGCGCCTTTGCGCCAGCAAGCAGGAGCGTCGCCACCAGAGTTGCGAACTTCGCTCTCGTTTCTTTCCTGATTCGGAGTTCGCTGATCCCGCGCATCGTGGCCTCCTGTGTTCCGCGTTCCGCTGAACCTGATGGCAAACAGCGAGCCATCAGTTAACGCATTGATAGATAAGGCTTTAGCGGAGGACGAGCCGGGCTATTCTGTGGCTATCGAAACACGGTGTGGAAATGAGCCATCAACACATCAAGCTAATTGTCTGAGACTTTTCGAGCCAATGGAGGGCGTGGGCGGAGGCAGGGACTTGTGGTTATAATGCGAATCAGGAGCCAGCATGACGCGCAGCCCAGGATTGAAGATCGGCCGGATTCTCGGAATCCCCATCTACCTGCACCCGAGCTGGTTCATCATCTTCGCGCTGATCACGTTCTCGCTGGCCACGCAGCTTGCCAGCCAGCATCCGCGCTGGACGCAAACGCAGCATTGGAGCATTGGCGTCCTGACGAGCCTGCTGTTTTTTGCCTCGGTGCTCTTTCACGAGCTGGGCCACAGCGTGATTGCGCTGCGGTACAAGATCCCCGTGGTTTCGATAACGCTCTTCGTCTTTGGCGGGCTGGCGCGGATCGGCCGCGAACCAGACAGTGCCAGACAGGAATTCAACATCGCCGTTGCAGGACCGCTCGCGAGCTACGTGCTCGCCGGCGGGTTCTTGCTGCTGACGCGCGTCTTTCCTTCGAGCGAAATGCTGGGCGCGCTGGCGGGCTGGCTCGGGTGGATCAATCTCTCTCTCGCCACGTTCAACCTCGCGCCGGGGTTCCCGCTCGACGGCGGGCGCATCCTGCGCGCGATCGTCTGGGGCGTCACGGGCGACTACACCCGCGCCACGCGCTTCGCTTCGCGCGGCGGCGAGCTGCTGGCCTACCTGATGATCGTGATCGGCATCTGGGAAGCGCTGACCGGCCGGTTCACGAGCGGCCTCTGGCTGGCGTTCATCGGATGGTTTCTGCTGACTGCGGCGCAGGAAACCTACGCACAAGTGGCCATCCGCGGGGCGTTGCGCGGGCTGCGCGCGGCCGACATCATGAGCGAGGAGGTGCCCACCGTCCGCCGCGACATCACGCTCGAAGACTACGGCCACGAGCTGCTGCGCACCGGGCGGCGCGTCCACATGGTGGTCTCCGACGGCGAGCTGCAAGGATTGATGAGCGTCGCGTCGCTCAACCGGGTTCCGCGGGAAGAGTGGGCCATGACTTCGGTGCAGGCCGCGATGCTGCCGCGCGATCAAGTCCACTGGGCCGCGCCTGAAGAACCCGTGCTGCGGCTGCTCGAACGCATGCAGACCGAAGACGTCAACCAGATGCCCGTCGTCACCGACGGGCGCGTGGTGGGCATGATCACGCGCGACTCCATCCTGCATGTGATTCAAACTCACGCCGAAGTAGGAAAAATCGCGGGACAGTAAGTGGAAATAGCGGGCGCCGGCGGGTACACGGGTCAACCCTTTAGTAGACTTTCTAACAGAGGCTCGCGCGAACCCGCCCTCTGCCTTTCACTCGAAGACCGTCGAGGCGTTTAAGCATCCTCGACGTGCCGCCGGCTTCCCGATGTTGGCCCGCTAGTTGGGTAGCACCCCAGGATGCGAACGAAGGAAGTCATCTCTCGCAGATGGGAAAGCGCCTCGCGACCAGGAGAAGTTTCCGCGAGTCCCAGGAAGTCCAAGTAGAAAAGATACTCCCAGGGTCTGCCCCGCCAAGGCCGCGATTCGATTTTTGTCAGATTGATATTGCGCAAGGCGAAGGCCGCCATGCAGCGGAACAGCGACCCGGGAACGTTCTGCGTGGCAAAAACAATGGAAGTCTTGTTCGCGTCTCGCAACGTATGGGGCGTACGACGAACGAGAAGGAAGCGAGTGAAATTTCCACTGTGGTCCTCGATATTCCGCAGCAAGATGCGGGCACCATAGGCAGCCGCCGCATGGCGACCCGCGATTGCGGCCGCTTCTCTGCTGCCCTGTTCAACAATCATCTTCACGCTTCCCGCCGTGTCATATGCGATGACTGGCTGGATTCTTGGATGTGCAGCGAAAAACCTGCGACACTGGGCCAGGGCCACGGGATGCGAATGAACTTTCTTGACTTGCCGCAGCGTCACGCCGCGCCTGGCGATCAGCATATGTCGGATGCGCAGATTTAACTCTGCCTCCACCCAAAAGCGGTGCTGAAGGAGAAGATCATAATTCTCATGTACGGACCCGGCCAAAGTGTTCTCGATGGGTACGACGCAGCGGTCGGCCTTGCCCCGGGCAAGCAGCGAGAAGACGTCGCCGAATGTTGCGCACGACAAAATGGAGACTCGGGGACCCAGAAGCTTGGTCGCGGCTTCTTCGCTGAAGGAACCTCGCTCGCCTTGAATAGCCACCCGCAGAGAATGCTTCATCACTGCCCCCTTCGCCGCCAAGGACTTAGCGCTGTGCCGTAGCGGCGGGTAGAAGCCGACGTGCCGCGGTACACGGAAAAGCAGAGCGTGTTAACTGAATGAAAGCAAAACAGCAAAATGGGTGCCCGGGGTGGGAGTCGAACCCACATGGGGTAAAATCCCCAGAGGATTTTAAGTCCCCAGCGTCTGCCATTCCGCCACCCGGGCACCGTGGCTGCACCTATCCTATCAAAAGTCTTACTGCAACATGGGCACTCCGACTGCTGGTTGCTCAAAGCCCTGGTGTCGGTAGTGGTGTCGGTTGGATACGATGTGAGTAGGCTCTCCCATGAGATAACGCGGATTGACGCGCTTTCGCAAAAAGAATATAAGATACAGTCTTCTCCATGACGCGCCCGCCAAATCCGCCTACGGACATCCTCGGCAGGCCGCTGCGTAACCTGCGGCTTTCCGTCACCGACCGCTGCAACCTGCGCTGCAGCTACTGCATGCCCGAGGAAGACTACGTCTGGCTGCCGCGCGAGCAGTTGCTGTCATTCGAGGAGATCGGCGACCTGGTTGGCGTTTTCACCGAGCTCGGCGTGGATAAGATCCGCCTGACCGGCGGCGAGCCGCTATTGCGCAAGGATTTGCCCGTGCTGGTGCGCCTGTTGGCGCAAAACCCGCGTGTCCAGGATCTGGCGCTGACGACCAACGGAATTCTGCTGGCCGCGCAGGCGCAAGCGCTGCGCGATGCCGGCTTGCACCGCATCACCGTGAGTTTGGATACCCTCGACCGCGAGCGCTTCAAGACGCTGACGCGCCGCGACGCGCACGAGCAGGTGCTGGAAGGCATTGCCGCCGCCCGGCGCGCGGAGTTCCGGACGCTCAAGATTGACAGCGTGGTGATGCGCGGCACCAACGACGACGAGCTCGCTGATCTCCTTGAATACGGCAAGCAAGTCGGCGCGGAAGTGCGCTTCATCGAGTACATGGACGTAGGCGGGGCCACCCGCTGGGCGATGAGCCGGGTTTTCCCGCGCGCCGAGATTCTGGAAAGCCTCAGCCGCCGATACGGGCGCATCGAACCGATCGTGGGAGACACCTCGGCGCCCGCCGAGCGTTTCCAGCTGGCCGACGGCACCGTTTTCGGCATCATCGCTTCCACGACAACGCCCTTTTGCCGGCAATGCGACCGCAGCCGGTTGACCGCCGACGGCATGTGGTTCATGTGCTTGTACGCGCAGAACGGAATCGATCTGCGCCGCCCGCTGCGCGAAGGCGCGCCCAGGGAAGAGATTCAATCAACGATTATTTCCGCGTGGCAGGGGCGCACGGACCGCGGCGCCGAGGAGAGAAAATCGCTCGGGGAGCGCTGGCGCAGCATTTTCGTTCCGCTCGAGCAGCTTCGGCAGGATCCGCACCTCGAAATGCACACCCGCGGCGGGTAAGATCGGGCCACGTCCCCGCGCGACACGCGAACGAGGACAAGGTCATGGGGAAGAAGCGAAGCGGCAAGAACGGCCGCGGGTGGGTCAGCATCGTTCCCTACGGCCTCGACCAGCAGCATCCCAACGCTTACACCGATATCCTGAAGACCCTCTGGGAAAACCGCGACAATCTCGCCTACGCCTACCGTATCCTGCGCGATGGCTGCTGCGACGGCTGCTCACTGGGCACTTCGGGCATGCGCGACTGGACCATGGAAGGGATCCACCTGTGCGCCCTGCGCCTGCAGTTGCTTCGCCTGAACACGATACCGGCGATGGATTATCGCCTGCTGGAAGATGTGGAAAGGCTCCGCAATCTTTCCGGCAAACGGTTGCGCAAACTGGGCCGGCTGCCGGTGCCCATGGTGCGCCGCCGAGGCGATAAAGGTTTTCGGCGCGTCACCTGGGACGAAGCCCTGGACTTGGCAGCCGCGGGCCTGAAAGCCACTGACCCCACACGCATGGCCTGGTATGTGACCTCGCGGGGACTGACCAACGAGGCTTACTACGCACATGCCAAGGTGGCGCGCTTTTTCGGCACCAACCACGTGGACACCAGCGCGCGCATTTGTCACGCGCCCAGCACCGCGGGCCTTATGTCCACGGTCGGCTGTGCAGCCACGACCTGTTCGTACTCGGACTGGATCGGCAGCGACCTGATTGTTTTCGTCGGCACGAACATTGCCAATAGCCAGCCGGTTGCGACCAAGTATCTTTACTACGCCAAGAAAGCCGGCACGAAAGTTTTCGTCGTCAATCCGTACTTTGAACCCGGCCTGGAGCGCTACTGGGTGCCTTCGGTGCCGGCAAGCGCGTTGTTTGGCACCCGCTTCGCCGATGATTTCTTCCAGATTCACGCCGGCGGCGATATCGCGTTTTTCTACGGCGTGCTCAAGCATTTGATGGAAAACGGTTGGGTCGATCGAGAATTCATCGCCGCTCGAACCGTTGGCTGGAGCGAGGTCGACGCCAAGGTGCAAAGTCTCACCTGGCAGGAGCTCGCGGGCGGCTCCGGGCTGACCAAGGCGGACATGTATCGCTTCGCCGAAGCCTTCGGCAAGGCCAAAAGCGCGATCATCGTTTGGAGCATGGGCATCACCCAGCACCGTTTCGGAACCGATAACGTGCGCGCGATCGTCAACCTGCAGCTCTCTCGAGGCAACGTCGGCCGTCCGCACACCGGGCTGATGCCCATCCGCGGTCACAGCGGTGTCCAGGGCGGCGCAGAAATGGGCGGCCAGCCCGGCGCGTATGTGATGGGCCACGCCGTGAGCGAGGAAAATGCCAAAAAATTCGCCGGCCCGGAGTACTGGGGCTTCGAGCCGCCGTCGTGGAAAGGTCTGAGTGCGGTGCAGGTGATTCTGGCCGCGGAGCGCGGCGAAATCGATGCCCTGTGGCAGAGTGGCGGCAACTTCGTCGAAACGCTGCCTGAGCCGGGCCGCGTGCGGCGCGCCATGGAGAACCTCCGCCTGCGCATTCACCAGGACATCATGGTGAGCTCGAACATGCTGGTGGATCCGAAGGACACCGTGGTCCTGTTTCCGTCGGCGACGCGCTACGAGCAGCGCGGCGGCGGCACGGAAACCAGCACGGAGCGCCGCATCATCTATAGCCCCGAGATTCCCGGTCCGCGCATTGCGGAAGCGAAGGACGAATGGGAAATTCCGGTGCTGGTCGCGCGCCGCGCAGATCCGGAACGCGCCGCCAAGTTCTTCGCCTGGAAGAACACACAAGACATTCGCGAGGAGATTGACCGCGTCTGCCCCACCTACAAGGGCATCGCCGCGCTTCGCAAGAAGGGCGACAACTTCCAATACGGCGGCCCGCGCCTGCTGGTGGAGCGCTTCCTTACCCCGGACGGCAAAGGCCACTTCACGGCGATGGATCTGCCCGAGGAAAAAGTTCCCCGGGGCTGGTTTTTGCTGGCCACGCGCCGCGGCAAACAGTTCAACAGCATGATTTACGGCGCGAAAGATCCGCTCACCGGCGCGAGCCGCGAAGATATCCTGATGGCCAAGGAAGACGCGGAGCGCCTGGGCCTGCGCAACGGCGATCCGATCCTGCTGCGTAACGATCGCGGGGAATTCCGCGGCCGCGTCAGGGTCGACCGCATCAAGCCTGGCTGCGTGCAGGGCCACTGGCCGGAGGTGAACGTCCTGGTGCCCGCCGGTTGCCTCGATCCCAGTGGCGTACCCGACTACAACGCCGTCGTGGAAATCATTCCCGCGGGAGCTGTGCCGCAAACCATGGTGGCGATCGCGGCCGGTGCGAACGTTTAGAGGAAGCAGGCGATATCGGGTGCCGACTGCGCCGGGCCGCGCGCGCTCGTTGTCCACAGACTTCCCACTTGACAATGGCTCTGCGAAGGAATAAATGGATAGCCACAAGTGCATCCTGGTTTCATCTTGACGGGGCCGAGAGGAGAGCCATTGATGAACCCCACCCGAAGAGATTTCCTCAAAGTCAGTACGCTCGGAGGTCTGGCTGCGTCCGTGCTGGGCTTCGATTTGGCTCCCGCTCACGCGGAAGTGCGCGAGCTGAAAATCGCGCGCACCACGGAGACGCGCTCGACGTGTCCCTATTGTGCGGTGAGCTGCGGCGTGATCATTCATACGCTCGGCGACAAGTCGCGGAACGTCAAGGCCACCGTGGTGCACGTCGAAGGCGACCCCGACCACCCCATCAACCAGGGGACCTTGTGCCCCAAGGGCATCACCCTGAAGCAGAACATCGTCAACGACCGCCGGCTGACCAAAGTGCAATACCGCGCCCCGGGCAGCGACCATTGGGAAGACAGGTCTTGGGACTGGGCGCTCGACCGGATCGCGCACCTGCTGAAGCAGACACGCGATGAAAAGCTGATGGAGAAGGACGCCAAGGGACAGACGGTGAACGCGCTCACCGCTGTCGGCGTCATTGGCGGTTGCACGGATTCCAATGAGAACAACTACCTTTTGGTGAAAGCTTTTCGGGCTGGCCTTGGCGTCATCCCGATGGAACAACAGGCCCGAATATGACACGGCCCCACGGTGGCCAGTCTGGCCGCCACATTCGGGCGCGGGGCGATGACCAATGGTTGGACCGATATCCGCAACGCGGACGTCATCCTGGCCATGGGCGGCAACCCGGCCGAGAACCACCCGGTGGGCTTCCGCTTCGTCATGGAGGCGAGGCGCAACCGCAACGCTAAGCTTGTTTCCGTTGATCCGCGCTTCAATCGCACCTCCGCGGTAGCCGATAGCTTCACCCAGATTCGCGCCGGCACCGACATTGCCTTCCTGGCCGGCTTGATCAACTACGCGCTGACCCGCAACCGCATCCACGCAGACTACGTGCGGTTGTTCACCAATGCGACCTTCCTCGTCAGGGAAGACTATTCGTTCAACGAGACCGAGGGCTTGTTCTCCGGCTGGAATCCAGAGAAGAAGACGTACGACAAATCGAGTTGGAACTACGAGCTGGACGCCAAGGGGTTTGCGAAAGTCGATGAGACGATGCAGCATCCGCGCTGCGTCTTCCAGGTCATGAAGAAGTTCTACACGCGCTACACGCCCGAGATGGTCGCGAGCATCTGCGGGTGCACGGCGGAGGCGTTCAACAAGGCCGCCGAGCTGATCACCTCGACCTATCCGCCGGATAAGGTCGGGACGATCCTGTACGCGCTCGGCTGGACGCATCACAGCTTCTCCGTCCAACTGATCCACGCCGCGGCGATGTTGCAGCTTTTGCTGGGCAACATCGGGCGACCCGGGGGCGGGCTGAATGCGCTGCGGGGGCACGCCAACATCCAGGGCGGGACGGATAACGGCATGGCCTACCACAATCTGCCCGGTTACATCGCCATCCCCAAGGCGGACCACGAGTCGCTGAAGAAGTACCTCGAGGTCGTGACGCCCAAGCCGCTGCGGCCGAATTCGATGAACTTCTGGGGCAACACCGACCGCTTCTTCATCAGCCAGATGAAGGCGTATTACGGCAAGGCGGCGACGAAGCAGAACGAGTTCGCCTTTCACTGGCACCCCAAGCTGCCGCAGACCGCCACCGGTTATGAAAACTGGAGCTGGGCCTTCATCTTCGACCATATGTATAACGGCAAGATGGATGGCTTCTTCAGCTTTGGGATGAACCCGGTGAACAACGGGCCGAATTCCAGCAAGGCGGTCTCCGCGCTCTCGAAGCTGAAGTGGTTGGTGGTCGCGGAGAACTTTGAGCAGGAAACCGCGGCGTTCTGGAGGCCAGACATCCAGGCGCTTGTCGGCAAAAAGCCCCAGGACGTGAAGACGGAGGTCTTCCTGCTGCCCGCTGCCAATTTTGCCGAAAAAGACGGATGCTTCACCAACTCGGCGCGCTGGATCCAGTGGAAATGGAAGGCGGTGGATCCGCCAGGCGAAGCCAAAGCCGACCAGGAGATCATCGGGCGAATCTTCCTCAAGGTCCGGGAACTCTACAAGAAAGAGGGCGGAAAATTCCCCGACCCCGTCCTGAATCTGAACTGGTGGTATTCAAATCCAGCGAGTCCCTCGCAGGTGGAAGTTTGCAAGGAGATCAATGGCTGGGCCATCGAGGACCTCAAGGACGAAAAGGACCCGAAGACCATCGTGCTGAAGGCGGGCCAGCAACTGGGCAAGTTCCTGGATACGCGTGCGGATGGTTCGACACTCTCCGGCGACTGGCTGCACATCGGCATGTACACCGAAGCGGGCAACCTGACGCAGCGCCGGAATAATGCCGACCCCAGTGGCATGGCTCGCCACTCGGAATGGTCGTTCAACTGGCCGGCGAATCGCCGGGTGATGTACAACCGCTGCTCCGCCGACGCCCAGGGCAAACCCTGGGATCCAACGCGCCCCGGTATCGCCTGGAATGGTGAGAAATGGGTCGGCGATGTGCCGGATTACAAGGTGGACAGCGCGCCCGAGGCGGAATTGGGCGCGTTTATCATGCTTCCGGAGGGGGTGGCCCGGCTGTTCATCCCCGGGCAGTTCGCCGAAGGTCCCTGGTCGGAGTTCTACGAACCCATGGAATCTCCGGTGGCCAATCCGCTGCATGCCAAGCAGAGCTCCAACCCGGCCGTTAAGCAATTCAAGACGGAATGGGACAAGCTGGGCACCGCGAAGGACTTCCCCATCGTCTGCACCACCTATCGGCTGACCGAGCACTTCCACTACTGGACCAAGAACAACGCCTATAACATGCAGTTGCAGCCGGAATTCTTCGTGGAGATCCCCGAAGAGCTAGCCAGGGAGAAAGGCATCGGGAACGGCGAAAAGGTTCGGGTGACCTCGGCTCGCGGCCAAATCGAGGGCAAGGCCATGGTCACCAAGCGCATCAAGCCCATGACGGTGGCCGGCAAGACGGTTTACCAGATCGGGTTCCCCATCCACTGGGGCTTCCTCGGCCGCGGGGAGCAGAGAGGCTCCATGGCCAATCTGGTGACGCCGACCATCGTAGACCCCAACTCGTTCGCACCGGAGTACAAAGGCTTCCTGGTGAAGCTAGAGAAGGTGTAGGGGGTGGCCATGGCAGGAAAGACGCTGGAGCTGAAACGAATCTCGGCAACGTCGACCGCGCCGCCGGGCGTGCGCGCCGCCGAGATCGTCTGCAAGCTGATCGATACCAGCACGTGTATCGGCTGCAAGGCTTGCGAAGTTGCCTGCCAGGAGTGGAACGACCTGCCGCCGGAGACGACCGTTCAGATAGGCACCTACCAGACCATGCCGCAGACGGGGTGGAACTTCTGGAACCTGATCAAGTTCAACGAGTACGAGGACGGCGCCGGCCTGCACTGGCTGATGCGGAAGGACCAGTGCATGCACTGCGCCGATCCCGGCTGCCTGGCTGCCTGCCCCGCGCCGGGCGCCATCGTGCAGTACAACAACGGCATCGTGGACTTCCAGCAGGAGAACTGCATCGGGTGCGGCTACTGCATCGCCGGGTGTCCCTTCGACATCCCCAGGTTCAACACACGGACCAAGAAGGTTTACAAGTGCACGCTTTGCGTGGATCGCGTCTCGGTGGGCCTGGAACCTGCCTGCATCAAGGCCTGCCCCACCTCCTGCTTGCAATTTGGCACCAAGGACCAGATGCTCCTGTTGGCCAACAAGCGCGTTGCGCAACTCAAGGCCTCGGGCTTCAGCCAGGCCGCCGTGTACGATCCGCCCGGGGTGGGCGGCACGGGCGTGGTGACGGTGCTCACGCTCGGCGATCACCCCGAAGCCTACGGCCTGCAAAGTAATCCGACCATTCCTCTGGCCGTTATGCTCTGGAAGAGTCCGCTGAAATGGCTGGGGAACCTGGCCATCATCGGCGGGCTCGTTGGCACGTTTATGCACTACTTGCGCTTCGGACCGAAAGACGTGAAGAAGGACTCGCGTCCCGTGCAAGAGGGAGGTCGTTAACATGGAACAGCGTCGCGTTCTCCCCGGCGGTCGAATTCTGCGCTACACGTTCGCGGAGCGCGGGGTGCACTGGCTAGCGGGACTCACCTATATATACTTGCTGTTGAACGGACTGGCACTGTGGTCGCCGGCGTTCTGGTGGATGGCTGCCCTGCTGGGCGGCGGCCCGCTCGCGCGCTTGACGCATCCCTGGGTCGGCCTGGTGTTCGTCGTCGCCGTATTCTGGATGTACAAGATGTGGGCCGACGATATGCGCATCACACAGGAAGACCGCGAGTGGAACAAAGCCATCGGCAACTACGTCCGCAACGAAGACGAGAACCTGCCGCCCGTCGGGCGCTTTAACGCCGGGCAAAAGTATCTCTTCTGGGTGATGCTGTGGAGTGGGATCGCTCTGCTGCTCACCGGACTCGTGCTGTGGTTCACCGAGTACATACCGTGGAGCCTGAGGTTCCTGCGGTATCTCTCGGTCGTCCTCCACCCCATCGCTTTCTTGGTGACCCTGGGCGCCTTCATTATTCACGTCTACATGGGGACGGCGGTGGTCCGTGGCGGGTTTACCTCCGTGATTCGCGGCGAAGTAACCGAAGATTGGGCCAGGGCCCATCATCGTCTCTGGCTCTCGCGGATCACCGGGAATGCCCCAAGCAAAAAATAACGCAGCGCGTTGGGACCAGAGAATCGAACGGGCCGAAGAACTGGCTGCAACCTATCCGTTTGCCTCTCAGATTCTTTCCTTTTACGCTGAGATTGCTTCTTTCCAGAAGTCTCTGCTCGAAGGTGTCAAGGCTGCCTCGGGAAACGGGAGCGACCAGAAAAGCCATCTGACCTTCCAGGAGTCCCTGGATGTGGTCCCGCTGCTGCCGCGTTTTCCCGATTTGCTTTCCCTGGTCGAGCGCGTCGGCACGCCCCTGCTGGCGGGTGCGGCCCAAGAGCTTAAGGCAGAGGATCCCGGCTACTGGGAAGATCTGCTCTCTTCTTACTGGAAGACGGAGGCTCACGTCGTCGAAGACGCGCCGGAAACGCATCTGTTTTTCGCCCGCGCCTTCCTGCAGCCCTATGCCGAGCTTGTGGCCGGAAGAAAGGAGCGGGAATTGCCGCGCCTCGGCGATTCCCTATGCCCAGTGTGCTCCGGCAAGCCGCTCGTCGGCGTCCTTCGAGAGGAAGGCCACGGCGCCAGGCGCTCCCTGGTCTGCTCCCTCTGCCTGACGGAATGGAACTATCGTCGGATTGTGTGTCCTGCCTGCGGCGAAGACCGGTTTGAGAAACTGGCGTCTTACGCGGCCAGCCAGTTTGAGCACGTGCGCGTCGAAGCCTGCGAAACCTGCAAGACCTTCATCAACACGGTGGACCTCACCAAGAACGGCCTGGCCATTCCCGAAGTGGACGAACTGGCCTGCCTCCCCCTCAGCCTTTGGGCCAAGGAGAACGGCTACACCAAGTTGCAGCCGAACTTGCTCGGTATATAATCCAGGCTACCATCTCTCCTATGCCTCGCCCGCGCAGCATTGACCTGACTCTTGTCTCCGAATGGGAAAACGGCAAGGTGCGCCGGTTCCAGGATTACCTGGTCGGTGAAGAGCCGCTCGAAATCCGTGTCGGCGAATTCCCTCTGAGCGTCACCATGCGCACGCCCGGGCACGATCTGGAACTTGCCGCGGGGTTTCTGTTTACCGAAGGGCTGATTCAGAGCCGCGAGCAGATCGCTTCCATCGAATATGCCGCGAGCTCCAAGGCTCAGGAGAACGGCAACGTCGTTCGAATCGAGCTGCAAGCGGGCAAATCGCTGGACCTCGAGCGCACGCAGCGCAATTTCTTTGCGAGCTCGAGCTGCGGCATCTGCGGCAAGGCTTCCATTGATTCCGTGCGCGTTCGCGGCATCCAGCCGCCGAATCCCGAGCTGCGTATTGACCCGGAGGTTCTGTGCCGTCTTCCAGATACTCTACGCGAGGGGCAGGCAATTTTTGGGCGGACCGGTGGCCTGCATGCCGCCGGCTTGTTCGATACGCAGGGAAACTTGCTTGCGCAGCGCGAAGATGTCGGCCGGCACAACACCGTGGACAAAATTGTGGGCTGGGCGCTGCTGGAAGGAAAAATCCCGCTGTCGAACTGTGCGCTGATGGTCAGCGGCCGCGGCGGATTTGAAATCATTCAGAAAGCGATCGTCGCGGGCGTGCCAGTGGTGGCTTCGGTTTCGGCCCCGTCGAGCCTCGCGGTGCGACTTGCTCGCGAGATGCGTCTGACACTGGTGGGTTTCCTGCGCGGCAAGCGCTTCGTGGTCTACGCTGGGGAAGAGCGCCTCGGCGTGGCGTAGCCAGGCTTTCTTACGGAGGCATGGTAATTTTATCTTCGTAATGCTTTAGCGGTCCGGAGGCCGAAATGGCAACGAACTCCGAGCGCACCTACGACTTCCTGTTGGAAACCTACGAGACCGAGATTCTGAAGATTATCGGCATCTGGTCGGCGCTTCCGGAGAGTGCCATGGAATTCCGGCCCAGCCCGCGATCCCGCACGGTGCTCGAGCAGTTTGAACATCAGGTGCAGTCCGAAGGCCGCTGGATGACCAACATGCTGGGGATCGATGCGGGCGATCCCAACCCCGCCGAGAAAACCAAGCAGGCCTACATCGAAAAATACCGCGGCGACGCTACGCGCCGCCTGGAGATCATGCGCTCCAAGCCCGATGAATGGTGGCGCGAGAAGACGAACTTCTTCGACGTGGTTCGCTCGCGGGCGTGGGTGGTCACGCGCCGGATCAACCATTCGACACACCATCGCGCCCAGCTGATCGTTTATCTTCGTGTGCTCGGACTCGCGGTGCCTTCAGTTTACGGCCCTACAGCCGATACCGAGGGCAAAGTGATTTACCGCTTCTGATCGAACCGCGCGATTCTCGCCGGAAAGCCAAGCGCCGCTACGGAGAGGACTCTGCCTCCAGGCGGCGTTTTGCTTCTTCGTAGTCCTGCGGCGCATTCATGTTCGTAAATAGAAATGCGGAGCCGCGCGCGCCCCAGTCTGCTGGTGTGATCCGTACCATGGAGAGCTCGGCGAAGCCGTCGGTGACCTTGCGGACGCCTTGAGCGATGGCTGCAGCGAGTGTCGCCGCGCAGCGCGAGCGGTACATCGCGCACAACGGCTCCAGGCCCTGCGGCGTTTCCGGGACGACGGCATCCGCGCGGAGACCGAGAGCGCGGGCGATCAGCCAATCCAGCCACTCCGCGGAAAGGTAGGGCAGGTCGCAGCCGACGACCAGATTCCATTCCGCTGTCGAAATCCGCAGTGCGGTGGCGATGCCGCCCAGCGGTCCTGTCCCGGCGGGATAGTCATCGGGCACGGCGCGCAGGCCAAGATCCGCGTAACGCGCCGGCGTGCCGACTACGGTGACGCTGGCGACCAGCGGTTCGAGCAATCGCGCCGTGCGAACCAACAGCGGCACGCCGCCGATTTCGAGCAAAGCTTTGTCGCGGCCCATGCGCGCGCTGGAGCCGCCGGCGAGGATGAATCCGGGCACCTGATCGTAGCGTTTCATGTCGGCTTTGCCGGGGATGGTGCGCTAAAGCGCGCGCCGATGCAAGCTGCTCCGTTCACGCCTCCGGGGTATAATGTCTCGCCAAACGGATAGGAGCCCGTTCCCACCCGTATGATCAGTCTTGATGAAGCACGGCAGATCATTCTGGACGCGGCGCGCCCTTTGCCGGCGGAGCCGGTCCGGCTGGCCGACGCGCTCGGGCGTGTGGCCGCCGAAGATGTTGTGGCCGATGCCGACCTGGTTCCGTACGCGCGCTCGGCGATGGATGGCTACGCGGTGCGTGCCGCGGACACGGCAAGTGCTGCGCCCGGCCGGCCAGTGGAGCTTCCCATCGTTGGCAAGGTGCTCGCCGAGCGGGGCGAAGCCACTCTTCCGCCAAACGCCGCGCTGGGCATCACCACCGGCGCGCCCGTCCCGGATGGCGCCGATGCCGTGATTCCTTACGAGCAGGTGCAGCGGAACGGTGATCGGATTGAGATCTCCGAGCCGGTGCGCCCGGGAAGCTCTATTTTCCCCCCAGCCGAAGACATGCGTCGCGGCGATCTGCTGGTGCGGCAAGGTGAGATTCTGCGGCCCGCAGTTCTGGCTCTGTTGGCCTTTGTAGGCCGGGTAGAACTCAGCGTCTACCGCCGGCCACGCGTGGGGGTCGTGTGTACGGGAAGCGAGTTGGTGGAAGTCGGAGCCACGCCGGGCCACGGCCAGATTCGCAACAGCAACGCTTTCACGCTTTCTGCGTTGATCGAAGAATGTGGCGGCCAGCCGCGCTTGTGCGGCACGGCGCCGGATGATCGCAACATTCTGCGCACCTTGCTGGAATCCGCGCGTCACAGCGCTGATCTACTGATTACCACGGGCGGGGCTTCGGCGGGCGAACGCGACCTGGTGAAAGGCATCCTCGCAGAATTGGGAACCGAGTTCCGTTTTCTTGGCGTTGCTGTGCGGCCCGGCAAGCCAACAGGATTCGGCGTGTGGGATGGTGTGCCGGTGTGCGTTCTGCCGGGCAATCCGGCCGCGGCCTTTGTCGGATTCCACCAGTTCGTGCGGCCTGCGCTCTTGCGGCTGGCTGGACGCCGCGTCACGGAATTGCCTACGCTGCGCGCGGCACTTACCGGCCACCTGAAATCAAAGGCGGGACGCTGCTACATTGTTCTTGCGCAGTTGGCACTGGCAAACAGCGGCTTTGAGGTCACGCCGCTGCCGAACCAGTGTTCCGTTCTGGTGCGAACTTCGGCCGATGCCAACGCGCTCGTTGTCCTGCCCGAAGGACCCGCGAGCTTCGACGCGGGCGACATGGTCGAAGTCCAAGTGCTGGATTGGGATAGCGTCGTCGGCACACCGCAGCCGGCTTCCGTCCCGGCACGGGCGGCCACGCGACTCGCCTGACGTGCGTGTACTCCCACTACTCAATCGTGAGTTGGACTTCAAGAGCCTGAAGACTCGGGCTCAGGCGTGGCCGGAACCTCGGCCGCAGAAGTTTCGGCGGGCTCAGGTAATGGCTCGGGAGGGGCTTGCTCAGCGACGGTCGCGGGCGGCTCGGCTGGCTGCGAGGATTCCAGCACTGCGCTTTCGGCCGGTGGCGTAGGCTGCGCATCGGCCTGCTCGGGTACAGGCGCTTCCGCAGCAGGTGCAGCGGTGGGCGCAGCGGCTTCGGCGCCCGCCAGAACAGCGAAGCGCTCACCGAAAACAGCAGCAATCAACTCCAAGATTGTCTTTGCGCCGCTGCCGTCGGCGTCGAGTTCCGGGTTATAGACCGTGATCTCAAACGCGGCGAGCGTGCTCTGCCGCGCGAACACGGTGAGCGCTTCGCGCACCTGGTCGAGCCGCAGACCGCCTGAACCGGGGTAATTCGTGGCGCGAAAGTCTTCACTGGAGATCGTATCCACGTCGAAGTGCAGAACGAATTCATGCGCCGCGGCGTGCACACGCTCGAGCGCAGCCTGCGCCGCAGCGGCCACGCCCTGCCGCGAGATGTCGTCCGCCCGGTAGCGGCGGATCGGCGAGCGCGTCAGGAACTCCTGCTCGGGCGCATCGAGCCGCTCGAACCCGAAAAGGGTCACGTCCGGCTCGCGCACCAGTGGAGGCTCGCCCCAGAAGCGCACCAGCTCCGGCGCGCCGCGGCCGACGACGTGTGAGACAACCATGCCGTCCACGCAGCCCGAAGATGTCGTCGCGGGGATGTTCAAATCGGCGTCGCGGTCCACATAAACGAGGCTGACGTTGCGGTAGTAGCGCCGCGCGCCCGCGATCGTGGCGAGCGCGATCGAGCAATCGCCGCCGAGGATGAGCGGCAGCGCGCCGGATTTCACCGCTTGCTCGACGCGTGGCTTGAGATCGTTCAGCGCAGCAAGCACGCCCCGGACGTTGCGTGCGCGGGGATGCTCGTCATCGGGCTGGAAGGTCTGGACGGCGCAATCGCCGAGGTCGGTGACCTCGTAGCCGAGCGATTGGAGCCGCTCGACCAGGCCCGCGGCGCGCAGGGCCGCCGGCGCGCGCTCATGCCCCCCCACCAGGGCGGCAGCGCTCGTGGGCGCCCCGATCAGGGCAATCTTCTTCGGTTGACGGACAATTTTGACCGCCAAGAAACTGCTCCTTTGTTGTGTGGCACGGAGCGCGCGCCAACCCGCGCCGCTCGGGCTGCGGGCTCCCCTGGCGCGCGCCTAGCTCCTCTTGCCGGCCGGCGCGATCGTGGCCAGCTCCGGAGGGAGCGTGAACCTCACATCCTCCCGGATCAGGTCCAGATCGCGCTGGTCGGTGAACCCTAGACTCGCGAGCCGCTCGCTGACCTGTTCCACGAGCACTTCAGGCGCGGAAGCGCCAGCCGTCAGCCCGACGCGGCGCAGGCCCTCGAGCCAGCTCGGGTCAATGCAGCTGGCATCGTCGATCAGGCGCGCGTGCACGCCCCTGCGCTTGGCCACTTCCACAAGGCGATTCGAGTTCGAGCTGTTCGGCGAGCCCACCACCAAGATCAACTCCACCTCGTGCGCCATCTGCTCGACCGCCTCCTGGCGGTTCTGCGTCGCATAGCAAATGTCGTCCGAGGCGGGGCCCACGACGCTGGGGAAGCGCTCCTTCAGCCGCGCCACAATCTCCTGCGTATCGTAAAAGCTCAGCGTGGTCTGCGTCAGGAAGGCCAGGCGATTCGGATCCTCCACCACGAGCCGGTTCACGGCCTCGACGCTATCCACCACTTTCGTGTGCTGCGGCGCCTCGCCGGACGTGCCGATGATCTCCTGGTGGTCGTGATGCCCAATCAGAATGATGGTGCGGCCTTGGCGCGCAAACTTGAGCGCCTCGAGGTGCACCTTGGTGACCAGCGGGCAGGTGGCGTCAATCACGCGCAGCCGCCGCGCCTGCGCTTCGCCGCGCACCCCCGGTGGCACGCCGTGCGCGCTGAAGACGAGCACGGAGTCTTCCGGCACTTCGGAGACAGCCTCGACAAAAATCGCGCCCCGCTGGCGGAGCTGCTCCACCACATAGCGGTTGTGCACGATCTCGTGGTGGACGTACACCGGCGGGCCGTAGGCCTCAAGCGCCAGCTCGACGATATCTACCGCGCGGACCACACCCGCACAGAAGCCGCGCGGGCGCACGCGCAGGAGCATCTTCCCGTTCTGCGTATGGCTTTCCATATCCGTCATCTAACACCCAGAGGAACCGTTATGATACCCCATTCTGCGGCTGGCTAGCACGCGACTTTTGGAGTTGGCGCGCGCCTGCCCGGAGCTTCTTCCCGGCGGGCGGCAATGCTATCCTGCCAAGCTTCGCTCGATGGAACGCCAGATTCGGGAGACCGTCATGCTACTGGGAGGCAAGGTCGCTATCGTCACCGGAGGCGGCCGCGGCATCGGGCGCGCGATTGCCCGGCGGTTCGCTGCGGAAGGCGCCTCAGTGGTCGTAGCCGCGCGAACGTCAGGCGAAGTCGAAGGCGTTGCAGGGGAGATTCAGAAGGCCGGCGGGCGCGCGGCGTGGACGGCCGCGGACGTTTCGCGCGAAGCCGATTGCGAGCGGGTGGTGGCCACAGCGCGGCAGAACTTCGGCGGCGTGCACATCCTGGTCAACAACGCCGGTGACTACGGCCCCGTGAAGCCGATCGAAGAGCTCGCGCCCGCGGAATGGGACGCAGTTGTCGCCGTGCACCTGCGCGGCGCGTTTCTGCTGACGCGGTTGGTGCTCCCGGAGATGTACGCGCGCGGCTCGGGCGTGATTCTGAATATCTCGAGCCTTTCGGCGAAAGCTGCGTTCCAGTGGGGCTCGGCGTACGCTGCGGCCAAGGCGGGGATGCTCGGGCTGACGCGCGTAGCCGCTGCCGAAGCCGCGCGTAAAGGCGTGCGCGTGAACGCGCTCTGTCCAGGTCCGGTAACGGAAACTCAAATGTCCAAGAAACTAGGCGCGCAGCTGGCGGTGCGGCTCGGTGTGAGCCCCGAAGAACAGCTCGCGGGTTTTCTGAACCTGGTGTTGCAGGGGCGCGCGCAAACGGCCGATGAAATTGCTGCGGCGGCCCTGTTCCTCGTGTCGGAGCAGGCGAGCGCGATTACGGGGCAGGCTCTGAACGTGGACGGCGGAATGGCTTTCTGCTGAATTCCTCGATGTAATCCATGCCGCGGCGGGCGGCTTGCGTCATGCCGCGCGTGCGCGGCTCGGCCCAGGCGAGGCTGACTTCCCCTGCCTGCTTCACGAACACGATAGCCAGCACGATTCCCCCAATCAGGGCAAATCCCAGCGTGAACAGGAGGAACGCAGCGATCAGTTCCCTTACAAAATAGAGTTGCAGCGCAACCAGCGCGGCTAGAAACCACCACATCCACCGCCGCGCGTGATCGTTTTTGACTGGGCCCATGGTCTCCTCTCGCCTTACCCCCGATTAGATGCAAGACGCCTTCCTGCGGCGCCCCTATAGGAAAGCATCGAATCCTTCCCTGTTCAATGGTACAGGCGCACCACGGGGACTAGGACTTCTAGAGTGGAACGGCATTGAGAATAAGAGGCTTAACGCCCTGGCCCCACGGCCAACCTCGCCGGCTCAGCCCGCAGCTTGCCTACCACCCCGCTGCGCACCAACCAGGCCAGCGTCTCAATGAAGAAATTGCGCGAGAAGTGCTCGTACTTGCTCGGAGGCCACTCGCGCATGGAAGTGTGCCGCACCATCACCGCGGTTTCTTCGGCATGGAAACTGAACCGCGGCGGGCGATGCGTCAGCAAGCGGATGTACCCGAACGTGCGCCGCAGCAGGCTTTCCGGGCGCGCGACGAGCCGCCGGTGCAGCGTTCCTCGCGCGGGCGCCGCCACCACCCAGACGGCGCATTCGGGAGGCTCCGGCGCGAGAAAGACAAATTCCTCCGCGCGGAGAACGTAGCCGACAAAGAAGCCCAGACGGACATTCTTTCCCCGGCCTGGGGATTTCACGCCTTTCGGCGTCGTGAGAAACCAAAAGCCGCAGAGGCTGGCGCTTTGCTCGGCCACGGGCCGGTAGCCGCGCAGGTAAGGCGCAGCGAGTTCGCGGATCCAGCGAAAAGTGATGGGAGGCGGCGCAGGCACCTAAGGCTGCTTGTACTTGTCGATCAGTTGCTGCAAACCGGCAGCGGAGCCGCCATGCCGGTACTTGTAGTAGGACTCGAGGTCCCCCATAAGCTTGTCGCGACCTTCCTGGAACGCGGGTTTGCCTTCCGCGAGTCCGAGGGCGTGCGCATAGACCTCGATCACGCGGTCCATTTGCGCGAGCGCCTGTTTCATCGTGTCGTCGCGCTCTTTGCCGGTGGGCATGCGGCGGAGTTTTTCGGCGAGCGCGGTGTACTCGTCGTTGAAGATCTGTCCCTGCACGATGTAGTTGAACGGGTCGTGGGGCTCGAGGGCGATGGCCTTTTCGATCAGCGCGCCCGCAGCCGCCGTCTTGCCCGCCAGCCCTTCGAGCACAGCCGTGCCCTGGCAGAGTCGCGGGAGCCATTTCGTCGTGTAGATTGCCCACTCCGCATCGGTGACGCCCTCCGGCCGGCGTCCCGCCTCAATCAGCTCGACGGCGTGCGCGCCGTAGGTTTCGGTCTGCGCGCTGAACTTCATCTGATTGGCCTTGATCTGATCCATGCCCGCGAGCGCGAGGAGGGTTAGCGAAGGCAGATCGTCGGGATTGCGCAGCAGATAGGCGGCAGCGCGCTCAAAGGCTTCGTCCATGCGCTTCGCGCGCACATAGCCATCAATCAGCGCAGGCATCACGTAATCGGCGGAGGGCGGCTCCTGGAAAAACAAAAGGTACTTCTCCGCGAAGGAGATTTTCTGCCCGTTGTCGGGGATTCCGGAAATCGTGAGCGCCGCCTGCCGGACGACCTCCGCACGGAACTTGCTCGCGGGGTAGTGAAGCGCGAACTCGCGCGCTTGCTGCAGCTTCATCCCGGGATCGCGCGTCTGGTTGAACTGCAATACGGCCTGCTCCTCCGGGCTGACGCCGGTCGTGTTCGGAGTCGGCTGACGCCGCTGCGCTAGCGCGGGTGTCGCACCAAAGACCACGACAAGAGCTGTCAGGCCCCAGGCGCGTCGCATCGTTCGCCCCTCGATTTCAGCGGCCTTCAAAGGGATAGCGGTTCCCCGTTTCCACGGCCGCCGCCACGCGCTGGCGCAGCGCGATCGTGTCCACCGGCTCGCGCTTCGAGAAGCGCTTCAGCACGGCGAGCTGCGTCCGCAGCATGTCTCCCTCCGCCACGGCTGCGAGCGCCTTGCGCGCTTCTTTCTCCACGCGGTCGGCGGCGTCGTAGATGAATGCGCGGGCGGCATCCACCAGGGCGGCCGAAGCGGCCTCGCCGCGGCCGGCCACGGCCTTTTGCGCGCGGCGCAGCGAAGATTCCATCGCATAGCCTTCCATCACCTGGTTCGCCAGCGCGCCCACGATTTCCTGCTGGTCGGCGAGTTGCTCGCGGTACTTCTGCACCGCGGCGCCCGCGGAGAGAAGGAAGACCTTCTTCGCATTCGCCACGGCGCGCTCTTCCTCGGCCAGCGGCCCTGGCGACGCCTCCGCAAACTGCGGGCCCGCCAGGACTTCGTCGGCGAGCTTCGTGGCCGCCGGGATCAGCGCCAGCGCGCCGCTCATCGCGCGCTTCATCAGCATCTGGATGATCAGCAGGCGGTTGATTTCGTTCGTGCCCTCGAAGATGCGGTTGATGCGGCTATCGCGGTAGGCGCGCGCCACCGGGTACTCTTCGTGATAGCCGTAGCCGCCGTAAATCTGCACGGCCTCGTCCACTACGTAATCGAGCACCTCGCTCCCGTAGATCTTGCTGATCGAGCTTTCCACGGCGTATTCCTCGAGCACCTTCATCAATTGTTGCGTCTTGTCCGCGGCAGAGCCCGCCGCGCTCATCGCCAGGTCAATCATCCCCGCCGAGCGGTAGAGCATGGACTCCACCGCGTAGGTGCGAATGGCCATCTCCGCCAGCTTCTCGCGGATCAGGCCGAACTGCCCGATCGGCTTGCCGAAGGCGGTGCGCTCCTTGGCGTACTTCGCGGCAACTTCGAGCACTCTCTTCGCGCCGCCCAGGCAATACGCGCCCAGATTGAAACGGCCGACGTTCAGGACGTTGAAGGCCACAATGTGCCCGCGGCCGATCTCGTGCAGCAGGTTTTCTTTCGGCACGAGGCAGTTCTCGAAGAAGATGGGCACGGTCGAGCTGCCCTTGATGCCCAATTTCTTCTCTTCGCCGCCGACGGAAAAGCCCGGGTAGCTGCGCTCGACGATGAAGCAGGAGAACTTTTCGCCGTCCACCTTGGCGAACACGATGAACACGTCGGCAAAGCCGCCGTTCGTGATCCACATCTTCTGGCCGTTCAGGACCCAGTGTTTGCCGTCGGGCGAAAGCACGGCGCGCGTCAGCGCGTTCAGGGAGTCCGAACCCGCCTGCGGCTCCGAAAGGCAATAGGCGGCGAGCAGCTCGCCGGTGGCCAGCTTCGGCAGGTATTTCCGCTTCTGCTCTTCCGTGCCGAAGTAGACGATGGGCAGCGTGCCGATCCCGGAGTTTCCGCCGTGCGAGACGGCGAACGACGCGTACACGGCGATCTTTTCCGCCAGCAGCGTGGCGGAGATCTTGTCGAGGCCCGAGCCGCCGTACTCTTCCGGCACGCCGCCGCCGAGCAAGCCCAGCTCACCCGCTTTCTTCAGCAGCGAAGGCATCAGGCCCGCCTTGTGCTGCTCGAGGTCATTCGCCAGCGGCACAACTTCCTTCACGACGAATTCCTCGGCCGTCTGGCCGATCAGCCTCTGGTCGTCGCTCAGGTCCGCGGGCGTGAAAACATCTTCGGGCCGGCAGGACTCAATCAAGAAGCTGCCGCCGCGGGCGGCGGTGCGTGGCATTGCTGTCGTAGCCATGTTCCATCCTCGGTGTGAAAATCACAGAGCGCGAGGCGCTCCGCGTTCCATTCACGTTCAGGCAGCGCCGGCGGCCGCCTTGATTTCGCCGATGTACTCCGCAGGCAGCCCGTGCTGCGCGGCGCCATCCAGGATGCCCTGCAGATAGTGCGACGCGGGGCGCAAGCCCTTCTCCACCTTCGCGGCGATGTAGGCCTGCGCACCGATCTTCCTGCCGTCGGGAAGCGTCACGGTTACTTCAATGCGGCGGTAGTGCACGGGCACGCCCTCGTAGCGGTCGAGCGAGCGGTACGCCGACTCCTGAATCTTGTACAGCACGCCGTAAACGGTCTTCCCCGGCGCGGTCTGGATGTTCGCGCTGCCCGAGCCGCCGCGCACCTTCTTGTTGAACACCATCTCGTAGTTTTCCACGCGCGCGGGCACCTCTTCCAGGATGCTTCTCGCACGCGAGAGCATCTGGGCGCGGTTCATGTTACTTCCGTAGGCGAAATACCAACTGGTTGCAGCCATCAATTTCCCCGAACGGGGCGGTGATCTGCTGGGGCGCGCAGAGACTTATCTTACCGGGAAGGCGCGGCCGGGGCAATCCATGCTCGAGCGGGCCCGCCGGGCGGCATAGGGCTGGGACAACTGATCCTAACTCAGGCGAGGCGCTCGAAGATGCCGGCGGCGCCCATGCCGCCGCCAACGCACATCGTCACCATGCCGTAGCGCCCGCTGCGGCGCTCGAGCTCGCGCAGCAGCGTAGCCGTCAGCTTCGCGCCGGTGCAGCCCAGCGGATGGCCCAGGGCAATCGCGCCGCCATTCGGATTCACCTTCTTCGAGTCGAGTTCCGCGAGCTTGATCACGGAAAGCGCCTGCACGGCGAAAGCTTCGTTCAGCTCGATCACGTCAATCTGGTCGAGCTTCAGCCCCGCGAGCTTGAGCGCCTTCGGAATGGCGAACACCGGCCCGACGCCCATCTCTTCCGGCAAGCAACCCGCCGTGGCGAAGGCCAGGAAACGCGCCAGCGGCTTTGCGCCGATGGCGCGAGCGCGCTCGGCGCTCATCACCACGGCCGCGGCGGCGCCGTCGCTCATCTGCGAGCTGTTGCCCGCGGTGGTGACGCCGCGCGCGTGAAACGCAGGCTTCAGCTTGGCGAGCGCGTCGAGCGATGTATCCGCGCGCGGGCCTTCGTCGGTATCGAACATCGTCTTAACGGTCTTCGGCCGCGCGCCGTTTTTTCCGTTCGCGCCATTCTCGACGAACGTCACGCTCACTTCGACGGGCACAACCTCGTCCTTGAACTTCCCTGCCGCAATCGCCGCCAGCGCCTTCTGGTGGCTAGCGAGCGAAAACTCGTCGGCCTGCTCGCGCGTGATGCCGTACCTGCGCGCAAGGTTCTCGGCGGTAAGTCCCATGCCGAGGTAGGAGTCCGGGTAGTGGTCCATCAGCCAGGGATTCGGAGAAATTTTGTTGCCGCCCATGGGCACCATGCTCATGGATTCGGTGCCGCCGGCGACGATCACGTCCGCGTGGCCCAGCATGATGCGCTCGGCTGCCATGGCGATGGCTTGCAGACCTGAAGAGCAGAAGCGGTTGATGGTCAGCGCAGAAGTTTCCACCGGCAGGCCCGCGCGCAACGCGGCGGTGCGCGCGACGTTCATTCCCTGCTCGGCTTCCGGCATCGCGCAGCCCAGAATGACGTCTTCGATTTCGCGCGCTTCGAGCCCCTTCACGCGCGCCACAGCCGATTGGATCGCCGCCGCAGCCAAGTCGTCGGGCCGCGTGGCGCGCAGCGTTCCCTTGAACGCCTTGCCTACGGCTGTGCGAACGGAACTGACTAGTACTGCATCTCTCATCTCACAACTCCCTTTGAATCAAAAACTTAAGCTGTTGCAGGGTAGCCCCACCCCCCTGTTTTTCTGTAAGTATTCATTCTAAAAAACTTACGAGCGCTCCCTCGCGTAAGTAGACATTCTAAAAGACTTATCGTGCTGCGATACTTCGATATGCGCTGCTCACATCCGCGCTCGCTTGCAGAGTCTCTGGCAGGCTCTACACTCCATGATACCGCATCGCGAAGGCGATTCAAAGAAAGAGTGAACAACCCGAAAACCAATTCCGGCTGCCGCACTGCCACACTCTTTGCTACCATCCCCCTCAACTACAATGCTCAGAACAAGAGTCTCCGATGGGTTCGGTGACCTTATCGCGAGATTGCTTCCAGGCGGTCTGGCCAAAAAGGCTGTGAATCTCTTCGGGCTGAAAGTTCCGACAAGTCCCGAAGCCCTCGCACGCTGCATCATTGAGATGACAGGATCATTGATGCGGCAACTTGACGAAACCCTTGCCGAATGGCCGGACGCACTGAAGAAGGACGCCGCGGGCATTGTCTTGGGGGACGATGTCGCAGCCGAGATTCTGTGTGCGCTCTACGCACAGGCCGTCGCCGTCCTGCGTGAAGGCGAACCTGACGATGAGCGGGCGTTCTTCCAAATCTACACTGCGAAGATTCTTGACGAACTGCGCAGGCTGCTCCCAGAGGTGGGCCACTCATTTCAAGAACTGGTGCATGAGACTTCCGACCTGTATTTCAACGATCATCCCACCCTGGCAGAACTAGCCCAGCAGATGCCTGACCATGTCTTCGCACCGGAGCTCAAAAACGTGCTGGATATGAAGCACTGGATGGTAACTTTCTCAGTGAAAGTGCAAATCCGAACCCTGGGAAAGATGCGGATCAGCAATAAACACGTCGTTCACGCGCTTCTCAAGATCGTTATCAGCGTATATTTCCTCCACAGCGTAAAATTCTTTGAGCGGCTTCGTCCGGTTTTAGACGGATTTGCCTGACGAGTTCGCTTTTCATGGTCTTCTTCCACGAAAAGGGGCGGCCTGCGGCGTGGGCTTGAGTGGCGAACGCGCTCATCATATCCCACTACCGCACCCGTGAGCGCCGAAGCGTTCGGCCAAGCCCGAGCGTGTGTTAGGTGGCTCCGGAATCGCCAGCGATAAACTGCTCGAGATCGCTGAACTCAGCATCTGGATGAAAGAACCTAATCCCGAGCAAACCCTCTAATTGCGCCTTGTGCTTCAGAATATCGGAATCCTGTGTGACGAATGCCGAGCACCCGCTCTTGAAGGCGGAGTCGACGTGCAGTGCGTCTTGCCGGTGTTCGCCGCCGAGAATTGAGAGTATCTCGTCAAAGTGGTCGGAGCCCGAATAGTCCGCGATTGCCCCTGGAAGATCCTTTATCGGGAGATTGAGTTCCCGAATCTGTGCGTTGGAGGGCTTCGCGATGCTGGAAATGTGGCGAGAGCGAGAGTTGGGATCATAGGGAAAATGCACGAGCTCGATCCGTCCGCTTTGGCCCAACGTCTTAATCCCAGAAGTCAGAGCCCCATGCTCGCAGTAGACCTTCAATAGGGTAAGGCGCCTTTCCAGGGAGCCGCCTAATGACCTGGCGTTGGGCGGCCGGCGCCCACCGCCGGTCGCACATGGCAAGCCGCTTGCGCGCCGGTCCGCTGCAACGCCGGGTTAGGCTTCTCCCGTTCAGATCCAGCCTTTCGTGTACTTTGCATAATTGTATTCGTCGATGCGCTTGAGGACGTTGGCCTGCGTTACGCCCGAAAAGTGAGACACGCGGCTCGCGAGTTGCTGCGTGATGCGAGAGAAGTGAAGATAGGCTTGGACCGGGCGGATCTTGTAGTCGCATCCGTAGACCTTTGCGATCTTAAGATCCCAAAGCGGAAAGAACGGAGGCGCCAACAGATGCAATGCCTTTGCGGCTCCGACGGGACTCTGGCGACCGCCAGCGGCTCCGGCATTTCGAATCGCGAGCGCCTGGAGGAAGGCACGAAACAGCTGCGCTATGGTGGGGTCGTCCCTGTCGCTTAAGCTCTGGATCGGACGCTGACGGTACGCCTCCAGGGTGGGAAGGTTCTCGATGAGGCAGCGCTCAAGCTCGCTGAAATCAAAGATACCGTACCGATAGAACGGCTGGTTCCAGGTTAGCAGCAGTACGCCGAGCCCATCGGCCATCTCCGAAGGCTGGCCCCAAAAGTGGGCCAGCCAAAAAGACGCAACCTTGTACATAGCGTCGCGGCCTTCGTTCCTCGCGTACTCCTGGCAGCCGTGGATGAACTCGGTTTCAGACGGAAGATGGACATCGGGTCGCTCCACGGTTCCTCCGTTTCTTTCCTTGCGGAGCACTCAAGCCTCGAGCCGCGGATCGGGAATGGCGCGGCCGACCGCGAAGTGATAGATCACCTGTCGCGGGAGAGTGCGAGGATCCCTGCGCGGCGCGGCTTCCCTTTCGTTCTGCTGCAATTGCCTCGGACCAGAAATATGCTCTTCGCCGGATTCGGAAATCACCGGATCGAGCTCGTGGCGGTCCCGGTCCTGCGCCGGCGCACGGCTGGACGGTGAGCCCAGCATGACAAGCGCCGCTTGTTCCGCCGCGTGGAGGGACGCGCCCACGGGGGTCTCTCCCTCTTCCAGGAAGCCCAGATAGCGGTGCACATCATCGTCGTAGAACGCGCCGATGCCGGTGGCGTTCCAGCCCAGCGCTTCCGCCCCGACATAGAGCCTCTGTCCGATTGCCCCTGCTTCGAAATGCACGTAGCGGTAGCCGCGGTTGCCGAACACGCGTGCCGCCTCAGCCAAATCCGCAACCATGGAAACGGCGAAGCAGGCGTTTCCCGCGAGCGGCTGTTCGAGGCTGAGATAAGCCGCCACGCGCTCCATATTGCCGCGATGGAGCTGCTCCAGCCTGCGGCTGGACTTGTCCCAGCGGTAGACACCGGGCTCGAAGCCGCGCACGCGGTGAAAGTAGAGGTAAAGCGTCACGAAATCGGCGCCGCTCGCGACCGGTATCTTCTCGCCGCCGAAATTTCCGCGCCAGTCCGCCGGCCAATCCCGCGTGGCGAAATCCAGGAGCTGTTCCACTGCGTCGCGCTCCATGGGCGGAGTGCGAGCATCGAAATCAAGCGCCGAGCGGCGTCGCCGCACGGTTGGCTCCAGAGGAGTATCGCGCGCCGGGGCGGGCAGCGACGGCGGGCCGAGGGCGGCGCCGGCATGCACCGGCGAGCTGCGCGGCAGCGGCCCCGCGGGATCGGGCAGCATCGTCGAGCGATGCATCCCGAGAAGCAGGTAATAGGGAACTTCTTCCGCGGATAACTCGTTGGGGACTCCCGCAGGTTCTTGCTGCGGCGGGGTGGGGAGTCGCCCAGACGGGCTCTGCGGCGGAAAGACCACGAAGGCCATGGGCGCGTCGTCGCTTTCGGCCAGGCCGAGCGCTTGGGTCAGGCGAAGATCGCTGAAGTGCGCCACTACGCCGCCAGGCAGTCCCAGGGCACGCGCCGCCAGAAGCAAGCTCATCATCGCGTGGCCCAAATCGTGGCAGCAGTAGCGATAGGCGCGATCGCGGTACTTCCACGCCTCGCGCCAAAAGATCGAGGTCAGCGCGACGATCAGCGGCGACTCCGCCGCCCAGGGAAGCGCGAGGGCGCGGGCGATTTGCCCCGTCCAGTCGCCACGGCTGCGAAGCTCGAGCGCGTGCCGATCCGCGCGGTAGTGATACAAGCCGGCGTCGACTCCGGTGAACCCGGCCAGGGCTAGATGGGTTTCCGTGGGGTGGAGATTTCCCGATGAGGGATTCACGCGCAGGCTGTAGCGATCGCCTGTCCGGGGAACTTTCTTCCACGCGCTGATGGCCATGGAATGCCAGAGCAGCCGGCTGAGCAAAGCGACGTCGAGCTGGACTTCTTCGCGGCAATCGGACTTGCTTCCCTTGGGGGTTCCCGGTGTTTCCGCCAGCGCCGCCATTGTGGCGAACGTGCCGGCCTTGGGAAAGCCGGGTTCGGCCGGAAGCGCGATCAGCGGCGCGCCTTCATAGCTGCGGAAGGGATCGGGCTGGTTGTGCCAATCGAGAGAACGCGCATGGATACGAACGGAGTCATAGCTGTGCTTGGTGACGTGGTGGTAAGCGAAGAGGCGTTCCGTTTCTCCGTTGACGCCGCCAGCTTCGAGATCGGCCACTGCGCGGGAGAGAAAGCGCGTCATTCTTCTATTCGCTCAAATCTCCTAAGAGTAGTGGAGGCACTCGCTGCGAAGTGCTCACTCCAATTTATCCAGGCAGAGACGGCGATGAGGGCCGCTGCTTCCCAAATGAGTGTTGCGCGCACGTCCAATCCCTCCCACAAAAGTGGCCCTCATTGGATTCCACCTTAACGGAAAAAGCAACTGCGCCCTGCGAGCGGCTTGATCTGTAGTAAGCTAATGCCCCCCCAAGGAGACGGCTGGTGCGCCAAGGCGTGGGCACCGAGCGCGGTCGTCCCCAGCTCCCGCATCCCCCTTCCGTGTGCGTACACCGAGGAGGGCCCAGCCATGGCCGAAACACCCGCAGTGAGAATTCCGCAGAATGATCCCCGCGAAGCGACGAACGACCTCATCACCGTCCTCTCGCAAAAGGTAGTGGGACAGCCGGAGGCGATGAGCGTCATCGTTCCCTACCTGGATATGTATTTCGCCGAGTTGTCGCCGCAGGGCCGGCCCGCGGGCATCTTCCTGCTGCTCGGGCCCACCGGCACGGGAAAGACGCGCACGGTGGAGGCGCTGGCCGAGGTGCTGCACGGCAGCGCAGCGAAAGTGCTGAAGATCAATTGCGGCGAGTTCCAGATGGAGCACGAGGTGGCCAAGCTGATCGGCGCGCCGCCGGGCTACGTGGGGCACCGCGAGTCGCAGCCCATGCTGACGCAGGCGCGGCTCGACGGCGTGGTGAGCGAAAAATGCAACCTCTCGCTCGTGCTCTTCGACGAAATCGAGAAAGCGGCGCCCACGCTCACGCGCCTGCTGCTCGGCGTGCTGGACAGGGCCATCCTCCAGCTCGGCGACAACACCACGGTGAACTTCGAGAGGAGCTTCGTCTTCCTCACCAGCAACCTGGGCGCCCGCAAGATGATGGAAGCGATGCACCCCGGGCTCGGCTTCCAGACCAGCGTCGAGCATGAGCACAGCGACATCGGTCCCAAGCTGAAAGGCATCGCGCTGGCCGCGGTGCGCAAAATGTTTTCACCGGAGTTCGTCAACCGGCTGGACGCCATCATCACCTACCAGCCGCTGGACACGGAATCCTTCGCGCGCATCCTGGACCAGCACATCGCGGAGCTGCAGGAGCACGTGAACACGCGCCTGGGCGCGCGCTGCTTCCAAATCGAGGTGACGCCGGAAAGTCGCGAGTTTCTGCTGCGCCACGGCACGAGCGAGGAGTTCGGCGCGCGCGAGCTGAAGCGCACCGTGCATCGCCACCTGACGCAGCCGCTGGCGACGCTCGTGGCGCGCGGGCACATCGAGGCGGGCTCGCGCGTATGCGTGGAATTTACCGCGGGCGAGGAAAGTCTGGCCCTACGCACGGGGCCGGGCACCGGCGTGGCCTACGTTCCGGCACCTCAGACGGCGCAGCAGCCCCGCGTATTGATCGTGGACGACAACCACGACCTGCTGGGCTTCCTCGAACAGCACCTGGCCCGCGCGGGCTGGAAAATGCTGGCGGCGGAAACCGTGCGGCAGGCGAGGCAGTTGGTGACATCCGGAATGCCGCAGGCGGCGCTGCTCGATTATCTGCTGCCCGACGGCAACGGCGTGGAGCTGGCGCTGCAGCTGCGCCGGGAAAATCCGCGGATGCACGTGATCATCATGACCGGCGGGCTGCTCTCGCTGGAAGAAGAGCACCTTTGCCGCGAGCTGGATTTCCCGGTGCTGCGCAAGCCGTTCCTGACCAGCGACGTGATGCAACTGCTGCGCAGCCGCCTGGCCCCGTCGAGCAGCGCGCGGGCCTGAGAACGCGGCGTCCTGCGCCTAAGGACGCTTGCGGTACTCCTCCCAGAGCTGCCGGTGCTTGTTGTCGGTGGAGGTGAGCTGGCCCTTGATGAAAAGGTAGCGCACCTCGGTGCGCAGCTCGAGCGGATCGCCGGTGGTGACGATCAGGTTCGCCAGCTTGCCCGGCTCGATCGTGCCCAACTCCTTGTCGATCCCGAACATCTGCGCGGGATAAAGCGTCACGGCCTTCAGCGCTTCGTCGTGCGGCAGGCCGTAGGCCACCGCCACGCCCGCCTGCTGCGAAAGCCGCCGCGCGAATTCGTACGCCGTGCTCGAGAAGGCGATTTTCACGCCCGCGGCCACAAGCTCCGCCGGCTGCGTGAACGAGCGGTCATAGGGATCGTCCTCCTCGCGCGGCAGGGACTGCGTCGGCGGCAGAATCACGGGAATGTTCTTCTGCTTAAGCAGGTCTTTCACCTTCCATGCTTCGGTGGCGTCGGCGAGAACCATTTTTACTTTCTGCTTCTCGCAAAAATTCACGGCATCGCGAATCTCGCGCGCGCCCCGCGCCAGCACCAGCACGGGCAGCTTGCCTTCGACAACAGGGACGAGCGCTTCGAGCTTCAGGTCGCGGTCGAACTTCGCGGCCGAGCCTTTCTCGGCGGCCTGCGCGTAGTGCCGCGCGCGCTCGAGCCAGTCGCCGAGCTCCTGCACGCGTTTGTCGTACTCCTGCTTGATTTCAGTGAACGTCCGCGCGCGGAAAGCAGCTCCGCCTCCGCCGCCCCCGCGCGGCTGGAGCGCAGGCCAGTTGATCACCATCGCCGCCGAGCGGCGGACAGCCATTTCATCCATCGTCCAGCCAGCCAGGTTCATGATCGTGGCCTGGCCTGCGATTGTGCCACCGCCCGGCGCGGTGAGCACGTGCGTGATGCCGCTGGCGCGTACGACGGGGATGTGCGCGCTCGCAGGATTCACCGCCGTGCCCGCAACGAGCTGCGGCTTAAATTCGCCCAGCTCCGTTGTGTCCACAGTAGCTGCCACGGCGCCCACCTCGGCGAGACCCAGCTCGCTCCAGGGATCGAACATCCCCGGATAAATTTCCAGACCCTTGGCGTCAATCACCTTTGCGCCCGCGGGAGCTTTTGCGTCCGCGCCCACGGCCACGATTTTTCCGTCGCGGATCACGACGGTGGCATTTTCGATCGGCGGGCCGGCGAGCGTGTAGACCTTCGCGCCGGTGATGGCGTAAGCCTCCTGGGCGCGGGCCGAGGGAGCGAGGGCCAGTGCGAGCAAAGCAGCGATGCGGAGCAATCGAATCGTTGTCTTCATGGCCTCTCCCCCTCGCGCTCGGGCTGCGGCGGATTGGGCGGGGTCTCGCCGGTGCGGTTCGGCGGAGTCTGGCCCGGACGCCGCCGCGCGGCCTCGGCCGCTTTCTTTTCCTTCTCGATCAGGTCCTTCCTCTCCTTGTCGAGCGCGGCGCGCCCCGCGGCATCCTTCTCGCGGTCGAAGTACACCTGGCCGTCAATCAGCACCTTCTGCGGCACGGCATAAACGCTGAGCGGATGCTTGTTGTAGATCACGAGGTCCGCATCCTTGCCCACGTCAATCGAGCCGACGCGTTTCTCGATGCCGAGCTGGATGGCCGGATTCAGCGTGACGAGCTTCAGCGCTTCAAGCTCGGAAAGCCCGCCGTACTTCATCGTCTTCGCGGCTTCCTGGTTCAGGTGACGCGCTTCCTCGCCGCTATCGGAATTGATCGAAACGACCACGCCCTTCTGCGCCATGATCGCGGCGTTGTAGGGGATGGCATCAAACGCCTCCATCTTGTATGCCCACCAGTCGGAGAACGTGGATGCACCGGCGCCGTGCGCGGCGATTTCCTTCGCCACCTTGTAGCCTTCGAGGACGTGCTGGAACGTGCGTACCTTGAAGCCGAACTCGTTGGCCACGCGGATCAGCATCAGGATTTCGTCGGCGCGGTAGCAGTGCGAATGGACGTAGCGCTTGCCCTCGAGCACTTCGACGAGCGGCTCGAGCTGCAGGTCGCGCCGCGGCGGGATCAAGTTCTGCTCGCCGGCGGCCTTGCGGCGGTTGTAGTCGTCCCACTGCCGCTTGTATTCCATCGCGCGCGTGAACGCTTCGCGGATGGTGTCTTCGACGCCCATGCGCGTGGCGGGATAGCGCCGCTGCGTGCCCGGCAGGACCGTGGAGTTCGAGCGCTTGGGGTTTTCGCCCAGCGCGAACTTGATGCCCGGCAGCGCGCCTTCAAAGGGCAGCTTCGACGCAGGCTGACCCCAGCGCAGCTTGATCACGAGCGTCTGCCCTCCGATGGAATTGGCGCTGCCGTGCAGGATGTTCGCCGAGGTCACGCCGCCGGCGAGGTCGCGCTGAATCTCAATATCGTCGGGATCGAGCACGTCGGCGATGTTGGCCATCGAAGAAACGGAAATGCTGCCTTCGTTGACGCTGCCCTCCACAGCGATGTGCGAGTGGCAGTCAATGATGCCCGGCAGCACGTACTGCCCCGCGGCGTCGATCACCGTCGCGCCCGCCGGAGCCGGCAGGTCCTTGCCCACCGCGGCGATCTTGCCGTTGCGGATCAGGATCGAGCCGTTCTCGATCGTGCCGTGCGTGATGGTCAGGAGGGTGGCGTTCTTGACGAGCGTCACGCCCGAAGACTGCGCCTGCGCGTGCGCAACGCTCGCGCTGAGCGCCAGGCACGCAACCGCGAGAATCCACTTGTTGCGCTTCACGGCTGCACCTCCCCCATCGGCGGGCCTTGCGGGCCGCGTTGCGGCGGCCGCTCCTCTTCGCGGACTACAAACCGTTGCCCGTCCACGAAGACGATCTTCACTTTCGTTTTTTCGTTGAAAATGTCGCCGTCGGTGATCACCAAATTGGCGATCTTGCCGGGCTCGATGCTGCCCAGCCGGTCGGCCACGCCCAGGATTTCCGCGGCGCTCAGCGTGAACGCGCGCAGCGCGGCATCGGCGGAAAGCCCGGCGGCGATGGCCTTGCCCGCGTTCCTCACGATGTCTTTGGGATTGGCGATGCCTTCGGCGTAAAACGCGAACGGGACGCCCGCTTTGGCGAGCGCCGCCGGCGTCGAGGGCGCGCGGTCGCGGAAGCGCAGCACACGCAGCGAGTCTTCCTGGTCGGGGTCGGCGTCGCGCGAGCGCTCCGGCCATCGCAGGTTGACGAGCACGGGCACCTTCGCGGCAGCGATGGCGTCGGCCGCGGCGTAGCCTTCCTGCACACCGTAGAGCACGAAGCGCGGGTTCCACTGCGGCGCCATGCGCAGCGCGCGGTAGATCTGGTTCGCCGAGTTCGCGGAAACGAGCACCGGCTCGCGGTCGCGCACGGCACCGCTCACCACGCGCTCGGTGCGGTCGTAGGGGATGCGGTTGGCCCCGTTCGGGTGCTTCTCGTACGCGGCCGAGGCTTCGGCGTACCACGCGGTGTCAACGAAAACCTGATGGACGTACGCGAGGATGCCCATCAGCGAATTGGGGAATCCGCCGCCAAAGCCGCCGGTACCCTGCAGGCTGACATTCAGCGTCGCGGGGGATTTCACCACCATTTCGCTGGCGCGCTCGCCCGCCAGGTTCACCACGGCGCCCTGCCCCGGGAAAAAGCCGCGCGTCGGGGCAACCAGCGCCGTCGTGAAGCCGGCGTTGCGCCATTGCTCGATGCGCTTGTCGTCGGGCTTCAGCTCGTCGGCGCCGACAAGCCACGGCGTCGTTCCGGGGCGATCTTCCGGCCCGCGCGAGGGCGTCTGCTGTGCGGGGACCGTAGCAGGCGTTGGCTGTGCGCCGCGTCCGGCTCCGCCGGCGGACTGCGCAGGCGTGGCCGAGGGCAGGCCCACGTCGGAGAGCGCGTCAATCAGGCCGGGATAGACCGTCAGGCCCTTGCCGTCAATCACCCACGCCTCGGGCGGGATGGGCACGTCCTTCCCCACAGCAGCGATCAGGCCTTTGGCGATGACCACCGTGCCGTCTTCGATCACCGGGCCCGAAACGGGCACGATGCGCGCACCCTTGATGGCGAAATACGGCGGATCGTCCGCGGCGGCGCGCTGCGCCGGAATCAGCGCGGCCAACGCGAGCGCCAGCACCACGATCCCCGGGTACACAAACGCATGCCTTCTGCGATGAATCATGCGACACCCCTGAGATTTGGAAATCAAAACCACCACGGGTCACACCGCTGAACAATCCTTCAGGACGTGTCCGGCGAACGGCTGGTTTCAACAAGCCCAGCCGTCAATTGCGCAGAGGTTTGCCGGTCTTGAGCGTGTGGGCGATGCGCTCCTGGGTCTTGCGCTCGCCGCAGAGCGAGACGAACGCCTCACGCTCGAGATCGAGAACGTACTGCTCGGGGACCGTCTGCGGCGAAGACAGTGCGCCGCCGGCCAGCACATTCGCCAGCTTGCGGCCCACCACGGCGTCGTATTCCGAGATGTACTCGCCGCGAAGCATCATGTGGATGGCGAGCTTTGCGCCGGCGAGAAACTGCTCGCCGAGGACGCGAATCTCCGCGGGGGCCGGAGCCTGGTGGCCCGCGCGCGCCAGCCCGAGCGCGGTCTGCTTTGCGTCGGCCACCAGGCGGTCGCGGTTCATGGAAATCAAATCGGCGCGGCGCAGATAGCCAAACGCGCGCGCCTCTTCGGCGCTCGTGGCAACCTTAGCCATGGCGATGTTCTCAAAAATCGGCTTCATCGCGTGGAACAGGTCCAAATCCTCGCCGCCCGCCGCGTGCTCGTTCGCGCGAATGAGCATCTCTTTGCAGCCGCCGCCGGCGGGAATCAAGCCCACGCCGGCTTCGACAAGGCCGATATAAGCCTCGGCCGCGGCGTGGATGCGCGCGCCGTGCAGGCTGATTTCGCAGCCGCCGCCGAGCGCCATGCCCTGCGGCGCAATCACCACCGGCCGCGGCGCATATTTGATGGCCATATTCAGGTTCTGGAATTGCCGCACGGCCATGTGGACTTCGTCCCACTCCTGCTCCTGCGCGAACATCAGCAGCAGCATCAGGTTGGCGCCGACGCAAAAATTCTGCGCCTGATTGGCCACCACCATCGCTTCGAAGTCCGCGCGCAGGCGCTTCAGCCCGGCGTGCAACATCAGGATCAGATCGCCGCCGATGGCGTTCATCTTGGCGTGGAATTCGCAGCAGAGCACGCCATCACCCAGGTCAATCAGGCTCGCGCCCGCGTTGCGCTCGATTTCCTTGGAGCGCTCCTTCAGCGATTTCAGGATGAGGATGCCTTCGGGCTCGGCGACGGGTTTGTAGGAAGCGGAGCCGAGGTCGAAGTAGGACGTCTGCCCCTGCGCGGCGCGATAGAAAGACGCGTTGCCGGAGCCGAGCAGCTTCGTCACAAGCGGCGGCAGCGACTTGCCGGCCTTTTCGAGATGCTTCGCCATCGTCTCCACGCCGACGGCGTCCCAAATCTCAAACGGACCGCGCTCCCACGCGAAGCCCCAGCGCATGGCGCGATCCACGTGGTCTACCGTGTTGGCAATTTCCGGGACGCGCCGCGCGGCGTAGAGGCACATCTCCGAAATCGAGCCCCACAAAAACCGCTGCGCCTTGTCGCCGCCCTGCCCTGCGAGCACGGGTCCCAGCAGAGCGCGCAGACGCTCGCGCGTGTCTTCGATGGTCTTGCCCATTTCGATGGAGGCAAAGCGCGCCTTCTGCCGCGGGCGGTACTCCATCTTCTGCCAGTCGAGCGCGAGGATTTCGCGATCGCCTTCTTTCCCCGCAGACCCGCCCGGGGCAGGCTTCACGCGCTGGTAGAAGCCGCGGCCGGTCTTTTCGCCCAGCCAGCCGCGCTTGGCCATTTCCTCGATCATCGGCGGCACGCGATAGATCTCGCGCGATTCGTCGTCGGGCACGTTGTCGTAGATATTGCGCACGACGTGCACGAGCACGTCGAGCCCGACGATATCGGCGGTGCGGAACGTCGCCGACTTCGGCCAACCGACGGCCGGGCCCGTGCAGGCGTCCACTTCCTCGACGGTCATTTCGAGCTCGGCCATCAGCCGCAGCGCGTTGAGCATGGAAAACGTGCCGATGCGGTTGGCGATGAAGTTCGGCGTGTCCTTGGCGACGACGACGCCCTTGCCGAGCCGCCGGTCGCAAAAATCGCCGAGCGTCTCGAGCACGTCCGCCTGTGTTTTCGGCCCGGGGATCAACTCGACCAGCTTCATGTACCGCGGCGGATTGAAGAAGTGCGTGCCGGCCCAATGCTGCTGGAAATCGTCGGAGGCGCCTTCGGCGATCTGGCGGATGGGCAGGCCCGAAGTGTTCGTGGTGACGATGGCGCCGGGGCGGCGGTGCTCCGCGACGCGCGCGAGCAGCTTGCGCTTGATCTCGAGATTCTCCGCGACGACTTCGATGACCCAGTCGGCTTCCGCGCACCAGGCGAGGTTGTCGTCGAAATTGCCCGTGGTAATCAGCCGCGCGCAATCAGGAGTGAAGAACGCCGCAGGCCGCGCCTTGCGCGCGCCTTCGAGTCCCGCACGCACGATGCGGTCGCGCACGTCGGGGCTTTCCAGCGTCAAGCCCCTGGTCTTTTCGTCGGGCGTCAGCTCGGCGGGAACGATGTCCAGCAGGTAGCACGGCACGCCGGCATTGGCCAGGTGCGCGGCGATGCGCGCGCCCATGGTGCCGGCGCCAAGGACCGCTACTTTCTCGATGCGTCGCTTCATCGGAATATCCCGTTCCGGCTCGCCCTGGCGAGCGTGCGCTGTGGAATTGGGCCGGTCTGGCCGCCGCGGCGAGCAGCAGGGCTCCGCCCCAGATTGGCGGAGCAAAGTGAGGTTACAGAACCCCAAAAACAGGGTCAACTGGAAAACCAAGCATCCCTAAGCCAGAATAATGACTCCAATGAAGTGGAGGCTGCGCATGGGCTCGCTGATCGATCGGCTCCAGGGAGCGGTGGACCGCTTCCGGGCATTCGCCTACGCGGAACCCGACCGCCCGCACGGGCGGCCGCGGATCGGGCTGGCGCTTTCCGGCGGATTCGCGCGCGGCATGGCCCACATCGGCGTCCTGAGAGTCCTCCAAGAGAACCTGATCCCCATTGACTACATCGCGGGCACAAGCGTCGGCGCGCTCGTGGCCGCAACGTATGCGGCGGGCGTGCCGCTCGAGGAGATGGAGCGGCAGGCCGTGCTGACGCGCTTCAGCGATTTCGGAAAATGGACGCTTTCCTGGATGGGCCTGGCGACGAACGCCCGGCTGGAAGGCTACCTGAAGAAATTCTCACCCGTGGCCAGCTTTGAAGAATTGAAGATGCCGCTGGCGATTGCGGCCACCGACCTGCGCACCGGCGAATCCGTGTATTTCACAAAAGGGCCGCTGGGGCTGGCGCTGCGCGCCTCGTGCGCGTATCCCGGGCTGTTCCAGCCCGTCGAACACGAGGGCCGCACGCTCGTGGACGGCTTCCTGACCGCGCCGGTGCCCGTGGAAGCGCTGAAGCAGATGGGCGCCGAGCGCATCATCGCCGTCCATCTCGAGTCCGGGCGCGAGGGCGAGCTGCACAGCGTGGTGGACGTCATCGGGCGCTCGTTTGCCATCATCCAGCAGCACGCGGAGAGCGATTGGCGCAGCGCGGCCGACGTGGCCATCGAGCCGGACGTGAAAAGCTACGTGTGGGATGATTTCGAAAGGGCGAACGAAGTGATTGCCGCGGGAGCCGCCGCGACCCGCCTGGCGCTGCCGAAGATTCGCGCGCTGCTGACCCCGCCCGCGCGCCCCCCTCAACCCGGACGCCGCCCCGCCTACCCCGCCGCGAACGACTGATACTCTGTTCAACCGCTTTGACTTCAGGGGCTAAAGCCGCCGTTCTCTGGCGCGCTTTGCGGCACGGCTAAAGCCGTGCCCTTCCCCATCCTTCACGCGGCCTTTGGGTGCAGCTCCGTCAGCCTTCGCGGACATCCACCTCGACTGGCTGGCCGTTGCCCTTGCCGCGTTTGGTGAGCCATTCGGCAAACGCCACAGCGAAGCGCGCGGGCACAACGCGGAAGCTGGCTTCGACGGCGCCTTCGCCGGTGGGCAGCGTGTCGTCGAACTCGGCGGCGCCGGTGAAATTGCGCATGCAGAATGCGTCGAGCCATTCGAGCGGGCAGGGGCGCCGCTCGCCCGCAACGATCACGTCCACGTGAAGTTTCCTGACGTACATGCGCGCGCCAGTATAGCATTCGCACGCGGCGCGGCTTCGTTCCGCGGCGTCAGCTTCTCTAAGGATGCGCCGGGACTGCGGCTTCGGCACGCTTGCGGACCGCGCGCAGCCAGAAGTAGCGGATCATGGAGCTACCGGGATAAATCATGCGCCAGTAGAGCGCAAACCGCCGATGGACGCGCGCGTCGGTGGCGAAGACGCGCGTCTCCGTGAAGAGGGTGCACCACCCGCCGCCATCGTCGCGCACGAGGAAATTGATCGCCGAGATGGCGTTCCCCGGGCGGTTGAAGCTGCGGAACTCCTCGACACTGTGAATGCGCGAGACGCCGTCCCACACCACCACCGTGCCCAGGACGATTTCGCGCCCCGGCTGTTCGGCCAGCGCGCGGAACCCGCTCCGCGTGACCACCTCGAGAATGGGTTTGCCGCCCGGCGCATTCAGGATGTTTTCCTCACCGCGGCCGGGCAAGTGCGGGTAACGAATCCAGGTGAGCGTGCGGAACAGGAAGATCTCGTCGGCGGTGACTTCGCGGACGGCGCGGTAGACCTCGGCAGGCGCTGCGTGAATCCGGATGTCGTGGAATTCGCTGAACTGGTACGCACGCATGAAGTGATCGAGCGCCGAGCGCTCGGCTTCCACGCGCTGCAGCGGCGCCGGCCACGCCATTCCGCAGACGACGAGAACAATGCCGGCCGCGAGAACGCCTGCCCCCTGCATGCGGCTCGCGACGAACAGCCAGCGCAACGGTTTGAGAAGAGAAACCACACCAACCGAAGCGACCAACAAGCCCGCGTAGACCAAGATAGAGGCGAACACTGGCGCGGATTATACCCGCCGTTTTCTGTTTTCAGATTCCGAACTTGGCGGCTGCGCGGGCTTGCGATTCCACGCCGCGCGGCATAGACTTTTGTGTTGTTCGCCGCGCAACCTTGCCCTGATGCGACGACTCAATTCCTGCCTGCCGCGGCAGCGGTTGCGTCCCGGGGCTCTTAACTCGGGAGAATACCTTGTCAAAACCCATTGAACAGTGGGTGGACCAAGCCGCACAACTGACCAAACCCCAGCAGATCGTGTGGTGCGACGGCTCCGCGCGGGAATACGAAGGAATGATTGAGCAGATGCTGCGCGAGGGCCACACCGCGCGCCTGAACCCCGCGTCCTACCCGAACTGCTACCTGCACCGCAGCAATCCGAACGACGTCGCGCGCACCGAACAGGTGACGTTCATCTGCACGCGCGAAAAGGCCGACGCGGGGCCGACGAACCACTGGATGGCTCCCGCCGAGGCGAAGCAGAAGGTTGGCGCGCTGTTCGAGGGCGCGATGGCCGGGCGCACGATGTACGTGGTGCCCTACATCATGGGGCCGGTGGATTCGCCCATCAGCCGGGCCGGCGTGGAAGTGACCGACAGCGCGTACGTGGTGGCCAGCATGCGCATCATGGCGCGCATGGGCCGCGCCGCGCTCGAGCGCATCGGCAGCTCCCCGGATTTCGTCCCCGGCCTGCACTCGCTCGCCGACATCAACCCGGAGCGGCGCTTCATCCTGCACTTCCCCGAAGAGAAACTCATCTGGAGCATCGGCTCGGGCTATGGCGGCAACGCGCTGCTCGGCAAGAAGTGCTTCGCGCTGCGCATCGCCAGCTGGATGGCGCGCGAGCAGGGGTGGATGGCCGAGCACATGCTGATCCTGGGCCTCGAAGATCCCTCGGGCAAGGTCACCTACATGGCCGCGGCGTTCCCGAGCGCCTGCGGGAAAACAAACCTGGCGATGATGGTTTCCGCGCTCGAATCGCAGGGCTACCGCGTGTGGACCGTGGGCGACGACATCGCCTGGATGCAGATCGGGGCCGACGGCTACCTGCACGCCATCAATCCCGAAGCCGGCTTTTTCGGCGTCGCGCCCGGCACGGGCCCGAAGACCAATTCGAACGTGATGACGGCGCTCAAGAAGAATTCGCTTTTCACCAACGTGGGCATGACTCCCGCGCAGGAGCCGTGGTGGGAAGGCATCAGCGGCGAAGCGCCCGCAGGTTTGTTGGACTGGCAGGGGCGCGCGTGGACGCCGGGCAAGGGCCCCGCGGCGCATCCGAATTCGCGCTACACGGTGCCGGCGAGCCAGGCGCCGTGCATTTCGCCGCACTGGGAAGACGCCGCGGGCGTGCCGATTTCGGCGTTCATCTTCGGCGGGCGTCGCGCGCGCGTGGCGCCGCTGGTCTACGAATCGTTCAACTGGCAGCACGGCGTGTTCGTCGGTGCCACGATGGCTTCGGAAACGACCGCGGCGGCCACCGGCGCCGTGGGCGTCACGCGCCGCGACCCCATGGCCATGCTGCCCTTCTGCGGCTACAACATGGCGGACTATTTCCGCCACTGGCTCGAGATGGGCAAGCGCATCCCGCACCCACCGAAGGTTTTCCATGTGAACTGGTTTCGCCGGGGCGCCGACGGCAAGTTCCTCTGGCCGGGCTTCGGCGAAAACGCGCGCGTGCTGAAGTGGATCTTGGAGCGCGTGGAAGGGAAAGGCAAAGCGGCCGAGACCCCAGTCGGCTGGGTGCCCGCAGCCGGTGCGCTCACGATCGACGGGCTGGACGTCTCGCGCGAGGCGCTGGAAGAGCTGCTCCGCGTGAATCCGTCGGACTGGTCGAAGGAACTCGAAGATACCGGCAGTTTCTTCGAGAGATTCGGCAAGCGGCTGCCGGAGGAGCTGCGCGAAGAGCACCGGCGCCTCGCGCAGCGCTTTGACGGGCTGGCCGTCGCGCAAAAGTAGCGTTCCGCGCCCGTCTCTTAACTGTTGTTTTCCCCGCGGCTTGCCCGGACTTTTGCGCAAATTGTAGAAACGCGCGCGCATTCCCCCGCAACTTTCCCGCAACGACCGGGTTCCACCTATAGAAGCGCTCGAAGGAGAGTTAAGGAGACAACGATGGGACCCCGACGAATACTGGAACGTTTGATTATGGGAATTGGACTCACCGGCCTGATGGCGGTGGGCGCCTGGGCACAGGATGGGCCGTGGGACATCCGGCAGGATAAGCGCGACATCCGGCGCGACGTCCGCGATCTGCGGAGCGACCGCCGCGACATCCGCAGCGACAAGGCCGACATCAAGGCGGACGCGCTGGATATCCGCTCCGACCGCAAGGATTTGAATGGCGATTACGCCGATGTGCGCGGGGATCGCAAAGAACTGAAGCAGGACGCCCAGGAGTTCGGCTGGCACAGCAGCCAGGTGCAGGCGGACCGCAAGGACCTGCGCGGCGACTGGAGAGATATCCACGCCGACCAGCGTGACCTGCGCGGCGACAAGCGCGATCTCTATCGGGACACGCGAGATCTGCGAAGTGACCGCCGCGACGTCCGCGGGGACCGCCGCGATCTGCGCTCCGACCGTCGCGACCTGCGACACGACCGCCGTGGCCGCTAGATCTCCTTCGAAGCAACCACCCGAACCACATGGCCGGTCCGCAAGGGCCGGCCTTCTTTTTTCAGCCAGCCTACAAGATGGATTGCACTTCGGGGTCAATCACGACGTGCGTGTGCGGGAACCCGTTGATCTCGAACGTTTCGCCGCTTACGCGGCTTAAGTGGAAGTAGCGGCTGATGTGGTAGTCCTCGTCGAAGACGCTGAATATCCGCTCGGTTTCCGCGCGGTCGAGACCAAACTTCGCGAGCTCGACGGGCTGGCCGAAGCCGCTCGATAGCGCAAGATATTTGTCCACCACTTCACGCAGGGTCATCCTGATCCCCTAAATCCAGACGTACGCGCCCGCCTCGCCGTAGGGCACGTTCATGTAGAACAGGTTCGCTTCCCGCATGGCCTCGAGGGCACCGCACAGCGCCGCGGCTCCATGCCGCGCACAGAGATGCCGGCCGGGCGCCTCCGCGATCCGGGCGGTATCGTCGAGCGTGGCCACGGCTTCGCGATCGAGCCAGAGCCAGGTGGCCGGCTGCGCGCAGTCCGCGCAATCGCGGGCCTGCTGCGCCAGGCGCTGCGCGACGGCCGCCGCCACGCCTTCCTGAAGCCCCGCGGCGGCAAAGTCCGGCGGCGCGACGAAGAAATATTGCGAGAGCGCTTCCGCATCGGGCTCGAATGCGACCACGCGCCCGCGATAGGCCGCGAGCTCGCTGCGAAGCACGCCAAGCAGGCAGGCGCGGCACAGCGAAACTTCCGGGCGCGGCATTTCGCGCCGCGGCGCGGCCTGCCCGCGCAGGTAGAGCGTATCCGGGATCAGCGTGACCATGAAGTCGTGCTGCGTCTCGAGATGCACACACTCGGCCGCAACTCGCACCAGCCGCGCCCACCAGTTCCGCGTGCGGCGGCGGAACTCGAGGCCCGGGTACGCCTGCTCCAGCGTGAGGCGCCGCGCCAAGGCTCAGCGCAGCGCCCGGCGCGCGGCCGCCGCGCTGCTGACGCCGAGCACGATGCTGGCGCGCTTTGCGCCGAAGGCAGCGGTGGCGTAGGCGTAGCCCACGTTCACGCGCGCCTTGGCGAGACGCCTTGCCGCTCGCGCGAGCTGCAGCGGCTTGTTCGCCAAGCTCAGCACGAGCACCGGCTCTTGCGTGACGCGGTAGCCGGCCTTGCGCAGCGCCGCTGTGGCCCGCGCCGCGTTGCCGACAAGCAGCCGCACCGCGCTCTTGCCTTTCACATCGGATGCGAACAAGCCCGTGATGTTCAGGGCTGCCGCGCCCACCACTCCGGTGATTCTTGCCAGATTGCCGGGGCGGTTCTGGCCCCAGACGGTGATTTGCTTTGCTGCCATGGATCCTCCTGTCGAGCGGAGTTCCGAGAAAGATGCGCGTATGGTACCAGAATGGCGGGCGCGGTTCGCAATTGGGATGTTTGTCTCGCGCCGCGCGTTTGGCTATGATAGGTGTGCTGGCCAATTGAGGAGGACGCATGCCGATCGCCGTAGGACAACCTGCCCCCGATTTCGTGCTGAAAGATCAGAACCAGCAGGAAGTGAAGCTCTCGGATTTCCGGGGCAAGAAGAACGTCGTGCTCGTGTTCTACCCGCTGGACTGGAGTCCCGTCTGTACCAACGAACACGCCTGCTTCGTGAACGACATGAAGCAGTTCGAGCAACTCAGCGCGCAGGTGCTGGGTCTCAGCGTGGATAGCGTGTGGTCGCACAAGGCGTTTGCCGAAAAGACGGGCATCCGCTATCCGCTGCTCGCCGATTTCCAGCCGCGCGGAAGCGTCGCGGACAAGTTCGGTGTCTTCCTGGCCGACAAAGGCATCACCGGCCGCGCGATTGCCATCGTGGACAAGGCAGGCAAAGTGGCCTGGTTCAAGAACTACGACATCCCCGTCGTGCCCGACATCAAGGAAGTCGCGCAGGCGCTGGCGCAAGTGAAATAGCGCGGAGCTACTGTTTGGCGGGAGGTTTCTTGCCGGCAGGCGCGTTCTTCGATTTGGCCGCAGGCGCGGCCTTGGGCACGAAGGTGCGCACGTAATTCACCAGTTGCCAGCGCTGTTCTTCCGTCATCCGCTTTTTGAATGACGGCATCGGTTTGCGCCCCTCGGTGATCTTGTAGAAGATCTCGCCGTCGGTCATCTCGCCCATCATATGCGCATCGGTGAAGTCGGCGGGCTGTACGTCGTACATCGGCGCTTCGGAGCCATCCCCCTTGCCTGTTTCGCCGTGGCATTGCGCGCAGTCGTTCAGGTAAATCTCCCTCGCAGCCGCGAAATTCTCCGGCGTAGCGGCCACCGGGTTCTTCACTTTCTTCGCTTCCTCCGGCACGGGCCAATTCTTTTGGCCATGCGCCGCGGCCCAGAGGGCCACAGCCAGGCTCAACACAAGCAGTGCCGCACTCCGCAAGATTGCTGGGTTGCTCTTCATGGCCGGCTCAGTCCCAGAACAGCATCATCCCATGAGATTCAAACTCTCAGAAAAACGTTTTCCGGAGAGAGTTCGACGCGTGCGGAGGTGCTTCAGAGGAGGTCGCGGAGGATCATCCAGAGCAATTGCGCGTTCAGCGCGATGATGGCCGCGGTGACGAGCCACGCGAGTCCGACGACCCAGCGGCGATTGACGAATTCCCCCATCTTGCCGCGGTCGCTCGTGAACATCACGAGCGGCACCACGGCAAAAGGCAATTGGAAGCTGAGGACGACCTGGCTCAGGATCAGCAGGCTCGTCACCTTGCCTTCGCCCATCACGCCGATCACGATCGCCGCGGGCACGATGGCCATCAGACGCGTGATCAGCCGGCGCAGCCAGGGCCGCAGGCGCAGGTTCAGAAAACCTTCCATGACGATTTGCCCGGCGAGAGTGCCGGTCAGCGTGGAGTTTTGGCCGGAGCACAGCAGCGCCGCGGCAAAGAGCGTGCTCGCCAGGCTCGCGCCAAGGACCGGGCTCAGCAGCTTGTAGGCGTCGGCGATCTCGGCCACGTGCGTCATCCCCGCGCGATGGAACGCCGCCGCGCCCAGCACCAGGATGGCCGCGTTGATGAACAAGGCGAAGCACAGCGCGACAGTCGAATCAATGATCGCGTACCGGATGGCTTCGCGCTTGGACTCGGCTTCGCGGTCAAAGGCGCGCGTCTGCACAATGCTCGAGTGCAGGTACAGGTTGTGCGGCATCACCGTGGCGCCCAGGATGCCGATGGCGATGTAGAGCATCTGGCGGTTGCGCAGGATTTCCGCGTTGGGCAGGAAGCCGCGCGCCGCCTCGAGCCAGAGCGGCTGCGCGAAGAAGATCTCGTACGCGAAGCAGCCGGCAATCGTCGCGATCAGCGTGATCACGAGCGCCTCGATCACCCGGAAGCCACGGCCCTGCAGCGCCAGCACAAGCAGCACGTCGAGCGACGTCAGCAACACGCCCGCGAGCAGCGGCAGGCCAAAGAGGAGCTTGAGCGCCACGGCCGAGCCCAGCACTTCCGCGAGGTCGCACGCCGCAATCGCGATTTCGCAAATCACCCAGAGCGCAACGGCGGTGCGATGCGAGAAGTGGTCGCGGCAGGCCTGCGCGAGGTCGCGCCCGGTGGCGATGCCGAGCTTGGCGGAAAGCGCCTGGAGGAAGATCGCCATCAGGTTGCTGAGCAGGATCACGCTCAGCAGCGTGTAGCCGAACTTCGAGCCGCCGCCCAGGTCGGTGGCCCAGTTGCCCGGGTCCATATAACCGACCGCCACCAGGTAGCCGGGGCCGGCAAACGCCAGCAGCTTGCGCCAGACAGATGCGCCCGGATAGACGGGGATGGTGCGGTAGGCTTCGGGCAAAGACGGCAGGCCTTGCGGGCTTTTCCAGCCTTTGCGTGAGGGGATTCCGGCGGCGGTGTCGAGGTCTGCCATGAAGTTGCGGGCTGCGGTCTTCCGGCCGCTTTTTATTAACCTAAGTAAATCAAGGAAATAAACTACGCTTAATAAATCCGGCTGTCAAGAACTTGTGAGGCCAAATGTCTCAGCGGGCAACACGGCGGTGCGCGGCAACACCGTTTGTGGTAGCTTCGCTGAAGCGGGAACGCGCGCGCCGCGGGCGGAGGACACCATGCCGGAACCGGCCAAAGAGCAACAGCAGGTGCAGATCAAGGCCGACGAGAAGGAACTCATCGGGCAGTACAGCAATCTGGTGATGATTCATCACAACGCCGAAGAGTTCACCATGCAATTCATCTACATCTTCCCCAGCGGCCCGCAGGGCAAGCTGGTGTCGAGCCTGATTCTTAGTCCCGGGCACGCCAAGCGGCTCTGGCGCGCGCTGGGCGAGAACATTTCGCGCTACGAAACGCAGTTCGGCCCTATCCGCGAAGCGCCCGGGGAGGAGCTCGAACCCAAGGTGGGCTTCGTCCATTGACGGCCGGCCGCGCGGTGCCCTCAGGCAACCTTCTGCCACCCTCTGCACCTAATCAACTAATGGCGAGGTGGCCGATGCGGCGGATCAGCGGGGGGCGCGTCCTTCTTTGGCTGGCGGCAATTGCGCTGAGCGCGCTGCCGGCCGTTGCACAGCAGGCACCGATCAATCCCCGGATTCCGCCTCCACCGCCTCCGCCCGAACAGCCCGCTCCGCAACCCCCGGCGCAACCGAAACCCAGCGAGCCCGTGAAGCCGCCCGAGTCTGCGGCGCCGCGCACGCCTGCGCCCGCACCGCTGCCTGCGCCTCCGCCGAACCTGCCGGAGCGCGTCGAGATTCCGGCGGGCACGGCGATTGCCGTCGTGCTGGAAACGCCGCTGAGCACGCGCATCGCGAAGCAGGGGCAGCCGGTGACGTTCCGCACCTCCGATGTGATGCGGCTGGGCGACCAACTCGAGCTTCCGCCGGAAACGGCCATCACCGGGACCGTGATCGAAGTGAAGAAGCCCGGAAGCTTCGGCAAAGCCGGAGTGATTCGCGTGCGAGTGGACCGCCTTGATGTCGCGGGTAACACGACGCAGCCGCTGACGGCGCATCTCGATTCAGCCGACATGCGCGGCGGGGGCCGGCTGACCTCCGACAACAAGAAATCGGCCGACCTGTACAGCCTGATCATGTACACGGCCCAAGGCACGCTGCTCGGCGCGCAGATCAAGGGCGGCAAGGGCGCCGCGGTGGGCGCCGGAGCCGGCGCCGCGATTGCGCTGATCATCGCGATGTCGCGCCGCGGCCAGGACGTCTACCTCGAGCCCGGCATGCCCTTTTCCGTGGTGCTCGATCAGCCCGTCGAGCTTCCGGGGGCGGACGTGTTTACCGCACAGCAGACTTATGCGCGCGCGCACGGCCTCGACCGCAGGGGCCCCGACAACTCGGCAAGAGGCGCCGGCAACGGCATAGAGAAAGACCCTGACAACGCCGATCTCGATTCCGACCGCCCGAAACTGAAGCACCGCCCGAAGAAACCCTAACCGCAGTCCCTTGCCGTTTAGGCAAACCGCGCGAGACCAGCCAGCCAGCGCTCCCCGTACATGCTAGATTGATAGTATGCAGGCCACGTGCACACGCTGCGGGACGCCGCACGCCTTGAACGACGCGCAGATCGGCGATCACCCCCGGGTGCAGTTCCGCTGCTCCAAATGCAGCGAGGTGAACATCGTCGAAGTGGCGCGGCGGCCCGACCGCACGCAGGTGATTACGCCCTTGCCTTCGTTTGCGCGCGGCGAAGGCGCCGGGGGGCTGGACTCGAGCTTCGCAAGCGAATCACAGGGGCTTGCGCTGCCGGCCGGCAGGGAGATCACGCTGACGGCTGTCTCAGGTCCCATCCCGGGCGAGCCGCCTTACCGATTCCGCACGCCGCGCGTCGTACTGGGCCGCGGCGGCGCCGACTACGAGGTGGATGACCCTGAAGTTTCGCGCGCGCACTGCGTGCTGGAAGTGAAAGGCGACATCGTGCGCTTGCAAGACCTCGAGTCCACCAACGGCACCTACTTCAACGGCGAGCGCGTGCGCGCCGCCGAGCTGACGAGCGGGGCCGAGTTTCGCATCGGCTCCACGGTGTTCCGCCTGACGATCACGCCACGGTAGTCCCGCGGGCGCAGGGGTTGCTATACTCAGGCCACCCGCCGGATGAACCGACTCACTGCGACGCTGATCACTCTCAACGAAGAAGAAAACCTGCCGCGCGCCCTGGACTCGCTCCACGGCCTGGCGGATGAAATTGTCGTGGTGGATTCGGGCAGCACGGACCGCACCGCAGAAGTTGCGCGGCAGCGCGGCGCGCGGATACTTGTCCGCTCGTTTACCGATTACGGAGACCAGAAGAACTTCGCCGCCGCCCAAGCTTCGCACGACTGGATTTTGTCGCTCGACGCGGACGAAGAGCTGAGCCCGGAGCTGCGCGAGTCGCTCCGCGTGTGGAAGCAAGAGTCTGCTGCGGCGCCGGCATATGCCTTTGCGCGGCGCGCAAATTTTCTGGGCCGCTGGATCCGGCATTCGGGCTGGTATCCCGACTGGAAAACACGGCTCTACGATCGCCGCCGCGCGCGCTTCATCGGCCGCGTGCACGAATCCGTCGAAGCCGAAGGAAACGTCGAGCGGCTGGCGGGCGACCTGCTGCACCATGCATACCGCAGCGTCGCGGATCAAACCTTCAAGCTGGACCGTTACACAACGCTCGCCGCCGAGCAGCTTTTCGCAAGCGGCAAGCGAGGCTGGCGCGGCGCAATGCTCATCAGCCCGCCGTGGACATTCTTCCAAAAACTCATCCTTCAGCTCGGATTCCTCGATGGGCCGAGCGGCTGGCAAATTGCCCGGCTGGCGGCACGATACGTGTACCTGAAATACCATAAGCTGGGCGTGCTCGCGCGCGGAGGCCGGCTGGAACCGCCGCGCGCAAGCCGGACGGACGAAACGCATTGAATATTTTGTGGGTGGATCTCGAGCCGCGGTGGCGCGGCGGGCAGAATCAGGCCCTGCTCGCCCTCGAAGGGCTGCGAGCACGTGGGCACAGCGCCGAGCTTCTCGCTCGAGAGGATGGCGCGCTGGCCGGCCGGGCCCGCGCACGCGCCATTCCCGTGCACGGCGTCGGGCGCGGCGCCCCGCGGTGGAGTGCTGCGCGGCGGCTGCGCCGGCTGCTGGCC